>JAYUOS010000061.1:0-101596 GCA_043760725.1 Sphingomonadales bacterium
TTGGCGGACAGGGTGGGATTCGAACCCACGGAGAGCTTACACCCTCGCTGGTTTTCAAGACCAGTTCCTTAAACCACTCGGACACCTGTCCATCCGCGAAAAGGCGCTTATCCGCTGAATGCAGATCACGCAAGTCAGGATCATTCATTTTGGTGCGCCGAACCGAATGGCAAGCGCGATAGGATGGTTAATTCGTTACGGACGTGCGCGACAGTTATGATAAGGTCTGAAATAGGTATGGCGTTGAGGGAATTTTGAGTGAGTAAATTGCGCGCAGTAATGTTGCCTATCATCGTTGCCGGGATGGCGTTGTCATCGCTTACAGGTTCTGCACCTGTGCAAGCGCAAGATGCAAATGGGGTTCCCGCTGGCTACCGCGAATATCTGGAAATAGTGCGGATTAGGGCAGCAAAGGAAGGCGTAACTGCCTCTACACTGAACCGTGTGATCCCGAATTTGAAATACAGCGCCCGCGCAGTGGAGCTAGATCGGCAACAGCCAGAAGGAGCGACTGATGCGCCGATCCCGATGTTTGCCCCGTACAAAGTGAAGCATGTTGACGCATCTCGTATCGGTCGTGGACGGACTAAATACGCTGAATTGCGTCCGCTGCTTCAGCGGATTGAAGCTCAAACGGGTGTTCCAGAAGAAATCATGCTTGCGATTTATGGGCATGAGACAAACTACGGTACCGTTACGGGCAATTTCAACGCGCCAGATGCGCTAGCGTCACTGGCGTTCGAAGGTCGCCGTCGATCGTTGTTTGAAGGCGAACTGGTCGCGGTGCTTAAGATGATCGACCAAGGCGTTCCGCAATCTGCGATTACCGGCAGCTGGGCAGGGGCGCTTGGCAAACCGCAATTTCTGCCTTCGGTGTATTTGAAACTGGCGCGCGACGGAGACGGCGACGGCTATGCCGACATTTGGAACAGCGAAGTTGACGCCATGACGTCAATTGCCAATTATTTGCTCAACGCTGGTTGGAGGCGTGACGAGCCGTGGGGTTTTGCGGTGAACACACCAGGTAACTTAAACCGCGCGGCAATCAAAAGCGGCTTAGTTGCCCCGCGTTGTCCGCGGGTCTTTGCCCGGCACAGCAAATGGATGCGGCTGTCCGAATGGCGCGCTTTGGGCATCGCGCCTCAGGGGGGTTGGCCGCAAGGTGATATGCTCGCGACGTTGATAGAACCGGATGGTGATGGCAAAACTGCCTATTTACTGGGTAGCAACTATCGCGCGATACTGGATTATAATTGTTCGAATTTTTATGCACTTTCTGTGGGGTTGCTGGCTGATGCGATACATAATTAAACTCGGAGGCTGCACCGCAGCACTCGCATTCTTGGCTTCCTGTGGTGGCGGTGATCGAAAGCTCGCTGAGCTTCCTCCGGTGCCGGAAGCGGCCGTAAAAGGCGTTTCAGACTTTCCTGTTCGCATCGGTGCTCCTTATCAGGTTGGCAGCACAACTTATACTCCAGCAGATGCAACGGCCTATGACGAGGTTGGCTATGCCAGCTGGTACGGGGCCGAATTAGAAGGGCGCAACACTGCGAATGGCGAAGTTTTTCTGCCAGCATCCATCACCGCTGCACATAAGACCTTGCCGATGCCAAGCTATGTCGAGGTCACGTCGCTGGATACCGGGCGCACGATTTTGGCACGCGTCAATGATCGCGGGCCGTTTGCAAATGACCGTTTGATCGATCTGTCCGAGGGGGCTGCCAAGCAGTTGGGCATCACGGCACAGGGTGTATCGGGTGTTCGGGTGCGCAAAATCAACCCACCAGAACAAGAGCGCGCAATGTTGCGCAATGGCCAGTTAGCATCGTCACGTATTGATACGCCTGAATCGCTGTTGAAAGTGTTGCGCGATAAGCTCGGCAAAGTCCCAGGGCCTGCGGCGATTGCCGGGTCGCCAAAGCCTGTTCCGGTTAAGCCTGTTGCTGGCAAGCCTATGCAGCCAAAGCCTGAACCAACGTCCGATGGCCGTTTTATTCGTGAAGGCGCTTCGGCCTCTAAGCCAAATGCTCAACCGGCGGCGAAGCCAGTATCGAGGCCAGTATCGACGCAGGTTGCAGCGGCAGGTTATGTCGTGCAGCTTGCCTCATTTTCCACGCGCGCGCGCGCCGATGAATTGGCTCGCAAAATGGGCGCAAGGGTGATGCCCAGCGCTGACGGTCGGCTATTCCGCGTTCGCTTTGGACCTTTTGTGACGGAAGCAGAGGGGCAGCGCGCGCTGGCTGACGCGCAAAAACGGGGTTATCCGCAAGCTAGATTGTATCGCGAATAGCGAGGGGCCGGGACACATTCGCTAGCGCAGCTTTGCGATGCTCGCTAACAGGCGGTGATGATGTTTGCACCGATACTGTTGATGGCCGCCGCACCCGCTGCGCCTGTGGCTTATGAAAGCGCTGCACCCGTTGCCTATCTGGCTGATTTCTCGTCCGGCGCGACACTATTCGCTCGCGATGCCGATCGCCGGATTCCGACAGCATCGATGGCGAAAATGATGACAGCCTGGGTCGCTTTTGAAGCAATCAAAGCTGGCAAATTGAAACCAAAGCAGACGTTTACGATCCGCGACGCGACCTGGACCAAATGGAATAACACAGGCTCCAGCATGTTCCTGAAAGTGCGCGACGAGGTGTCGGTCGAAAACCTGCTTCATGGCATATTGACGGTTTCGGGCAACGACGCAGCGGTTGTGCTTGCCGAGGGCATGGCGGGCAGCGAAGCAGAATTCGCCAAGCGGATGACTGCCGAGGCCAAACGATTGGGTATGAAAAACAGCCATTTTGGCACAGCCAACGGCTGGCCGGATGAAGGCATCACCTATTCTACAGCACTTGATTTGGCGTTGCTGGCCAACCGGATCGTCACCGATCATCCTGCGTTGTTTCATCAATATTTTAGCCAGCAAAGCTTCACTTGGAATAATGTGACTCAGCCGAACCGCAATCCGTTGCTCGGGGCGATAGCAGGCGCCGATGGCATGAAGACGGGGCATAGTGACGAGGCGGGCTATTGCCTTGTCGGCACAGTTCAGCAAGGCAAGCGGCGGCTTTTACTTGTTATTGCAGGGTTGCCAACACAGGCTGCACGAATCAATGAAGCACGGAATATGATGCAATGGGGCTTTGACGCTTGGCAATCCAAGCCGCTGTTTGCGCGCGGTAGGTTTGTCGTTGAAATCCCTGTGCAGCTAGGCGATCGGAGCAGGATCAAGCTAATTGCACCGCGCGATCTAGCAGCGACGTTGCCGAAAGGCTCATCCAAACCCATAAGCCTTACAGTCCGCTATAGCGGCCCGGTGCGCGCACCCTTTGCCAAAGGAGCCGAGCTTGCCCAATTGGTCGCCAAGCTCCCCGATGGCAGCCAGCAAGTGATGCCATTGGTTGCTGCTGAAAGTGTCGGCACTGCTGACTTCTTCGGCCGGGCGTGGAACGGTGTCAAGTCGTTGGTGGAGGCATGATGGCTAGGGGCGTGTTTCTTTCGATAGAGGGCGGCGAGGGTGTTGGGAAATCGACTCAGATCGCTGCGCTTAAAGACGCTTTGGAAAGCCGTGGCTTGGACGTTGTTTTAACACGCGAACCCGGCGGCACAGAGGGTGCAGAGGCGATCCGGCAATTGCTTCTCGGCGGCAGCGATGATCGTTGGGGGCCGCGACCCGAAGCATTATTGTTCGCCGCAGCGCGCGGTGACCATGTCGAAAAGCTGATCAAGCCTTCGCTTGCCAACGGAAAATGGGTGATATCGGACCGCTTCATCGACAGCAGCCGCGCCTATCAGGGGGTCAGTCTTGGCCTTGGCGATGCCGATATCATGGAGCTGCACCGGATTGGAAGTGGTGGCTTCATGCCCCAGCGCACTTTGATTCTCGACCTAAGCGACGCAGAGGCCGCGCGCCGCGCCTTGGCACGAGACGATGGACACGCCGACCGGATAGGCGGGCGCGACGCAGAATTCCACGCCAAGGTGCGCCGTGCGTTCCAGCATTTTGCTGCCACCGAACCAGCCCGTGTTCGATCGGTTGACGCTGCAGGGGCGGCGCGCGACGTTACCGCTCGGTTGATCGCTGCCATCGCCGATTTGTTGCCGTCATGACGTCATATTGGATCGGCCATGACCCGAATTGGGCCCAGTTTTCTGTGGGTTTACAGGCGGGTAAGTTGCACCATGGCTGGATATTGGCTGGACCACGCGGGATCGGCAAAGCCGGGTTTGCTGCACGTGCAGCCGCGGCCTTGGTTGATCCTAATGGGCGGCACAGCCATTTGATTGCGCAACACAATCATCCCGATATCATCCGGTTACAGCGACTGCCGAAAGAGCCGCCAAAGGATGGCGAGGCTGCTGACCCCGATGCGGAACTCAAACGGTCTATCAATATCGATCAGGTGCGTGAGATTCAGCGGGCGTTGACCACGCGCCCTTCTATGGGACCAAAACGCGCCGTTATCATTGATGCTGCCGACGATCTGGAACGGGGAGGGGCCAACGCGCTGCTCAAATCATTAGAAGAGCCTCCGGTTGGCACATATTTCATCCTGATCAGCCACGCCAGTGACCGGTTGTTGCCGACGATCCGGTCGCGTTGCCAATTGCTGCGTTTTGATCCGCTGGATGATGATGGGATGCGGCAAGTTTTGACCGACGTAGCGCCTGAAATTTCGAGCGACGAGCGCGAGTTGCTCGTCCGCTCGGGCGGCGGGTTACCTGGACAAGCGCTGGAGTTTGCCGGACTGGACCTTGGCGAGATTGAAGCGGCGATGGATGCATTGGTCACTAAGGGCGACGCCAGCAACGCGATACGCCACAGCCTAGCCGAAAAACTGTCGCTGAAAGCCGCACAGCCGCGCTATGAGGCGTTCCTTCGCCGTGTGCCCGCACGGATCGCAGCTTTTGCCCGCACACAGCCGCCCGCCACAGTTATGCCCGCCATCGAAGCCTTTCATGCCGCAGAAATGCTGGCGGCGCGGGCCATCGGTATTTCACTTGATAAACAGGCGGTGGTTTTCCAAATGGGAAGCTTGCTGGCATCGCTACAAAACCCTAAGTCACCGACGAATTAGACCACCTATAGCGAAGAAGCATGTCAGAACCCTATTACATCACCACCGCAATTGCCTATCCCAACGGTCGCCCGCATATCGGCCATGCCTATGAAGCGATTGCGACCGATGCCATCGCTCGCTTTCAACGGTTGATGGGCCGCGATGTTCGGTTGATTACTGGCACCGACGAACACGGCTTGAAAATGGCGCAGACGGCGCGCAGTGCCGGACGCGAGACTTTAGAATTCGCCGATGAAATGTCATCGTATTTCAGGGATATGTGCGTCAAACTGAATGTTTCACATGACCGTTTCATGCGCACCACCGACGCGCAACATCACGCCGCCAGCATAGCTTTGTGGAAAGCCATGGAAGCAAGCGGCGACCTGTATCTGGACCGATACGAAGGCTGGTATTCTGTCCGCGACGAAGCCTATTATGCCGATGATGAAGTGACCGGCGGAGAGGGCGAACAAAAGCTGTCGCCGCAAGGAACGCCTGTTGAATGGACCGTAGAGGAAAGCTGGTTTTTCCGGCTGTCGAAATATCAGGACCAGTTGCTGGCGCATTACAGCGAGCATCCTGACTTTATCCGCCCTGACAGCCGCAAGAACGAAGTGTTACGCTTTGTCGAAGGCGGATTGAGGGATTTAAGCGTATCGCGCACCAGCTTTGACTGGGGCGTGCCCGTGCCCGGATCGCCGGGGCATGTGATGTATGTCTGGGTCGATGCGCTGACCACCTATTTGTCAGGCATTGGCTATCCGGAAACAGACGGCAAGTTTAGCCGGTTTTGGCCCGCCAATGTGCATATTATTGGCAAAGATATTGTGCGTTTTCACGCGGTGTACTGGCCTGCTTTTTTGCTGTCCGCGGGCCTTGCGTTACCGAAACAGGTATTCGGCCATGGCTTCATACTGGCGCGTGACGGCGCGAAAATGGGCAAGTCGGCGGGCAACGCGGCCGATCCACTTGAGTTAGCCGAACGCTACGGCGTCGATCAGTTCCGCTATTTCCTATTGCGCGAAATCAGCTTTGGGCAGGATGGCAGCTGGAGCGAGGAGGCGATCATCCTGCGCTCCAACGCAGAATTGGCCAACAGCTTTGGCAATCTAGCGCAACGGACTTTGAGCCAGATCTTCAAAAACTGCGATGGCCATTTGCCCGCGATCCGCGGCCATACTGCCGAAGATAACGCTTTGTTTGAATTGGTTGGCAAAGCAGTTTCAGAAACTATCCCTGCTGCATTTACAGACTTGGCGTTATCACAAGCCGCCGAAGCATGGATCAATGCTGTGTTCGCCTGCAACGCCTATATCGACGCACAAGCGCCATGGGCGTTGAAAAAGACCGACACGGATAGGATGGAGACGGTGCTGGCGACGCTTTATATCTGCATCGCGCAGCTTGCGGTCGCAATCTCACCGATCATTCCGGCCAGCTCTGACTTGCTGCTTGATCGCATGGGCATCTCAAAAGAACTGCGCACATTCACGGGCATTGTCGGCCATTGGTACGCGCTGCTTGCCGAAAGTGATTTCCGGCTCGACCAGCCCATAGGCCTGTTCCCGCGCCTTGAAATGCCCACGGAGGAAGTTGCAAGCTAATGTTCGTCGATTCCCATTGTCACCTGAATTACAAAGGCCTTGTCGAGCAGCAAAGCGATGTTCTTAACCGTGCGCGAGCTGCGGGCGTTGGCGCCATGCTCAATATCTCTACGCGGGAATGTGAATGGGACGACGTCATTGGTCTGGCCGAGCGCGAGGCCGACGTCTGGGCGTCTGTCGGCATCCACCCGCATGAGGCCGATGCGCATGTCGGCATCGATGCGGCAAAACTGATCGCAAAGGCCCAAAACCCGCGCGTTATCGCCATCGGTGAAACCGGCCTTGATTATTATTACGACCATAGCGACCGTGCGCAACAACGCACCGGCTTTCGCGAACATATCGCGGCGTCGCGTGAAACCGGCCTGCCATTGATCGTCCACACCCGCGATGCAGAGGATGATACCGCAGAGATATTGGCGGACGAAATGGGGAAGGGAGCCTATCCCGGCGTCATCCATTGTTTCGCCGCTAGCGCCGAATTTGGCCGGAAGGCGCTTGATCTGGGCCTTTATATTTCCATATCCGGTATCGTCACATTTAAGAATGCCAAGGATTTGCAGGATGTTGCGCGGGATATTCCTGCAGACCGGTTATTGATCGAAACCGATTCCCCGTTTTTGGCTCCGGTTCCCCATCGAGGCAAATCCTGCGAACCCGCATTTGTCGCCAACACTGCCCAATTCATCGCCAATCTGCGTGGTATCGCTGTGGAGGAATTGGCCGAGCAAAGCACCGAAAATTTCTATCGCTTATTCAGTAAAGCTATTCGCTAGCACCCATTAAGGACTGAAAATCCATGGAATCAGATGATAATGCCCGTATGATCTATGGCGTGATCGTTGTCATGCTGTTGGTAGGATCATTGGCCGCCCGGCGATTGCCGATGAAGCAATACCTGAAAATGATATTGGCATGGGTCGCGATATTTGCCGCTGTGTTTGTTGTTATGAGTTTTAGGCCTGAATTTGAAATGGCTTGGAACCGTGTGACCGGTGAATTGACAGGCGCGCCTCGGCAAACCGTTGAAGGCGGCGAAATACGTCTGGTGCGGCAAGACGATGGCCATTTTTGGCTTCGCGCCCAACTGAACGGACATCAAGCGGACATGATGATCGATAGCGGTGCATCCTTGACAGCGATCAATGGGGCAACAGCGCGGGGAGCGAAGCTCGTGCTTGATCCTGAAAATCGGGCGATTGAGCTCAACACCGCCAATGGCATTATTAAAGCGCGGACGGCAAAGGTCGCATCAATGACCGTCGGCGACTTTACAATTGAACAGCATGATGTCGTGGTGGCTGACGGATTTGGTGATACCAATGTGGTTGGCATGAACTTCCTTGATGACTTTGAAAGCTGGAACGTGACGGGCGATGTTATGACGTTAAAGCCGTGACGGCGCTTCGACTGATACCCCTTGTCAGATATAATTTAACATAATATATATTATCGTACTTAAAGATCGGAATCCCCTCATGCCGCAAAACGCTGATATCAGGCCGCTTGCAGATATCATGGAACAGTTGCGCACGCCTGTTTCTGGCTGCCCGTGGGATCTGGAGCAAGACTTTGCCAGCATCGTTCCGTACACAATAGAGGAAGCATATGAAGTCGCCGACGCTGTCGAGCGCGATGATATGGCTGCGTTGAAAGATGAACTCGGCGACCTGTTACTACAGGTTGTGTTTCACAGTCAGATGGCGAGCGAGAAAAAACTGTTTGATCTACAGGATGTCGTCGATGGTATTTGCGACAAGATGGTTCGCCGCCACCCGCATGTGTTTGGCAACAATTCAGCCGATAGTGCCGACGCAGTCGTACTGAATTGGGAGGCGATTAAAGCAGCGGAACGGCAGCACAAGGTTGCTGACAAAAGCGCCTTGGCCGATGTCGCAAGGCCGCTCCCGGCATTGTTGCGCGCACAGAAGCTGCAAAAGCGTGCGGCGCGAACGGGGTTCGATTGGCCTGACGTCGAGGGCGCTTTCGATAAGCTCTCCGAGGAAATCCTCGAGGTCCGCGAAGCGAAGACTGACGCCGAGCGCTTCGAGGAACTGGGCGACCTGCTGTTCTCCGCCGTCAATATCAGCCGCCACATGGGCATTGATGCTGAGGCTGCGTTGAAAGCCGCCAACGCCAAATTTGAAAAGCGATTTCGTGCGATGGAGAACTACGCCGACGGCGCGTTTCCTGATCTATCATTGGACGACAAAGAAGTGCTTTGGCAACGCGCCAAGGTTGAAACCTAAACGTGCGCGCCGAACATTTTATCAAACTGGCCCCAGTTGCGCGGACTTAGCGACGCGCGGACACGGATCTTCCCGTCATCAGCCTCTTCGCTTTGCACTCTGCCCCTGCCATAAAGCCAGGAAAGAGCCTCCCCTTCCCCACCATTCAACAACAATTCACGCTCTTGATTACCCAAGCCAATGCGAGACGAAAGCGCGCGCTTGAAACCGTCAACACCTTCGCCGGTTTCGGCTGAAATCAGGAATATACCTTGCTGTTTTTCTGCGATATTCGCAAGTTCTTCGCGTTTCTCTGGCGTCAGTAAATCGACCTTGTTCCATAGCTCCAAGATTGTCGGCCCTGTGCCATCCTGTTCGACACTGACACCGAGTTCGCTCAGGATATGCATCACATCGTCACGTTGCGCTTTGCTTGATGGATGCGCGATATCGCGGACATGGATGATAATGTCAGCGCTGATAACTTCCTCCAGCGTTGCCCGAAACGCTGCGACCAATTGGGTCGGTAGATCCGACACAAAACCAACGGTGTCTGACAAGATCGCCTTTTCGACACCAGGCAGGCTGACTTCGCGTAAGGTCGGGTCAAGCGTTGCAAATAGCATATCCTCGGCCAGCACTGTTGCGTGTGTCAGCGTGTTGAACAACGTCGATTTTCCGGCGTTTGTATAGCCGACAAGCGCGATCACCGGCCAAGGCGCGCGTTTGCGCCGCGCTCGGTGTAGCCCGCGCGTGCGTTGCACTTGTTCAAGTTCGCGGCGCAGCCGTGCCATACGGTCGCGGATCATCCGGCGGTCAGCCTCGATCTGTGTTTCACCCGGGCCACCTAGAAAACCAAAACCGCCACGCTGCCGTTCCAAATGAGTCCAGCTGCGCACCAATCGGCCTGCTTGATAATCCAGATGCGCCAATTCGACCTGAAGCTTGCCTTCAGCAGTCGCTGCGCGTTCGCCAAATATCTCAAGGATCAGCCCGGTTCGGTCGATGACTTTGACGCCCGCTTTTTCTTCAAGATTGCGTTGCTGAATAGCGGTCAGAGCTCCGTCGATAATCAATAGCTCGATTTCAAGCGCCTGCACGCGCTCGACAATCGCTTCGACCTGCCCTCCCCCCAATAGAGTAACGGCGCGGGGCGTTCGCACACGCACGGCGCTTTTTTCGATCACGTTTAGGCCAATCGCACGCGCCAGCCCCTCAGCCTCTTCCAGACGGCTAGTTGCACCGACCGATGCGCCACCGGGCATTTCGGGATAAATGATGAGGGTGCGCGCGCCGCGGGCAAATTCGTCGGTGCTATCGCGAGTAAAACCGCTCAATCGGGCTCCCCATCGGCATCTTTGTTATATTCGGCAAGGTTGACAGGATGCGCAGGTTGAACCGTTGATATCGCGTGCTTGTAGACCAGCTGCATCGTGCCATCGCGTTCGAGCAGCACCGAAAACAGATCGTAAGCGGCGATCGTGCCCTGCAGCATCACGCCGTTCACCAGAAATGTCGTCACCGGTTCAGCCTTGTCACACATCGCGTAAAGGAAAACATCTTGCAGCATTCCGGGCTTTAGATTCACCAGCGCCATCATATCGTCGAATGGTTTTCGGTCAGGCGATTGTGACGGCATCACTGTGGAAATGCTGTGTTTATAGACCAGCTGAGATTGGCCATCGCGGCGCAACAGCACGGAAAAATTGTCGAACCAAGTCACGACGCCTTGCAGCTTGACGCCCTTTACAAGGAACATAGTAACCGGCGTTTTGGATTTGCGGAGAGAGTTGAGGAAAAGGTCTTGAAGGCCGTTGCTTTTTTCAGTCATTATTTTTTCCATTTTTTTATAGTTGACGCTTGGGAGCAGCGGGATGGGTAACAACGCTACCCAACCAAGAAATGACATAGCACGAAATATAGGCGGTTCGCATCATCAATTTACATCTGTTCCGCTTAACCGGCTCACCGATTTCAGCTGGCATCATCACTTGGGTCGTCGGTACCTTTGCGGACGGCAATGCCGAGCAGTTTGAGCTTTCGGTGCAATGCGGACCGCTCCATCCCGACAAAAGTCGCTGTCTTGGAAATATTGCCGGAAAACCGCCGTATCTGCACCTGCAAATATTCGCGCTCGAACGCCTCGCGGGCTTCGCGCAACGGCGCCCCCATCAAGGCGTTTACACCTCCGGGCGCGGCGGCATAACTGTTTGAAACTTCAGCAGGAAGCATATCGGCTTCGATCATTTGGACCTTGTCCGATGGTGCCAAGATAATGGTGCGTTCCACTATATTGCGCAGCTGACGGACATTTCCGGGCCATTCGCAAGCTTGCAAGGTCGCGATCGCATCATCCGAAAAATGCGGCGGCGCAATCCGATGCTCCGCGGCAAAACGGGCGGCGTAATGTTCGGCCAGCATCGAAATGTCTTCGCGCCTTTCGGCCAAGGGCGGGATCGCGATAGGGACAACATTCAGCCGGTAAAACAGATCTTCACGGAACCGAGACCCTGCAATTTCGGCTTGCAAATCCCGCGCCGTTGCCGAAACAAATCGAACGTCAACACGGACTGGGCGGCTACCGCCAACGCGGGTAAAGCTTTGGTCTGTCAAAACGCGTAATATCTTCCCCTGCGTTGTGTAGGGCATGTCAGCGACTTCATCGAGGAACAGCGTTCCCCCGTGCGCACGTTCCAACATACCCGCATGGACAAGCTGGCCGTCCTCCTCGACGCCAAATAACTCTTCTTCAAAACGATCAGGAGCAAGCCGTGCCGCGCTAACCGAAATAAACGGTGCATCCGACCTTGGACTCCAGCTATGGAGCAGGCGCGCCGCTACTTCTTTCCCGACACCTGCCGGGCCGGTGATCAACAAACGGCTGCCCGTTGCCGCAACTTTTTTCAGAGTGGCGCGGACGTTGTTGATCGAGGCGGACGATCCGGTGAGTTCTTCGGCCTGACCAACAATGGCGCGAAGCGAAGCATTTTCAGCGCGAAGCCGTTCTGTCTCGGTTCCTCTGGCAACAAGATGGAGCAGCTTTTCCGCCTCAAAAGGCTTTTCGATGAAATCCACTGCACCCTGTGAAATAGCAGCGACGGCGGTGTCGATATTGCCATGTCCGGAAAAGACGATGACCGGCATATTGCTATCCCGCGCTTTAATCACCTTCAGCAATTCCAGACCGTCCATCGATGAACCCCGCAACCACACGTCGAGCAAGATCAGCGACGGACGGCGCTCATCATAGGCTCTCAGGGCTTCATCAGCAGTCGCGGCTGTGCGGGTTTCATAGCCCTCGTCAGAAAGCACACCGGCGACTAATTCGCGGATGTCCTGTTCGTCGTCTACTATCAAGATATCGAGTGCCATGATCTCTACTTAGTCCTTGCTTCTTCTCGATTTCAGGGGCGGCGCAGTATTTGGCCCGGAGGCAACCAACAGACGATCGGGGAAGAATCGAAGCAGTATCGTTGCGCCGCCGTCGGCGACATCTTCAAAATGGATTTCACCATGATGTTCCTCGACGATTTTTTTGACGATCGCGAGGCCGAGCCCCGAACCGCTAGCGCGTGTGGTAACATAGGGTTCGACCAAGCGTTCTTTGGCTTCGGGCAAGCCGATACCGTTGTCGCGAACCACGACGTCGATATGCTCTTCGTTTGCCGCGATACTGATGTGTATTGCCCCGGGCGTTTCGACAACGCCTTCAGCGATGCGAGCCTGTATCGCTTCGGCGGCATTTTTCAGAACGTTGGTCACCGCTTGCCCGATCTGTCGCCGGTCACACAGCATCGAAACTGGGTCTTCAGGCGGCGCCAGTTCAAAGCTGATATCGCTGTGCGCAACTTCAAACAGGAACACGGAATGACCGACAATGTCGATCAGGCTTTCATCGCGGAAGACGGGCTTTGGCATCCGCGCAAACGATGAAAACTCGTCCACGATATTGCGCAGATCGCCAACCTGACGAACGATGGTCCCTGTAAGTTGAGCAAAAACACCTGCGCCATCATCTATCTGTTTTCCAAAACGGCGCTGTAAACGTTCGGCTGCCAGCTGAATGGGAGTCAGCGGGTTTTTAATCTCATGCGCAATTCGGCGGGCAACATCCGCCCATGCGGCTTGCCGTTGGTCGGTCAATTGTTGCGTGATGTCTTCAAAGGTGACCACATGTCCAGGATCAAGCGGCGTGACTTTAACCGCGAGCGTTTGCGGTTCGGTACCATCGCCGATTTGTACAATCGCTTGGGTGCGGCCCTGCTCAATAAGGTCGGACAGAAATGGTGCCGCCTCTTTTAACGGCACACCGACCAGTCCACCGATAGGATGGTTTAACAGTTTCTCTGCAATACCGTTGGCGAGGCGCACCGTTCCGTCTTTGTTGGTGCTCAAGACCGCTGCTGAAACCGATTCTAATATAGTTTCGATAAACGACCGCCGGTCATCCAGTTGTTGGTTGGCCGCGATCAAATTACCGGTCTGGCTTTGCAAGCGCTCGGTCATGCGGTTGAACGATTGCGCGAGGAAACCGACTTCATCATTCTGAATAAATTCATCCGCAACACGGGCGCTAAGGTCCCCCTCGGATATCCGCTGTGCTGCGAGAACGAGATTGTTGACAGGACGGACTAGGCGGTCTGCTACTAACAATGCGATCCAAACGGCAAGACTGATGATCACCAGAGACACGAAATACAGTAGTGCGTTAAATTGAAATTGAAGGTTGCGAGATTTCGAAGCCATCGACTGATAGTCCTCCAAAACTAGCTGAGCCTTCTCGCCGAGTTCAAAGGATGGGAGCGTAATCGCCCTGCTGGCATATAAAAAAATAGTTTTGTCACCGGTTAACGGAGTTACAGCCTCTATCCGGTCGGGTGTAATCGAAACTACAACCCGTTCACCAGCATTGAGCCGCTTCAAGCTTGCTGGGCTAATCCAGTCGCGCCTGCCTTCCGGAGCGACCAGAGCAATAGTATTTTGTACTCTGTCTTGCCCGAGTTCTATTATCGCTGACTCACTAAGCTTCCGTCCCAAAACCTGATTGGTATAGGCTTCAAGGAACTTAGGATCTTGTGGCTTGGCCCGACCGAGATAATAGCTAATATCACCAGCCATGACGCCTACATCATCGCGGATTTCGTCAGCTTTTTCTTTGTAGTAACCCTTGGCTAATCCTGCAGAGTTTTCTAGTAAGTTACGTGCGGAAGCAGATGACCAAAACTGAACACCGCTTTGAAAAAGGAACGATGCAAATATTGCGAGTAAGAGTGCGGGGACTGCTGCCAGTAACGAGAATATCGCAACCATTCGGATATGCAATTGCCCTCCACCCGCTGGAGCGCGACGGAGCGCAAGACGCCGCCCTAAAAGCATCAGCAAAGTCGTCGCAGGTAAAAGGTTCGCTACCAGCAAAGCTGCAGCAGCGGTCGGTGACAGAGGCTCGGATTGTGGCGGCTGGCCGATCAACACAAAGGCCGTGACAGCGCCTGTTATCGCAAGCGCGACAAGGCAACCCAGTTCCAATATCCAGATAAGTTCGGATTGGCTCAACCAGCTTATCACGCCAGAGCCCCAGCGACGGATTGTCGAGCGGCTCACTTCGGCAGGAATATCGGCGTTTAATGTTGCCATTGTGCAACTGTTGCCATCAAAACCGTTGCATGAAAAGCACAAACTGGCGGACTGGTTTCAATCTGACGCGCTATCGGCGCAAGTCGCCGTGTTTGCCGCCGCTAAGTCCATAATCCGACAGCTTTTTGCGCAGAGTATTGCGGTTGATGCCCAGCATCGCAGCGGCCTGCAGCTGGTTGCCTTTTGCTAGCGCCATCATCGTTTGCAGAAGCGGTTTTTCAAATGCGGCAAGTGCGCGCGCATAAATTCTTTCACGCCCTACCCCGCGCTGTCGCTGTTCCGTCATGAACTGTGCAACTGCGGCGTCGAAGGTGCAGATGCTCGCATTATGATGTGCGGCTTCGCCAACCATCGCGCCCAGTTGCGACAGCGTTGTTTCCGTAATCCGGTCCTCGCGCGCAGTCAGAACGACACGGTACACAAAGTTTTTCAACTCACGCACATTGCCGCGCCACGGCATCGCGGTCAGCATCGATATCGCATCATCGTCGATTTGCTTAACGGGCAAGCCTTCGCGCACAGCCAAGGTCAAGAAATGGCGGGTGAGCAGCCCGATATCCTCTGGCCGCGCGCGCAACGGCGGCATATGGACAGGAACGACGTTCAGCCTGTAAAAAAGGTCTTCGCGGAATTTGCCCTCGGCGATCAACGCTTCCAAATCCTGATTAGTTGCCGCGAGTATGCGCACATCTAGGCGGATGCTGGCTTTCCCACCGATACGGCTGATCGTTCCGCTTTGCAGTGCGCGCAACAACCGTGTCTGCGCGTGGTGCGGCATGTCGCCAATTTCATCGAGGAACAATGTGCCGCCCTGCGCTTGTTCAAAACGGCCAATGCCCTGCCCTACAGCGCCTGTAAACGCGCCCTTTTCGTGACCGAACAATTCCGCCTCAATCAATTCCGCCGGAATTGCTGCCATGTTGACCGCAACGAACGGCCCGGTTTTACGGTGACCCAGATTGTGGATCGCCTCTGCTACAAGCTCTTTGCCCGTGCCGGATTCGCCAAGGATCAATGCCGTCAAATCATTGCGCAACAACCGCGCGACCATGCGGTATACCTCTTGCATCGCGATACTTCGCCCCACCATCGGCATGGTGGATTCGAGCAAAGTCTCTTGCTCATCAGAAGTTTCGCTGCGGCGTTTTTGGATGCCCTGTTTCACCGCAACGACGAGCTCATTGAGATCAAATGGCTTTGGAAAATATTCAAATGCATTGATTTCGCTGGCACGCACAGCGGTATCGAGCGTGTTTTGCGCCGACATGATGATGATTGGCATATCGGGCAAATCGCTCAGCACATTTTCAAGGCTGGCGATGCCGTCACGGTCTTTCAATACCACATCGGTCAGCATCAGATTGTAATGCGCCGCCGCCAATGCAGCGTCGCGCGCGCTTGCGGTTTCAACGACATCTACGCCAATATTTTCCGCCTCAAGCGCGGCGCGGACTACCATGCCAATCGAGCTATCATCCTCGACAATCAAAACGCGTGACTGGTTCATTTGCGATCCTTTGTGTCGGCAACCGGCAGGAATATGCGGAAATTGGTTTGCTTGGCGGTCTCGTCACGCTCCACCGAAATGCGGCTGTTCATCTGGCTTAGATATTTGCGCACAATGGCAAGGCCAAGCCCCTGCCCCTCGCGCTTTGTCGTTACAAAGGGCGAGAATAATTCGCGTTCGATATGTTTTGCGATGCCCGGGCCATTGTCGGAAATGCTAACTTCAACTGGCAGGCGGATGCTGCGCCCCTGTTCGTTTTCCTGTGGCCCGCCGCGCAAAGCTGCGCCCATAACAAAGCGCGTATGGATGCCGATTTCGGGGCTTTCGGTATCTTTGAGTGCATCAATGGCATTTTGAATCAGGTTGATCAAAACCTGCACCATCGCGTCGGGTTCAATCTTTACCTCGGGCAGCGACGGGTCATAATTGATGTCGATCAAAGGCATGACAGGGTTCGCCGCGCGCAGCGAACGGATCGCGCGTTCAATCAAAGCATGGATGTTTTCTGCACCCGACACACCCGGCATGGCTCGCCCCAGATTTTGCATCTGATCAAGCAAACGCGCGATGCGGTCAACCTCGGTGACAATCAAGTCGGTGAGCGGTGTTTGTGACGGCTCGATGCGCTTAGCCAGCAATTGCGCTGCACCTTTTATGCCCGCCAACGGGTTTTTGATTTCATGCCCGAGGATCGCAGGCGCGCCGACTGCTTGCTGGCCACCGTCGCTTTGTTCTCCAATCTGGTTGCGGTCGGATTGGCGGGGAACGAGCAGCATCAGCCGTTTGTCCGGTTGCCCGACCAAAGTAGAAATCGAAAGATCGGCATAGTTGGCTTGAACGCCGGGGGTCAGCAATCGCATGTTCTGCGCCGATATGTCGCTTTCGCCTGCGCGAATGGCGCCGTTCAACCGTTCGCTAGCGAATATCAACAGGCTGCCAATATCGTCGCCAATAATGCGCCGTTTGCTGCGTCCGAAAAACGCCTCCGCTGCTTCGTTCGCAAAAGCGATTTTGTGCGTGTCGCTGACCAGCAGAAACGGAAACGGAATAGCCGACAGCATTTGCACCTCGGACGCGGAAGCGTCTGGCGTAGCCGCAACTTCAGGCAGCATGGCGGGCGAGATAGGGTTCATAAAAACGCGTCAGCTCGCCAATCACCTGTTCGGCATTATCGATGCGGTTCAGCATGTTGCGAAACTCCGCCGATCCCGGCAAACCGCGCACATACCAGCCCAGATGCTTGCGCGCGCATCGAGCGCCAACGTCAACGCCATAATGGTCAAGCATCGCGCGGTAATGTTCGATCATCACATGAAATTGCGTGTCGATAGACGGGTCGGGCATCGTCTCTCCGGTGCGGAACCAGTGCATGACCTGCCCCAGCAGCCATGGCCGGCCGTAAGCGCCGCGACCAATCATGACGCCATCGGCTTTGCTCTGTTCCAACGCTCGGTCGGCATCTTCTATTGTGCAGATGTCGCCGTTGACAATCACTGGGATGGAGACGGCGGTTTTGACCTTTTCAACAAAGCCCCAGTCGGCATCGCCCTTATACATTTGATTGCGGGTGCGGCCGTGGACGGTGATCAGCTTCGCGCCCAGATCCTCGGCGATATGGGCAAGTTCAGGTGCGTTCAGGCTGCCATGATCCCATCCCATGCGCATCTTGACGGTTACGGGAACCGATACAGCCTCAACGGTAGCTTTTATCAAACTAGCGGCCAGCGGTAGATCGCGCATCAACGCAGAACCGGCGTCGCCATTGACGACTTTCTTTACAGGGCATCCCATGTTGATATCGATGATCGCCGCGCCGCGATCTTCGTTGAGCTTAGCAGCCTCGCCCATTTCATGCGGCGTGCAACCGGCAAGCTGCACTGAAACGGGTTCCTCAGTCCAATGCCATTCAGATTTTTGCAGCGACTGGCGCGTTTCGCGGATCATCGCTTGGCTGGCGATCATTTCGGTAACATTCAATCCCGACCCAAAACGGCGGACAATCGTGCGGAACGGCATGTCGGTCACGCCCGTCATCGGCGCCAAAATCACCGGACAATCGATGGTCAGCGGACCGATATTTATGGGGTTGAGCGTGTTCGTCATAACATGTGCCTAAAATTTAGGCAGCGCCTAGCCACATTCGGCTTGGCGCGCAAGCCTAGTATCGGTAGGGCGCGGCAATGATAGAGCGCGTCAAGACAGCAGCAATCGTTGTGGCCGCAGGCAGCGGGAGCCGTGCCGGCGATGGCCTGCCCAAGCAATTTCGCATGCTGAACGGCAAACCCATGCTGCGCCACAGCGTAGAGGCTTTGGCCGCGCATGACGGGATTGATGAGATCATCGTCGTGATTGGCGACGGGCAAGAGGCGCAGGCGCGCGACGCGCTTACCGGGCTTGACGTAGCCGCTTTCGTTACCGGAGGCGAAATTCGCAGAGATAGCGTAAAGAATGGCCTGCAATATCTTGAACAAGATCAGCAATTCTCCAAAGTCCTGATCCACGACGCCGCTCGCCCTTTCCTTCCTGCGACAGTCATTACCGATTTGATCGACGCGCTCGATCAGCATGATGGCGCGGTCCCGGCCCTTCCCGTGATCGACAGCCTAGCCCGCAGCAATGATGGCCAGACATTATCGAGCAGCGAAAACCGGGACGGGCTGTGGCGTATCCAAACCCCGCAAGCGTTTCGCCGCGATGTTATCTTGGCCGCGCACCGCGATTGGGACGCAGCCCACGAGGCGACCGACGATGCGCGCATAATCATGGCCGCCGGTTTCGCCGTTGCCCTCATTCCTGGCGACGAACGCCTTGCCAAATACACATTTTCCAGTGACTTTGCCACCGAAGCCAGCCAGTCTGCGTCGATGCCGCAGTACCGCACCGGAATGGGATATGACGTCCACCGTCTTGTTGCGGGCGAGGAATTGTGGCTGTGCGGGATCAAAATCGAACACGACATGGGGCTGCTCGGCCATAGCGACGCCGACGTTGCGCTCCACGCGCTGACCGATGCGATCCTTGGGTCCGCCGCCTTGGGCGACATAGGCGACCATTTCCCGCCCAGCGACCCGCAATGGCGCGGCGCATCCTCTGATCGTTTTCTGGCGCATGCGACGAAATTGGTTGCCGCCAAAGGCTATGCCATCTGTAACGTCGACGTCACAATCATCTGCGAAGCGCCAAGGATTGGGCCGCACCGCGCACAAATGCGCCAGCGGGTGAGCGAGATACTGCAAATCCCGCTTGACGCCGTGTCTGTGAAAGCGACAACAACAGAACGGCTGGGCTATACAGGCCGGGGCGAAGGTATCGCGGCACAAGCTGTTGCGACATTGATGAAGGAGACAAGCAATGCGGGGTAAATATCTGAGTTTTGGCGCGGCATTGATCGCGCTTTCGGTGCAACCGGCAGCTGCGGCGACAAATGATTTTTGCATCTCGAGTACAGAAACCCGCATGGTTCTGAGCTATGTCGCGCCTGTCCTTGTCGAGGGTTTTGTCAAAAGCTGCACCCCGTTTATGGCTGCGGAATCCTCGCTGCTGACACTTGGCCCAGATATGGCGGCGAACTATCGCGCCGTCGCCAACCCGACCGATGCCGATATCGAAGCGTTGATTGGCAAAGTCGGCACGGCGATGGGCGACGCACCGCCAGAGGATGTGACGTTGGCGATGATAAAGAGCGAATTGGTCGCAGAAATGGCAAAAGACATCAAAGCCGATGATTGCGCAATGGCGGATAAATTTGTGACCGATCTTGCCGCCCTGCCCGCAGCCAATATGCTGGGTATGATAGAAAGCATCCTGTTCGTGGCCGAATTGAAAGACCGCCAGAAAAAGGCGAAACGCAGCAAAAAGCCGATTGCTCCATCGGTTTTTTGTGAAGGATAAGCCCGCGTCGATGCAATCCACTTTGCCCAAAGCCGTGTATAAACTCGCGGCACAGGTGGTTGAGGCCAACCGCGCGGCGGGGCGCACAGTCGTAACGGCGGAAAGCTGCACCGGCGGGCTGGTTGCGGCGGCATTGACCGAAATCCCGGGCAGCAGCGCGGTGTTACAATCGGGCTTTGTCACTTACTCTAACGAAGCCAAGATCAAGACGTTGAAAGTCGGCGAAGAGTTGATCGAAACATTCGGCGCTGTCTCCATAGCGGTGGCCTGGGCAATGGCGCAAGGCGCGCTAAAACGCAGCAGTGCAGATGTAGCCGTTGCGATCAGCGGCGTGGCGGGGCCAGACGGCGGGACACCGCAAAAGCCCGTTGGCACAGTTGTGTTTGCAGTAGCCGAACGCGGCAAAGACCCCGAAGACGTCATCGCCGACAAAATTTACTTCGGCGAAGATAAAAGCCGCGCGGAGATACGCATGGCGGCGACGTTGCATGCGTTGGGGTTGTTGTTGCCGACTTAGGGGTAAGTTGAGAATTGGTGCGGCGGCTTTGTTATGGAGTGCTGACAGTCAGGTTTTGAGGCGATAATCAGAATAGCTGACCTTTTTGAAAAGTCAGATTTCGCTATCAAGCGACCCAAGATCGGATGGGTTGTTTAGCACCCTAATTCGCAGTTTCCTCACTGTGAGTTTTCGCTGATTCAAATAGTTTCGTCAGTTCGTCTAACTTCTCGCGTACTTCAGCTTCGGCCCCTGACGATAATTCTGCATCTGCAACCAGCCTATGAAACTCCCCCTTTTTGAGCAGCATGGGGCTATTCAATTTGCCCGCGAGGATTCTAAAGAATTCTTCAGCTACCGCGCTTAGCTTGCGGCGTTCGGTTTTGGCTTCCCAAACCAGTCGAGCTGCAGCAGGAGTTGATCTTTGCCACTCGGCGTAATCGTCCACCATGCCGTCAAACACGCGACGAGAGACTACTTCCGCCAAGGCGTCTTCAATGGCAATCTGAGCCTGTTGAGTAAACAAATCGCCGGCGGGGTATTGGCGCCTTGCAAAATTACGCAGCAGGTCTGGCGTCACAAAATAATTCTCCGTCTCATAACGCCGCCAGTACCGAATATCTAGATTTCCCTCGATACGATCCTGTCGATTTTGACCATCATTATCTAGCACAGCGAGACCGCGAAGACCGGGCAGAAGGCCACGCAACCCATTGAAATGGTTGGTTGGGGTTATTCCAAAACCACCCTCTACGCGCTCGAGTTCGGCATCAGCGTGCTGTATTGGATAGTTATTCTGCACGTAAAAAGTATTAATGCGTTCATCCCAGATTTTTGCCGCGGAATGATCCAATCGCTCTGCCAGCGCGCGCAGCATGTCCACATCAGTTCCGCCTTCGACATACAGAACGTATCCGCGCTCACGCGCTCGAACGTAGTGCTCTGCTCCAAAGTGTTTGAGGCTATTACGAATATCTATCTTTCCCGCAAGATCATCTGCTTGTCCCTCCAAAAGCAGTGTAAGATTCCTATCCAGTGCTTCATCTAGAATTTGTTCGGAATGCGTGACCATCACCACTTGCGATCCATTTTTGCTAGCGATGTCGCGCAACAAAACATAAACTTGCTTCTGACGTAAGATTTCCAAATGTGCATCGGGCTCATCGACAAGCAGCACACCGCCTTTGTGAGAATAAAGGTACGCAAACACGAGCAGCATTTGTAGCATGCCCCGGCCAGCAGATGAAATGTCGAGTTCTTCTTTCACGTTGGTTTGAAGGTAGCCTAAGGTGATGCTCCCACGGCTTGTTTCTTGAGGCTTGCCTAATTTGATATGGAACAGCCGATTCATAAGTTCGACAATATGTGTCCAGTCATCATCAGATGATCTTGCAACGGATAGACATAAATTGCGCAGAACGTCAGCTGTCCTACCTTGCCCCAATAAGACATCTAAGCGCCCAGGCTGCAGAATAGGCTCTTCAGTATCCAAGCCCGACATAGGGTACAACAGTTCCACACGCAGCTTTGAAGCATGCGCAATAAACTCTAGGTCGTCTGAATTCTCGCCCTCTGGATTACAATATACGAGTTCGTCGCCTTGATTTCGAAAGCGCATCGACAAAGGTTTAACTGTACCATTGTATTCAACGCCGACCGTAATAAACAGATGGATATCTTTAGTGCCCCTGCGCACATGGGTATTATGCCAAAAAAACCTCGTCCGCTGCACCGGCACTGAAACAATGTTCAAGCGGTTAAGCGAAGTTGATGTGCGCTCTTTTGCGGAGGATTCTTTGCGTGCATCATACCAAGTGCGCAATGCCTGTGACCACAGTGCAAGCGCTTGAATCGCGCTAGTTTTACCGCAGTTATTGGGGCCTATTAACACGGCGGGATGATCAAGCTCAATCCGCTGCCGCTCACCAAATCGTTTGAAATTTTCAAGTTCGAGATAGTGCAGGAGGCGCATGGAAAGTACTCATTTCGATCAAGCTGGATTTCTGGTTTAGCCGGGTTATTATCAACGGCAAGGCCTGAATGGTCCGGCCACGGTATTATTCCAATTCAAATGTTGGCTTTCAGCCTGCCTGCCCCCGCGCTTTTATGAACCCAAGCGATAGAAACCGGTCGTAATCCAACTTTGTCGCTCTGTCCTTGACACTGGGTCTTGGCTATTACTCACACCCTCCCCCTTGCAATGTTGGATTATCTCTGTCAGCCTCCGCCCTCAACATCGCCAACCGCCCTATCGCTGTCGGGGCTTGCAATCAGCGAATGCTAACGCGGCAACGCTTAATCCCAAAATCCGAAGACTCCGTTTAAGGTGAGACTTTAGTGTGACCTTTCACGTAATTCTGCGGCTTTTGGGGGCATCAAGCGCAGTTTAGGCCATCGCCGTAAAGCACCTCGGCCCGCTTCACAAAAGCGTCGGTCATTTTACGGATCGCGGTGCTGAAATATTGCCCTGCCAGCGCCTCGAATATCCGGTTGGAAAAGGCGAAATCGACGGTGAAATCGACGATGCAGCCGCCTGCGGTTTCTTCAAACAGCCATTGATTGTGCAGATGCCGCATTGGTCCGTCGAGATATTCGACCACGACTTTTGACTTTGGTGTTTTCAGCACCCGCGAACTGAAAGTTTCTTTGAGCGCTTTGAAACCAACGACAAGGTCCGCCAGCAATTCTTCATCGGTGTTGGACCGGATGCGCGCCGCCGCGACCCATGGCAGAAACTCATGATAGCGGCTGACGTCGACGACCAGATCATACATCTGCTCTGCGCTAAACGGCAGAGTTTTTCGTTCGTGATGGTGCGGCATGGTTTACCCCCCTGCCCTCGGCCCAAAATGATTATCCCAACCATTCGTCACCCCCGCGAAGGCGGGGGTCCAACTCCGAAGGTGTAAATTTAGAGAGTAGGTGATGGATTCCCGCCTTCGCGGGAATGACGAAGCTAATGTAAATATCTTCGTGTTCAAGAAACTAACCAACCCGCGCCAGCTGCGCCTCACGCGCCGCCCGCATTTTGGCAAAGTCATCCCCTGCATGATAGCTAGACCGCGTCAGCGGCGTTGCGGCTACCAGCAAAAATCCCTTGGCGCGGGCAATCGCGGCATAGGCGTCAAACGCCGCTGGCGTCACAAACTCCATGACCTTGGTGTGCTTTGGCGTAGGCTGCAAATACTGGCCCATCGTTAGGAAATCGATATCGGCGCTGCGCATATCGTCCATCACCTGATGCACCTCCATCCGCTCCTCACCAAGTCCGAGCATGACACCCGACTTAGTGAAGATCGACGGATCGTGCCGCTTCACCGATTCGAGCAAGCGCAGCGACGCGTAATAGCGCGCACCGGGGCGGATTGTGGGATAGAGCCGAGGCACGGTTTCTAGGTTATGGTTATACACATCGGGCCGCGCGGCGATGATCGTCTCAACCGCAGCCTGCGACTTATTACGAAAATCAGGCGTCAGGATTTCAATCGTAGTGTTGGGCGTATTGCGGCGAAGCGCCTCGATCACCTTTACGAATTGGCTCGCGCCGCCATCGGGCAGATCGTCGCGGTCAACCGAGGTGATGACGATATGCTCCAGCCCCATTTTGGCGGCGGCAATCGCGGTATGTTCAGGCTCCAACGGGTCAACCGCTTTTGGCATGCCGGTCTTGACGTTACAAAACGCACAGGCACGGGTGCACACATCGCCCAGGATCATTACCGTCGCGTGTTTTTTGGTCCAGCACTCGCCGATATTCGGGCACGCCGCCTCTTCACACACCGTGTTCAGTTTCAGGTCGCGCATCAGCTTGCGCGTTTCGTGGTAGCCGGCGCTGGTCGGGGCCTTCACTCTGATCCAGTCAGGCTTGCGTTGGCGTAGGGAGTGATCGAGGACAACGGGTATATTCATGGGAGCTAGATAGGGATGCTATCCTGCCTTGCCAACCATTTCACTGCCGAATAAAGTCTGAACTCATCAGAGGGGACTTTATGATCGTCGACACGCTAACCTCACCGGTGATACTTTTTTTTGTGCTCGGCATTTTTGCGGCATTGATTAAGTCTGATCTCGCCATTCCAGAGGCTTTTGCCAAGGCCATGTCGATCTACTTGATGGCCGCGATCGGCCTCAAAGGTGGAATCGAGGTTGCCGAGTCAGGTTTTACAACGGATCTTGCTGCGGCGGCATTGCTGGGATTGGCGCTTAGTTTCCTAATTCCTTTTTATGCCTTTGCGCTGCTGACGCGTTTTGGCGGGTTAAGCCGGATCGATGCGGGCGCCGTTGCCGCCCATTATGGCTCAGTCAGCGTCGTCACCTTTGTCACCGCCAAGGAAATATTGACTGGTCAGGGGCTATCTCCTGCCGGCTATATGGTGGCGGTTCTGGCGATTATGGAAACGCCTGCGATTATCAGTGGTCTGTTGCTAGCGCGAAAAGGAGCAGCGAACAACGCCAGCGGCACTGGCGGGCTGATGCGTGAAGTATTTGCCAATGCCTCGGTGGTCTTGTTGGTTGGCGCATTTGCAATCGGGCTCATTGCAGGAAAGGACGGATTTGAACCGGTCAAGCCGCTGTTCGACACAGGGTTCCGGGGAGTGCTTTGCCTGTTCTTGCTCGACATGGGACTAATTGCGGCGCGAAGGCTGACACAATCGAAGAAGCTCAATGTCCGCCTTGTCTGCCTCGCGATCATGATGCCGCTGTTCAATGGCACCTTGGGCGTGGTTGGAGGGAGCGTTATCGGGCTGGACGTCGCTTCTGCTGCGGCGATGGGGATATTGTCGGCCAGCGCGTCTTATATCGCTGTCCCGGCTGCGATGCGGATGGCGCTCCCAGAGGCGGATCCCGGTATCTATCTGGCGATGTCATTGGGCATCACCTTCCCCTTTAACATCATCTTCGGCATCACGCTGTTTACGCAGCTTGCAACGGCGATCGGATAGAGCATGGTTGAAACAGTCACCCGCAAACGGATCGAGATATTGGTGGATACGCCACTGGTTCCGCGTTTGATTAAACATATCCGCGATGTTGATATTTCAGGATGGAGCCTGATCCATATTGACGCTGGCGGCGGACGTGATGGTACTTGGCAGCAAGACGACGTCACCGGAGCTGCCGCAAAAACCATCATGCTGATGATTGCGTCAGACGAAAAGGCAAATGCCTTAACCGAGGCGCTGGCTCCGTTTCTTGATAGCTACCGGCTGTTGCTATCGATTGGCGATGTGCAGGTCGTTCGTGGAGAGCGCTTCTAATGCCCGAATTTTCTACTTTAGTTGAAGGTTATAAGCGCTTTCGCAGCGATGCCTATGTCGAACAAAAGGCGCGCTTTGATCAATTGGCTTCGGACGGTCAGGCACCGCCTATCATGATAATCTCTTGCTGTGATAGCAGAGTCGATCCAGCAACGATTTTTGACACCGTTCCGGGGCAAGTCTTCGCTTTGCGTAATGTCGCCAATCTTGTGCCGCCTTATGAAACAGGTGGAGGCTTGCACGGCGTATCCGCGGCAATCGAATTTGGCGTATTGGGGCTGCTTGTTCGGCATATATTGGTGCTGGGTCATGCGCAATGCGGCGGTATTAAGGCGGCGTTGGAGGGCGGCGATCTGGGTTTGCCGGGTCGCAGCTTTGTTGACGATTGGGTCGACATAATCGGTGACGCGCGTGATCGCGTCATCGCCGCTGGTCCAGCTGATCCGCAACAGATGCTTGAACTTGATGCCATCCGCGTCAGCCTTGGTAACCTTCGCAGCTTCCCATTTGTCGCAGAGCGAGAGGATACAGGATTGCTAAAACTGCACGGTGCTTATTTTGGTATCTCTGACGGGGTGCTGCACGTGCTGAATGAAAACAGCGGTGCATTTGCGGCTATTTCCTGATGGCAGATTTTTACAATGATTTAGGGGCCAGCCTGGCCGAGGCGCGGCGCTTGATCGAGCCAGGGGCATTCGATCGGCGTTCCGAGGCACATTGCCCGTCGGTTGCTACTTTGGACGCCAATGGCCATCCCAGCCAACGCGTTATGATCTTGCGCCATGTCGACTGGTCGGCACGAAAATTGCGGTTTCATACCGACGCGAGATCAACCAAAACGATAACTATATCTGAACGGAATTCCGCTTCGGTGTTGTTCTATTTGCCGGAAAGCAAGATGCAGCTTCGGTTGAACGGATCGATATCGATTACCACGACTGGAGACGAGATCGATCAAGCATGGAGCGATGCTACGTTATTCGCCCGCCGAGCTTACATGGCGACTGCAGCGCCCGGAACGGCTGTTGGGCAGCCCGCCTCCGGCCTGCCTGCCTATATAGAAGGACGTCAACCGACCGACGAAGACATCGCGCCTGCAAGAGAGAATTTTGCGCTTCTGCACGTCGAATTTGATAAAGTAGAATGGCTTTACCTCGCCAATTCCGGACATCGGCGGGCTAGTTGGCGCTGGAATGAGAGTAAAGCGGACTGGGAAGGTTGCTGGCTAATCCCCTGAGGGACAGCAACCTGATAAATAAGCGTCGATCATCAAACGCTGGCGTTCAGAGGCAAGCGTCAAATCCGTTTCGCGCCTGCTTTCCAAATTCACATACGACAAAGCCGCCTTTTCCAAGACCGCATAATTCGAGAGCGAACCGTCGCTTTTACCGACGGGTTCGTGCCAGACATTAACGCCAGCTTGAACCATCGCTTGACGGCATAGCACGTCGTGCTCCGGAATTTTCGGGTCGACAAACGGCAAGATTGCGTAACTGTCATGATCCTTCAGAACCACTGGTTCAGCTTGCCCTAAATAACCGTTCTTGCGGGGGCGGATTATGCCTTTATTGGCCGCCACTGCGTCCAGAATGGTAATCCCGCCTTTGCCAGGTCCAAAACCCGGTGAATTGGTGTGTAATGCGATCACAGACTGGCCAGCGGACAGTTGACCCAAATGTGCATTGGTGAACAACGGCGTTGATGTTGAAAAATTGCGATTGGGGTCGCAGCGCGAAACGACTGGCTGGCGTCCGCCGCATGTGCCCTGCCCCGTTTGCATCCGGCTACTGCCCGGCCCCGAATTCACAACAATGGCAACGCCGCCATAAGTTTTCAACGCAGCAATTGCCGAGTCAAAAGCCGCATTCTCATCGTCGTGCGGCACTACCCATAACAGGCCCGATGGCTTTGCTTCATTGACGAAACGCAGCAAATGCCAGTTGAACCCTGCCTCGGCAAAGCGAGTTTCGCTTAATGTCACGCCATCAAGGAAATCTGGCTCTGCGGCGTGACGAACGAGATCATCGTCCGCCAGTTTTGTAATGTCGACCGTCGCAATTTCCTGCCATTTAACCTCAGGCGCCTGCTGCTCAGCGCCGACGGCTGTACAGCAGGCTACTAAGGCAAATGACAGGGCAAGTAGCTTTCGCAATGTTATTTCTTTGCGACCTTTTTGGCGGGAGCTTTCTTAGCGGCGGCTTTTTTAGGAGTGGCCTTTTTCGCAGGAGCTTTGCGCTTTGCTTTACCTTTGGCCGGACCTTTGGCCGCGCGTTCGTCAATCAATTGTGCAGCTTCCTCTAGCGTCAATTCCTCCGGCGCGACAGTTTTCGGCAAAGTGGCGTTGGTTGTGCCATCAGTGACATAGGCACCGAAACGGCCCTCCATAACCTTCAGTTCCAACTCAGTCCGAGGATGCGCGCCCAAAATCTTTATCGGCTCGCGAGAAGCGCCTCGTCCGCGCCCGCCACCAGCGGCGGCTTCGGCAAGCTTGACGACTGCGGCATTCATGCCGGTTTCAAAAACGTCGTTTGTGGATTGCAGTCGCGCATATTTGCCTTGGTGCGCAAGATAGGGGCCATAGCGGCCGATGCTTGCGGTCACTGGCTCGTTGCTCTCAGGATGTGTCCCGACTGTGCGCGGCAGCGAGAGCAGCTTTATCGCCCATTCAAGGCCAAATTCTTCGGAAGGCACATCTTTGGGTATCGACGCGCGCTTTGCTTCGGCTCCCTCGCCCATTTCCACATAGGGGCCGAAACGCCCGGATTTGCGGGTGATATCAAGATCAGTTTCGGGATGCTTGCCTAGTACTTCTGGACCACTATCACCGCTGTTCTCGCCGCCCGGCTGCGCAAATTTGCGGGTGAATTTGCATTCGGGGTAATTCGAACACGCAACAAACGCGCCGAATCGACCGCCGCGCAACGCCAATTTCCCACCTTCACATTTTGGACAATCGCGCGGATCGCTGCCGTCTTCGGTCTCGGGAAACAGATAAGGTGCCAGAAACTTGTCGAGTTCCGCCGTAATATCAGACGGCTTTTGTGCCATAACTTCGACCGTTTTAGGTTTGAAGTCGTGCCAGAAATCTTCGAGAACTTTTTGCCATTGGGCGCCACCGGCACTGACTTGATCGA
The DNA here is from genome assembly GCA_043760725.1 of Sphingomonadales bacterium. GTDB lineage: Bacteria > Pseudomonadota > Alphaproteobacteria > Sphingomonadales > Sphingomonadaceae > Sphingorhabdus_B. The sequence continues at coordinate 28,810 of JAYUOS010000061.1, forward strand.
GCTGATCTTCGAGGCCCGCAGTGAAATCATAGGCAACATAACGATCAAAGAACCGCTCGAGGAACGCCGTTAAAAGACGCCCTGATTCTTCTGCAAAGAAACGGTTTTTGTCCATACGAACATAGGATCGATCTTTCAGAACCTGAATGGTCGAAGCGTAAGTCGAAGGCCGCCCAATCCCCAATTCCTCAAGGCGTTTGACAAGGCTTGCCTCGGAAAACCGTGGCGGAGGTTGAGTGAAATGCTGGACCTTCTCAACCGACCGTTTGGCGGGTGCATCCCCCTTTGCCATCGCGGGCAACAACGCGCCATTTTCATCGTCTTTATCGTCAATGCCTTCTTCGTAAAGCGCGAGAAAGCCGGGGAATTTCATCACTTGCCCTGTTGCGCGCAACGCATGTTGGCCGGTGCCGTCGAGCATATCAATTGTTGTCCGCTCCATTCGCGCAGACGCCATTTGGCTGGCGAGTGCGCGTTTATAGATCAGGTCATACAATTTGGCATGGTCGCCGGACCCGACTTTATCCTTGCCGAAATCGGTGGGGCGGATCGCCTCATGCGCCTCTTGCGCGTTCTTGGCTTTGGTCTGATACTGGCGTGATTTTTCGGGAACATAGCCCGCATCATAGCGATCCGAAATCGCTTTGCGCGCTGCTGAAATGGCGCTGTGGTCCATCTGCACACCATCGGTGCGCATATAGGTAATCGCACCGTCTTCATACAAGTTCTGCGCGACACGCATCGTGTGGCTGGCTGAAAAGCCTAGTTTTCGCGCAGCTTCCTGCTGCAACGTCGAAGTTGTAAATGGTGGCTGCGGGTTGCGCGTCACCGGCTTCGTTTCAACGCTGTCAACGGTGAAATGCGCCGCATCCACAGCGGCACGCGCTGCCTCTGCATCGTCCTCATTGCCGATGGTCAGCTTGTCGAGTTTTTCTCCCTTATATCGGACTAGGCGACCTTCAAAGCCCTGCCCCTTATGCTCCATTTGCGCCGCCGCTGACCAATATTCCTGCGCTCTGAACGCTTCAATTTCGCGTTCGCGCTCGACAATCAGACGCAGCGCCACCGATTGCACGCGGCCTGCTGACTTTGCGCCGGGTAACTTGCGCCACAACACCGGCGACAATGTGAAACCGACGAGGTAGTCAAGCGCTCGCCGGGCACGATAGGCATCGATCAGATCGGTATCGAGCTCCCGCGGCCGCGCCATTGCCTCAGTCACTGCCGCCTTGGTGATTGCGTTAAACGTCACACGCTCTACCAATTTCGGCAGCGCCTTTTTGTTGGCGAGCACTTCCTGCACGTGCCAGCTAATCGCCTCGCCTTCACGATCAGGGTCAGTCGCGAGGATCAGCTTATCAGCCTTTTTTGCAACGTCAGAAATCGCCTTCAATTGCTTCGCCTTGTCGGGATAATTGTCCCACAACATCGCAAAGCCATTATCGGGATCGACAGAGCCATCTTTGGGAGGCAAATCGCGGATGTGACCATAGGATGCGAGAACCGTAAATCCGGGGCCCAAATACTTCTCGATGGTCTTTGCTTTTGCTGGTGATTCTACGACAACTAACTGCATGATATTTTGACTTTTTCCTGATCTCTCGCGTATGCGTATAGGCTGACGGAGTTTGATGGGGTTCGTCAAGAGGCTTTTTTGATCGCTGTTTTTAAGCAGTTAGGCGCACCTTTGCCCCTGCCCCGCGCTCCAGCCTCCCGGCGAGTTCATATTCGAGCAAAACCGATTGCACTAAGGGCGATGAAAGGCCTGATTGGCGAACGAGCTCGTCAACGGCAACAAAGCTCATCCCCAACAGTTCCATTACTGCGCGCCGTTCGGGATCACCGGCTTCGACGGGGTCCAGCGGCAAGCTGGCCTGGCGAGGCTTTGATGTCGGCATTCGCAGATCTAGCGGACGGACCAGTTCGACAATCTCGGCAGCGTCTTGAACCAACGTTGCGCCTTCGCGGATCAGTTGGTTGCATCCTTGCGCACGCGGATCGAGCGGCGAACCCGGAACTGCCATAACTTCACGACCATATTCCCCTGCTAGCCTTGCGGTAATCAGCGAGCCTGATTTGGGCACTGCCTCCACGACAACGGTGCCAAGCGCCAACCCAGCGATAATCCGGTTACGATGGGGAAAATGACGCGCGCGCGGTTCTACCCCGGGTTGCATTTCGGCGATCAGCAGGCCTTTTTCCGCCACTGCACGCTGCAAATCGGCGTTTTCTGGGGGGTAAGCGACATCGATACCGCCAGCGATAACACCAATTGTGCCGGTGTCGAGCGAACCGACATGTGCGGCGGTGTCGATCCCCCGCGCCAACCCCGATGCGACAACGACGCCTGCATCGCCCAGTTCCATAGCCAAATTGCGCGCAAAGCGGCAAGCGGCCGCTGAGGCGTTGCGCGCCCCGACCATGGCGATGACCTGACGGCTTGCAAGGCTGATATCGCCGATGACCATGATCGCCGCCGGGCCATTGTCGATTTCCGCCAACAACGCTGGATAATCAGCATCATCCAAAAACACATGCCGCGCCAGCAATGCCTTTACCTGAGCTAGTTCCCGATCGATTGTAGCGGCAGGCGCTGCCCTAAATCCTCCTCCACCGCGCATTGCTAAATCGGGAAGCGCTGCAAGGGCTGCCTGCGCACTGCCAAATCGCGCCATCAGCTGTCGATAGCTTACGGGCCCGATATTAGGGGACCGGATCAGCTGCAATCTGGCAAAGACGTCGTCCACAGGGCTATTTCTGGCCAATTTTTGGTTCGGTCCCCGCGATTAAACGCCGGATATTGTCGCGGTGTTTCAAGAAGGCAATTACGCTGATCGCGACCAGCACCGGCACATAATCCATGCGCCCGACGCCCCACGCAAGCACAGGTGCGACAGCAGCGGCCCCCAATCCGGCGACTGAGGAAATTCGCGTAACAAGCAATAGAAAAATCCACGCCACACTGTATCCTAACCCCATCGGCCAGAATAGGCCGAAGAGTATTCCGGCATAGGTCGCCAGCCCTTTTCCGCCCTTAAATCCGATCCAGACCGGATAGAGATGGCCAAAAAATGCGCCCGCTGCAGCGACAATTTCGGTGCCGGGGAGGAAGTGTTGGGCCAACAAAACCGCAGCCGTTCCCTTAAGCAAATCGAGGATCAACGTTAGTGCTGCCAACCCTTTGCGGCCCGTCCGCAGCACATTGGTCGCGCCGATATTGCCCGAACCGATGGTCCGCAAATCACCCGCACCACCCAAGCGCGTCAAGATCATGGCAAAAGGAATTGCGCCAAGAAAATAACCGATCAAGGCCGCCCAAACCGCATCCATTCCCGCCATCCCCGATTTCCTTTTCCTGATTTGTTCCAGTCTTACCGACTTTGTTGCCAACGCTCAATGGCGATTGTGTGAAAGCAAATCGCTGAGTATCAGCAGGAGATGGCCAACCCGCACCAACCTTTGCTGTTTTTCGATACTGGCGTCGGAGGGCTATCCGTTTTTGCCAAAGTTAAGGCGGCTTTGCCACACGCCCCGATAGTTTACACAGCGGACTATGCCGGTATGCCTTATGGTGAGAAAAGCGAGATGGAGGTCGCAACGCGTGTCTGTGCGTTGCTGGGGCGGTTAAGCGAACGATTTCGGCCGCGCCTTGTGGTCATCGCCTGTAACACGGCGTCGGTTATCGCTTTGGCACACGTCCGTGCGGTCCTCGGCGTTCCGATTGTGGGAACTGTGCCAGCGATTAAACCGGCTGCGCTGGCAACGCAAACCGGCGTCATTGGATTACTCGGGACCAATGCAACAATCCGCCAACCTTATGTTGACAGGCTTCAGATTGCACATGCGAACAGCATGACGATGCTGCGCCACGCCGCGCCCGATCTCGTTTATGCGGCTGAGGCAAAGCTGCGCGGGGAAGCGCCCGATATGCAGACGTGCCGTGATGCCATGGCTGGATTGATCGGCCAATCAAACGGTCGAAACTTGGACGCCGTAGCGCTGGGTTGCACGCACTTTCCTTTGCTTGTCGATGAGCTATCACAAGCAGCACGGGACCTTGGGCATGACCGGAAAATAGCATTTGTTGACGGTTCAGACGGGATCGCCCGCCGGGTTGCGCATTTGACGGAAGGGCACAAGTGGCCAGAAATCGCACCGCGGGGCATTTTTGTCACCACCGGCAATTTAGACGATGTTGCGCCTTATGTGCCGCATCTGGTCACATTCGGACTATCAGAGTATCAATCTCTCTGATCGAAAATTGCGAGTCATTCGCGCTGGATTTCCATTAATTCCGCGCTTATGGGGCAAAAAACGCAGGGTGTTTTTGATGAATTACGATGACATTTTCGACAAGGCTATCGACCGGCTCCATTCGGAGGGCCGGTATCGCGTGTTCATCGACATATTGCGCAACAAGGGCCAATTCCCGAACGCGCGCTGCTTTGCCGGGCATAACGGCCCCAAAGAAATCACCGTCTGGTGTTCAAACGACTATCTCTGCATGGGGCAGCATCCCAAGGTTATCGCAGCGATGGAAGAGGCTCTCCACGATGTCGGCGCAGGCTCTGGCGGCACGCGCAACATTGGCGGTAACACGCATTACCATGTTGAGCTCGAGGCAGAGCTTGCCGATCTGCACGACAAAGACGGCGCGTTGTTGTTTACATCGGGTTATGTATCGAACGACGCGACGCTTTCTACGCTGGCGAAAATCCTTCCCGGTTGCATCATCTATTCAGACGAATTGAACCATGCCTCGATGATTGCGGGTATCCGCAATTCCGGTTCGGAAAAGCGCGTGTGGCGGCACAATGATCTGGCGCATTTGGAAGAATTACTCGCCGCTGACGATCCAGCTGCGCCCAAGCTGATCGCGTTTGAAAGCGTCTATTCAATGGACGGCGATGTTGCGCCGATCGCGGCCGTTTGTGATTTGGCCGACAAGTACAATGCGCTGACCTATTGCGACGAAGTCCACGCCGTTGGCATGTACGGCGCGCGTGGCGGCGGTATCTCAGAACGCGATGCTGTCGCGGACCGCGTAACAATTATCGAAGGCACCTTGGGTAAAGCGTTCGGAGTTATGGGCGGCTATATCGCGGCCGATCAGCGGATCGTCGACGTGATCCGCAGCTATGCACCGGGCTTTATATTCACCACCAGCCTGTCGCCAGTATTGGTTGCAGGCGTTTTGGCCGCTGTAAAGCATCTGAAAGCCTCTAGCGTAGAGCGTGAGGCGCAACAGGCCAATGCCGCCATGCTGAAGGTGATGATGGCCGAGGCCGGCCTTCCAGTGCTATTAAGCGAAACGCATATCGTGCCGTTGATGGTCGGCGATCCGGTGAAGGCAAAAAAGATCAGCGATATCTTGCTCGCTGAATATGGAGCCTATGTGCAGCCGATCAACTACCCCACTGTCCCGCGCGGCACCGAACGCCTGCGCTTCACCCCTGGGCCTCAACACACCCAGGCAATGTTGCGTACGTTGACCGATGCCTTGGTTGAGGTTTGGGAGCGGATGGAGTTGAGGCTAGCCGAGGCCGCTTAACTAGCATTTAAGCAGGCCGTGCACGTTTCTTTGCCAGCCGATTCCCCCTCATGACTTTTGACACTTTTGACACGAAATCGCGTTTTTGGCGTTTTTGTTCATGTTACAAACTTGATGTCCAACTCTCAGCTATAACTCAGGATCCATAAGAACATAAATCGAACAAAAAGTCAAGCTAAAATCCCTTTTGATATCGTAACGAGAGTGAGAACGGCTATGATGCTGCCATCGAAACGAATGTGTCCCAGTCAACATTTCCACCCGACAAAGTTATAAGCGGCACACCCCGAATATCGATTTTCCCAGCAAGCACGGCCGCCAACGCCGCTGCACCTCCGGGCTCGGCCACCAGGTGGAGCTTTTCAAATACCAGACGCATGGCCGCGCCTATCTCTGCGGGTGTCGCCACAGCACTGCCTGCAACCCTGTCCTTCAGCGCATCGAAATTGATAGGAAAGGTTTGCGGAGTTTGCAGAGCATCGCAGGGCGTTGGATGATTTTGGTCTCTAACTTCAACAATCTCGCCCGCCTCTAATGAACGGATAACATCGTCCCAACCTTCGGGTTCGACAATCGAGAGGGTCGCATCGGGACACGCCAATCCAAGACCAGCTGACAATCCACCACCGCCGCAACAGGCGATAATGTGCATCGGGCCATCAATGCCGCGCGCCTTCAATTGCGCCTCAGCCTCAAGTCCCAAAGTTCCCTGCCCCTCAATAACCCAAGGGTCGCCAAAGGCGTGGACGAGTGTACCGCCGCTCTTTTTAACTAACTCTGCCGCGATGGCATCACGGTCCTGCCCTGGACGTTGATAGAGGACAACCTCAGCCCCCATAGCCCTTGTTGCCGCAATCTTCGCTTTCGGCGCATTTTCGGGCATCACGATTTTTGCCGCGATCCCAAGCCGCTTCGCTGCCCACGCAACGCCTTGTGCATGGTTGCCGCTCGATACGCCTACGACGCCGCGCGCGCGCTCATCCTCGGTCAGGTCGGAAATCCGGTGCCACGCACCACGAATTTTGAACGATCCAATGGGCTGCAGCATCTCCGCCTTGCACCACAAAGTCCGGCCATCAACCTCCAGCGGCAGCAACGGCGTTGGCGGCAAGATGTCGTCAATCTTGGCCATCGCGCGCAATACGCCTCCACGGCTGGGTTTGCGTTTTGGGTCGAGCAATTCTTGTTCTGTCATCAAAGCCCTCTATATGCCGTTACCGTAACGAATCTATGTCGAAGGGCGTAACAGATGAGCAGAGTTTTGGTAATCGGTGCTGGCGGTGTCGGCTCGGTCGCGGTGCATAAAATGGCGATGAACAAGGGTATCTTTAGCCACATCAGCCTTGCTAGCCGCACCAAATCGAAATGCGATGCGATTGCCGCGTCGGTTATGGAACGCACCGGCGTTTCGATTGACACATATGGTCTGGATGCCGACGATGTTGCAGCGACCACCGCGTTGCTCAATCAGATCAAGCCTGCACTGGTGGTCAACCTCGCTTTGCCCTATCAAGACCTGAACATTATGGACGCCTGCCTTGCCGCTGGCGTGCATTATATGGACACCGCGAATTATGAACCGCTGGATGTCGCCAAGTTCGAATATCACTGGCAATGGGCCTATCAAGATCGTTTCAAAGATGCCGGTTTGACGGCATTGCTTGGTTCAGGCTTTGATCCCGGCGTAACCAGCGTGTTCACCACCTATTTGAAGAAACATTATTTCGACCGCATCGACACGCTCGACATTCTCGATTGCAACGGCGGTGACCATGGCCAGGCCTTTGCCACCAATTTCAACCCCGAAATCAACATCCGCGAAGTGACCGCCATCGCGCGTCATTGGGAAAATGGCGACTGGGTCGAGACCCCGGCAATGTCGGTGAAGCAGCAGTTCGACTTCGAAGCGGTCGGTCCGAAAAACATGTACCTGATGTATCATGAGGAAATCGAAAGCCTGAAAACGCATCTGCCCGAGATCAAGCGCATTCGGTTTTGGATGACCTTTGGCGATGCCTATATCACGCATCTGAATGTGCTTCAGGCGGTCGGCATGACGCGGATCGACCCTGTGATGTATGAGGGTCGCGAGATCATCCCGCTGCAATTCCTGAAAGCTGTTCTGCCCGAACCCGCCAGCCTCGGCCCAACGACAAAAGGCAAAACCAACATCGGCTGCATCGCTACCGGTTTGGGCAAAGACGGCAAGGAAAAGACGCTGTATATCTACAACATCTGCGACCATGAAGAATGCTATGCAGAGACGGGCAACCAAGCGGTCAGCTACACCACCGGCGTCCCCGCCATGATCGGCGCGGCGATGGTGGTGACGGGGAAGTGGTCGGGCGCCGGCGTGTGGAACATCGAACAGTTCGATCCTGATCCGTTTATGGAAATGCTGAACCAGCATGGCCTGCCTTGGCAGGTGAAGGAATTGGATGGGCCGCTCAACTTCTAACTCTCCATCTTCGTCACCCCCGCGAAGGCGGGGGTCCATCACCTGACGAGTAAATTTCAACGGCGGGTGATGGATTCCCGCCTTCGCGGGAATGACGAGTTTTGTTGTTTCTAGCAGTGGAGAAAACATGGAAACCAAAGCTGGCGAACCCGGGGCATTTGCCCGATTTGACTTGAACCGTGTGCCATCGCCTGCCTTTGTGGTGGATGAGGTTGCGGTTCGGCGGAACCTTGCGATCCTTGCTGATGTCAAAGAACGGTCGGGCGCGAAAATCCTCTGCGCGATGAAGGCGTTTTCGATGTGGTCATTGGCACCGGTGATCGGCGAATATCTCGACGGCGTGTGCAGTTCTGGCCTTTGGGAATCGCGGTTGGCGCGGGATTATTATTCGGGCGAAATTGCAACCTATTGCGCAGGCTACAAAGCGGCGGACATGGCCGAAATTGTGGCTATCTCCGACCACATCATTTTCAATACGCCAGGTCAACATGCGCGGTTAGCAGCCTTTTTGGACGACAGCGTCGATGTCGGCCTGCGTATCAACCCCGAACATGCCGAGGGTGAGGTTGCCAAATACGACCCCTGCTCGCCGCATTCGCGGTTGGGCTTTCCGATCAGCCAGTTGCAGCCTGAGCATTTGGAGGGTATATCTGGCCTGCATTTCCACACATTATGCGAACAAGATTTTGCCCCTCTGAAACGCACATGGGAAAGCCTAAAACCCAAAATCGCACCATATTTCGGTCAGCTGAAATGGATTAACTTTGGCGGTGGCCACCATATTACCCGCGCCGATTATCAGCGCGAGGAGCTGATCGCATTCATCCAATCCGTCCGCGCAGAAACCGGCCTTGATGTCTATCTCGAACCCGGCGAAGCCATCGCACTCGACGCTGGCATCCTGATCGGCGAAATCCTTGATGTGTTCCGCAACGGCCTGATGGTCGGCATCACCGATATCAGCGCCACCTGCCACATGCCCGACGTGATCGAGGCCCCCTATCGCCCCGCAATGCTCGGTGAATTGCCAGACGGTGACGGCTATTTCATCCGCTTGGGCGGCCCATCCTGCCTCGCGGGTGATATCATCGGCGATTACGGCTTTCCGCAGATTGCAGAGGTCGGCCAGCGCTTCGCCTTCTTAGACCAAGCGCATTATTCTATGGTCAAAACCACCACCTTCAATGGCGTGCCCTTGCCCTCGATCTGGCTATGGAATAGCGACACCGACGAATTGCGGTGCGTGCGCGAATTTGGTTGGGAAGAGTTTCGGGACCGGCTGAGTTAGGTTTTTTTGTTTCACACGAAGGCACGAAGGCAGGATGAAGATTGTGTGGAATACCTAGAGCGAGGAAACCCCTGCTGTTCGGGCTATGATTGGGCGGTTTAGGACGCGTAGGTGTAAGAGTTTTGTTTCTGGGTTCGGGTAAAGCGGAGTTTGCTTTCTCCTGCATCAATGGCAGTATGAGGAAATGAAAATGCGGCTGCAAACTTTGGTTCTGTCAATTTCCCTTGGCCTTAGCGGTTGTTCCGAGACTCGCGGAACCTACGACCTTAGCTGTGCCCAGCCTCCGAAGTATTGGGGTACCCAAAAGGATGGGATCGGTCATCTACGGCTCGTGAACTCTGTAAAGTTAGATGATTTGGGTCACCTGACGTGGAACAAGGCGCCGATATCGGACTATCAACTTGGCAAGTTTACACTTCAATCTAGCAATGTAAACCCCGAACCGCAGCTGATTCTGGAGGTTACTGGACGTTCTCCATGCGAGCGAGTCGAAACAATCAGACGTATTATGAATGCGGCACCGATTTGTCAGGGCGAGTATCCACTTTGCAGCGAGGGCAGAAATTGGCGCGATTGGAATGAGGGAACCGGCAGCTAACCCCCATTTCCCCTTTACAAATCCCCCCTCGAATCATATAGGCCGCTCCGCTGCCCCATGGGGACTTCCAATAACCGCAAGGCAGCCTTGTTGTTTCCGTTATCTTTTGGGGGTCCCTTGAATTGTCTATTTATCCTGATGCATCGTCCCTAGTCCGCAGCGAAAGCCCGGACGAACCGATCACGCTCCTTCGCCCACACGCCGCAACGCGTGCTGCCCGCTTCTTTGTTGAGAAGTTTCCGGGTAAATCGCTCTATGCGGTAAAGGCCAATCCGTCTCCGAAGTTGCTCGAAACGCTTTGGGCGGCTGGAATCACGCATTATGACGTCGCATCGCTTGGCGAAGTGCGGTTGGTGCACAAATTCCTACCCGATGCTAAGCTGTGCTTCATGCACCCTGTAAAGTCGGAACGTGCGATTGGTCAGGCCTATCACAATCACAATGTGAAGACGTTCAGCCTTGATAGCCATGAAGAGCTGGACAAGATCGTCCGCGCGACCGCGAAAGACGGCGTGCCTGCGACTGACCTTGAGCTTTGCGTACGCATTCGGGTTTCGTCGGAACATGCTAAGCTAAGTCTAGCGTCAAAATTCGGTGCAGAGCCAGATAAGGTCGCTGACCTTTTGGTTGCCACGCGCCAAGTCGCCGACAGCCTTGGCATTGCGTTCCACGTTGGTAGCCAAGCCATGACCCCTGCGGCCTATGCAGAGGCGATGGAGCTGGTGCGCGCGGCGATTGTTGAGGCATCGGTTACCGTTGACATCGTTGACGTCGGCGGCGGCTTCCCGAGCGTTTATCCCGGCATGGAGCCTCCGCCTCTTGAGAGCTATTTCGAGGTAATTCACCGAACCTTTGAAGACCTGCCCGTCAGCTATTCGTCCGAATTGTGGTGTGAGCCCGGTCGTGCATTGTGCGCCGAATATGCCTCGTTGCTGGTGAAGGTTGAAAAGCGGCGCGGGACCGAGTTGTTTATCAACGACGGAGCCTATGGCGCGTTGTTTGATGCGGCGCATGTGGCTTGGCGCTTCCCCGTTGCGTTGCAACGCGCAGGCGCGGCGCAAGACCTTACCGAATTCGCGTTTTACGGCCCAACCTGTGACGATATGGACTATATGGCAGGACCATTCTTGTTGCCATCGGACATCAAAGCTGGAGACTATATCGAAGTGGGTATGCTCGGCGCCTATGGTTGCGCGATGCGCACCGAATTCAACGGCTTTGGCGATGTTGAGGATTTCATCGTCGAGGACGAGCCAATGGCGAGCCTATATACACAGATCGCCGCGAACGACGCGGGCAATGTCCACCAGTTTGAGCGCCGATCAGCGCAATAAGTTGCAATTGACAATGTAAACAGAGTGACGCACCCTCTCCCTCGACCAAAAATCAGGGAGAGGGTCTTTTTATGGGAAATTCAATTTTAGCACCAGCAGCCGCATTGGTTGTCTGGTCGATCATCATGCTAATCTGGTTGGCGGCCACACGGCTGCCGGCATTGTCGAAAATCGGGATTGATATAAACAAAGCCGTTGGCGGACGCGGCGCGGATATTGATCCGAATGTGCCAGCGTCAGTCGCATGGAAATCGCACAATTACGCACATTTGATGGAACAGCCGACGATTTTTTACGCAACGATCATGATCCTTGCGATTTCAAACAGCGCGACACCATTGATGGTTTCATTCGCATGGGGCTACACCATTTTGCGCGTCATCCACAGCATCTGGCAGGCGACAATCAATAAGGTCGGCATCCGCTTTGTGATTTTCCTGCTGTCTACTATTTGCCTAACGGTTTTGGCCGTTCATGCGCTTTTGGCGACGATTTGAGGGGGGCGAGTAAATGATAAAGGCTGAAATACTTCAACCTGTCGTCGTCTTGGCGGCCTGGACTATGCTGATTTGGCTGTGGATGTATGCCACGCGCATACCCGCGATGAACCGCGCCGGTATCGATGGCGTCAATATGACCGCGTCTACGGGAAAATCGCTTCGGGACGACTTGGCCGCAAAGGGCGAGCACAAAGCATCGTGGATAGCCGATAATTACAATCACTTGCATGAAGCACCTACGGTATTTTATGCAGTTGCGATCACTCTGGCGATGGTTGGCTGGGGTGATGGCATGAATGCGGACATTGCATGGGCCTATGTTGGTTTACGCATTGCACACAGCCTTGTGCAGGCACTGTGGAACCGGGTTATTGTGCGCTTCCTGTTGTTCATATTGTCAACTTTGTGCCTAATCGCACTTACGCTGCACGCTGGCATGGCCGTATTCCACGGCTAACCCCAGCTATTGGCGGATGAATTCGCCGACAAGCTCGATATGGGTTGACCAGCGGAACTGGCCGACGGGCCAGATCCGCTGCAACCGATAACCGCTGGCGATCAACGTTTTTGCATCGCGCGCAAAGCTTGCTGGGTTGCAGCTGACAAAGGCGATCACCGGAACCTTGGAACCGGCCAATTGCGCAACCTGCACCTTTGCTCCGGCCCGTGGCGGATCGAGGATAACGGCGGAAAAACGGTTCAGCTCATCTGATGACAACTCTCGCCGAAACAGATCGCGGTGTTCGGTAAAAATCGAAAGTCCGGTTCGGTTTGCCGCCGCCTGAAGTGCCAAGATGGCATCTTGATCCGCCTCGGCGGCATAGACCTTGCGCCCGTTCGCGATCGACAGCGCAAATGTGCCAATGCCCGAAAACAGATCGGCAACCAGCGGTGCATCACCGATTACTGAATGCACCGCATCCACCAATGCCGCTTCACCATCGACAGTCGCTTGCAAAAAACCATACGGCTTATAGCCAACAGCGACCCCGTTTACGGTGACCGTCACCGGCTCAGGCTCCCAGAATGGCACGGGTCCGTAGCCCTCATCAAGCGACAGCCGGGCTAGACCATGTTGCTGTGCAAACTGTGACAGCGCCTCATGCTGCGCCAGATCATTGGCAATCCAGTTTTCGATCAGGACATCAATACCCTGATCCACCCGCGCCAATTTGATCTGCACGTCGCGGCGTCGTTCGATCAATGGATTGAGAAACGCACGCAGCGGAGTGAGCAAAGCAAACAGTTCTGGCAGCATGACGTCACATTGCTGTAAATCTATGATCCGGTGACTTTTTTCTGTGCTGAAACCCAGCTGAAACTGTTTTCCAGCCCAAGCCGAACGCACCGCAGCGCGCCGCCGTGTGGCAGGCGGAGAGAGATGCGTTGGCATCACTTCGCCCGGTTCGATCTTTTGCGTCGCAAGCGCGTGTAAAATCCGGTCGCGAACAAAATCGGCCAAAGTTGCTTCGTCGAGATGCTGCAACTGGCAACCACCGCACAACGGGAAATGCTGACATGGCGGGTCAACTCGGTGCGGGCCGGGGATTAGGCCGCCTGCAGGATTCAACCGGTCGCCCGGTGCAGCGAAGGGAATATGGCGAGCATCGGCGGTTACACCATCGCCGCGCGCGGCCACTCTCAGGATCAAGTCATTATCAGTCACCGGCTCGCCTTGGCCTGTGACGATGCTGCAATCAACCTATTTGGCGGCTTCACCTTTGATTGCAGCTGGCAGGCGGTATTTGTCGTCGCCCGAGCTCACCTCAATCATGCCATTTTTGAGAATGATGATCTTTGTTTCGTCAAAACCATCCGCAGGCGCAAGCCCGCGACCGTCGGTCAGAATTTTAAAGCGACGAAAGCCACCATCTGCGTGGCGCACGACAAGCATTTGTCCCTCTGGACCGCTGACGCGTTCGGTGGTGCATTTACGACCAAAATCGGTGCTACCGGCAAGCGCACACTCGATTTTCCCTTGCAGCGCGGCTTCTTTAGATGCCTCCCCTTCTGCAGCTTGCAGGTCCGCTTCAGTATTGCCGCCACACGCGGCGAGCGACAGGCACAAGGTTGCAGCGAGGCTGTACTTAGATATCGGCGTAGACATGGCGTTCTTCTTTACCCCCGGGATGCGTGACTGCGCCCTTATAGGCAGGGCCGACATTCTGTGCATAGCGCCACAAAGCGCCCGACCCATAATCGGACAAGCGGGGCTTCCAATGTTTACGCCGCTCCTCAAGCACTTCGGGCGCAACATTCAGGTCGATCGTGCCGTTGACAGCGTCGATGGCAATCTCGTCGCCTTCTTCGATCAACGCAATCGGGCCGCAGTCGGCGGCTTCGGGGCCAACATGCCCGATGCAGAAGCCACGTGTGGCTCCTGAAAAGCGGCCATCAGTGATCAAAGCAACCTTCTCGCCCATGCCAAGGCCATAGAGCGCCGCAGTGGTTGAGAGCATCTCGCGCATTCCGGGGCCACCTTTGGGGCCTTCATAGCGGATAACAATGACCGAGCCTTCCTTGATCTGCCGCGCTTCAACGGCGGCAAAGGCGTCTTCTTCGCAATCGAAAACCTGGGCTGGACCCGTGAATTCAAGGCGAGTCATGCCCGCTACCTTTACGATTGCGCCATTAGGTGCAAGCGAACCGCGCAAGCCAACAACGCCGCCGGTTGCCGTGATCGGCTTGTTCGCTGGATAAATGACCTTCTGGTCCGGGTTCCAAGTGATCTGGTCGATATTCTCGCCCAAAGTTTTGCCCGAAACTGTCAGGCAATCGCCGTGCAGCAAGCCTTCCCCGAGCAGCGATTTCATCAGCATATAGACGCCGCCCGCCTCATACATGTCCTTGGCAACATAATTCCCGCCGGGTTTTAGGTCTGCCATATAAGGCGTTGATTTGAATATCTCGGCGACATCAAATAGGTCAAACTCGATTCCCGCCTCATGCGCCATGGCGGGCAAATGCAGTGCAGCGTTCGTCGATCCGCCGGTTGCGGCCACAACACGCGCCGCATTCACAAAGGCTTCACGCGTGCAGATGTCGCGCGGGCGCAAGTTCGTCGCCAGCAACTCCATGACTTGCACCCCCGCCGCATGCGCTACCTGATCGCGCGTGCTATAGGGGGCCGGGGCCATGTTTGAATTGGGTAGCGAAAGTCCGATGGCTTCGGCGACGCATGCCATAGTGTTGGCAGTATACTGGCCGCCGCAAGCGCCATGGCCGGGGCAAGCAACCTTTTCCAGTTCCTCCAGTTCCGAAAGCGGGCAGGCACCAGCTGCATATTTGCCAACAATTTCAAAAACATCGACGACTGTTACGTCCTTGCCATTATACCGCCCGGGCAAGATCGAACCACCATAGACAAAGATCGATGGCACATTCAGCCGCAGCATTGCCATCATCAGCCCCGGCAGCGACTTGTCGCAACCGGCAAAGCCGACCAGCGCATCATAACAATGGCCGCGCACAGACAGCTCGACAGAATCTGCAATGACTTCGCGGCTGACAAGCGAACTTTTCATCCCCTGATGCCCCATGGCGATGCCATCGGTCACCGTGATCGTATTGAAACGACGCGACATTCCGCCCGACTCGTCAACTCCGCGCCGGGCGACATCGGCCTGATGGTCGAGTGTTGTGTTGCACGGGGCACTATCATTGCCCGCTGAGACTACCCCCACAAAAGGCCTGGCGATTTGCTCTTCGGTTAGCCCCATGGCGTAATAATAGCTGCGGTGCGGCGCGCGCTCGGGGCCCACAGAAACATGGCGGCTGGGAAGTTTGGATTTATCGAAATTATGGGTCATGACAGGCTCGCTTTCGTGCGCGGCCACTATTCAATTTATGACCTCTGACGCAAGCTTTTCCGAAACATATTGCGCCATTTCGGCCAATATGGCTGCGAATCTTTCTTGGCCCTTTGCATCTTCGATCAAATCTTGCCGGATTTCGATGCCGACATACGGAATATCATTGGCCTCGGCATGCCGGTTCATCGTCGCATTCAGCTGTTTGCCTGAATAGGGAAGTTGGTCGCCAACGATCACCCCCTCTCCCTCCAGATAGTCGATAGCGATCAGCGATGGTGCGTCTTGTTTATTGTATAATATGCCGATTTCCCACGGTCGTTCGCCATTTGGATCGGATTCAAGACGCGGCGTGAAGCTGTGGGTCGAAAGGATCAGCGCCGGTGGAGCAGCATGAAGAAGCTGTTCCAATCGATTGTGATAGGGGTGAAAATATTGCTCTAAGCGGGCCTGCCTTTGCGCGGCGTTCAACACGTTTCCCATGAGATCAACACCGTCACTTTTTAAAGGAATAGCACTGGTATCGTCGGGATCGCGGTTCAGATCGACAACTAACCGCGAATGGGCGGCAAGAAATGCCGCACAGTCCGACAATTGCACAAGATAACGCGCGACACCTGCTACGCCGATATCCCAAGCAATATGCTGAGCCAACATCGCAGGATCAATACCCAATTCAATATCATCGGGCACAAAGTTCGACGCATGGTCGCAGACAGCAAGAATACCGCCGCTTTTTGGGTTTCCGACAATTTCAAAGGCTTGGTTCATCGCAACGTTGCTTTTAATGTCCACCATTGAGGGTAGGCTTTCCCAACATTAGCGCAAGCTTCATCGCGTAACAGTTTGGTTTCAAACAAAGCGAAACACGTCGCGCCCGATCCGGACATACGGGCAATCCTGACACCAGGCTGGGAATCTAGCACTGCAAGCACCGCAGCGATTTCAGGGAACAGTGCCACTGCCGGGGCCTGCAAATCATTACGAGCATCAATCCAGCTTTCCGCGATGAGTGGTCCGCGGTCTACGCCATCCCATGCCGCAAATATCGGGCCCGTCGGGCATACTAAGCCCGGGTTAACCAGCAATATGGAAGCGTCAGAAATTCCCTCACCTTCAAAGCGTTTTAGTTCGTCTCCAATCCCCCCCCCCCACATTGTTGCGGAATATAGGCAAGCGGGCACATCGGCGCCTAGCGAAGCTGCGATGGGCATGAGATCGATTTCGGTCGCCCACAGCCGCGACAGCAGCCGGAGTGCGGCCGCAGCGTCTGCCGATCCGCCGCCAATGCCCGATGCGATTGGCAAATTCTTTTGCAGAATAAGTCGTGCGCCCTGCCCGATTGTTTGTAATTTGTTAGCCGCTCTCAACACCAAATTGTCCGCGCATGAAGTCAAGCCACCAGAAAATGGCCCGATTATGTCCAGCGATAGCTTATCTGCCGGTTCCGCTGTCAGAACATCGCCGTCATCCGCAAAGGCAAACACTGTTTCCAACGCGTGATAGCCATCGTTGCGGCGTTTGCGCACGTGCAGTGCCAGATTAATCTTAGCATAGGCGATTTCGGTCAGTTTCGGCATTAGCGCGCGACGTTTGCGTCAGTCCAACCCAGATCGATCTTCGCGTCGATACGTCGGGCCTGGTCGCCTTCTGCCTGCAACAACGCCGACCGCCAAGCATAACGAGCGTCGATCTCGCGGCCTGCCTGCCAATAGGCGTCGCCGAGATGTTCGTTAATCGTCACATCATTTATCGCGCCTTCAACGGCTTGTTCCAGAAGTGGAACAGCCGCTGCATAGTCTCCGTTGAGATAATGGCCCCACCCCAATGAATCGGTGATCGCAGCAGACTGAGGCGCAAGCTTATGCGCTTTGGAGACCAGTTCAAGGCCGCGCTTTATATCTTCCCTATCTTCGAGAAGTCCGTAACCCAACATATTTAGAACCTGAACATTTTCGCCATTTAGCGACAACGCGACTTCGAGCACGGCCTTTGCTCCGGGCCAATCACTTTGCGCTGACAAGGCTTGGGCGAGCAATACGCGAAACGTCAGCGCTCGTCCATTTTTTGCACCAGAGGCTTCAGCGTTTGCGATCAGCGTTCGGTACAGTGCTGCCGCACCGCCCAAATCCTTTTTGGCTTCCAGTTGCTGTGCCTCCAGCAACGTCAGATCGGTCGCGTCGGGCCGGGCAGCGCGTGCTAACCGAATCATTCCCAGCGCCTCGTCATCGTTACCGTCAGCCAACAAAATCCGCGCTTTATTGCCCAACGCCCAGCTCCATTGCGGGCGAGTTTCAGTGACACCGTTAAGGAGCGTTGTCGCTTGTGCGGTCATCCCGCGTTGCGCTAGCCGGTCCGAAAGTGTCATCCGGCCATAAACGCTCTCAGGCGCGACCCAATAAGCGAGCCGGGCAAAATATAGCGATTGGTCTCCTATACTTTGCTCCTCTAGCTGATCCGACAGCCTTGAAAACAGTGCCGACAGCGCTTGTCCAGCGGGGAACGCAGCGGGTTTTTCGGGAAAGCTATTGGGTTCAACGCCGATATGATGGAGCAAAGAGTTGGCATATTCAGACTGCTTATTGCGACCCAAATGTTCGGCGGCCACCAGCGCCATGTGCCGA
Source organism: Sphingomonadales bacterium (assembly GCA_043760725.1). GTDB lineage: Bacteria > Pseudomonadota > Alphaproteobacteria > Sphingomonadales > Sphingomonadaceae > Sphingorhabdus_B. The sequence goes on from JAYUOS010000061.1 coordinate 46,972, forward strand.
GCATAGTCGTCGCCGAACCCCGGAAAGCTGCTCAACCGCCGCTGCGCGCTATCGATGTTGTTGTTGGCAAGATCGAGAAATACCAACTGGTCATTTGCGTAATATGTGAGCAGCCCGCTCTCGCGCAAAGCAACGTTGGATACTGCCCCTGGCTTTCCCTTCGCAACCGCGACCCACGCATCAAGAATGGGGGCTATAAAGGCAAAAATATTGCGTTCCTCGACTGATCGAGTTGCTTGTTCAGCACCAGCCCAGTCGCCGCGGCGCCATGCATCAACAAAGAAAACCAACGGCATAGCGCCATTGCCACTGTTCGCCAACTCTTGGGCGCGCGCCGCTTTCAGTGCGCTGGGAAAATCGCCATGAGTAATTGCAGCATCAAATAAGCGGTCAACTGCGACAGCACTTTCGGGCAGCTTGCCGATTAGCCGGTTATAGCTTTTCAACGCCGCGTCAGGTTGCCCAACCAATTCGGCACGTTGGGCCTTCCAGTAAAGATCGGTCTCGTTGGAGGTCTCCGTGTCTTTGGCTGCAATCGGAGTTGCCGCCAGAATTGCGGTCAACAGCGTCAACCTACATGTTCGGGTAATTTGGTCCACCGCCGCCCTCCGGAGTTACCCAGTTGATGTTTTGCGTCGGGTCCTTGATGTCGCAGGTTTTGCAATGCACGCAGTTTTGCGCGTTGATCTGTAATCGCGGCGAGCCAGTATCTTCGCCAATGATCTCATAGACTCCAGCTGGGCAATAACGCTGCGCCGGTTCATCATACAAAGGGAGGTTGATTTTGACCGGAACATCCGGATTTTTCAATTGCAAATGACACGGCTGATCTTCGGCATGGTTTGTGTTCGACAGGAACACCGATGACAGCCGGTCAAAGCTGATAACACCATCGGGTTTGGGATATTTAATAGGCGTAAAAAGGTCTTTGCGTTTCAGTTTTTCGGCATCGGGCTTATGCTTCATCGTGAACGGCATTTTCAACCCGATATATTCCAGCCACAGGTTGATGCCCGCGATTGGTGTTCCCATTACGCCGCCAAATTTGGAGATAATCGGTTCGAAATTCCGCACCATCCGCAGTTCTTTATACACCCAGCTCGCCTCATAGGCAGCGGGATACGCCATCAGCTCGTCGCTGGCCCGACCTTCGGCGATTGCCGCAGCGGCAGCTTCCGCAGCCATCATTCCAGACTTCATCGCGGTGTGGCTGCCCTTAATCCGTGGAACGTTGAGGAAACCTGCTGTGCAGCCTATAAGTGCGCCGCCAGGGAACACGAGCTTTGGCACCGATTGCCAACCACCGTCACAGATTGCTCGTGCACCATAGGAGACGCGCTTGCCGCCTTTGAGGATTTTTGCGATTTCGGGGTGGGTTTTCCATTGCTGAAAAGCCTCAAACGGAGCGAGATATGGGTTGGCATAACCCAGCCACACGACATAGCCCAAAGCGACTTGGCCGTTGGCTTGGTGATACAGAAAACCGCCACCAAAGCCGTCATCGTCCTTGATTGGCCAGCCCTGGGTATGGATAACACGTCCCGGCGCTTGGTTTTCAGCCGGAACGTCCCACAATTCTTTCAGGCCGATGCCGTAAACCTGCGGCTCAGCATCTGCCTCAAGGTCAAATTTCGCTTTGATCAGCTTGGTCAAATGGCCACGCGCGCCTTCAGCAAACATTGTGTATTTGGCGTGGAGTTCCATGCCGGGCTGATAGTCGCTCCGATGGCTGCCATCATGCGCGACGCCCATGTCGCCAGTCGCAACGCCTTTTACCGAGCCATCATCATTGTAAAGAATTTCAGCACCGGCAAATCCCGGAAAGATTTCAACACCCAGATTTTCGGCCTGCGTCCCCAGCCAGCGGCACAAATTGCCTAGGCTTCCGGTAAACGTGCCTTTGTTGTTCATGAACGGCGGTGCGGCAATGTGCGGAATGCCAAATTTGCGTTTGGCGGTAAGGACCCAATGCTGATTATCAGTCACCGGAACCTGCGCCATTGGGCAGCCTTGTTCTTTCCAATCGGGGATCAATTCATCGATAGCTTTGGGATCGAACACCGCGCCAGACAATATATGCGCGCCAATTTCGGAACCTTTTTCAAGAATGCACACAGAAATTTCCGGATTGATCTGTTTCAATCGGATTGCCGCAGAAAGCCCCGCTGGGCCACCGCCAACGATCACTACGTCATACGGCATCGATTCCCGTTCACTCATTCCTTACGGTCCTTATTCCATGCGGCCATTCGGGCCGTCCCAGATTCCATGCAACTGATGGATTCCGCCATGCCAAGCAATTGACCTTGTCGTCAACCGGTGACTGTTGAACGGAGATGCTTTCGTCGCAAATCTATCAAGACAAAATGGCCGAATCTGCTCTCGCTTGGTGGCGTGATGCGGGCGTTGATTACGTGTGCGACGGCGAAACGGTGAATTGGCTTGCGCCGGTCGTGGCGGAACAGAAGCGGCCTGTGGCGGCAAAGCCGGTTAATTACGCGCGCCGTGAAACCGCTTCGTCGGCAACCATTCCCGAATCTTCATTGGCAAAATGGCCTGCTGATCTGGCGGCGCTGAAAGCCGCAATCGTCAGCGGTGCTTCGCTTCCGGGTTGCGGATACGGATCACGAACAGTTGCGCCAATGGGTGAAGTCGGCGCAACCGCGATGGTTGTCGGCGATTTTCCCGAGCAAGAGGATGTTGCTAAGGGCGTTTATGGTTCTTCTGCAGTTTGTCGACTAACAGAAAACATCCTGCTTGCAGCGCAAATCTTGCCTGATTTCATTTATCGAACCGCGTTAGCGCATAGCATTCCAGCGACGACATCATTGCCAAAAGATGATCTTCCAAGTTTGGCGGCATTTGTGCGACATCAAATAGCGTTCGTGCAGCCAAAAATCGTCATTCTGTTCGGTTCGGCTGCGTGTGAAGCCTTGTTGTCGCAAGAACTGATGAAAGCGCGGGGGAATTTACATTATATTAACCAAGATGACCGAAAAACGGCAGCAATAGCAACCTTTCATCCGCGAACCTTAATGGCGCAGCCTCAGTTAAAGGCGCAAGCTTGGAAAGATTTGCAGATGCTGGCCAGGAAAGACTATTTGTGACCGGATCATTTTGGACAGGTATTTCGGTTTTTGCACTCGTAACGCTTGGCTGCGCAGCACCTGCTTTGGCCACAACGAGTGAAAATATAAGACAAGTCAGTGACTTAGCGGCTAATATGCCCAGCGCGCCGTCCGCAAAAGACAGTCAGCTTTTCAGCGCGATCTATGCAGCGATTGCTGGCAAAAACTGGACCGAAGCATCCCGCCTGATCGACAGCGCACCCAAGGGCGCGATGGCGGCGATGGCGCGGGCTGAACTCTATCTGGCCGCAGGCAGCCCCAAAGTCGATGCTGCGCAGTTGCAAGCTCTCCTGAACGCAGCCCCCTATCTTCCCCAAGCCGAGCAGCTTGAAAAAATGGCGGTAAAGCGCGGCGCTAGCGACTTGCCGCTGCTTCCCGGCACGCAGCGCTTTGCCTATCGCGGCAGCGCACCAAAGCGCGATCTGCCCGACAATATCGGTGCCGCCTCCGCATTGCGCGCCCAAATTCAGCAGCATATCAAAAACGACGATCCCGCCAGCGCCGAAGCATTGGTAGAGGCTGCATCGGCAAATCTGTCTGCCGACGCGCTGACCGAGCTGCGCTACCGGGTCGCATGGTCCTATTATATCGAAAACGACGACAGCAACGCCCGCCGGATTGCCGCGACTGCAAAGGCAAGCGGAGGCGAATGGGGCGTGCAGGCCGATTGGGTCTTTGCCCTTTCCAGCTGGCGCCTGAAACAACATGCCGACGCTTTTGCCGCGTTCGATGACGTCGCTACCCGCGCCGAAAACGAAGAACTAAAAGCTGCAGCCCTGTTCTGGAGCGCACGCGCCGCTATGGCGGTTAAGCAACCACAGCAAATCCAATCGCGCCTGCAAAATGCCGCCGCCCATGCCGAAACCTTTTACGGCCTGCTTGCGGGCGAAGCTTTGGGTATGGAAACTGTTGCTCATCGTTGGAAACGGCAAAATGACAAAGCCGATTGGAAAGCCCTGTCGGGCAGCGAGAATGTGCAAGCCGCCATCGGCCTATCCGCGATCGGCAAAGACGATCTGGCCGATCAAGCGATCCGGTATCAGGCGAAAATAGGTAATCCAGCGGATCATGACGCACTCGCCCGCATGGCAGGCAGCCTTGGCCTTCCCGCGACGCAATTGTGGATGGGGCATTATGGCCCGCGCGGACAGGAAGCCGAAATGCTGAGCCGTTACCCTTATCCCAACTGGACTCCCGCGAATGGCTGGCGCGTCGATCCCTCGCTTGCCTTTGCCCACGCTTTGCAAGAATCGCAGTTTCGAACATCGGTGATAAGCCCCGCTGGCGCCCGCGGATTGATGCAGGTCCGCCCCGGCACCGCATCGGATATGGCACGCGACAAAGGCATCACCTTCCGCGCTTCTGACCTTGACCGGCCCGCGATGAACCTTGAATATGGCCAATCCTATATGGAAAAGCTGCGCGATATGAACGCAACCGGCGGATTATTGCCGAAAGTCATCGCCGCCTATAACGCTGGCCCTGCCCCCGTTATCCGCTGGAACTCTGAAATCCGCGACCAGGGCGATCCGTTGCTGTTCATGGAATCGATCCCTTATTGGGAAACGCGCGGCTATGTCGCGATCATCCTGCGCAATTACTGGATTTACGAGGCGCAAAAGGGAAAGAACGGCGGCAGCATGTCGATTATGGCGCAATATCAATGGCCGCGTTTCCCCGAAAATGGGGTCAGCACAGCGGTACGCATGAACTACGACGCGCCAAACAGCGGAGGCAGCTTTGCCGCTCGATAACAGCAAGGTGTTCAAGCCCGTCAACATCGCTTTGTTGACAGTATCCGACACGCGAACTGTCGCCGATGATACCAGCGGCGACATATTGGCTGAGCGCATATTGGCCGCTGGCCACAAAATCGTCACCCGCGCGATTGAACGCGACGACAGTTCCCGCCTTGTCGCGCGGCTGCACAATTGGATCGACGATGAAACCATCGATTGTGTTATCTCAACCGGCGGCACCGGCCTGACCGGACGCGACATCACGCCAGAGGCGATGGACAAGGTCAAATCAAAGGACATTCCCGGGTTCGGCGAACTGTTCCGGATGTTAAGCTATGAAAGCATCGGCACATCAACAATCCAAAGCCGCGCCTGCGCCGTGCTGGCGCGCGGAACCTATATCTTTGCTCTGCCCGGATCGAACGGCGCAGTGAAGGATGGCTGGGACAAGATTTTGGTTCACCAGCTGGATAGTCGGCACAAACCGTGCAATTTTGTGGAACTGATGCCAAGGTTGCGGGAGATTTAGGGGATTAAGGCTAAAGTCGCTCCGTGTTCAACTGAACCACTCTTCCGTTCGTGTCGAGCGAAGTCGAGACACCGTTAGGACACGCGTGCATTCAAGGCCTCTCGACTTCGCTCGAGGCGAACGGAATTGAGGATGATTTAATCTAATACGGAAAAATTCTAGCCGCTCTTACGCACGCGCTTATATTCCGCCCAGTCGACCGTCTCTTGTTCGACAACGACAAGATCTTCGGGGTCAAAGCGGTTGGTGAACAACACCAGATTCTGACCCGCCCACCGCGCGCTAGGTGTGAGTATCCCGTCAAATCCAAGAAAATTGGCGGCGTCCCCAATTTCCTGTGTCCTGCCATAATCCAACCCAGAAAAACTCTCCGGCAGCACGCCCAGCGCCTCAACCGCCGCAAGGTCGACAAGGTTCAGTGTCCGGCGCGTTGAAACCGTAATGCGGGATAGGATCGATTTGACCTTTGAAGGAAATACCGGCTGCCTCGACAGATAGAAATAGATTTCGGCAAGAGCACCTTCGCGCTGCAGCGCGGTGTAGATAACGTCGAAGCCGCCGGGATCCCATCGCGCTTTGGACGGATATCCCAGCAAAACATCGCGGCCCTCGCGGACGATCCGCCAAACATCGCCTTCAAAGGCCACGCCTTCATGCGCATCAAGTGCGTCGAGCAAATCAGGATCGCGTGCATGACGAAGCGTCACGGGTGGAGCCTAAACAAAAGCCCCAGAGTCCAGCCGTTCGATCACCCCCAGCACCTCTTCTGTTCGGTCGGCATTGATCAGATCAATCGCGCGCTCGTTGTTCAGCAACGGGTGGCGAGAGTTCAGCCAAAGCCGGGCTTCATCGGGCGTATAGAAATCCGAAAGCCGTTCCACCACAAAGCGGAGATCGGCAATAACGGTCTGAGTCTTCAGGCTTGGTGAGCCATTGCCATTGGACCAGCGAGAAACCGTTGCGGTGGAAACATTGACGATATTGGCAATGTCCTTCCCCTGCAACCCGCCCTGCGCGCGAAGGCCTTCAATGATGCGGGAAACGGCTGTGGACATACTGGCTCCTTATGCGGTTATTACAGTATGATTTCATCAAAGTCAATGTGTGAAACTAAAATGGAATAATGCCGTATGTTCCATATTCACGTAAATGTCGAAGCGATCCGCCAATAAAACTCTCGTCGCCCCATGCTTGACACGGGGCTTGGCTTTCATTTCTAGACGCAAGTTTCGAGCCACCGCCCTCAAAGCCAAACCCCGCATCAAGTGCGGGGAGGACGGTGGTGGGCGTTGACCGAATGCGACAAGATTTCGGACGCTTGTTAAGCCTATTTGCGACCCTAAAAGCTGACACTAATTGGGGGATATTGCACTTGGCACCCTAACCCCCGTCGCCTTGGGTTTGTTGAATTGTCGCAGCAACAGCGAGGGCTAGTTTTAGCGGCGTATTGGAATATCTGACCTCACAATTCTTGTCCAAGGCTCGTCAATTCCGCTAGAAATTAGGGTTTCGGCAAATGCGTCCATAATAGGCCAAGGGTTTTCAGTTGGTCCGATTATGATTCTGTCAAAAAGCTCTGGAATTGTCGCACCAGTAAAGCCTTGCTCTGGGAAATTCGTCATGGGTATCTTATAGATTTTTTGAGGCTCACCGCTGATGGTTACAATTTCAGGGATCAATTTATCCGACGAATTGAGCGTTGGAGAGTAAATTACGCGCCATTCGCGTTCCTCGGCAAATCCTGGATGCTTCGTTGACAACGCGGCAAATCGGAATGCCTCGACTAGGCCGGACATGATAGTCTCAGTTGGAAATTGCTGCAAAAATTGCATATTGCCTTTAAGCCCGTCGACCATTGTATCGAATTGAGCTTTGAATTGAGTCTCGTCAGCGTAAAAAACTGGACTGGAATAGGCACTGAATGCGTCAGAAGGTCGGGTAAAGGCCCCGCTGTTGAGGACCAGCGCTACTCCGACATTCGCTCCGCCATATGCACGCCACATTGACAACCGACCAAACCGATCTTCGTCGCCCCCGAGATGTTCGGATACCGAAAGGAGAAAGGTGTCGGTTTCAAGGTGCCTTCTTAGTTCATTGAACGCTATTTCAAACTTCTTCGCAAGGCCGTTCTCGATAGACTCAAGCACGCTCTTAAAACGGCCTCCAACACCGGACTGGTCATTGTATGCGTCGGCGACTCTCTGCAGGCCATATGCAACTTCCGAGAAGTCGTTCATAAGTTGAGAGTTTCGGAGCCAGATGCATTGATTCTGCAAGATTTTCAGTGCCGTTTCGGCGCTGGTATAATGGACGAAACGAACCTCTTTGCGCTGGACTCTCTCCAACTGGTTCATCATATATGGCATTAGCAGGCGTGTAAGCTTCAGGCTGTTTTCGTCGATCTCCATGCAGACTATGTGCACCAGCTATGACAGATCATCTAGCGAAAAGTGTGCTCGCTGAACCACTCACTTGGCGTCCGCTTTCCAAGCTTCGTTCCCAAAACCGGACAGTCAGCTCCCCCTAACATAGCAGCCGTCAACAAAATTCTGGCAGCATTCTGACAACTAGAACGAGCCTATGCCCTACCACGTTCCACATTCGTTCTTGACATATTTAACCATATTGGTTATATATGCCAAATGCAAAAACAAACACCCTCTCCCATAAAGCCCGCGCTTCCCGCCGAACTCACGGATTTCAAACCCGTTCCGCGCCAGATACGGTCCAACAGCTGGACTCCCGAGCGGCAAAAGGCATTTATCGAAAACCTGGCGGAGACGGCCAATGTTCGGCTGTCCGCTGCGATGGTCAACATGTCAAAGATCAGCGCCTATAATCTCAAAAATCATCCCCAAGGCGGCGAGTTTAAGCGGGCGTGGGATGCCGCGATTGATTTTAGCGTATCACGGTTGAAAGACGTCGCCTTTGAACGCGCGGTCGATGGCCGGTTGGAGCCGGTATGGCAGGGCGGAAAGCTGGTTGGGCATAAACGCGTCTATTCTGATTCCATGCTAATGTTCCTTTTGAAACAATATGGCACAGATTCGAGCGGCAAAAATGTGACGGTCAACTATGTCCGCACCCGCGCCAATGTGGAGGCACATTCCGGTTCGGCGACCAGCGGCGCAGAGGCCGAGGCGACAACGATGACAGTGCGCTCTTCCAAGCCATCGATGCAGGATGATCGTCGGCAGCTGGAGGCGGCAAAGGTGATCGAGAGTTTTGACGGAGTGGTTCTGGATACAGCGGCGCAGGCGGAAATTACGGCCGCTCTGGTCGGCTGTGCCGCCCAGCAACGCGAGCTTGGCGGAAGTTATGATGATCCCGAGACCACTACCTTCACCGCTGGCAAAGATACGCCATTATGGCTGGGCACTCTTGAACCGCCGCATGGCTGGGTTGAGGATGTCGAGCCGTTTGATCTGGCTGAACCGCACTGGCAGACGATTGGTGATGATCGGTATTTGGATACGCCGCTTTTGCCGAATGAGCCGGGCACCAAGGATGATCATCACGCGTGATCAACGCCTATCACCGTCAAGCTCATCCAAAAGCGCGTCTATATATGCAATCATATCACATTTCGCGCTGGCGTAATCATCATTGACCGAGGATACGTCGGTCCAATCCCTGATATCCTTGTGCTGAACTGAGGCTGGCAGCGGGTTGAAATAGACCAATATGTCTGCGGCGGCCCAATCAGCGGGCGTCAGCGCACGTGGTGGTTCAGCGTTGGTATTGATGCCATCGGCGCGAAGTTTCTGTTTCAATTCGGGCGAGAGATGATCTTCAATCTCTATGCCACGCGAAAAAACGTCGACGACAATGCCGCGTTCCTTGGCGCGCTTTTTAAACATTTCGCGCGCGATCGCGCTTTTTGCGGTGCCTGCTTGGCAGACGAATAACACCTTTGGCGGCTTCGCAGTCGGTTGAACGGCGCAGCCCGATACTGCGAGTGCTGCGACCAATAACGAGGATATTACAACGCTCCGTCTGCTAAACGGGCTTCGGCTAAGTCCAACAAATTTAGGCATATCTATGGCGCTCCCCAACTCAAGAGATGCGCGGTCGTTGGGCGAAAGCCTATCCGGGAAACCGCCACGGCCCGGAGGTAGGTGTTTAGCTAGAAACGATGTTGGTCGCAAGATCGAATGAACGGCCAAATGTCGTTGCTCTATTCAGCCAATGCTCCGCAGCTTATAATCCTTAAACAGCTTTCGCAGTTCCGACTTTTGGATCTTGCCCGTCCCGGTCATCGGCATGGAATCCACAAAATGTACTTCATCGGGCAGCCACCATTTGGCGATCCGTTCGCGCAGATAAGCTTGCACATCCTCCTCGGAAAGATCAGCAGCGTCTGGTTTTTTGACCGCAACGATGATCGGCCGTTCATCCCATTTCGGATGATAGACGCCAATCGCTGCGGCTTGCGCCACACCGGGGCAGCCTATTGCGGCGTTTTCCAACTCGACCGAGCTGATCCATTCGCCGCCTGATTTGATCACGTCCTTCACCCGGTCGGTGATCTGCATCGTGCCATCGGGATGGATCACGGAAACGTCGCCTGTGTCAAACCATTGGTCGGCGTCGGTCGCATCGGCGGCGGCTTTGAAATAGCGTTTGATCACCCAAGGCCCGCGAATTTGCAGCGATCCTTCGGTTGTGCCATCGCGCGGGGCGACTTGGCCGTCCTTGTCGATGATGCGCAGTTCGACGCCAAAGGGTATGCGGCCCTGTTTGGTGACGACATCAATCTGTGCGTCGAGATCCATTTCGTCCCAGCCCGGAATAGGCGAGCCCATTGTGCCGATTGGTGACGTCTCGGTCATCCCCCATGCGTGCGAGACGCGAACGGCGCCTTTCATCAGCCGCTCAATCATCATGCGCGGAGCCGCTGTGCCGCCGATGGTTACAAGCTTCAGCTTGCCGAGTCCTGCCTCGCGCCCTGCGGCCATTTCGGCATCGAGATGCTGGAACATCGCCAGCCATACTGTCGGCACACCTGCACTATGCGTGATACCTTCGGACAGAATCAGCCCGTGCAAAACCGGAGCTTCGTTGGTGGTAGAAAAGACAAACTTCACCCCTGCCATCGCGCCTGCAAAGGGCAGGCCCCAGCTTGCGGCATGGAACATGGGCACAATCGGCAGCAACGCTGAGGTTGTCGAAAGATCGAACACCGCTGGCGCAACTTCGGCCATCGCATGCAGCATTGTCGAACGGTGCTGATACAACACGCCTTTGGGATTGCCCGTCGTACCGCTGGTATAGCATAACATGCACGGATCGCGCTCATCGCCCCAAACCCAATCGAACTTGCCATCCTGCGTACCGATAAACGCATCATATTCGGCGCTATCAAACACGATGTAATGCTCAACGGTCGTCAGATGTGGCTTCAGCCGGTCGATGATCGGTTGGAACATTGCGTCATACATCAGCACCTTATCCTCGGCGTGATTCATGATGTAGATCAGGTCTTCATCGAACAGCCGCACATTGACCGTGTGGATCACCCCGCCCGCACCAATTGCGCCATACCATGCGGCCAAATGCCGGTGATGGTTCATCGCAAAAGTCGCCACGCGTTCGCCCGGTTTAAGACCCAGTGCGACAAACGCCTGCGCCATCCGCCTTGCTTCACTCGCAACACCGGCCCAGTTGGTGCGTTCGATGCGGCCATCGGTCCAGCGCGTCACAATCTCGCGCGTGCCATGCTCGCGCTGCGCATAATCGATTAAATGCGAAACCCGAAGGTCCCAATCCTGCATAGTGTGCATTTTTTCGTTCTCTCCTCAGCGACGCTACCGCTCTATTTCACTGCGTGTAGATGCCTGATGGGTTCCAGCGCAACATGGTTCACACCTGCTATCGCTTTCACTTTCTCAACCAGATCGACATCGAGCCTGAATTTATTTCCGAGGAGGATCGGGACCGATTGCCCGTTTGCAGCGCGGGTCTTTGCAACCACTTCACCACGTCCGCCTTGTAACGGCGCGATCAAATGCTGCAAATGGTAAAAGGCATCGGCAGTTTCAATTTCTAAACACATTTTGAACCGTGTCGACGCGACCAACCCCTCAAGCGGCTTGGCGTTTTTGATCGTAATACCGGGAGTCTCGTCACCGGCGCGCTGATCAAGCTCGACCGACAGCAACAGGCAAGTGCCATCCTTTGCCCAATCGGCCAATTGCGGGCACAGATCTTCTTCAAAACAGCGTGCGGAAAATTGACCGCTAGTGTCGGACAGATCGACAAGCACAAAACGTTTGCCGCGTTTGGATTCGCGCCAACGCAGCCCTTGCACCATCACCGCCATTGTTGCGGGTTTGCGCTGACCTTCGGGGATTGATCCCGCAGCCATAATTTCCGCATTGCTGCGTGCACCATGGCTGGCGGAAACTTGCGCAAATTGCGACAAGGGATGCGCGGCGAAATAGAAACCAAAGGCTTCTTTCTCATGCTCCATCGCCTCGGAAATTGACCAGCCCAAATTGTCGGCAAAGCGCAATTGCGCCGCATCGCTGCCGCCGCCTTCGCCGAACAGGCCGCCCTGCCCGCTTTCGCGCGTGTCGCGCGCCGATTGCGCAGCGGACAAGATCAATTCTGCCCCGGCATAGACCCCTGCACGATTAGCGTGAAGACCATCAAACGCGCCAACGGCCGATAGATTCTCAATTTGGCGCTTGTTGAGCAAGCCGGGATCCACGCGGTTGGCGAAATCATCAAGGCTTTTGAAATTGCCTTCCTTGATCCGCTCCTCAACCAGCCCCTCCATTGCCTTTTCACCGACGTTTTTGATCCCGGCCAGTGCGTAGCGAACAGCCAAACCTTGCTCGCTTTCCTCAACAGAAAATTCGGCTTCACTGGCATTGATCGACGGTGGCAGGCAGGCGACATCTAGCCTGCGCATATCATCGACAAAGATTGAAAGCTTGTCGGTTTGATGCATGTCAAAACACATCGACGCGGCAAAGAATACCTCTGGGTGATGCACCTTTAGCCAGCCTGTATGATAAGAGAGCAAAGCATAAGCAGCAGCGTGGCTTTTGTTGAAACCATAGCCTGCAAACTTGTCGATCAAATCGAACAACTCGTTGGCTTTAACGGGGTCAATCTGATGATGCTCGGCGCAACCGGTGACGAACACCGCGCGCTGTTCATCCATTTCCGCCTGCACTTTTTTGCCCATGGCGCGGCGCAGCAAATCAGCACCGCCTAGCGAATATCCAGCAAGGATTTGAGCGGCCTGCATGACCTGTTCTTGATACACAAAAACACCGTAAGTTTCCGACAGTATCCCTTCGAGCAATGCATGCGGATACTCGATAGTTTCCTCGCCATTTTTGCGGCGACCAAACATCGGGATATTGTCCATTGGTCCCGGACGATACAGCGACACCAACGCGATGATGTCGCCAAAATTAGTAGGGCGAACAGCGGCGAGCGTGCGCCGCATTCCCTCTGATTCCAGCTGGAACACGCCAACGGTATCGCCCGCCTGGAGCATTTTGTAAGTCGCTTCATCGTCAAGCTTGAGCTTATCAAACTCGACAATAATCCCGCGCTTCTCCAGCATCTGCGTCGCTTTTTGCAGCACTGACAGCGTCTTCAGTCCCAAAAAGTCGAACTTTACCAGCCCTGCAGCTTCCACGAATTTCATGTCGAACTGCGTCACCGGAATGTCCGAACGAGGATCGCGATAAAGCGGGATCAGCTCTGACAATGGTCGGTCACCAATGACCACACCGGCTGCGTGGGTGGAGCTGTGGCGGGGCAAACCTTCCAATTTTAACGCCAGATCGAACAGCCGTTTCACCTGATCGTCACGCCGGTATTCTTCGCGTAATTCAGGCACATTGGCGAGCGCTCTGGGCAGATCATACGGGTCTTGCGGATGGTTCGGTACCAGCTTGCACAGCCGGTCAATCTGACCATAGGGCATTTGCAGTACGCGGCCTGTATCGCGCAAAACCGCCCGCGCTTTTAACTTACCAAAGGTAATGATCTGCGCAACTTGGCGGTGACCGTATTTTTGCAGGACATAACGGATAACTTCGCCGCGCCGCGTTTCGCAGAAATCGATGTCGAAATCCGGCATCGACACACGTTCGGGATTGAGGAAGCGTTCGAACAACAATCCAAATTGCAGCGGATCAAGATCGGTAATCGTCAGCGCCCAAGCAATGACCGACCCTGCACCCGAACCACGACCTGGCCCGACAGCGATATCTTGCGACTTAGCCCATTTAATAAAATCAGCAACGATCAGGAAATATGCCGAAAAACCCATTTCGGTAATAACATTGGCTTCAAAATCAAGCCGGTCGAAATAGACTTGGCGATCGTCGGACCCAGTAATACCTGCAATCGCAAGCCGGTCTTCAAGCCCAAGTCTGGCATCGGCGACAAGCTGGGTATCTTCGCTTTCTTTGTCACCCGCAATGCTTGGCAAAATTGGCTTGCGACGCGGTGCACCGACGCCGCAGCGTTGAGCCACAACTAGGGTGTTCGCCAGCGCCTCTGGCACATCTTTGAACAGTTCCACCATTTGCTGACCAGTTTTGATCCACGCATGGCGAGAGCTTTTGGGACGGTCCTCATTCTCCACATATTCGCCACTGGCGATGCAGAGCATGATGTCGTGCGCCTCGTAAAAATCGGGTTCGGCAAAGCAGGCGGGATTCGTTGCAACCAATGGCAAATCGCTAGCATAAGCCAATGCGATCAGCGCTTCCTCTGCCGTTTCTTCGATCGCATCGCCGCGCCGGGCGAGTTCGATGTAGAGCCGATCGGGAAAAATTGCCTGCAACCGATCGCAATAGCCCGCCGCGGCATCCAGCTGTCCGTCCGCAAACAGTCTTGCCAACGCGCCCTCGCCGCCTGCGGTCAAGGCGATCAAGCCGTCACTGAATTCGGTGAGTTGGGTCAGGCTAACCTGCGGATCAACATCATCTTCGTGATCAAGATGCGAAGCTGACACAAGCCGGCAGAGGTTTTGATAACCCTCTTCATCCTGCGCATACAGCGCCAGCCAATCGCGCACCTGCTTGCCGCCCGATAGCTCCAATGGCCGCGTGACCGACAGCATCAATCCGATGATCGGCTGCACGCCGGTGGCGCGGCAGCCATCCTCGAACGGCATGACGCCGTATAGCCCGTTGCGGTCGGTTACGGCGATGGCAGGATAGCCCAAACCCTTGGCGTATTTACCAATCGCCTTTGGCTCAATCGCGCCGTCCAGCATTGTGTAGGCGGAGAACACACGTAAGGGGACGAAGGGGACTAAGGCCATTTGTTTAGGCTAGTGCAACGTTCGATGATTCGCAAACCGAGGACGATTGCTAGTTGTGGACAAGCCTCCCAGTCATAAATCCTTAGCGCGAAGCCATTGTCCAACCCGTGCATCGCGGTTGACGTCGGCACGAGACGCTGAATCAAGCCTGTGAAGGATCATTTGCTTTGATCTGGTAGCCAGCCAACGCGGATACCCAATCCAAGCCAGATTACTATGAGTGGGAAGACCGGCGTATGTCGCAAGTATGAAGCGAGGCGGGAATGCTCGTTTCCAGAGTGGAGCAAATTTCCGCCAGGGCGGTGTCACCTGAATTTCCGAGCGGAACGCTATGACAGCACGTTCCTCGAAATCTTGCAGCATTAACAAAGCTGATTCAGCCAGGATATTTGGCGGAATGGATAACGAAACCCCAGCGTGTTCGATTATTGCGGTTTGTGCATGGTAGTGCTTGGTTAGGGCTAGCAACAATTGGCAGCCCCGGGTCCAGTTTCCAGCTTTCGCCATTGACCAAAACTTCTGCCAATCGACCTCACTATGTTCAAGCATCGCAGCGATATCATTTAAGACCAAAGGACCATTGTTGAATCTGTGATCGTAAGCGGCGTGAACGATCAGATGCAACAAGGCATCTGTCGCGCAAAGATAAGGTAGCTCATCCGATCCTACGCTAAACCCAATCCGGCGGCTCAAAAGATATTTTGTGTCAGCCAGTGTCCCGACAGGATCGTCCGGAGCTTCGTGTGTTATCCGAAAGTGAATCTCGAATTTTATGCCTGTATGCTGACAATACAGGACTGGCATGTCCCTCGTCTCGGTCAGATAATATGAAAGCGGTTGAACATCATCAGGAGACCGGTCGAACCCTGCCGCTTGCATAAGGGTGAAAGATTGCACAGCGTCTTCAACGCCCACAAGAATGTCTATATCTCGCATTGGTCGTAATGCCGGGTGCGGATAAGCATGCAAAGAAAGCCACGCCCCCTTCAGTGCGGCAAAAGGGATCGCAGCATTTAGGTGAATGGCGTTAACGACATTGAGTGCCCGCTGGCTAGCAAGCGACCGCAGTGCCGATTGACGGAAACTGTCGCGCCAGCGTTTGCGAACATGGTCGGGGACGACCCAATCTGTGCCGCGTATCTGGCATTGGCGGTCAAGTATCGGGCCTAGTCGATGCTGCGCTGCTATATCGCATAGTTTTTTCCAGTCAGCGTCGCCAAGCGCGGCCATATGATCCGAATCAACTGCCCGAGTTGTCGAAAGCATGTCGAGCAACACATTTTTGATGTCGTCAACGGAGAGCGTCTCAATCACCCCAACAACCGCTCGATATCTTTCTCAAGCGATTCTGGCGACACGGTGGGCGCATAACGGCTAACGACGTTACCTTGCTTATCGACCAAAAACTTAGTGAAGTTCCATTTGATCCCGCGGCTACCCATTAGGCCTGATTGCTGCTGCTTTAAATGCTGCCATAATGGATCGGCATTGTCGCCGTTGACATCGACCTTCTTCGCCAGCGGAAACGACACGTCGTAATTGAGCGAGCAAAAGGTTTTGATCTCTTCCTCGTCACCCGGTTCCTGCGCGCCGAACTGATTGCAAGGAAAACCCAGCACAACCAATCCCTTATCCGCATATTTGCGGTGCAGCGCCTCCAGCCCTTTATACTGCGGCGTAAAGCCACATTTGGATGCGGTGTTGACGACCAAAACGACTTTGCCGGTGTAGTCCTTGAGGTCTTGGCTCGCTCCACCTGGCATCGCGACGGTGAAATCATGTACGTTCATAACAGGCTCCTGTGGTTAACCCAATTTTCCATCGTGCAGCCTTACCACACGGTCCATCTTTGCCGCCAGACGTTCGTTGTGCGTGGCGACCAAAGCGGCTGAACCCTGGCTGCGCACCAAATTCATGAATTCGCCAAGCACGATATTGGCGGTATGTTCATCGAGGTTTCCAGTTGGCTCATCCGCGAGAACCAGCCTAGGCCGGTTGGCCAGCGCACGCGCGACAGCGACGCGTTGCTGTTCGCCGCCGGACAATTTCGCGGGGCGATGTTCAAGCCGCTCGCCAAGTCCCAAAGTAGACAGCAATGTCATTGCCCGGTCGCGCGCTTCATCTGGGCCAAGGCCCATAATCAGCTGCGGCAGCATGACGTTTTCGAGCGCATCGAAATCGGGTAGCAGATGGTGGAATTGATAGACGAAACCCAGTTTCTCACGACGGATGACAGTGCAGCGATCCGGGCCCAGACTGTGGGTTTCTTCGCCGTCGATTTTGATCGAACCGTCAAAGCCGCCCTCGAGCAATCCCAGCGCCTGCAACAACGTCGATTTTCCAGTGCCGCTCGGCCCCAGCAACGCCACCAATTCACCCTCCGCAATCGCCAAGTTGACGCCGCGCAGGACTTCGATAGTCACATCGCCTTGCGTAAAATCGCGCCGCACATCGACCATTTCAGCGATAACTTTACTCATAACGCAGCACCTGAACAGGGTCGGTTCCGGCGGCTTTGAACGCGGGGTACAATGTCGCCAAAAAGCTAAAGAACAGCGCAAGGCCGCAAATCGCGGCAACCTCGACAGGATCGGTGCGCGACGGCAATTCGGTCAAAAATCGGATCGAGGGGTCCCACAAATTTTGCCCCGTCACAAACTGGATACCGCGCACAATACCTTGACGGAAATAAAGGAAGATAAAGCCAAGGATCACGCCTGTGCCTATGCCCGCAAGGCCAATCGACACGCCGACAGTCACAAAAATCTTCAGCAACGATTTTCTTGCCGCACCCATCGTCCGCAGGATAGCGATGTCGCGCGTTTTGGCCCGCACCAGCATGATAAGCGATGAAAGGATGTTAAACACCGCCACGAGCACGATAATCGACAGCACCACGAACATCGCGATGCGTTCAATCTCAAGCGCCTCAAACAACTGCGCATTCATGCTGCGCCAATCGATAATCATCGCTTTATCGGATAGCCGCGTTTGCAGCGGACGTAGCGTGTCGGCGACGGTGTCAGGATCAACCGTTTTCAGCTCGATCATGCCAATTTCATCGCCCATCAGCATTAGCAATTGCGCGTCTTCGATGGGCATAATGACAAACGCTTCGTCATAATCAAACACACCGACTTCAAATATCGCCGCCACTTCATACGATATTTCGCGCGGCACTGTGCCAAAGGGCGTCGTCTGCCCAGCCGGATTGATGATCGTAATACGGCCACCCACGCGCGCACCAAGCTTGGCCGCTAGCCTCGAGCCGATGCCAATGCGTTCGGTGCCAGCGCGCAGCAGCGCCATGTCGCCGTCGACGGTTTTGCCTTTTAACGTAGGATTATCCAGGATATCGCCAACCTGCATGCCGCGCACAAGGATTGCTTCGACACGGCCGTTACTGGTCGCAAGCAAAGGTTGCTCAATCAAAGGCGATGCCTCGGTTACACCCGGCGTCTTTCGCACCTCTGCCAAGACGTCGCGCCAATCAGCAAGGCGTCCGTTATACCCTTGCACCACGGCATGGCCGTTAAGGCCGACAATTTTGTCGAACAATTCAGCGCGAAATCCATTCATCACGCTCATCACGATAATTAATGCAGCAACGCCCAAGGCAACCGCAACCAAGCTGATCGTTGCGACAAGGAAAATAAATCCTTCGCCCTTACCCGGCAGCAAATAGCGCTTTGCCACCATGCGTTCATAGCGATTGAGGATCATAATGAGGGAACGTTCCGGTTGTTCATGAATTGGTGTCGAGCATTAGGCAGCGCGCGATGCGCTTGCAAGCACAGTTCGATATGACAATTTTGTTGCACCACAGCCACAGTCGCCGAAAATGCGTTGAATTGCGTCCGCTATCATTTGCATTGAGGCACCATTCAAGCAATCAGCGACGCCTGCGCTGGCACATTATGATCAATGGCCAATGGTTCAGGGGGATTGGCCGGGTTGAAGCTGCCGCTACAGGCGCTCACTCGGCCATAACATTCCATTCAGAAAAATGTTCCGAGATTAACTGGCCAATCTTGAAATTTGTTTCACTAATCCCATTTTTGATAGCGGGCGACTAATCGGTTGCTCAAAATAGCCGGAAGGCGCTGCGCATGCGGGCTTTCCTTAAATCCAAATTGCTCAACAGGAGAATTTGTTATGAACCGTTTTGACTTCACCCCCTATCGTCGCACCACTGTAGGCTTTGATCGCCTGTTCGATTTGCTCGAAAATGCTGGTCGCGCCGCGCAAGGAGACAACTATCCTCCGTTCAATATCGAACGTATCGAGGAAAACAAATATCTAGTCACTGTTGCTGTTGCAGGCTTTAAGCCCGAAGAAATTGACATTACTGCGCAGCAAAACTTGCTGATGGTGACTGGCGCAAAATCGACTGAAGGCAATGACAATCGCGACTTCCTGCATCTTGGCATCGCCAACCGTAATTTCGAACGGCGTTTCCAGTTGGCTGACCATGTCTTTGTAAAAGAAGCGGATATGGCTGACGGCTTGCTACTGATTACGCTAGAACGTCAGATCCCGGATGAGTTGAAGCCGCGCAAAATCATGATCGGCGGTAACGCGGGGCCGACTGTGATCGACCAAGAAGACGGAACGAAAAAGAGCGGCAAAGCTGCATAACTTTTTCGCGATCAAGAGGAACTAATTATGAAACCGTAGCCCTGAGCCTGTCGAAGGGCGTCCACAGGGACAGCGCAACAGCTGAGAAGCACCCTTCGACAGGCTCAGGGCGACGGTATTGTTCTCAACTTTTTTAAACCAATCGGCCATGCTCCACAGCGGCGGCGATGAAACTGGCAAACAACGGGTGCGGATCAAAGGGTTTTGATTTCAACTCAGGGTGGAATTGAACGCCGATAAACCAAGGATGATCAGGCCGCTCGACGATTTCAGGCAGCAAACCATCGGGTGACATTCCGGAAAACAGCAATCCTGCCTTTTCCAGCGGTTCTTTATATGTGCCGTTGACTTCATAACGATGACGATGACGTTCGGAGATGACTGACGCGCCGTAAATCCCCGACACGTGGCTATTCCCCGCCAAGCGCGCCTCATAAGCCCCAAGCCGCATTGTCCCGCCCAGATCACCGCCAGCCTCGCGCGTTTGCAAACCTTCCTCGGTCATCCATTCTGTGATGATGCCCACAACCGGCTCGTTGGTTGGTCCAAATTCGGTGCTTGATGCATTAGCGATGCCCGCTGTGTTGCGAGCACTTTCTATACATGCCATTTGCATACCAAGGCAGATGCCAAAAAACGGAACCTTGCGTTCACGGGCAAAGCGGACGGCCGCAATTTTGCCTTCGGAACCACGCTCACCAAACCCACCCGGCACCAAAATGGCGTGCATTGGTTCAAGCGCGGCTGTGATGTCGCTGTCGTCTTTTTCAAACAGTTCGGCATCGATCCATTTGATGTTGACCTTCACGCGATTGGCAAAGCCGCCATGCGCCAGTGCTTCGTTCAGCGACTTATAGGCATCGGCAAGGCCAACATATTTGCCGACTACGCCAATGGTGACTTCGCCCTCTGGGTTCTGCTGGCGGTCAAGAATATCTTCCCAGCGCCGCAAATCAGGCGCAACGCCCGGAGTAATCCCAAAGGCTCGCAGAACCTCGTAATCCAGCCCTTCGGCATGATATTGCAACGGAACAGCATAGATTGATTTGGCATCGAGCGCCGGAATGACGGCCTCTTTACGGACGTTGCAAAACGCCGCAATCTTTGCGCGTTCGGCCTCTGGCAGTGGATGCTCGCAACGGCAAAGCAAGATATCGGGTTGCACACCCAGCGCGGTTAGCTCTTTGACACTGTGTTGTGTCGGCTTAGTCTTTAACTCGCCCGCCGCTGCAATATACGGCACAAGCGTAACGTGGATAAATACCGTCTGATCGCGCCCGAGATCGTTGCGCATCTGACGGATAGCCTCAACGAACGGCAACGATTCGATGTCGCCCACAGTCCCGCCGATTTCGCACAGGACAAAATCTAGGCCATCGATATCGGTCTGGGCAAAATCCTTAATTTGATTGGTGACGTGGGGAATGACTTGCACAGTCGCGCCCAGATAGTCTCCGCGCCGTTCCTTGGTGATGATATCGCGGTAGATGCGGCCAGAGGTGACGTTGTCGGACTGCTTGGCCGAAACGCCGGTGAAGCGTTCATAATGGCCAAGGTCTAGGTCGGTTTCCGCACCGTCGTCAGTCACATAGACTTCGCCATGCTGATACGGCGACATAGTGCCCGGATCGACATTAAGATAGGGATCGAATTTACGAATGCGGACTTTATAGCCACGCGCCTGCAACAGAGCAGCAAGCGATGCTGCCATAAGACCTTTGCCAAGCGAGGAGACCACGCCGCCGGTGATGAAAATGAACCGCGCCATGGGAGAAAAGGCTTAAGCTACGTTGAGCGGATTCGGCAAGGGGCAGAATCCGGTTTGCACAGATTTATTTTGAGGCAACGCCGCCCGACTTATTTATCGAGCGGAACTTCGGGTGCTTTGCTTGCAGGGGCGACAGCTTTGTCCGCAGGCGCAGCGGTGCCCGCAGGCGGTGCAATCACTGGCGCAATTCCGTTGTTGGCAGGTGCGGTTGTCTTCAACGTTTCGTTAATGGCGGTCGGGCCGCCTTCGCGGGCAGCAACAAACGCCAGTGTGATCGACAGCAGAACAAACGCCGTCGCCAAGATCGCGGTTGTCCGTGTCAAAAAGTCAGCTGCACCGCGTGCCGACATCAGGCCCGCTGGGCTTCCGCCGCCCAAACCGCCGCCTTCGGACCGCTGCATCAGGATGACGCCAACCAGCGAAGCTGCGATGATACCCTGAACGACGATCAGGAAGTGAAAAAGACCCATGAGTTGCAAACCTATGTTGAATTACGAAATGGCTGTATGCCCGTTGCCGCCCACATAAGGATGCAAGCTGCAAAGTTCAATTACAATCAAGCGGAGGCGGCAGCGGCCACAATCGGCAGGAACTTCTGCGCGCTAAGGCTGGCTCCACCAATCAGCCCGCCATCGACATTGGGGATAGCAAGTAAGCTGGCTGCGTTATCACCATTCATTGATCCGCCATAAAGTATGTGGATCGCGTTACCTGAATCGCCAAAACGCCCGGTCAACGCGGTTCGTATTGCACTGTGCATCGCCGCGACGTCGTCTGTGGACGGAATACGTCCGGTTCCGATGGCCCATACCGGTTCATAGGCAACCGATAGCCAGTCTCTAGTGGCTTCGTCTGGTAAAGACGCCGCCAGCTGACTTAGTACGACATTTTCAGCGTCACCCGCGTCGCGTTCAGCCTCAGTTTCTCCGATACAGACAATTGCATTCAATCCTGCGGCTTTTGCAGCAAGAGCCTTTGCCCGGACATCGGCGTCGCTTTCAAACTGCGAGGCGCGCCGTTCGCTGTGGCCGACGATGACTACGCTCGCGCCAGCCTCTTTTAACATATCGGCCGAAACGCAGCCAGTGTGTGCGCCCGATTGCGACATGTGACAGTCTTGGCCGCCAATGGCATAGCCGGGAACCGCTTGCGCCGCAGGCGCAACCAACGTCGCTGGCAAGCACAAAGCCGTCTGCACGTTCGGATAGGTTGCTGCGCCGTCCGCAATCGCGCGGATTACGTCGACATCACCCGGACGCCCGTTCATTTTCCAGTTTCCAGCGATAAATTTTTGCATGTTGGCTCCGTGTGTCCGTTCGCATGGCCGCTAGCAAATTCGCGCACAGATTCCAAACTTCGTCAGGTCACCGTTGCGCTTTTGGGGTCGAGCGTTTCCAACTCACCGCTCTCACGCGCCTTTCGACCATAGACTAGCTCAAACAGCGGCCCAGCCATCATCGTGGTCACAATCGCCATCAACACCATCATCGAAAACAAGGTCGGCCCGATAATGCCTTTTTGTAGGCCGATGTTGATGATGATGAGTTCCATCAAGCCGCGCGAATTCATCAACGCGCCGATCCCGAGTGCTGTGCGGTTATCCTCTCCCGAAATTCTTGCAGCTGCCCAGCACGCGCCAAATTTTGCAAGGATCGACACAATTAATATGCCCAACGCAATCAACAACAGCGGCAAGGTATTGACCATATCCATCCGCGTGTTGAGCCCCGAATAGGTGAAAAACATCGGTAGCAGCAACACTACAGCCAGCGGCTCGATCTTGCGCTTCAACTCTTCAGCGAACAATCCGCGCGGCATCACAGTGCCGAGGATAAACCCGCCAAAGATCGCGTGGATGCCGACAGCGTCCATGATAAACGCCGATGTGCAGAACAACGCCAGGGTAATCCCCAGAACTGTGCTGCTCATTTCCCCTTCGCGTTCGACGATGCGACCAAGTGGGGCAAGCAATCTTCTGCCGAACAGCATGATAAACAATGTGTAGGCAAGACCACCACCAATCGCGAGCACAGCAACGCCCGGCCCTGCCCCGAATGTCGCCAGCACCACCGCCAGCACACACCAGGACACAGCGTCATCAAAGGCTCCGGCAGTGAGTGACAGCGTGCCAAGCGAACTGTTTGCCAATCCTCGTTCGTTTATGATCCGCGCGAGCATTGGGAATGCGGTCAAAGCGATGCAGGCGCCCATGAACAAAGTGGCGTTCGCTGTCGAAATTCCATCAGCGAACAATCCCGGCACTGTCAGCAACAGGGGCGTTATCGCTACCGCAATCAGGAACGGTGCGATAATTCCAGCAGCGGATACGCCTAAGGCGCTCTTTGCCTTTGACTGAAAATGATCGAGCCGCAGCGTGGTGCCGACAAGGAACATGTAAAGCCCAACGCCCAGCTGCGCGCCCGAATACAGCACATTCTTTGTCGCCTGCGGAAAAATCGCGCCCTGAACATCGGGAAGCAAAAGACCGAACAAAGACGGCCCAAGCACAACGCCTGCAATCATTTCACCGACAACCTGGGGCTGCCCCAAAAACTTTCGCCCGATCCAGCCCACGACACGGCAAGCAATCAGGATCAACGCCAGCTGCAAGAAAAAGTGAACGCTGAAATCGGTAGGCGTGTAGCTGTTGGCAACAGCTTCAACCGCTGGACCGTTCGGGGACAATATCTTGCCGACCGCGTCAATTGCCTGCCCCATCCAATTTGCTGACATTTCCTGCTTCGCTCCCAGTTTTTTGCACCTATAATCGGCCAAAGGCGATAAGCAATGGAGGAAACGAAGGCATCCGTATTCCTAAGTGAATGGTAGAAATTATCTAGGTCCGCTTGATCGCTGGCAGCTTGCCGCCTAAAGGCTGGCGAACCTCAATATACCGGACCAAATATGATCACTTTTTTCCGCAGGCTTTTCAACTCGCGCATCGGTGCGATTTTCGCTCTGATTTTCGTCGTTTTGATCGGATTGGCCTTTGCTCTAGGCGATGTAACCGGATCGGGCAGCTTTGGCGGGCTGGGTCAGGGCAATGTCGCACAGGTCGGCAATCAAAAGATCGGCCTTGGCGAATTACAAGACGCCGTTGAAAACCGATTACGCGCAGAACAGCGGCAGAACCCGACGCTTGATCGCGCCCGGTTTGTCGACAGCGGCGGACTTGATGATACTTTGGAGCAATTGGTCAATCGCTATGCTTTGGCGCTGTTCGGAGGTACCCATGGCGTTTCGGTCAGCGAAAAAATGGTCAATCAGGAAGTCCTGAAAATCCCGGGCGCGGTTGGCAGCGACGGCAAGTTTAATCAGGCAGCATTTGCATCATTCCTGCAAAACTTGAACCTGACCGAAAAAATGGTTCGCGACGATTTCCGCCAGAATTTCTATGCGCGACAATTGCTCTCGACGGCGGCTCCGGGGGCCAAGGCACCTGCGGGCATGGCATTGCCTTATGCCTCGCTCGATCTGGAAAAGCGGGCGGGCGAAGTCGCTGTGATTTCTGCATCGGCATTTATCCCCGCAAACCCGCCGTCCGACGCTGTGCTCGGTCAATATTATCGCGCCAATGCGGTGCGCTATACTGTGCCAGAAAAGCGCGCGATTTCTTATGCTATGTTTGACGCCAGCGTTGTCGATGCCAAAGCGACGCCATCGACAGAAGAAATTGCCGCCTTTTACAAAACGAACGCCGCAAAATACGCCGCAACACAGGCGCGCGATATTGCACAGCTGGTTTTCCCGACACAGGCAGCGGCAAAGGCCGCATCCGACAAAATCACCGGCGGAAAATCTATCCAAGCTGTTGCTCAGGAACTGGGTCTAAGCGTCACAAGCAGTGTCGGCATCACCCGCGAGGCGTTGACGAAAAGCGCCTCTAAGGCGGTCGCTGATGCAGTGTTTACTGCAGCTCAAAATGCCGTCTCCGTGCCTGCACGTGGCCAGCTTGGTTATTATGTCGTGAGCGTTGCAGCGATCAAAAATATTACGGCCCGCCCGCTGGCAATGGTCAGCGCAGAAATCTCCGCTGAACTTAAGGATCAGAAAAAGCAGGAACTGCTCGGCGATCTGACAGCAGAGATTGAAAACGCTTTTGAGGATGGCTCGACCTTGGCAGACATTGCCAAACAACAAGGGTTAAAGATCGAAACCACGCCTAAGTTGCTAGCTAACGGCCAGAACCCGGCTAATCCAGGGTACAAACCGATCGCCGAAATGCAGCAGATTATCCCCGATGCGTTCCAGATGGAAACCGATGGCAGCGCACAGTTGGTTCAGATTGAGGAGGGCAAACGCTTCGCCTTAGTCTCCGTCGCCGATTTCGATGAAGCCGCGCCTGCGCCCCTTGGGGAAATTAAGAACATCGTCCTACAACAATGGGCAATGTCCGAAGGCAATAAGAAAGCCAAAACCGTCGCCGAACAGGTGCGTAAGGCAGTGCTTAGTGGACAAAGTCTGAGTGCAGCTCTGGCAGCTGCCGGAGCAACCGGCGCGAAGATCGAAATGATTTCCAGCACACGCGGCGACCTCAATAAGGCGAGCCAAAAAGGCGCTGTTCCGCCACCGCTCGCTTTGATGTTCGCTATGAAAAAGGGCACTGCGAAATCGATCCAGGCGCCGAATGATCGTGGCTGGTTCGTGGTCCGCCTAAACGAAGTCGTTCGCGGCGATGCCAGTGCCGACGTTGGGCGCGTTGAAAGTAACCGCAAGGAATTGCAAACCTTGTTGTCGCAAGAATATGCCGCACAATTGATCGCGTCCGCCAAAAAGGAAATGGGCGTCGAGCTCAACAAAGCCACGATCAAGACTCTGCGCGACACCATGACCGGCAAGAACCAGCAATAACGATATATTATGCAGGACCGCTCTACCCCCAATGATGCGGTTGCGCGCAGCCAGATGGATGCGGGCAAATCGGCGCTTGTCTGGCGCGAGCTGATCGCCGACACCGAGACGCCTGTGTCAGCCGCGCTGAAATTGTTTGAGGCAGGTCGCGGTGACTTCATTCTGGAATCGGTTGCGGGCGGAGCAGTCCGCGGGCGTTACAGCCTGATCGGCCTTGCACCCGACTTGGTTTTTCGCGTTAATGGCAACGTTGCCGAAATCAACGATCAATGGCAGACTGATCGCAATGCCTTTGCCGCAACGGGCGAGGACGCGCTCGTTTCGTTGCGAAAGCTGGTCAATGGCTGCCGTATCGATATGCCTATGGGCCTGCCGCCCGCCTTTGCCTGTCTGGTCGGACATTTCGGCTATGAAACGATTGGCTTGGTCGAAAAACTCTCTCGTCCGCCCGCCAATCCCATTGATGTGCCGGACATGATGTTTGTGCGGCCTACGGTGGTTCTAGTGTTCGATAGATTGGCGGATCGCCTATATATTGCAGCACCGTTATGGCCCGAAGGTGGCGACTCGGTGCGACAGATTGCTGCTGGCTATGACCGGATTGATACAACTGCAGCGAAGCTTGCACAGCCTGTTCCCGTCGCACGGGTGCAGGCCGAACTCGCACCTTTGCCCAATGCAGTGCCCGCTCTTGCGCCGGGTAGGTATCGGCAGATGGTGCTGAAAGCCAAGGAATACATTGCAGCGGGCGATATCTTTCAGGTCGTGTTGGCACAGCGTTTTTCGATGCCTTTCACTTTGCCGCCAGTTGATCTTTACCGCGCATTGCGTCGGATCAATCCGTCACCGTTCTTGTATTTCCTCGACATGCCAGGCTTTGCACTGATCGGATCGAGTCCCGAAATCCTTGTTCGGCTGCGCGATGGCGAAGTCACCATCCGCCCTATCGCCGGAACACGTCCGCGCGGCAAAACCGCGTTCGAAGACGCCGAAAACCGCGCGTCTTTGCTGGCCGATCCCAAGGAACGCGCTGAGCATTTGATGCTGCTCGATCTTGGCCGCAACGATGTTGGCCGTGTGACCGAAGGTGGCAGTGTGACCGTTACCGACAGCTATATGGTCGAATTCTACAGCCATGTGATGCACATCGTATCGAACGTCGTGGGGAGGTTGGCCAAAGGCAAAGACGCCCTCGATGCGTTGTTCGCAGGCTTCCCAGCTGGCACAGTATCGGGCGCGCCCAAGGTCCGCGCTTGTGAAATCATCGCCGAACTGGAACCCGAAACGCGCGGAGCCTATGCCGGCGGCGTCGGCTATTTTTCGCCCGACGGCAATATGGACAGCTGTATCGTGTTGCGCACGGGTATCGTCAAAGACGGCGTGCTGCATGTGCAAGCAGGCGCAGGCATCGTCGCCGATAGCGACCCCGAATATGAACAGGCCGAATGTGTGGCAAAGGCGGGGGCTTTGGTCGCAGCGGCTTATGAAGCGGTGCGTGTGGCTGGCGAAGCGAGGTTTGGACAATGAGCAGCAAAATCCTCGTCATAGACAATTACGACAGTTTCACCTGGAACCTGGTCCATTATCTGATGGAGCTTGGCGCGGACGTGGAGGTCGTGCGTAACGATGCGATTTCGGCAGGACAGGCTTTGTCTTCGGGCGCGGAGGCTTTTTTGATTTCGCCGGGGCCGAAAACGCCGAATGACGCGGGGGTCAGCCTTGATCTGGTAGCGGCTTGCGCGGCGGCGAAGATGCCGTTGCTCGGCGTCTGCCTTGGCCATCAAACCATTGGGCAGCATTTTGGCGGCAAAGTCGTGCGCGGCGGGTTGATGCATGGCAAGACTTCGCCGGTTAGTCATGACGGCAGCGGGTTGTTCGCAGGGCTACCGTCACCATTCACCGCGACGCGCTATCACTCGTTGATCGTCGAGGATGTTCCAGCGGACCTTATCGTCAATGCGACGTCCGACGATGGCCCAAAAGGCAAAATTGTCATGGCGTTTCGTCACAAGGAACTTCCCATCCACAGCGTGCAATTCCACCCCGAAAGCATCGCTACTGAACATGGCCATGCGATGCTGGCAAACTTTATGCGCGCGGCGGGTATGACGGTGAGGGAACGGCAATGACGCCCATAGCATACACTCTATTACCCGAAGATGTGCTCACTGCGTCGCGCCTGGGCTTTATCCGCATCTACCGCAGAAATCTTTTGCGTAACGCCGCCATTATCATCGCAATCGCTGCTGCCATCGCCGGTATCGGTGAATATCTGGATGGTTTCGTCCTTTCATCGTTTTTGAAAGGTTTTGGAATTTTGACGGCAGTTTACGCTGGGCTATTTGTGGCTTTGATACCGATTTCGTGGTTTATATTGTTGCCGCAACGGACAAAAAAGACTTTCCGGCAAATGCCCGCAATCTCGCTTGAGCAAACACTTAGCTGGGATGATGAAGCGATCATGATTTCCAGTTCACAGGGGCAAATGCGCGTACCATGTGCCGAATTTCACCGGTGGACGGGAAATAGCGAGCAGATCATGATCTATCCAGCCGATAACATTTTTTATACTCTGCCCCGGCGGATATTTCCAAACCAGCAAGATTTTGATGCGCTTGCTGACTTACTGCGCCGGTCGGGCGTGACGGCATTATGACCGAATTCGGTCTCCTACCCAATCCGCAACATCTGTTCGATCATGATGAAGCCGCGCAAGCTTTTGCCGACATCCTTGATGCGCGCGCTTCGGATGAGGCAATCGAAGCTTTCCTCGTCGCACTGTCGCGGCGCGGCGAAACGATGGTCGAAATCGCTGCCGCTGCCGAGGCGATGCGCGAACGGCTGATCCCCATTGACGCTCCCAAAGGCGCCATCGACGTCTGCGGCACAGGCGGTGACGGCCATCATACGCTGAACGTCTCCACCGCTGTATCGATTGTTGTTGCAGCATGCGAAGTCCCCGTGGCGAAACACGGCAACCGCGCTGCATCGTCCAAGGCAGGAGCAGCCGATACGCTCGAAGCCCTCGGCTTGAACATGGAACGCGCCGGTAAAATGGCCGAGGCGACGCTCAAAGACCTTGGCATCTGTTTCCTGTTTGCCGCCAACCATCACCCCGCAATGAAGCGCATTCAGCCCATCCGCCAACGAATCGGAAAGCGCACGATTTTCAACTTGATGGGGCCACTTGCCAACCCGGCGCGCGTCACCCGCCAATTAATCGGCATCGCCCGCCCTGGCTATGTACCGGTGTACGCACAAGCTTTGCATTATCTGGGTACCGAACATTCGCGGATTATTTCGGGCGATGAGGGCCTGGATGAATTGTCGCTGGCAGGCGGAAACGAAGTCGCGGTCGTCGAACCCGAAGGTGTGCGATTCCAGCGCACGACAGCCGCCGATGCAGGTTTGCCCACTTATCCAGTCGAGGCGATCAGAGGCGGTGATGCAGCCTATAACGCCGCTGCTTTGCAAAGGTTGCTGATCGGCGAGGCTGGTGCATACCGTGACGCGGTGTTGTTTAACGCTGCGGAGGCTTTGCTGGTAGCAGGCGTGGTTGAGACGATGCCCGACGGCGTAGAAGAAGCCGCAGAAGCCATCGACAAGGGGCTGGCCAAGGCTTTAATGGAATGTTGGATCGCGTACTAGTTTTGAAAGGCGCTCTCGCGCGATGGGATATCAAGCAAATCCTCGATAAACAGCGACACCAGCATCGACTGGCTGCTTACTCCGGCTTTGGCATATACTTGGCTTAACTGCGAACGTACCGTCCCGTTTGCCGCATTACGCAGCCTAGCGATTTCTGTGATGTTGCAGCCTTTCATCGCAAACAGCGCAACCTCGGCTTCGCCTGTTGTGAGGCCCCATTCCTCAAAACGCGCCGATACCTGCTGCGCCAACGCGCCGCGCGCGATGCTTAAAGATCTGTCCTTATGCCTAATTTCGGCTGACATATGCCGGGCATAAAGGGTCGCCACGATCAACCCGGCAATCAGCGCTAGTGCAACGATGCAATCCATGACGATTTCAAAACTGATCCCGCCATCCGACCGCTTTAAAATATCGTCGATTCCATCGACGAGGAAATACGCCGCAGCAATAGCCTGCGCCGCAACCACAAGCAGAACCAAAATGATCCGAGCTTTAGGCTGCCAACCAAAACCTACATGTGATTGGCGCATATGACATCCGCTTAGCAAACCCAGTTTAAGCATCTGCTTATAGGCATGTTCGTCCAGCAACGCTAGCGACCACTCAATTCCGATCCCGCATCTGAAGCGACTGGAGCATAAGCATGAATGACAATGAGCAAAGCGCGTTAACGAGCGCCCTGACCAAGGTTCCGGCAGTGACTCTGGTATTTTGGATCATAAAGATTTTGGCAACCACCTTTGGCGAGACTGCTGGCGACGCCGTGTCGATGTCATGGCTTGGTGAAACCACAGCCAACGCGCCGACCGCATTTTGGCAAAATGGCTATCTGATCGGCTCGGCCATTTTCGGCTCTGCATTGGCCATTTTGATCGCGCTGCAAATTCGGGCGCGCAAATTCAATCCGTGGCTGTATTGGGTCACGATTATTGCCTCCACTACAGCAGGCACAACACTCGCCGATTTTGCCACCCGCTCAATGGGGATCGGCTATCCGGGCGGCTCGATGTTGCTATTTGCGCTCGTGCTAACATCGCTGTTCGCATGGCATCGCGCGATGGGTACTATTTCCGTGAGTTCTGTTCATGAACCCAAAGCCGAGATATACTATTGGACCACGATCACATTTTCGCAGACTTTGGGAACAGCGCTTGGTGACTGGGTTGCTGATGGACGCTTGGGCTATCTTGGTTCGGCGGTCATTTTTGGTGCGCTGTTGGCGCTCGTGGCTTTTGCCTATTACCGCACGGGGATCAGCCGCGTTGTGCTTTTCTGGGCTGCGTTTATTCTCACACGTCCACTAGGTGCCGTTGTTGGCGATTTTCTGGATAAGCCCGTTGCTCATGGTGGGTTGGAATTGAGCAGAACTGGCGCGTCGGTGGCGATTGGCATCATGATAATCGTGTTGATGCTGGTTTTTCCCCAACGCGCTGCAGAGCAAGATAAGCCGGGAACGATCAAGCCGATTGGACTCTTCAAATCCATCCGGTATTGTTTGTAAATCAGCGGCTACACCGAATTTCTAGATTGAGGCTATCGCCCCGTTGTAAGATTATAGTGCCTTCGCTACGGCATCTTCAACATGACAGACAAACTTGCCGAAATTTGCGCGACAAAGCGCGTTGAAGTCGTTGACCGTAAGCGACAAGGGCTGACGCATTGGCCTAGTGCATCGCCAGTGCGCGGCTTTGAGGCTGCGTTGCGGGCGAAAGCTGATACTGGCTTTTCGCTGATTGCGGAGATCAAGAAAGCCAGCCCATCCAAGGGCCTAATCAGAGCGGATTTTGATCCGGCGGCGCATGCTCGCGCCTATCAGCATGGCGGGGCAGCGTGTCTTTCGGTGCTCACCGATGCGCCGTATTTTCAGGGGGCTGAGGCCTATTTGTTGGCTGCGCGCGCGGCTTGCACTCTTCCTGTGCTTCGCAAAGATTTCATGGTCGATCCGTGGCAATGCAGCGAAGCGCACGCGATGGGCGCGGAT
Organism: Sphingomonadales bacterium; assembly: GCA_043760725.1. Taxonomy (GTDB): domain Bacteria; phylum Pseudomonadota; class Alphaproteobacteria; order Sphingomonadales; family Sphingomonadaceae; genus Sphingorhabdus_B. The sequence goes on from JAYUOS010000061.1 coordinate 78,555, forward strand.
GCGATTTTGATTATCGTTGCGGCGCTTGATGATGCCGCAATGGTCGAGATTGAGGATGCAGCGCTGGCCGAGGGGTTGGATGTGCTGGTCGAGGTTCATGACGAAGCTGAAATGGAGCGTGCGCTGACGCAGCTGAAATCGCGGCTGGTTGGCGTGAACAACCGCAATTTGAAAACCTTTGAGGTTGATCTGGCGACTACCGAGCGATTGGTGACGATGGTTCCGCCGGATGTTTTGCTGGTCTGTGAAAGCGGCATTTCGACTTATTCCGATTGTCTGCGCATGGCCGCTTGCGGAGTGCAGACTTTTTTGGTCGGCGAGAGTTTAATGCGGCAACATGATGTTGAGGCGGCAACGCGGAGGTTGCTAACCGGGCAATGACCAAATTGACGCACCTTGATGCCGCCGGCAATGCTGCAATGGTTGATATTTCTTCCAAAAACGTGACTGTCCGTGAAGCTGTCGCAGAGGGCAACATCACGATGTCAGCAGAGGCGTTGACTGCTATCAAGGAAGGCGCAGTTAAAAAGGGCGATGTGCTCGCCACAGCGCGGATCGCTGGGATTATGGCAGCGAAAAAGACCAGCGAGCTCATCCCGTTATGCCATCCACTTGCGCTTTCCAAAGTGGCAGTGGATTTTGACTTCGAGGTTGATGGCATCCGCGTGACTGCCCTCGCTCGCCTGACTGGGCAAACCGGCGTCGAAATGGAGGCGATGACGGCTGCGTCAATCGCGCTGCTCACGATTTATGACATGGCCAAAGCACTCGATAAAAATATGACAATTTCGGGGATCAGGTTACTTTCCAAAACTGGCGGCAAGTCTGGCGATTGGCGCGCAGCATGATCCTCATCGCCGAGGCGCAAGCGCGGATTTTTGCGCTTACGGCTCCGGTTGAGGTTGAAACAGTGCCGCTGTTGGAGGCAAAAGGGCGCTGGGCAGCGACGGATGTGGTGGCGTTAAGAATGCAACCCGCGCGCGATCTTTCCGCGATGGATGGCTATGCAGTGCGCTGTGCGGATGGAGGCGGGCCATGGAGGGTAATCGGCGAAAGCGCTGCAGGAAAGAAATTCGGCGGGGCCGTTGGTGCAAATGAAGCTGTCCGCATCTTTACTGGCGCGGTGGTCCCCGATGGTGCCGATAGCGTGGTCATTCAGGAAAATGTTGCTCGTGATAGCGACGCATTGACACTGACCGGCGATGCGCTGTCCAGACTTGGCCAGCATGTCAGGCGCGGAGGAGCAGATTTTGTCGAAGGCGCTCGGCTCATTTCAAAAGGGTCAGAGCTTCACGCCAGGCATATTGCACTTGCCGCGATGGCTGGGCACGGAGCCTTGGCTGTGCGGCGACGTTTGAAAGTCGCGGTGGTTTCAACGGGCGATGAGCTCGTACCGCCCGGTCAACCTTGCGCTGAGGATCAAATTCCCTCGTCCAACAACGTCATGCTCGCGGCGATGTTGCGGGAAATGCCGGTCGATATGAAGGTTGTTCCGGCTGTGGCTGACGATCTTGAGATATTGTCGGCACAATTTGCGGCGCTTGCGGACTTTGACATCATCGTCACGACCGGCGGAGTATCTGTTGGCGATCACGACCTGATTGCTCCCGCGTTGCAGGTCGCGGGTGGCAAAATTGATTTCTGGAAAATCGCCATGCGCCCGGGAAAGCCGGTTATCGCAGGAACAATAGACAATGCTGTGGTGCTCGGTCTTCCGGGGAACCCTGTCTCGGCTTATGTCACGGCATTGCTCTTTTTGCTGCCGCTGATCCGCCATTTAGCGGGTGCGAGTCATCCTTTGCCACAGCGACTCACCGCCGTTCTGGGTGCGGATTTGCTTGCCAATGGCACTCGGGCTGACCATCTCCGTGCATCATTCTTCGATGGTGTCATTACACCAATTGGCGCCAATGACAGTGCTATGTTGGCTGCACTTTCAATATCTAACGCATTGATAATAAGAGAAATTGATAGTGCGGCTATCGTAAAAGGTGCTGCAGTTTCCTATTACGCTCTGCCCAGCTGACATGTTTCTTCACGTCAACGCTTGACAACACCCCTATTTGTTTCCTAACTGTTCCTACTCTGTTCAACAGCATGGGAACACAATATGTTGACCGCCAAACAGCATTCGCTCCTCCTTTTTATTCATGAGCGTCTTGAAGCCACTGGAATTTCGCCTTCTTTTGAGGAAATGAAAGAAGCGTTGGACCTAAAAAGCAAATCGGGCGTCCATCGCTTGATTGGTGCTTTGGAGGAACGCGGATTTTTGCGTCGCCTTGCCAACCGTGCGCGCGCTTTGGAAGTTGTGAAGATGCCAGACGGCGGCAGCGCACGTTCGCTGCCCAAAACCGAAGCGGTCAATAATAAAGTGGCTGTGCTTGCTGATCACCGCTCGACTACACCGCCACAACGCAACATTCCGGTTGCCGCAAACGACGTTATCGAGATTCCGTTGCACGGGAAAATTGCTGCTGGTGTTCCGATTGAGGCGTTGGAAGGACAAACGTCTCTGTCGGTACCAATGGCGCTGCTTGGCGCAGGTGAACATTATGCGCTCGAAGTATCGGGCGATTCAATGATGGAGGCCGGCATCCTTGACGGCGATTATGCTTTGATCCGTAAAACGCAGACGGCGCGCGATGGCGAGATTGTTGTTGCGTTGGTTCGCGGCGAAGAAGCGACGCTCAAATATCTGCGGCATGAAGGGCAAAAGGTCCGCCTCGACCCCGCCAACAGCAGCTATGATCCGCAATATTACGATGCGCATGAGGTTGAGGTGCAGGGCCGCTTGGCCGGACTGCTCCGTCGCTATCATTGAATTGGTGGCTTGGGCGTTGCGGGAACGCCGTCCGGTTTTGCATCAGGTTTAAAGAAAGGGCGTTTCGGCGCCCTTTCTCTTGGCCCCAATGTTGACCAAGGCTGGTGCGCGGTTGTTCGCGCAACGCTGTCGACAAACGCTGTATCAAAATACACCGCCAAGCCGCCGTACCGCTCAAGAAAATCACGGTCAGCCTTGAACCAACGGGGCTTGCAGCTCCACGGCAGATAGCGCTCGCTTATCACAATGTCGGCGCGTTTGCAGGCCGCCGCAAATTCCATGGCCGGCACGGTATAGCCTGATCGCGTCGCCATTATCGACCAACTTCGGCGACCACTTTTGATGGCGAACGAACAAATGTCGGCGCTGCATCTGGCCCCGTCCCATTCATCGATCGCTTTGGGCTCGGTTTTGATGGCTGCGTTCTCGCTCAACATGGAGACGGCGTAATCACCTGCACCTGGGCGCAACAAGACCAATTCTCCGTCTTTATCAACAATCGCGACGTGACGACCGTCGCCTGTAACCAACAGATCCGGGCGTTGAGCCAATCCCATCGCCAATATTCCAGTGATCGCGGGCATCAAGCCCATAAATCTGCCTTTGCCTTTGACGATTGCCACCCAAAGCCCACCGGCGATAGTCAAGCCAAACGCCCAAACAGGCATCGATGGTAGCATCAATACCGAACCGGGCGCGCTGCTGACGGCATAAGCCATCATCATAATGACGCCAACTCCCTGCCCCGCCAACCACCAGAATGGACCACCAATTCCAACAAGGTCAAAGATCAACGCCAAAATCTGAACCGGCATGACAAAGAACGTCGTCATTGGAATGGCGATGATATTCGCCAGCGCACCGTACAAACCGCTTTTGTGAAAATGGAACAGCGCAATCGGCGCTAGCACAAGTTCAATCGCTATCCCGGTAAGCAACAGGGAACACACAGAACGTCCAAGACGGAACGGTAAAGTTTCCTCTCGGTGTGCGGCAAGGCGCTGCATCAGCGGAGAATCATGCAATAAAATGATCGTTGCCACCGCTGCAAAACTCAATTGAAAGCTTGGCCCGGCAAGTGCCTCTGGCCAGAACAGCAAGACCACACAGGCACCTGCCCCAAGCAACCGCAATGATAACGGCTCTCTCCCCAAAGCCAAGGCTACAAGGATAAGTAACGCCGCAATACATGATCTGACTGTTGGCACCTCCGCTCCGGTCAATAACGTGTAGCCAACCGCTGTGATGGCAGAACCGCCCGCCGCTGCTATCGGGACGCGTATTCGCAATGCCAACCACGGAGACAATGCCAGTATTCGGCTAATCAGAAAAAATGCACCCCCAACGATTGCAGTGACGTGCAGCCCGCTGACGGACAGTAGATGCGCCATGCCGCTGTTGCGCAAAGCGTCGGCATCTGGTTCGGATATAGCGCCGCGAGTGCCGACCAAAAGTGCAGCACCAACAGCACCGCTATCGCCCGGCATTGACGCCCGAATATGTCCGGCCAAGGTTTCGCGTGAAACGCTCCAGAAATTCGCGCCTCCCGGTGATCGCGTGATCACGACGGGCACCGACAACGCGCTGCCTGTTGCGCCGATCCCCAGAAACCAAGCTTGCCGCGAAAAATCATAGCCATTGGGCAATGCCGGACCAGCAGGCGGCATCAACCGCGCTTTCAGCTGGATAATCGCCCCCGGTTCAATGTCGGCGCGATGTTTGTCCGTTGGCACGTTTACACGCACTAACGGTGGCAACTCGGCATATCCGCCAGTTTTCAGCACATACCGCACCAGCCCACGGGCCGAGACGTCTTCAACACTCTCTACTCGAGCGTTAAAGGTGACAATTTTTGGCCTTTGCAGTGCTTCGCTTGCGACCCAATGCGATTTCCCTGCAATCGCAAGAAATCCCACGCTAAACAATATCGATGCCCATAAAAGCACACGTGCACAGCGATAATGCAAACCCATGTAAACAGCCAGCAACGCCAATCCCGCCGCCGCGCAAATAAACGTCAGCAATGCAGCGTCGCCGCTGAATTGCCACCCGATTATCCCTGCTCCTAAGCCGATGGGGGCCAACAAAGGAAGCTGATCCCTTTGCATTTCCAACGCATTTTCGATCACCAAAACAGAGGCAGATGATATCGGCTCATCGGCTTGACGCGCCGACGAAAACTGCGCAAGGAAGCGGCGTGCAATGGCGCTTTGGGGCATCGTGACCGCGCTCCCTGTTTCTATTGCCAACATGGTCTCCCGGCCGATGGCTTGTAAATATTTTGCCAAAAACATAAAGAAGGCAGAATTTTAGCCGTTCGGTCCAATATACTCGGCTGCCCCAGCCCAAATGCAAGTGGAAAATGAAGATGGCAGATAAAGCTGCAACTTTAACAATTGATAATCAGTCAATCGAACTGCCGATTATAAGCGGCACTGTCGGCCCAGACGTTATTGATATCCGGAAATTATATGCACAGTCTGACCGGTTTACTTTTGATCCAGGCTTTACATCGACTGCCAGCTGCGAATCGCAACTGACTTATATCGATGGCGATCAAGGTATATTGCTCCATCGCGGCTATTCCATTGAGCAATTGTCAGAAGAGTCCAGCTTTATGGAAGTGTCCTACCTTCTGTTGAACGGCGAACTTCCTTCAAAAGCCGAGCTGGACGATTTCAGCTACACAATTTCGCGTCACACAATGCTGCATGAACAGCTTGCGACGTTCTATCGCGGGTTCCGCCGCGATGCGCACCCGATGGCAATCATGTGTGGCGTCGTCGGCGCACTTTCTGCGTTTTATCATGATTCAACTGATATCTCTGACCCGCATCAACGCACAATTGCAAGCCACCGGTTGATCGCAAAGATGCCGACTATCGCTGCTATGGCCTATAAATATTCGGTCGGTCAGCCGTTTATGTATCCTGACAATAGGCTGTCCTACACCGGCAATTTCTTGCGGATGACATTTGGTGTTCCGGCGGAACATTATGAAGTGAACCCGGTGGTGGAACAGGCGCTGGACCGGATTTTCACGCTCCATGCCGATCACGAACAAAATGCCTCGACGTCGACAGTGCGCCTCGCAGGGTCCTCGGGCGCCAATCCGTTTGCATGTGTTGCTGCTGGCATCGCCTGCCTTTGGGGCCCTGCTCATGGCGGGGCGAACGAAGCCGCGCTCAATATGCTACGCGAAATCGGCACACCCGACAGAATTCCGCATTATATTGCTCGCGCAAAGGATAAGAACGATCCGTTCCGCCTGATGGGTTTTGGCCACCGCGTTTACAAAAACTATGATCCGCGCGCCACGGTGATGCAGAAGACTGTGCGCGAAGTCCTGACCGCGTTGAAAGTTAAAGATCCGATTTTCGAGGTCGCCATGCAGCTTGAGGATATGGCGCTCAGCGATCCGTATTTCATCGAGAAAAAACTGTTTCCCAATGTCGACTTTTATTCCGGAATTATTCTGTCAGCAATCGGCTTCCCGACGACAATGTTCACAGTGCTGTTCGCACTTGCACGAACCGTTGGCTGGGTGGCGCAGTGGAACGAAATGATTTCCGATCCCGGCCAGAAAATTGGCCGTCCGCGCCAATTATACACTGGGCCGGCGCAACGCGATTACCGACCTGTGGGGGAGCGCTAACGCGCGGGCAGTGTCAAGCGGAACAATGCGCCTCCGCCCAGCGCGTCGGTAACAATTAAATCGCCGCTCATCGCGCGGGCGAGTTTACGGGATATGTAAAGGCCAAGCCCGCTGCCACCATCGCCGCTGCGACCAAGACGTTCGAATTTCTCGAAAACGCGCTCGTGGTCGGGCTCGGGCACGCCTTCGCCTTGGTCGGCGACGCTGATGGCTGAGAAATCCGCCTGTTTCTCGATGGCTATAGTAACGATGCTGCCACCAGGTGCGTAGCGGACGGCGTTCCCGACCAGATTGAGCATCACCTGAAGTACACGGCGGAACTCGCCAATTGCTTGGACCTTTTCAGTTTCCGGCGGTAACACCAGCGAAATACCATGATCCGACGCTTTCAACGCCAACAGCCCACCGACGCGACGCGCGATATCGCCCAGTTCCAACCGGTCGCGTGCTGCGGCAAAATCGGGCCGATCAATAGCGTCCAAATCCTCCATGTCCGACACCAATTCGGTCAGATGACGCGCTGCATTTGCAATGTCCTGCGCATATTCAGCATAGTTATCGCGCAACGGCCCGTGAACACGGCTGCCAATGGTTTCGGCATTGGCGACAATACGATTTAGCGGTTGTTTGAGCACAGAGGCCAATTGGCGGCTCATTGGCAGATTAGAGCGGGATGGCAGCGGTGCTGCGCTTACGATAGCTTCCACCACCACCGCCGAAACGCGACCAACATGACCCAGATATCGGCCATCGGCGGCAAAATGCGGCGCCAAATCCAACAGATATCGTTCGGCATTCCCGATCACGCCAACAGGCATTTGCGTGATCGCTTTGTATTCCATCATAGCGTCGATCAACGGTATACGTCCGTCAGCATCACTTTCCACAACGAAAAGTGAACCGAAATGCTGACCGATACCTTGCGACGAAAATGCAGACGGCAATCGGACGACGCGTTGTTCCGCGTCGATCAGGATTTCATCGGTGTCAGCTTTGGCAAGGTCGACACTTTCTTCTCGCTCGCGTCTGTCGGTTGGCGGAGCCACATCCCGCCAACCCGTTATCAATAGATCGACACGGTCGCTTTGCGGCGTTGCCGCGACCCATAGCTCGATGTCATTCTCTTCATCGGCCGCTCGCACCGGCCTTTCAATCCGCATATGGGTGCGCAGCGCCGCCGCTGCCAGCGCCGCCAGTCCGGGAATCGCCACGGTATTAGTGTCTCCGCCTCCCGCTAAATTATGCAATCGCCAAACAGGGGGGTCTGCGGATAGCAGAACGCCGTGACTGGATACTGTTGCCTTAATCGGCACCGTGAGGAAGGACTGAAATTCGGTCATTGTGCAAAACCGGATTTCCATGACGCAATGGCGGCACGCGCTTCAACGCTGTCCAATGCCGCGTAAACGGGCCTCCAATCCTGCGTATTGCCGCCGACACCGTTCCCGCGAAACGCCGATACAATCTGTGCCATATCATCAGCGGACACGCTTTGCCCTTTTAGCAAAAGGAGCAAAGGTGCGACATGATCGCCGCCGATTAATCGCAACAGAAAATCGCTGCCCAGACTATAATCCTGGTCGAGCGATGCGATGAAAAGATGCAGCCCAGCTTTGCGCGGATCTTTCAATTCCGCGCGGTAATCCTGACCCAGAAAAAAGACAATTTTTCGCGCAATGGCCGATAGGTTTAGGTCATCTTCATGGGTCGCCAACAGTGTTTGTGCCGCATCGGACAATGCTTCATTTTCGCCAACATTACATTCGATCAAAGCCGCGACAACGCGCCAGCACAACAGGTGCAGCGTCTCGCTTTCCAAACGTTGAAACAACTGGTTGTCATCGGCGGCTGACATTTGTTCCGCATGAAGAAATGTGCGCGCCATTGCCGAAAGACGGACGTTGCCATGCCCCAATAACGTGACAGGCAATTGGCCCAATATTGACGCATTTGACGCCAACTGGATATTGTTCCGCAATTTGTCCTCGGCAATCCGCGACAAGGCAAAATCGATCAAGGAAGGCTCGCGCAACAAACCGGATTCCGATAGCAGGTCCCAACTTTGGAAACGCTCTGCATCCCGGCCCAGCAGCACACGCTCTATGCCCGATATCAGCACCTGCAATTTCAATTTGACCCGGCTTTGTAGTAACTCCGAGGGCAAAAAGCCGCTGCGCGGAAACAGCACAGCCATAAGGTCATCGCGCTGCGCATGCGTTGCGATTACCTGGCCGGCTGCCATAGTCACAGCATCTTCGGGGTTCGCGATACCCAAATTGGTTTCCCGTTTTCCGTTACCTACAAGCCTAAATCATAGGCTTTCAGGGTTAATTTGGCTTTAAGCCTAATCCGGTGTCGTCGGATGCTGCAATTGTGCCTTGATCGGTCTCAAATTTAGAGCTATTTCAGCTAATATCAACAGCTTAATGACAAATGCTGTGCCCCCCACAACCGCTGCAAATGTCAGCGCTATCGCCATAACCAGCGGCGACAAAAGTCGATAACCTGCCTCTTTTTTGCGATTTGCGGAAACCAGTGACAATCCTGCGAGCGTAAGACCCAGAAACCCAGCCTCAAATAACGACGGTTCAGTTTGGTTCAGAACGGCAATCAGTGCAGCGATCAAAAATGTCCAACTCGCCACTCCCAGCCAGTCTTGCTGAGCCGTGCGATATTCCGCGGACCGAACAACGCTGCGGATCAATGATGCCAAAACCGCGATCGTCGCCGCAAAAGCTGCTGTAGATGCCAATCCACCTATGGCCAGCAACGCTGCTATTAATGAAAGCCCCGGAAAGCCGAATTCGGCCAGTCTAGGTCCCCATGACACTGACCAAATCGCCGGTGCTAAGCGCACTAAGGAGCCCGAAAATAGCGAAGATTCAAGCGTTTTCGCCCCGCCGACCAGCGGTGCCATCAACAAGCTTTGCGCAGCCATAAGGTCGCCGGAATTTTCCAGCTTGCGAACATGGCCATCCTGAATTTCGTTTTGTTTCAGCGGCCAAAGCTTAACGCCATCTTGCAATGCTTGCCGCAACAATGCCGACGCCATGTCCCATCCGTCGGGCAATTGCGTCAGAGCTTCCAAACTTGCAAGCTCCAATACCGCCAACCCTGCCCAGCGGTTGTTAAGGTCAATCCGTTCAAAAATATGGTTTTCGGCACGTTCTTCGACAGTTGCGACCAAAGGACCTCCGTCTTGCAATGCCCTACCGATCAATCCTATGTCCCAGGTCGTATCAGCCCTCAAAACTAACGCGCGCGTGTCGGCACCGAACAGAACCGCCATCGCATTGGGTTCACGAACAAAGCGAAGGTCGACGCCCTGTTTGGCAATGTCATCGCGATAGCTTAGCAACGCACCGGGAACGCTATCAACACCAATGCAAAATTGCGTAATGCCTATACATTGCAGCGATTTGATCATGTGATGAATCATCGGCTGGCCAAAAAGTGGCGATAACGGCAGAGCAATATCGCCATCGGAGGGCGAAACATCGCCAATGCACAAAAGCGCGATGATCGTTGAATTGTCGCGGTGGTTTTTGACGTCGGCCATGGCGACGGGGGTTAAGGTTTACGCAAGCGATATTCCAGCGAAAAGCGCTCAATGACCGCTAATCGAGCGGAGCCCGCCTGATTTCGTCTAGAGCGGCACCCAGTCGGCGCAGAACCACAGGATCACCCGGCGCACCGTCTACTGCTTCTTCAGCAAGCGCCAAAAGCTCAACCGCCTCAAAACTGGCCGCCAAACCCTTTAAACGCAGGCAGCTATACTGCCAGTTTGCATCACAACGCGACCGCGACATTAGGTCAATCTGGCGATGGGCACTGTCAACAAGCGCCTGACGCAACTCCCCCGCCAACGCGGCATCATCGCCAGCGGCGGCATGCAAAGCAACTGATAAGGCACCATGATCCATCGACATCAGAATGCGCTAGCATGATGGTGATTAACTTTGCGTTTCGTTTTGCCAGAAACATGGTAAACGGTGACCATGGTGGGCCGCTCAAAAATCGTGGAAATCAGTCGCAATGTGCCGCTCCGCGACGATGCGCATCCCTCAAGCAAAGCCGAGGACGATATGATTACAGCGATCAAGCGCGAGGAAAGCGACGCATTTGTCGAGACCGAACCACTGGTTTCAACCGATGTTACTCCAGAATATACGCCTGATTATGCCGAGCCATATGCAGATTATGACGCGCCTACGCCGCGACGCTGGCGATCTGTGACTGCTGGCGCAGCACTCGCTTTATTATTTTTTGCCTGGACCGGATTTTGGGCTTGGGCCAATCAAGCGGCGCTCCTTCGTCCTGAAAACCCTGCCCGCCTCGTCGAGTTAATCGGGCTGTGGGCTGTTCCAGTGTCGCTGCTGGCGCTTTGCTGGTTGTTGGCGATGCGGATGAGCACAACCGAAGCACGCCGTTTTGGTGATGTTGCCGCGTTGCTGCGATCCGAAAGCGAGGCGCTGGAGACACGGATAAAAACCGTCAATGGCGAGATATCTTTGGCAAGGTCTTTTCTTGCAGAAAATGCGCGCGAGTTGGAATCTGTTGGCCGAGCATCGGCAGCAAAGCTGACCGAGGCGGCGCAACAGTTGGTGACAGCACTGGCCGACGCTGATCAAAAGGCCCATTTGCTGGAAACGGCAAGTTCCGCTGCAATCAACAATGTTGAATTGCTGCGCAACCATTTGCCTGTGGTCACCAGCGCGGCAAAGGACGCAACGAACCAGATTGGCAACGCCGGAAACGCCGCCAACGCGCAGATTCAGAACTTGATCGGATCACTCCAAATCATGGACGAGACCATTGAGGCGACCTCTACAACGATGGATCGTCTTGAGCAGCAAACCAGTGACACTAGCCAAAAGATCAGTGAAGCCGCCAATGAAGCGGGGTCGGTGCTGGAAAGCAGCACAGCAAACAGCGAGACGCGCGTTGCAACGATGCTCGCCAGTTTCCGAACCGATATCGCACAGGTCGAGCTGCGTATTGGCGAGGCGGCAGAAAACATAGGTGCGCTCAGCGATAGTAACGGCCAACAACTTGCCGAACAGGTCGCCACCTTGCACCGTGCGGCGGCTGAAATATCCGACGCTGCCAAAAATCAAGATGCGCAGATCAGCAATATCCTAGCGCGGCTGCAGACATCGCTGGAGCAATCGGCGCAGCAGTTGGACGATATGGATGGTCGTGCGCGAGATCAATTGCAGGCGTTAGTCACAAATTTGGGTACTTCGATCGCAGACTGCGACGCAAAACTTGGCGCAGTGGATGAGAGCGCGACCGACCGCATGGCAAAGCTCGCCTTTGCCATCAGCGCGCTATCCGAAAGCAGCAGCGACCTAACCGTCAATCTTTCAGACAATGAAAGCCGGACATCGGCGGTCCTGACCAATGCCGAAAAACTACACGCAGCATTGGAGAACGTCTCCCGCGAATTAGGTGGGAACATTCAATCTGCATTTGAACAGCTGCAAAGCCGGTTTGACGAAAGCAACAACGCGCTTTCACTTTTACGGTCGGAAAGTCGCGCTTTGGATGACCAGTCATCGTCCTTGACGGAAAAGCTGGGCTCGCTTGACGCTGTGCTTCGGGGACAGCGGTCGTCGGTCGATGCTTTGCTAGAGCACAGCGGTTCTGCATTGGCCGAACGCCGCCACGAGATTGACGCGCTTTCAGCGGCGCTCACCGAAACCCATGCGCTTATCGGCGAAGTTGCAAGCACCGCCGAGGACCAATTGAGCGGTTCGCTGCGCCGCGTCGCCGATGCAGCCCGTGAAGCCGCCAATAGCAGCAAAGCCATTGTCGAGGCGGAGCTTGCGGATATTGGCAGCCGGTTGACCGAACAGAATCGCGTGTTACTCGCAGGTGCGATTGACGCGCAGCTGGCCGATGTCGGTTCGGCGGTAAAGGAAGCGATTGATCGTAATATTGCCCTGTCAGAAGAAGCGACCCAGCGTGTCAACGCGCAGCTGCAGTCAGTTAATGAACTGACCGTCAATCTGGAACAACGTGCAGCCTTGGCTCGCGAACAGTTTGACGGTATTGACGACGAAGCCTTTGCCCGCCGCATAGCGTTGCTTACCGAATCGCTCAACTCCGCCTCGATCGATGTCGCCAAGATCCTATCGAACGAAGTGACCGACACCGCCTGGGCCGCGTATCTAAAGGGCGACCGGGGCGTATTTACCCGGCGTGCCGTGCGTTTGCTCGATAATGGCGAAGCCCGGATTATCGCCAATCATTATGACGACGAACCCGAATTCCGCGATCACGTTAATCGTTATATCCACGATTTTGAATCGATGATGCGGGTTCTGCTATCGACGCGCGATGGCAATGCCATCGGCGTAACGTTGCTGTCGTCTGATGTCGGAAAGCTCTATGTCGCACTTGCCCAAGCGATTGATCGTTTGCGCAGCTGAAACTCAATTAATCAGGAAATCAAAACTGTGGCGGTCGATCCAGCCATAAATGTAGTTGGCGTAATATAGGCCAAACAACGTTGCCGACAATAAGGTCGTCAAGATCACCACCCGTAGCGGCTTGAAATTGGCAGGCGCACCGTCGGCCTGACCCGGCGTCATCTCCAGCCCCAGCTCCGCATAAGACCTGACACCAAATGGCAGCACAAGAAATGCTGACAGCACCCAGAACAACAGATAGATCGCGACAATTGAAATCCAGGTCATGCGGTCTCCACAATCATAACATCAACGATGGGCTTTTTGCCGGTCCAGCTGGTGGCAACACGGCGGACCGCTAGCCGCACGCCTTCGCGTAGCTTTTCGGTATCGCCCTTCCGGTCTTTGATCGCTTTCAGCACCGCGATGGTTGCTTCGTTTAAGAAATCCTCGCGCTCATCTTCGATGGGCACGCCATGCATCCGAAACTCGGGATCGCCGAGCAGGTTGTTGTCGCCGTCAACGGCAATCGCCACGGTGATCATGCCATACCAAGAAAGACGGCGGCGCTGATTCATGGTGTCGCCATCCGCAGGGATGATAACGTCGCCGTCTAGGATTAGTCGGCCAGTACGTTCTTCGCCGATTTTCTGCGGACCTTTGGGTGCCAAGCGAATGACATCACCATTAGACTGCACGATAGCCTTAGGGATACCCTCTGACAGACCAAACCGCGCTTGTTCGGCCATATGCCGCCGTTCGCCATGGACCGGGATCAGCATATCTGGCCTGACCCAATCATATAACGCTGCCAGCTCGGGCCGCCCTGGATGGCCAGAGACGTGCACATGCGCCTGTTTTTCGGTTACCGTCAGGATGTTGCTGCGTGCCAGCTGATTCATAATCACACCAATGGCGACTTCGTTGCCGGGGATTTGCTTGGAAGAAAAGATGACGGTATCGCCTTCCTCTAACTTCACCGGATGGTTGCCCGCGGCGATCCGCGCCAGCGCAGCGCGCGCCTCGCCCTGCCCGCCGGTCGCGACAACCATCACCTGATTACGCGGGAGGCTGTCGACTTGTTCCATATCGATGGTTTCAGGAAGGTTTTTCAAATAACCAACGGATTGCGAAGCCTCGATAATCCGATGAAGCGAGCGACCGGCAAAGCACAGCTTGCGGTTAGCAGCCTTGGCTACGTTGCCCAGCGTTTCCAAGCGCGCAGCGTTAGAGGCAAATGTCGTCACCAATACGCGACCCCGTGCATCGGTGACAGATTTCAACAGATCGGCATAAACGCTGCCCTCGCTGCCGCTATCGTCATTATTGAACGCATTCGTCGAATCGCAGACCAAGGCGAGTATCCCGTCGTCGCCAACTTTGGTCAGCTGCTCTTCAGTTGAGGGCTGGCCTATCACCGGCTCTTCATCGAGTTTCCAGTCACCTGTGTGAAAGACCCGGCCATAAGGCGTTGTGATAAGACACGCGCTCATCTCCAGTATCGAGTGCGCCAGCGGCATCAATTGAAAGCCAAACGGCCCCAATTCAAAAGAACCACCCATCGGGATAATGTTAAGCTCAACCTCGTCAATCAGCCCCTGTTCCTGTAACTTGCCGCGGATCAGCGCCGCAGTGAACGGCGTCGCATATAACGGCACGCCAAGCTCCGCTGCCAGATATGGCACTGCGCCAATATGATCCTCATGCCCGTGAGTCAGCACGATGCCGAGCAGATCCTTGGAACGCTCCTCGATAAATTCAAGATCGGGCAGAATCAGCTCGGTTCCAGGATATTCGCTGTTACTAAATGTAATGCCAAGATCGACCATTACCCATTTGCCTTGGCAGCCGTATAAATTGACGTTCATGCCAATTTCGTCGGAACCACCAAGGGCCAAAAACAGCAATTCGTTGCCGGGCTTTGTCATACTGAAATGTCTCTATTCTGGTAAAGTTGCGATATTCCGCGCAAGGTAAGGTCGGGTTCTACGATATCAAAAAGGTGGCTGTGCTGTTGAAACAGTGCGGCCAATCCACCGGTTGCAATCACGGTAAGAGGCCTGCCAATTTCCGCTTTCATACGGCCTAATAGCCCCTCGATCATCGCGACATAACCCCAATAAATGCCAATCTGCATCTGGCTGACGGTATCTCGTCCGATCACGCTGTCGTTTGGCGGTGGTTCCATTGCAATACGGGGCAACATCGCAGCGGCAGTGTAGAGCGCATCGAGCGATAGGTTGATGCCCGGAGCGATGCTGCCGCCCAGATACGAGCCATCGGTGCCGATATGGTCAAAGGTTGTGGCAGTGCCGAAACTGATTACGATTTTGTCCTGTTGCGACAATGTTTGCGCAGCGATGGCATTGACCGCACGGTCGGCCCCCAATGCGCGGGGTTCATCGACCTTTAACGCGATGCCCCATTCCAACGGTGCGCGACCCGCGATCAAGGCAGTAACCCCGAAATACTTCTCCGCCAACAATTGCAGATTGTGCAGCGCGCGAGGAACGACCGTGGCGATCACCACCGCGGTTACGTCGCTGCGTTCATGCCCGTTCATCCGCAGCAATTGGTGTAGCCACACGGCATATTCATCGGCTGTGCGACGCGTGTCAGTCGCAATCCGCCAGCGGTGCACGATTTCATTCTCGGCATTCACAAGTGCGAATTTGACATTGGTGTTGCCGTTATCGATGGCGAGCAGCATTGGTCCGGCCTTACATTAAATCAGGAAAACGTCCGCCGCGTGGATGGCATGAATTTCACCATCCGCCAAGCGTAGCCGCAAAGAACCGTCATCATTTAAGCCATTAAACAAACCCTGTAACACGTCTTTATTCGGGAGATTGACGGTAAGCGCTGTGCCGATGGGATGCGCAAATTGCTGCCAGCTTTTCAACAAAGGTGCGAGACCACCAAGCCGCCATCGTTGTAGCCAGCTTTGCAACGTGTCCGCCAATATCTCCACCACCGCCTGCGCCTGCGGAGGATTGCCGCCGCTGCTACGCAGGTCGGTAGTGGGACGGTTCAGCCCGTGCGGATGCGCAAACAGGTTCATACCGACGCCGATGATGACAGCGTCGCCTGCGCGTTCAAGCAACATGCCGCAGAATTTTGCGCCACCAACGGTAAGCAAATCGTTTGGCCATTTAATCATGATCGGCACATCAGGAGCGATCAAGCGCGCGGTTTCATATGCGGCGATCGACGCCAGAAAGCCGAGAGATGATGCCGGCGGGTCACCGGCACCAAGGCGAACAATCGTGCTGGCAAACAGATTACCATCTTCGCTGTCCCAGACCCGACCCAGCCTGCCGCGTCCCGCATCTTGGCGGTCGGCGCGCAGCCAAAGCCCCTCTGGCGCTCCAGCAGCGGCGCGTGCGATCAGGTCTGCATTGGTGGAGCCTGTTAAGGCAATCTGTTCAAAGGTCAGGCTCAGAACAAAGCCTTTGCCGCTTGCGCGGTGATGAGCGAAAGAACAGGGATGGCGAAATAACCCAGTGGCGAGACCGCCATCGCCATCGCTCCGCCAATATAAGGCAGCAACTTGTCGTCACCCGCAACGATTTCGCCAGCAAGCTCATCAAAATACATGACCTTGATCACTTTCAGATAATAGAACGCGCCAATGACCGACGCTACAATGCCGATGACCGCAAGGGGCAAAAGGCCAGCGGCAACCGCTGCATTAAATACAACCAGCTTGCCCCAAAAACCAAATAAAGGCGGGATACCAGCGAGGCTGAACATGAACACCGCAAGAGCCGCAGCTAACATCGGTTGCGTTTTCGACAGCCCCGCGATGTCGGCGATGCCTTCTTTAATCGCACCATCGTTGCCCTTTAACTGCATAAGGCAGATAAAGCCGCCGAGGGTCATGAGGACGTATATGACGAGATAGGTCAGCATTCCGGCGATGCCTTGTTCAGTTCCCGCAGCCAGACCAATCAGCAAAAAGCCGACATTATTGATCGAGCTATAGGCCAAAAGGCGTTTGAGGTTTTGCTGTCCGATGGCGCCGACTGCGCCGATGATGATCGACATTAACGCAATGACGATGATGATCTGTTGCCATGCCGCGACTTGATTGCCGAATGCCTCGATGGTTACGCGGATCAGAAGCGCACTGGCGGCGACTTTCGGCGCGCTGGCAAAAAACGCAGTGATTGGCGTCGGTGCCCCTTCATACACATCGGGCGTCCACATGTGGAACGGTGCAGCGCTGATCTTGAACGCGAGCCCTGACAGCACGAAAATCAACCCGAGCAGCTTGCCCATGCCGATATCGCCCGCCATCGCTTTGCCGATCGCCTCAAAGCCGGTTGAGCCGGTGAAGCCATAAAGCAACGACATGCCGAACAATAATATGCCGCTGGCGAGTGCGCCGAGGACAAAATACTTTAGCCCCGCCTCTGCCGAGCGTTCATCATTGCGCGCAAAACTGGCGAGGACGTAAGCGGCAAGACTGTTGAGTTCGAGGCCGATATACAGCGTAATCAGGTCGGTCGCCGACACCATAACGCCCATACCAACCGCCGCGAGCACGATCAGCACCGGATATTCCGCCCGCATCGCACCGCTTTTTTCGAGCGACGATGGCGCAATGACCAATGCGACGGCCGCTGCGAAATAGATCAAGATTTTTGCAAAGCTACTAAAAGCGTCGGCTCGGTAGAGGCCGCTAAAAGCATCTGCCGAAACTCCGGTGCAGAAATAATGCGCGGCATATGCCCCTGCCCCGACCAAAGCCGCCACACTCAACACGCTGACCAAGCGGCCGGCTTCGGGGCGCCAAGCCGCGATCAGCAGCAGCACGAGACTACAAAAGCTGAGGATCAACTCAGGGCGCACCAGCGCAAGTGAAGTTGAAAGATCCATCAATGCTTGGCCCCCTCGGCCTTATTCTCGTCGCCGCCGTCATGCGTTTTGACACGATATTTGGCGGTCGTTTTGTCATGTTCTTTAATCTTGCTGTCACCAGCGGGGGCTGCACGTTCAATACGTGCCACAATCGTTGCCACATCACGGCGGATCGGGGCGAGGAAGCTTTCGGGATAGATGCCCATCCACAAAACCGCCGCAGCAATCGGCGCGAGCAACCACAATTCGCGACCGTCAATATCACTCATCGCAGCCGCATCGGCGTTGACCTGTGTGCCAAAAGCAACACGGCGATAGAGGTATAACATATAGCCCGCGCCAAGGATGATGCCTGTTGTCGCAATCAACGTCGCCCATGTCGAAACTTTATATGCTCCGGCCAGCGACAGAAACTCACCGACAAAACCGCTCGTGCCCGGCAAGCCGACGCTCGCCATCGTGAACAGCATGAACAGCAACGCATATTTCGGCATATTGATCGCAAGTCCGCCGTAACGGCTAATCTCCCGGGTATGCAGCCGGTCATAAATCACACCAACGCATAGGAACAGCGCGCCGGATACCAGACCGTGGCTGAGCATCACAATGATCGCGCCTTCGATGCCTTGTTGGTTAAAGGTGAACAGGCCGACAGTCACAATCGCCATGTGCGCGACCGATGAATAAGCGATCAGCTTCTTCATATCGTCCTGCACCAATGCAACGAGCGAAGTGTACACCACCCCCACCATCGACAAACCAAAGACCAGCCAGATGAACTGGGCCGACGCCTCTGGAAACATCGGGATAGAAAAACGCAGGAAGCCGTAGCCGCCCATTTTCAACAACACGCCCGCAAGGATCACAGAACCCGCCGTCGGTGCCTGAACGTGCGCATCGGGCAACCAAGTGTGCACCGGCCACATCGGCATCTTCACAGCAAACGAAGCAAAGAACGCGAGCCACAAATAGGTTTGCGCGTGCGCGGGGAAATCATGGTTGAGCAAGGTCGGGATATCCGAAGTCCCTGCGTCCAATATCATCCACAACATCGCGATCAACATCACGACCGAACCGAGCAGCGTGTAGAGGAAGAATTTATAGCTCGCGTAAATGCGGTCTTTGCCGCCCCAGATACCGATAATCAGGTACATCGGGATTAGGCCAGCCTCAAAGAATATGTAGAACAGCAACAAATCTTGCGCCGAAAACACGCCGATCATCAACGTTTCCATGAACAGAAACGCCGCCATATACAGGCCGACGCGTTCCTTGATCGCGTGCCAGCTAGCCCCGATGCAAATCGGCATCAGGAACACCGATAGCATGATGAGCATCAACGAGATGCCGTCAATCCCCAGCTTCCATGCAATCGGCCCGAATAGTGATACGCTTTCGGTAAACTGCCACTGGCTACCTGCCACATCGTAACTTGCCCATAGCCAGCACCCGAGCAGGAAAGTGAACAACGTCGCCGTCAACGCGATAACCCGCGCCATTTCTGCACGCGCAAACAGGCACGCAAGCGCACCGATCATCGGCACGGCGAGCATCACCGAGAGTATGGGGAATTCACCGGCGTTCATTTCGCTGCCACCATCATCCAGCTCATCATGCCGACAAGGCCGAGCAACATTACGAGCGCATAAGTATAAAGATATCCCGACTGCATCCGCGCCGCCATCCGGCTGCTAAACGCCACCACTGCGGCTGATCCATTGGGACCAAACCGGTCGATAATGCCGACGTCACCGGCCTTCCAAAACAGCCGTCCGAACCAGAACGAGGGGCGGATGAAGATCAGGTTATACAGCTCGTCAAAATACCATTTGTTGTAGAAGAATTTATAGAGCGGCGCGAACTGGCCTGCCACCGCCGCAGGCGCTGTGTCCGAACGTATATACATGCTCCACGCCACAAACAGCCCGGTTAGCATTGCCACTGTCGACGCCAGCTTCACCCATAAAGGCACCTCGTGCATCGCGTGCATCAGATGCTCGTTGAACGCCAAAGTACTATTCGTCCAAAACGCTTTGCCCGCCTCGGCCTCGATAAAGCCGCCGTGGAACAAGAAGCCTGCGAATACCGCGCCGACCGCCAGCACGGCCAACGGCACCAGCATGGTCCAAGGGCTTTCATGCGGATGATAACCGCCTGTTGCGTCCTCTGCGCTCTCTGGTGTTTTGTGGACGCTGTGCTGGATATGCTCGCTGTGAATCCAGCGCGGCTTGCCAAAGAAGGTCAGGAACATCAGCCGCCAGCTGTAAAAGCTGGTCAGCAACGCGGCCAGCACACCGATAAAGAACGCATAACCGCTCCAGGGCGCGCTGCTCGCAAACGCCGCCTCGATAATCGCATCTTTGGAATAGAAACCAGCAAAGCCGCCTACGCCAACAATACCAACGCCGGTAATCGCCAGCGTGCCCGCCATCATTGCCCAAAACGTGAGCGGTATGTGTTTCCGCAAAGCCCCGTAGTACCGCATGTCCTGTTCATGGTGCATCGCGTGAATGACCGAACCCGCACCTAGGAACAACAATGCCTTAAAGAACGCATGCGTGAACAAATGGAACATCGCCGCGCCATAGGCACCCGTGCCAGCGGCAAAGAACATATAGCCCAGCTGCGAACAGGTTGAATAGGCAATCACGCGTTTGATATCGGTTTGCACAAGGCCAACGGTCGCCGCAAAAATCGCGGTGGTCGCGCCGACAATCGTGATCATATTCAGCGCGAACTGGCTGGTTTCAAACAAGGGCGACAGACGGCAGACCATGAACACGCCAGCGGTCACCATCGTTGCGGCATGGATCAGCGCAGAGACAGGCGTTGGCCCCTCCATCGCGTCGGGCAACCATGTGTGCAGGCCAAGCTGTGCCGATTTGCCCATCGCGCCGATAAAAAGCAGAACGCAAAGAACGCTCATTGTATCAACGCGCATGCCAAGAAAGCCAATGCTCGACCCGACATGGCTTGGCGCAGCGGCGATAATTTCGGGGATCGACACTGTGCCGAACACCAGAAACACGCCGAAGATCCCCAGCATAAAGCCAAGGTCACCGACACGGTTGACGACAAACGCTTTAATCGCCGCCGCATTGGCGCTGAGCTTTTTATACCAAAAACCGATCAGCAAATAGGACGCAAGGCCAACGCCTTCCCAGCCAAAGAACATCTGCACCAGATTATTGGCGGTCACCAGCATCAACATCGCAAAGGTAAACAGCGACAGATAGGCAAAGAACCGCGGCTGATCTGGGTCTTCCTCCATATAGCCCCAGCTATACAGATGGACGAGCGCGGAGACGGTGGTGATCACCACCAGCATAACCGCCGTCAGTGCATCAACACGCAGTTCCCAGTCAAACTGCAGACTGCCCGACGATACCCATTGCAGAACAGGTTCGACATACGCCTTTTCCGAACCCGACATAAAGCCAAGGAAGATCGGCCAGCTAAGCGCGCAAGCGATGAACAGGCCCGCTGTGGTGATGCACTTGGCCGCAAACTTGCCGATGAACTGTTGCCCAAGGCCAGCGACAAAGGCTGCCAAAAGTGGCAGGAACACTATGATCTGAATAGACGTCACTGCGGATTCACCCCTTCATCCGGTTGACATCGTCAACAGCAATCGTGCCGCGACCACGGAAATAAGTTACCAGGATAGCAAGCCCAATCGCCGCCTCACCCGCCGCGACAGTCAGCACGAACATCGCAAAAATTTGGCCCGTCAGGTCGTGCAAGAATGCGCTGAACGCGACGAGGTTGATGTTAACAGCAAGCAAGATCAGCTCAATCGCCATCAGGATGATGATCACGTTTTTCCGGTTCAGAAAAATGCCGAGCACACCCATCACGAACAGGATGGAGCTAACCACGAGATAATGTTCGATGCCGATCATTTCTTACCCTTACCGAACATCTTGATTGCCACAATAATCCCCAAAATCGGCAAAGCGACCAAAGCCAATAAGATCAATATGTGGATGATAGAGAATGCCATCATATCTCTACCCCCTGCCCTACAGGCTGGTTCACATTGCGCACCGCATCTTGTGGACGGCGTTGGTTCTGTTGAGAGATATTCTGGCCCCTGGTCCCGTGGCTCTTTCGATGCGTCAGCACAATCGCGCCGATCATCGCGACCAGCAAAATTAGGCCTGCGGTTTCAAACAGGAACACATATTTGGTATACAGCAATGCGCCGATAGCCTCGATATTTGGCACATCCGCAGCCGCCTTTGCCGCCACATCGGCAACGCCCAGCTGAACCGCACCTGCGCGATACGCGCCAAGGCCCAATACCAATTCGACGACCAAGATGATCGCCAGCAACAGGCCCAGCGGCAAATTCTTCGCAAAGCCTGCGCGCAGTTCGGCAAAATCAATGTCCAGCATCATGACGACAAACAGGAACAACACCGCAACCGCGCCGACATACACAATCACCAGCAGCATCGCGATAAACTCTGCACCGACCAAGACCATCAGCCCCGCAGCGTTAAAGAACGCGACGATCAACCACAGCACCGAATGCACCGGATTGCGGGATACGATAACCATCGCAGCGGCCGCCAACAGGATGGCAGCAAAGAAGTAAAAGGAGATGACTTGGATCATAGCAGCGCTACCCCACAACCCAACACTTCGTCATGCACTCCACCCACTTCGTCATTCCCGCGAAGGCGGGAATCCATCACCCACCGCCCAAATTTAGAGTGCCGGTGATGGCCCCCCGCCTTCGCGGGGGTGACGAATGTTTGGTGTTGGAAAGCTTGTCCCCGATTCATACCCAGCGCCCCCTAACGATATGGCGCATCGGCGGCAAGGTTTGCGGCTATTGCGCGCTCCCATTTGTCGCCGTTGGAAAGCAGCTTGTTTTTGTCATAGAGCAGCTCCTCTCGCGTTTCGGTGGCATATTCGAAATTCGGACCTTCGACGATGGCATCGACCGGGCAAGCCTCTTGGCAGAAACCGCAGTAAATGCACTTGGTCATATCGATGTCATAGCGCGTCGTGCGGCGCGATCCGTCTTCACGCGGTTCAGCCTCAATGGTGATCGCCTGCGCCGGACACACCGCCTCACACAGCTTACACGCGATGCAGCGTTCTTCGCCATTGGCATAGCGGCGCAGCGCATGTTCACCGCGAAAACGCGGGGACAGCGGGTTTTTTTCAAACGGATAGTTGATCGTCGCCTTTGGCTTAAAGAAATATTGCAAGGTCAACCAATGCGCCTTGACGAATTCCCACAAAGTGAAGGATTTGATGAGATGGGCGATGGTGGTCA
>JAYUOS010000062.1:0-29793 GCA_043760725.1 Sphingomonadales bacterium
AGTTCTAGTGCGCGAATTCATCACTGTAATCTCTGAACGATTTACGGTGACCGAACGCCAGACCGTAACTGCGGAGGAAAGCATCATATTTAAGCTTCCTCGTGGGCTGGAAGCAAACGAAGCGGCCTAATGGCAGTCTACACTCAGGTCAGTTCCGAGGCAGCGTCCGCATTATTGTCGCGATACGACGTGGGTAAATTGACCGCCATGAAAGGCATCGCCGAAGGCGTCGAAAATAGTAATTTTCTGGTCGAAACCGATCAGGCAAAATTTATCCTGACGCTATACGAAAGCAGAACCAATCCGGCAGACCTGCCCTATTTTCACGATATGCTGGCCCATTTGCATGCGCATGGCTGCCGGGTACCCCGCTTTATCGAAGACCGGGATGGCCGCTGGCTTCAGGATGTCGCAGGCCGCAAAGCCTGTTTGATCGAATTTCTATCAGGCGTGTCGGTATCCGAACCAGAATCTGGAGTAGCCCATAATGTCGGGCAAGCATTGGGCGCGATGCACGCGGCGCTTGGCAGCTTTCAGGGAACGAGGCCAAATCCATTGGGATTACCCGATTGGCGACCGTTGTTTGAGAAATGCGATCGCGCTGAGAGTGAGCGCCTCCTGCCCGGCTTATCCGCGCGGATTTCGGACGAATGCGATTATCTGGAGTGCCAATGGCCGGAAAGCCTGCCAATTTCTGCCGTTCATGCCGATCTTTTTCCCGACAATGTGCTGATCCTTGACGGCGCAGTCACTGGATTGATCGATTTCTACTTCGCCTGCACCGACGCGCGCGCTTATGATTTGGCGGTGACGCACAGCGCGTGGAGTTTTGGCGCAGACGGAAGAAGTTATAACCCGGCGATAGGAGATGCAATCGTTGCTGGATATTGCAATCATATAGACATGAATTCCGCAGAGAGAGCAGCTTTGCCGATATTGGCGCGCGGAGCCTGTTTACGCTTTTTGCTGACTCGGCTGTATGACTGGATCAACACGCCGGCCGGGGCAATGGTGTCCCGAAAAGATCCCTTGGCATTTTTACGGCGACTTGACCATTATACGATGCACGGACTAATCGCGTGATGTATGAAAACTGTTGAAATCTTTACTGACGGTTCCTGCAAAGGCAATCCCGGCCCAGGCGGTTGGGGTGCGATTATTCGGTATGGCGAACACGAAAAAGAAATCGCCGGTGGTGAGCCGGATACGACTAACAATCGGATGGAGCTTACTGCCACCATCCGCGCACTCAACGTGCTGATCGAACCGTGTCAGATCCGGCTTCATACCGACAGCAAATACGTGATCGACGGAATTACCCGCTGGGTCAGCGGCTGGCAGCGCAATGGCTGGAAAAATGCCTCTAAACAGCCGGTTCGAAACGCAGAGCTATGGCACGACCTGATCGAGGCAACTGCGCGCCACACCGTCGAGTGGATCTGGGTAAAGGGCCATAGCGGCCATGTTGAAAACGAACGTGCCGACCGACTGGCAAGCGATGCTGCAGAAGCTGCAGCCAATCCCTAGCGGCGTTTACCGAAGCCGGTTCGGCGCATAGTCGACTGGGTCGGTGTTTGGCACAGAGTTCGTGCGCGCCAATAACAACTCTGCCGCCATTGTTGCGACCGCAGGGGCGGTTTGGATACCAAAACCGCCCTGCCCGGCTAACCAGAAGAATTCCGGCAGATCTGGATCATGCCCGATCACGGGAAGCCGATCAGGCGCAAAACTACGCAACCCTGCCCATTTGCGTTCAAGCCGGGTAACCTGCCAATCCACAATCTGTTGAAACCGATCAATTGCAGCGGCAACGTCGATTTCCTCTGGTGCGGCATCGCAAGGATCGGTTGCGATTTCATCATGCGGGCTTAGCCATATTCGGCCGCCCGCCTCTGGCTTGAAATAGAAACTGCCGTCCAATCCGACGACTAAGGGTAGATTGGCCGAAGCCGCTGGCTCGACCGCCAATTGCATGATTGTCCGGCGGTATGGTGTAATACCAATAGGTTTTACGCTTGCAATTTGAGCAACCACGTCCGCCCAGGCACCCGCCGCGTTGACCAGTGTGCATGCAGTGTACTGATTGCCACCTGCGTTGATTGTCCATCGACCCGCGGCAAACTGTGCGTCGGTCAGTGGCGCGTTACACAGTAAATTCACCCCATTTTTGCGTGCAGTTTTAAGATAGCCATTATGCAAACCGCCAACATCAATATCACAGCAATCGGGCTCCCACAGTGCTTCGGTCCAGCCAGCGCAAAGGCCGGAGATGTGGTTGGACACATCGGCGGCGTCCAATTTTTCCAACGCCACGCCACTTCGCGCAAAATCTCGAAGCATTTCGCTCGCTGTGGCGGTTTCACTCGCTTGCCCCAGGTGCAACGCGCCCCGCCTGCGGAGCAGAGACGTTACAGAGAACTCAGTCGGCGGGGCTAGCAGAAAGGGGCCAGATGCGCTGGTAAGCGGCTGGATCGCTGGGCCACCATAGGTTTCGGTCCAGAATGCAGCGGAGCGCCCGGTCGAATGATAGCCCGGCATGTGCTCGGCTTCGAGCAGCAAGACCGACTTTTCCCGACCAATTTCCGCAGCCAGACTGGCTCCGGCAATGCCTGCACCGATAATGACAACGTCAAAATCACTCATTTTTGGGCGGCATACTTATCGAAAAAACTGCGAATAGCGGCCATACAGCGGTCGCGCACCGGATCAGCCTCACGCAGCAATTCGTGCGCAGCGTCATCGCCAAACAGTAAAAGTTCGGCATTCGGCAGCCGCTTTGAATCGCGAATGATGCGTTTGGTATCAACAAGCTTGTCAGCAGTGGTTGCCATCAGCAGCACCGGCGTTTGCATCGATTCCAGCAAGCCGGGCTCATTTAGCCCGCGCGTAGATGCAACAGCGCGTTCGACCCAATGCCAACTGGGCGGGCCAAGCTTTACCTCTGGCCGTGTCTGCCACCAATAGAGCTCATCAGCATAACGATCAGGATCGTGCGTCAGGATTTTTGACCGCACATTCAATGGCGATCCCGGCTTCTCGCCTTCTTTCCAGGCTGCACGCGCTGGATCACCAAGCTTGGTGAGCAACCGCACTACAAAATGATGCAAAGCGTAAGGCATGCCCATTGGCTGGATGCCAAGCATCGGTGCCGATAATGCCACGGCGTCTGGATCAACCGCATTTTCAACAAGCGCACGCATCGCCAAATGGCCGCCCATGCTATGCGCCACGATCACATGCGGACCGGGTTCCGCCGATTTCCAATCAGCCCAAAACGCTTTGAGATCAGCAATCCAAGTCGCAAAATCATCGATATGGCCAATATGCCGGTCGGCAAGCAAACGGCCTGATCCGCCCTGCCCCCGCCAGTCTAGAGCAGTCACATCCCAACCATCATCTGCCAATTGATCAAGCGTTTCCAGATATTTCTCATAATGGTCGCCGCGTCCCGGAAGGAATAAAAGCGAGCCGCGTGGTTTAACCGCCCGTTCCCAATCAATCCTTCGCAACGGCCAACCATCGGGCGCATTCCAAAAAATTTCCGTTGCCCGCTTTGGTATCGCGCGGCGATCAAATGGCAATTGCGAAGCGGCCATGGTTACCTTTTGCTAATGTTTAGTGGTTAACGCAGACCAAATGGTCCAAGATACCCTCATCTACGTGCTGCTCGGCGGCTTGGCAATTGGCCTGCTGATTTCGGCATATACCGACCTTAAGCATCGGCTGATTTTAAACGCTGTTACAGCACCGATTGCGTTGGCAGCGCCGCTCTATTGGTATGCCATTGGCGACTTCAGTCTGCTTGGGATCGGTATTCATCTTGCTATTGGGGCGGCAGTTTTCGTCTTTTTTGCATTATTGTTCCGTTTTGGGGCAATGGGTGGGGGAGATGTAAAGCTTTTCAGTGCCTTAGCACTGTGGTTCGACCTCGTATGGGTAATGCGCCTTGTCGTAGTGGCGTCCTTACTCGGCGCGCTGGTAACCATCATTTTTTGGCTGATTCACAAGCGTAAGGGCCAGGCCGGGCCGGTTCAAGTTCCATACGGAATAGCCATCGCCATTGCTGGTCTCTGGGTGGCCAGTGAACATATTTTTAACCATTTTGGATGAATAGGGTTCCCTACATCGGGGACCTTTCAGGAGCTTAGTTCGTCATGGATAGGAAAAAGTTGATATTGCTGGTGGCAGCGTTGGTTATTGCCGCGCTCACCGCGTTCATGGCGAGGACTATGTTCTCAGGCGGCGAACCGGCACCTGCCGCCTCTGCTAAGCCGCCTGAGCCAACAGGACCGCAAGTGCTGGTTGCGACGCGCGCTTTGCCCGTGGGCACCATCATCACAGCGGATGCATTCCGTTACCAGCCTTGGCCCAAGGAATTGGTTGAAGCAGCCTATTTCATTAAGCCTGACGGTTCTAACCCGATCGTCGCCGCTGTAGCTGGCGGAGCGCCTCCAGTTGGAGCTGTACCAGAAGGCGGGGCTCCGGTCGCGGCAACACCAGAAGAGATGATCAAGGAATTGCTCGGCACCGTTGTCCGCAATCCCATCACTGCGGGTCAGCCACTTACCAGAGGTTCGCTCGTTTTCCCGGGTGACCGCGGCTTCCTTGCAGCGGCGCTTGCTCCAGGAATGCGAGCGGTGACTGTTCCTGTTTCCGCGCTTACCGGCGTTGCAGGCTTTGTTTTCCCGGGCGATCGGGTTGACATGGTGCTGACACAGAATGTTGCCGGTCAAGGCACCGGCGATACGTTAAAGGTATCCGAAACGATCATCCGCAATCTGCGCGTGTTGGCAACCGATCAGCGTTCGCAAGCGGCGAAAGACGAAAAGGGTAACACCATCGTTTCGGAATACAAACTCGTGACGCTGGAAGTGACACCGCGACTGGCCGAAAAAATCGCGGTTGCTCAAACCATAGGCACGCTCAGCCTCTCGCTTCGTGCCTTGGCAGACAATGCAGCCGAACTGGAACAAGCATTGGCATCTGGATCGGTTGATCTACCCAAAGGCGCATCACCCGAGGAGGAAGCGCGTATCTTAAGCCAGTTGAACAAGCAGCCGACCTCTAGCGCAAGCAGCTTTACCACAGGCGGCGAAGTATCACGCTTTCAACGTCGCACACCCCCTGCGGTGACACCAGTGCAGATCGCCAAAGAGCAGGTGCAGCTGTCTAAGCAGATTGAAAAAGCCACTAAGGGCCCAGTCGTCCGCGTCTCACGCGCCGGTGTCCCTGTCGAAGTTTCTGTGGACCGGAGGTAATGGTCATGAAAATAAAAACATTCCTAAAAACGGGCGTTGTATTCGCTGCACTCTGCACAGCGGGCGTTAGTTATGCGGCTCCAACTAAGCCGATGGCGGATGCGCCAGCCGCGTCAGGTCCCGTCTCGTCTGGCAAAGTAATTGTCATGTCGATCGGTAAAGGCCAGCAGGTCAATCTACCATCAGCTGTGACTGACGTAGTTGTCGCAAATCCAAATGTTGCCGATGTTGATGTTCGTAGCGCAAAGCAGATTTACATCCTAGCAAAAGGCCCGGGGGAAACCACGGTTTACGCCACTGACGCGGCTGGACGCAACATATACACAGCGACTGTGCGGGTTGGCGCAAATCTGGATTCTATCGACCAGATGCTTAAGTTGACAATGCCAGATGCTGACATCAGCGTCACAACAATGAACGGCATTGTGTTGCTAACAGGTTCAGTCCGCCAGCCCGACGATGTCGTCGAAGCCGAAGACCTTGTTCAACAGTTTGTTGGCGGCGCAAAAGTTGTCAGCCGACTAAAGACAGCGACACCGATGCAGGTCAATCTGCAAGTCCGGATCGCCGAAGTCAGCCGCTCGCTTGCAAAAGAGATTTCAAGCAACTTCACAACACGCGACGCAACCAGCGGCGGTGCGGTATTTGGAATTGGCCGTGGTCGCCAAACAGGCATCACCACCACCGCCAACCCGTTAAACCTGCCAATCATAAATGCATGTACAGCATTTGGTTTGCCAATTGAATGCGGGTTGCAACTACCGTTCAATCCGCAAACTGGTCAATTTCTGAATAACGTCGGTTCGACCCAGTTCAACTTTACCAACGCGGCAGGATCAAACATCCTCAATATCGCAGGCAAGCTGTTCGGACTGGACGTTGCTGCTGGCTTTGATCTTGCCGAACGCTCTGGTCTGTCGTCCACATTGGCTAATCCTAATTTGACGGTAATGTCTGGTGAAACTGGCGAATTTTTAGCAGGAGGGTCATTTCCGATCCCTGTATCCGACTCTTTCGGATCAATTTCTGTGACGCAGCAAACCTACGGCGTTAATTTGCGCTACACTCCCGAAGTTATGGCCGATGGCAAAATCCGTCTACGTCTGCGAACCGAAGTTTCAGACATCACGTCACAGGGTGCCGTGCGTATCAACGGTACTGAAATTCCAGCACTGCTAACACGAAGTGCTGAAACTGTTGTGGAGCTCGGTTCAGGCCAAAGCTTTATGATCGGTGGCCTGTTGTCCAACCAAGCTTCGTCATCGGTGGATAAATATCCCGGAATCGGCGATGTTCCAGTTTTGGGGGCGCTATTCCGGTCAAACGGCTGGAAACGCAACCAGACCGAATTGGTCATCATGGTAACCCCTTATTTGGTCCAGCCAACGTCTGAATCTGAAATCAAGTTGCCGACCGACGGCTACAACACGCCGAATGATCTAGAACGCATTTTGATGAACAAGGAAGCGGACAGTTCGGGCAAAAACAATGAACGACCCGGCCCTACTGTAGGTCCTGAACAGACCGACGGCCCGTCGCTCGGTTCGATGAATAGCGATCAGCCGGCGCTTGCCGAGAAGTCCAAAAAATCAGGAACCAAAACCGCTGCAAAAGCAGACGGTCCCGGTTTCACGTTTGAATAACTCGCAATAGGAGAATGACCATGAAAGCAAAAATCATTGCAGCAACGGCATTGGCTTTCTGCCTTGCGGGATGCGGATCATTGGGTGCGAACACGTCGATGTATTCGACCAACCAGCCCGTCGTTGAACGGACAAACTATGCCATCGACGTCAATCTTGACAGCTATTCTGGCATAGCCGACCCAGAACGCAGTCGTGTGGCCGATTGGTTCGACACATTAAAACTGGGTTTTGGTGACAAAATCGCGCTGGATTATGGCGATGGCTCGGCAAGTGCTGCTGCAAAGCAACAGGTTGCATCGCTGGCTGCGGAACACGGCATGGTGTTAGCAGACACTGCGCCTGTGACAGCTGGCTATATCGCACAAGGCACAGCCCGGATCGTGGTCACGCGGTCAAAAGCCAGCGTTCCTAATTGTCCGAACTGGGAAAAGCCGAACGACGCTAACTTCAATTCTAGCAACCACCCGAATTACGGGTGTGCGGTAAACAGCAACATGGCGGCGATGGTTTCGGACCCAGAGGATCTGGTTCGCGGCCGCGAATCGAGCGCGCGCAACAGCCGGGGCGGTAAGCCCAAAAAATCAGCAGGAGGCAATTAATGAACGCGCCTTGGAAATCCGGAACGACGGGCACTCGCGATCCGTTTAGTGCATATGTCTGCGATGACCTGACCCTCGATGTTGTCCGCAGCGTGTGCGACGACATGGGCTGGGCCCAGGAAAAGGCAAATAAGGGCGGCTTGCGCAACGCTGTGCAATCGCTGTCTGTTGCCGCCAGTCCGCAGATATTGCTGGTTGACCTGTCCGAATCGGGCGACCCGATCAACGATATCAACAGCCTTGCCGAAGTTTGCGAGCCGGGCACGATGGTTATCGCCATGGGTCAGGTCAACGACGTCCGCTTGTACCGTGATCTGGTAATGTCCGGGCTTCACGACTATTTGTTGAAACCCATCAGCCCCGATGTTCTTCGCGACGCCATTTCGCATGCACAAATCGCTTTGAATGCGCCGCGTAACGATGATGCAGCAGCCGACAAACAGCACGTATCTGTGGCTGTGATCGGAACACGCGGTGGCGTAGGCGCTTCGACAATAGCGAGCTCGCTGGCATGGATTTATTCCGAACGATTGGGACAGCTGACCGGCTTTCTTGATCTAGACATCCACTTTGGAACCGGCGCCTTGGCACTGGACTTAGAGCCAGGTCGCGGCCTGATGGACGCAATCGACAATCCGGGCCGTATCGATGGCCTGTTCATCGAACGTGCCATGATCAAGGGCAATGAAAAGCTATCAATCCTGTCGGCTGAGTCGCCGATTGGTAGCCCCATTCTGAGTGACGGATCGGCTTTCTATCAGCTTCAGGAAGAGTTCAAAGCGGCGTTTGAAAACACCGTAATTGATCTTCCGCGCAACATGTTGATCGCATATCCGCACTTGCTAAACGATGTGAATATGATCGTGATCGTTTGCGAAATGTCACTTGCATCGGCTCGCGATGCGATCCGGTTGCTCGCTTGGTTTCGCTCTAATGCGCCGCAATGCCAAGTCCTTGTGGTCGCCAACAAAGTGCACAACGTCGCCACCGAAGTTACCCGGAAAGACTTCGAAACCTCGATTGAGCGTCCGCTCGACCTTGTCCTGCCGTTTGACAGCAAATCGACCATTCAGGCGGCTCGTGCAGGCAAGCCGGTCGTTGAAGGCGCAAAGGGAAGCAAAGTTTCTACCGGCATCGTTACGATGGTCGATATGATCAAAGACGCAACGACAGTCGACAATGGTGCCGAAGGCGAAGGCAAAGACGGCAAGAAAAAGAAAAGCTCGATGCTTGGCGGTCTCGGATCGATGCTTAGCAAAAAGAAGAAGTAAACGATTGGCCACTTTCCAAACGGATGGCCTCTAACACTATTAGGACAAGCGGCTGATGACGCAATTTGCAATGATCGCTATCGCGGGTGTTTTCGTTCTTGGTCTGCTTGCCTTCCTTCTTTTAGGAACGGGGGGCAACACAACGACGAAGCGCCTCAACGGATATAGAGCACGCTATTCCGACAGCGCGGCGGCGCAAGTCGAGCAGCAAATGCGCAAAGCGATCGCATCGCGTAGACCCGTGAGCTTTGCCATTGGCCAGCAATTGTCGATGAGTGATCGCTTGCGCCTGCGTCTGCAACGTACTGGCAAACAGTGGACGATGAAGCAATATGGCTATGCGTCCGGCGGTCTGTTTATTGTCGGGTTTGGATTGCTGATGATCAAAGGCGCTCCGTTCTATTTGGCATTTGCCTTTGGTTCCTTTCTTGCCGCCGCGATCCCGCATTTTGTTGTAAACTTCACCGTCAAAAGGCGCGTTGACAAATTCACGAAGAATTTTCCCGATGCTATCGAACTTCTTGTCCGCGGCTTGAAATCGGGTCTACCCGTCAGTGAAACATTGACCGTTGTGGCCAAGGAAATCCCAGGTCCAGTAGGTCAAGAATTCAAAATCGTGACCGAAAAGATCAAGATCGGGAAGACCATGGAGGATTCGCTTCAGGAAACCGCCGATCGGATGTCCACGCCAGAATTCCAATTCTTTGTGATCACTCTCGCAATCCAACGCGAAACCGGGGGCAACCTTGGAGAAACGCTCAGCAATCTGGCCGAGGTATTGCGCAAACGGGCTCAGATGAAACTGAAAATCAGAGCAATGTCGTCTGAATCGAAAGCCTCTGCTTATATCGTTGGTTCGTTGCCCTTTTTCGTCTTCGGAATGGTTTGGTTTGTTAACCCCGAATATCTGGCTGGCTTTTTCTATGAACGCCGCCTGATGATTGCCGGCATGGGTGGTGCGATCTGGATGAGTTTAGGGGTGTTTGTGATGGCCAAAATGGTCAGCTTTGAAATCTGATTGGGACAGTTTGACATGATATTGGCAGCAGCCGTAACTGGCCCCTCATTTCTTGGCTACGACGTCTATACCGCAGGCACCATATTGCTCGCGGTAGCAACAGCAACAGCTTTGCTGGCGTTTTATGGTGCGATCAAGATGAAAGACCCGATGGCCAAGCGCGTGAAAGGGTTGGTCGAGCGGCGCGAACAGTTGAAGGCGGGCATTACCGCATCGACCTCTAAAAAGCGTGCAAAGCTGATCCGCAGCAGCAACACAACTGACCAAGTTCGGCAGTGGCTGTCGTCGATGAAAGTCCTGCAAGACGGACAAATCAAAGAAGTTCAGCAGAAGCTAGCGCAAGCCGGCATCCGGCGCAAAGAGTTGGCCGTCATCATCATCTTTGGTCGCTTGGTCGGCCCCATTATTTTGGGCGGAGGCCTTGGGATATGGATTTATGCCATGGGCGGACTCGCGGATTATTCACCACTCAAAAAGTTTGGTATTTTCGCTGTCGGCACCATTTTAGGCTATAAGGCCGGTGACATTTATCTCGGCAACTTGATTAAAAAGCGTTCGGATGAAATCCGCAAAGGACTTCCCGATGCGCTCGACTTGCTTGTGATTTGCGCAGAGGCTGGGCTTACCGTCGACTCCGCGTTTAACCGCGTCGCAAAAGAATTGGGGCGGGGCTATCCCGAACTCGGCGATGAGTTTGCGCTCACCGCAATCGAACTCGGCTTTTTGACTGAGCGGCGTATGGCGTTTGAAAACCTTGCATATCGCGTCTCACTTGATGCGGTGCGCGGTGTGGTGACCACCATGATCCAGACCGAAAAATACGGCACGCCGTTGGCGTCGGCTCTGCGCGTTTTGTCAGCGGAATTCCGCAACGACCGTATGATGCGTGCCGAGGAAAAAGCGGCGCGTCTGCCAGCGATTATGACAGTGCCGCTGATCTTGTTCATTCTGCCGACGTTGTTCATTGTTATTTTGGGCCCGGCAGCCTGTTCAATCAGCGACGCTTTCAAACTATAAAAATAGGACTGAATTCAAAAGTTCGTGGTCGCTGTATCAAGCGGCCACGACTTTTTGTTCAATCACTCCAAATATCGGATGATGGCGATCATCCTCCATCCATATCCGAACATTGTCGCCCGGTTTCATAAACGGCGTTTCGGCCGCACCATTTTGGATTGTCTCAATCGTTCGCAACTCGGCAAGGCAACTATAACCCAATCCACCGTCCTTGATCGGTTTGCCCGGCCCGCCATCGGCACTGCGGTTGGACACGGTGCCAGAACCAATGATCGTCCCTGCCCCAAGATGGCGTGTCTTGGCGGCGTGCGCGATCAATTGGCCAAAATCAAACGTCATATCGACACCGGCATCCGCTCGACCGAGCGGAGTGCCGTTGTAATCAACACACAACGCGCCCGATAGTTTTCCCCCACTCCAGCGATCGCCCAATGCGTCTGGCGTTACAAACACCGGAGAGAAGGCGCTGGCAGGTTTTGATTGGAAAAAACCAAAGCCCTTCGCAAGCTCGTCGGGGATCAGCCCGCGCAAGGAAACGTCATTGGTGAGCCCAACCAGCAGGATGTAATCCTTCGCCGCCTCGGCACTGACGCCCATCGGGACATCGCCGGTCACGACGACGACTTCGGCTTCCATATCGCAGCCCCAGGCAACGTCCCCCAGAGGAATCGGGTCGCGTGGCCCCAAGAAACCGTCGGAGCCGCCCTGATACATTAACGGGTCATGCCAGAAGCTTTCAGGCATGTCGGCATTACGCGCTTGTCGTACCAACGCGACATGGTTCACATAAGCGGAACCATCGGCCCATTGAAAGGCGCGCGGCAATGGCGACGTTGCGTCATGCTCATGAAATCGCTCGCGCGGAATGACATTGTGTTCAAGATCGGTCGCCAATGCCTCTAGCTTTGGTGCAATGCGCGGCCAATCATCAAGCGCGCTCTGCAGTGTCGGCACGATATGTCCAGCGTCAGCATACCAGGCCAGATCGTTCGAGACGACAACCAGTGTTCCGTCACGACCCTGTTTCAGCGATGCGAGTTTCATGGTAATCCTTTCAGTTGCAGCATCATCATGACCGC
Organism: Sphingomonadales bacterium; assembly: GCA_043760725.1. Classification (GTDB taxonomy): domain Bacteria; phylum Pseudomonadota; class Alphaproteobacteria; order Sphingomonadales; family Sphingomonadaceae; genus Sphingorhabdus_B. Next base: position 11,889 of record JAYUOS010000062.1, read on the forward strand.
ATTATCCCTTGGCTGCAACGGGCAGCGACACTTTGTCCGTCGGAGAAGCAGGAAATGCGGAAAACCAAGCTGATTTCGGTAGTTTCATTGTCGTTGTTTCTAACTACAGCGTCATCGGCGCAAGTAAACGAGACGATGGCCATTAACGGCTGGTCGATGGAGCAAAACCGACCACCCACATGGCATTTAGCCCAGCATGATAAACTGACCACAGCGCTTGCCAAGATAGCGCCGCAGCGCAAAGGCATTGTCGATGCTTATGTCGTTGTGATCGGTCTCGACTCCGATCCGGTGTTCAAAAAAGAAACTGCCGAAGTTTTGAATGTTTTGCAGCGCCGTTTTGGCGCTTCTACCCGCTCGCTTCGGTTGGCGGCGGGATCGGGAACCGACGGAGCGGATGCACCCCAGGGATCGCCGGCAAACCTCGCCATCGCGCTCGCCTCGATCGCAAAAAAGATGGATTTGACCGAGGACGTTTTGGTATTTTACTCCACCTCGCATGGCAGCAAGGAGCTTGGTTTGGTTTATCGCGACGGCGAGGATGGCTTTGGCATGATCGCGCCAAAACGGTTGAAGTTGCTATTCGACGAACTGAATATCAAACGCCGCATTCTTTTGCTGTCGGCATGCTATTCTGGCATTTTTGTGTCCGAACTCGCCGACACTAACACCGTGATTGTAACCGCAGCATCCTCCAGTCGGCCATCCTTTGGTTGCACTCCCGGCAATGACTGGACGTTCTTTGGCGATGCGTTGGTTAACAATGCGATGCGGAAGTCTCAGCCGATGGTAAAGGCCGCTGAAGAAGCCACCGGCCTTATCAGCGTGTGGGAGGCTACGTTAGGGCTTGAACCGTCAAACCCGCAAGTATCGATTGGCGATAATACGAGCAAATGGTTGGCAGCTTTGGAGGCACAAATGCCGTCAACCGATACGCCAAAGGTTGGGCGGCCAGCGATTGAAACATCCTTTGACTAAACGCTTTATTCAGACGCCGACAAGGGGTCCTTATGCAACCATTCCGCGTGACGCGGGGCAGTTTTGGTTTTGCTCCAATCGTCAAGCATCAGCGGGGCGACGCGTTTAAGCTCGGCATATTGTTCAGCAGTGCCAATGTCACAGGCCAGTTCCAGCCGGTGGCCATTGGGATCAAAGAAGTATATTGAGCGGAATATGCCATGAAAGGTCGGCCCGATCACATCGACACCTTGGGCCTCGATATGCGCCTTAGCCGCGATCAGCGTTTCAAAGTCTGCAACCTTAAATGCCAGATGCTGCACCCATGCTGGCGTCTTTTCATCTCGGCCCATTTCTGGCTGATTGGGCAGTTCAAAAAACGCCAGCACATTGCCGCCGCCACATTCCAGAAAGATATGCATATACGGATCATATTCTCCCGTTGACGGCACATGGTCTTCGGCAAAGGCGGTGGTATAGGTGAATCCAAGCATGCGGTCATACCACACAACCGTCGCTTTGGCGTCTTTGCAGCGATAGGCAACGTGGTGGATACGGTCGGTTTTGAAGGGGACTGTCATTCTGCAACCTCCAACACACCGCGTTCAATCTGGTCGCGTTCAATGCTTTCGAACAATGCTTTAAAATTGCCTTCGCCAAAGCCCTCGTCGCCGCGGCGTTGGATGAATTCAAAGAACACTGGGCCAATTTCGGGTTGCGCAAAGATTTGCAGCAACAGGCGGGGCGTGCCGCCTTCTGTTGTGCCATCGAGCAAAATGCCGCGTGCTTTCAATTCGCCGGTGGGTTCGCCGTGGCCCGGCAAGCGATCCTCTAGCATTGCGTAATAGGTTTCGGGCGGAGAAGTCATAAAGTTGACGCCGCGACTTTTTAGATTGTCATAGCAACCCAGAAGGTCATCGCAGATCAGGGCGATATGTTGAATCCCTTCGCCATTATACGCGCGCAGATATTCCTCAATCTGGCCGCCACCGGCTTTGCCTTCTTCGTTCAGCGGGATGCGGATTTTGCCATCGGGCGCTGTCATCGCTTTGGATGTAAGGCCGGTATATTCGCCCTTAATGTCGAAAAAGCGGATTTCGCGAAAGTTGAATATCCGTTCGTACCAGCCTGCCCAATGCGCCATGCGGCCGCCATAAACATTGTGCGTCAGATGGTCGATTTTCTGGAAACCGGCGCCCACCGGGAAGTGCTCCACGCCCGGCAGATATTCGAAATCAATGTCGTAAATCGAAAGCGCGTCGGGATTATCCAGCGTCGCATAGCGATCGACGAGATAGATAAACGCGCCGCCAATGCCTTTGATCGCGGGGATGCGCAGTTCCATCACGCCGGTCTTGCTTTCAACCGGCTCTGCGCCCCGTCGCAGCGCCTCGCCATATGCCTTTGCTGCATCTTTGACGCGGAACGCCATGCCGCAGGCCGATGCGCCGTGTTCTTGCGCGAAATAGGCAGCGGGGCTGCGCGGTTCGTAGTTGGCAATCAGGTTGATCTCGCCTTGTCGCCACAAATGTACGTCTTTGGAACGGTGCTTTGCAACGCGGGTGAAGCCCATGCACGTAAAGACTGGTTCCAGTACGCCTTTTTCAGGAGCGGTGAATTCGACGAATTCAAAGCCATCAAGGCCAAGCGGATTTTCGAATAGGTCGGTCATGGCAAAACAAGCTTTCGGCAAAGTTGACACCAACAGGCGATTCGGCGACATGGTGATTTAGTATCAAATGAAACCAGTTTTGCCAAGGGCACTAATCAAAATTGCCTTCAAGTTTCGCAGCTTGTGTTCGTAGCCTGTCCATAATCCGCGCTAGAACCGCGACTTCATCGGCATCCAGCGCCTTTTCCAGTTCGGCCTCGACAGACAGCGCCAGCGGCACAATCTGGTCATATAACTCGCGCCCCACCACGGTCAGTGCAAGATGATGTGAGCGGCCATCGGTTTCGTTCGGCGCGCGGCCCAGCAAACCACGTTCAACCAAAGCCTTTGACGCGCGATTAACGGTCACTTTGTCCATCGCAGTCGCCGCAACCAGATCGCGTTGGGTAACCGAGGCCCGCTCCCCCAGCACCGCCATCACCCGCCATTCAGGGATTTTCAGGCCAAAACGGCCATGATAACTGCGCGCAATCAGATCGCTGACCGCATTCGAGGTGATCGAAAGCTGGTAAGGCAGGAATTCGGCCAAAATTAGCTGAGGTGTGAGTTTGGCTTCAGACATAGCATCCCAGTTTAGTTTAATTTCGCAGTCAGGCCAAACCAAAGCGTTCGCGGATTGGCCCTTTCGATAATGCCAGCCGATGATATCGCCGCCTCCACGCGCGCATCGAACAGGTTTTCGCCGCGCAATTCCACTTTCAGCTTTTCGGTCAGTGCATATCCTAGGAGCAGATCGGCGGTGAACGCATCACCCAATGCCCGACTGTTTGCGTCATCCTCAAACTGGCTTGCAACGTAACGTCCGGTCACTGCGGCGGTAAAATCGTCACCTGAATAGGCAAGAGACGCACTGCCAGAATGCTTTGGAACTTGCGCAGGACGTAGGCCATTTAACGCCGCAGCAGTTCGGCTACCACGCACTTTTGCATCCACAAAGGCATAGCCGAAACGTATCTTCAGATCGCTTGTCAGATCAAGGTTAGCGTCCAGTTCCACCCCCTTTGAAACAATCGCGTCCAGATTCTGTCGTTGCCGGTAAGTGCCGCCAGCCGCTACAAAGCCAACGCCCGGAAAAACGCCCGCCCCCTGCCCCAAAGTCACATTTGCAATGGCATTGTCGAGGCGGCCATAGAAAAACGTCAGGCCGATTTCTGCATCGTCCAAATTGCTTTCGAATTTGACTTGTCCGCCCGCCATTGTTTCAGGTTGCAAATCCTCATTGGCGGCGGTGGCATCCGCGCCGAGGCGGAAAGGACGGTATAGCTCGTTAAGCGTCGGCAAGCGCCAGCCGCGATAGACGGCCAGCTTTATCTTCATCGGATCGACGACCCAAAAGCTGGCAGCCGCCCGACCGGTCCACTCCCATCCGCTGCGATCAGCGAACCGGTCGTCAGAACGGACAGTGCCGCCAATGTTAGTTTCCAGCCGCCGACCGTCGCGGATTGACCATTGATCGGCCCGACCCGAAAACGCGAGGCTTACACGATCAATATCCGCAGACCATTCGGCATAGCCCCCAATAGTTTCGGTCAAGCCGCCTGCTTCGCGATTGCGCGTCGGCGAACCTGCCACAAAATTTGAATTTTCCCGCGTCTTACCGCTAGTCCTCCGCCAATCTAACCCAAGGCGCAACTCACGATTGTTATAAAACCCTCCTTCAATCGGGCGAATTTCAAAGCGCGCACCAAATCCGGATGACGGCACATCAAATTGATCGAGTGTCGGCGTCGCTGACTGCCGATCAGCAGCCACGGCGCCAAACTCGGATGAAAACTCCCGCAACTGAGCATAGGCCAAAAGCATAGACGACATGCCCGCAATTTCAGGAAGCACTCTTATGCTGGCATCGACGCCGCTGTTTCTGTTGCCCGAAAATGGAACTCCGCGTGTCCGCCTGTCATCGAACGCCCGAACTGCCACTTCAAGACGCCCGACTTCATCGGTGTGGCTGACAAAGCGCCCGCCCAAACCATAGCTTTGATAGCCGGTGGGACCGTCGACAGCACCGCGTTGCGAACGTATCGTCGGCATAAAGCCGTCACCACGGCTGTAGTTTCCTCCAAAAGTCATCGCACCGTCGCGACCTGCATCGACGCTAATATTAACATCGCCATCGATGCTTTGACGCGAACCATAAGCAAGGGATGCGCTGGTTGCTCCGCGCGTTGTCGACATCTGAATCGTTCCGGCCAACGCTCCCGGCCCATCGGTTCCGCTGCCGCTGCCATCAATGATGCGCATCCCTTTCAGGTTAAGCGAATCAAACGCTGTCCAGTTCACCCAGCCACCAAAGGGGTCGGATTGCGGTATCCCGTCGAGGATCAGTAAAGCTCTGCTAGAGGCGTTACCGCCCAACCCCCGTGACGTAAGCCCTTGGCTTGTCGGATTTGCCGACCGTGCATCGCTGCGGCGAAATTGTTGCCATCCGGGAATATCACGGACGATATTTTCCACACGTTGGCCGCTGCCTTGATCAACCTCCATGATATAGCGGACGGGATCGGCTCTGTCCGATAGCGGCTTGCCCAGCACACCGCCTTCAACAACGATGTAATCGCGCGGCCCGGAATGGATCAAAACAATGGGTTCGCCTGCATCTTCGTCTTCTTGCTCGGTGGAATCCTGCGCTGCGAGTGGCGCGCAGATGTCACACAACAACATAGTCAGCAGTGAAAATCGCATCACGGCTTAACCGCCTCTGGCTCAGCCGCCGCAAATGCGGGTATCTCCCGCAACACCGTATCAATCCGCGACAACTTTGGAAAACTCTCCATCGGCGTATCAAACCGCCGCGCATTGGCCATTTGCGGGACGAGGCAAACATCGGCCAGATTGGGCAGATCGCTACCGAACAGGCCGTCTTCGGGGGCCATCGCCTCCAAAGCGGTAAAGCCCTCAAGTATCCAGTGGCGATACCAATCATCGACCGCCGCCTGATCCAGCCCCAGAGGCCCTTCCAGGTATTTTAGTACGCGCAGATTGTTGATCGGATGAATGTCCGCTGCAATCAGCAACGCCTGAGCCAATGTTTTGGCGCGCATTGCGGGGTCAGGCGACACCATTTTGGGGTCGTGGTATTTGGCATCGAGATAGTCGATAATCGCAAGGCTTTGCGTCAGGTCATGCCCGTCGATTGACAGCATCGGGACAAAGCCTTGCGGATTACGCGCGACGTAATCGGCGTGCCTGTGATCCCCCTCCAACAGGCTGGTTGGCACAGCGGTATAGGCAACGCCTTTCAGGTTCAGCACAATGCGCACGCGATAGCTCGCTGAGGAGCGCCAATAATCAAAGAGCAATATTTCGTTCATAAAACTAGCGTTAGCACAGCTTAAAGAGCTTGCAACGGCGCGTTCGATGAAAGAACAAGTGGCAAGAGATTCAGGAGAGAAAAATGCGCTTTATTATTGTTACCGCAACGACCCTTACCGCGATTATCGGCATTGCCGTTGCCGCAAACGCCGCCGCAGCCTCAATCAAGGGCCGGTGGACCACGAAAGAAAAGGATTCGGTGGTCGAGATTTCGGCTTGCGGCGCCGCCATGTGCGGACGGGTATCGAAATTTCTGAGAACCCCGCCGGGCGGTGTCGATCAGAAGGACACGAACAACCCCAACAAAGCTTTGCGGACCCGCAAAATTCTGGGGATCGCTGTGTTGCACAGCCTGAAAGCTGATGACAAAGTGTGGCGCGGCACGATCTATGATCCGCGCAACGGCAAAAGCTATCGCTCGGTCGTTTATTTACAAAAGAACGGCAGTTTGAATGTGAAGGGTTGTTTAGGCCCGATTTGTCAGTCGCAGGTGTGGGCCCCGGCGGGTTGAGTTGCATCTTCTCGAATGCGTAAAAAAACGTCGCCCCGTGCTTGACACGGGGCCCCGCTTTTTGGCGAGGTTGCGCTGGAAGTTAAGCGGGACCCCGTGTCAAGCAGGGGGTGACGGGCTAAGGGGCGGGTGACTTGAGTAGGCTGTGTGTGAACGGAAGGCCTAAGCCTTCAACTTCCACCCAGACCGCAGCAGAAAATACGTCCCAATACCCAGCACCACATTGACGACCAGCAATACCGAACCACCGACCCAGATATTCGAATCCGTTGTTCCCAAAAAGCCATAACGGAAACCCGATATGATATAGAAAAACGGGTTGGCATGGCTGATAGCCTGAAATGTCGGCGTGAGCCTATCCACCGAATAAAATGTGCCGGATAACAAAGACAAGGGCGCGATAACGAAATTGGTGACCGCCGCATTATGATCAAATTTCTCTGCCCAGATTGAAGTCAATACTCCCAGAAAAGCAACAAAAGTCGCTCCCATAAGGCCGAACCATAAAGCGACTAAAGGCTCTTTCAGCGTCACGTGCACACCGGGCCAGAACAGCATGACCAGCCAAACCGCACCGCCAACGAAAAACGCCCTTGTGATTGCCGCCCCAATCATCGCCACCAACAGTTCGACGTTCGACAAAGGCGGCATTAAATAATCGACAATCGTCCCCTGAATTTTGCCGACCAATAACGAGAAACTGCTGTTGGCAAAGGCGTTCTGGATCATCGCCATCGCAATCAATCCCGGCGCAATGAAATCAGGAAACGGCACGCCCATTACGGTCGCCCCGCCGCGCCCCAGCGCAACGGTGAAGATCACCAAAAACAGCAACGTGGTGATCGCCGGACCCCAGACGGTCTGCAACTGCACTTTCATAAACCGGCGGACTTCTTTCAGGTAAAGCGTTTTCAGCCCCACCCAATTGACCCCATCAATGATGCGTTGAGGCTCGCCCCCTTGTGAAAGGGCGGCTGATTCACTAGATTGTGTCTGGATAGTCATCGCGTTATCGACTATCGGCTTGCGCTTGGCACGGCAAGTCGCTTTTGCTTTTTGGCAATGAAGCGCAGTAATCAGATATTTGGAGCAAGCATGTCCTGGACCGATGAGCGGATCGACCGCCTGAAAACAATGTGGGAAAATGGCCTGACCGCCAGCCAGATCGCAGAAGATCTTGGCGGCGTGAGCCGCAATGCTGTGATCGGCAAAGCGCATCGGCTTGGCCTGAAATCGCGTCCGTCGCCCGTGAAGTCAAATGATGCGGATAAGCCGGCAGCGGCAAAGCCAAAGGTGAAGGTTGCAGAAAAACCGGCAGCGCCCCGTCCTGCTCCTACCGCCTCCAGTGAGCGCACAAGTGAGCGCGTGATGACGACAGCGCCGCTGACGATTTCGGTAACGCCGCACACGCCGCGTTCCGATTTGCCCAAAATCGTATCGATCGGACCCGGCGGATTTATGCGCCAAGGTCCGGGCGATCAACAGGCCCCAATTCCGCCAGCGCCGCCGCGTCGCTTGGTTCCGGCCAAGCCAAGCGCCGAAATTTCTGGCAAAACCAGCCTGCTCGATCTGAACGAAAAAGTATGCCGCTGGCCTATGGGTCACCCCGGTGAGCCTGATTTCCATTTCTGCGGGACGGCCGTCAACCCGGGCTTCCCATATTGCGTCGAACATTGCGGCCGTGCCTATCAGGCGCAATTGCCGCGCGGTGTGCGCCGTGCTCCCCCGCCGATGCCTTTTGGTGGGCCCAGGGTCAGGTAAATGTGGCCGGTAAAGCGCTAGTTAAAACTGTTCACGCAAACATCATTCTGTCACGCATTTTCAACGCGGTGGTAAAATAAGGCCGCCACCACGTAACGTGATTGGTTTGTGTTGGTGCATCCTTGAGGTTCATCGGTTCCTTCTTTGCCTTCGCTTCCGCCCGGCTTGCGCGAAAATGATAATGATCAACGAGGCGTAGCGCTTCGATCATATAGGCTGTCGCAATGCGGCGGTTTTTGAATAGCATCAAATTCTCTCCATTCATTTCATCTGCAGCAAATGAGAAGTTGTAGGATCCTGTATAAACCCGAGCGCTGGGTTTGTCGAAATCGAGTACGATAAACTTGTGGTGCATCCTGTTGCCACCACCACCCTTGGTTTCAGACTTGAAGGGTTCGGGCACATTCTTGTCCAACGCCGCCACATAGACCGGTTTCATATTACCGTCGGGCCTTTGCACAACGATGCCCGTTGCCTTATCTGCAATGCCATACACGAAAATTTCATCGCTATCGGTTGCTGACGTGATCGCATCGGTGACAGCACCGGGCGTTTGATAAAGAAAGGCTAGCGAATAAAGGACGCTGGATTTCGCCGAACCAATGTCAGTTGCGAGGTTCGCCTGCACCGCATTTGAAGTGCTGTGTGGCGACATGTTGATACTCGCGGTAACGCCGGGCAAGGCCAAAGGACGCCAATTTGATGGACGCGATGACCTGAAAGACGAGGCGTTGGAGAAATAGCCATCGAACGCTTCCATCGCCTGCGTGACAATAGCAGTTCCCGAAAGCACAACAGCATTGTTCGCCTGAACATAAAAGCCGCGCCACGAGAAATTGGTCGAGCCATAGACCACGGCCTGAACAATGGGGCCATCGACAATAATCACCTTATTATGCTGCAATTTCCCCATATGCTGGCGCAGCACCTGCGCGCCGCTCGCCAGTAAGCGCGCGGCTGCTTTGCTTTCGGGAGTGTCCGGCCTTCCCTTGTTTTTATCCCCCGAACCGCTGTCATCGATTATGATCCTAAGCCGTGGACCAAATTGCACCAGCTTGTCGACCAGTTCGGGCAAGTTAAGCTCATAGGCGATCATCGCTAGATTGGCCTGATCGCGCAAGGCGTCGTCGAGCAACGTGTTAATACGCTCGCGTGCTTCAAAGCCCATCCACGCCAAAGCCTCTGCTGCCTTTGGATGAGTTGGCGTAAATTCCAACCCATGTTCGCCGTCTGAAGGGATCAGCGTGGAAAATGCGCCACTTTTGGCATAGCGGTCCACAAAGGCCTGCGACGAGACAAAACCGCGCGTAAAGGTGATGTTGGCGATACCTGGATAGGTCTCGCGCCACAACGCGACCTTCGCTTCCTGCGCCTCCCCTTTGCTGAGCGTCTTGTCAGCACCCATGAATATCGGCGTCACACGATAGGTGAAATCGCCCTCAAGATTGGCAAAACGAGGAAAATGGACCCACCGAAATTTTTGGATCGGGGCTTCTGTACTAGGATATTGCGCTGCGGAACCATCTGCATTGGCAGTCAAATCCTTTCCCTTGAAACAAAGGCGATTTTTGACGGGAAAGAAACGATCGCTGCCTGGCTCTCGATATTCAATGGCAAAGCCGACAAAGTCGCGCGGCGGTTCGCCTGTTCGCCAATTCATCGCCAATAAACACATACCCTCGCCACGGTGAATTTTCAGCGTGAACGGTGCAGCGCTGTTCTTACCGCGCACAAAATAATCATTTGCCATGATTCGCCCTCCAAGCCCGTCCCGAAAGACGCAAAACTGTGTATAACTTGCGGAAGCGACCCGTATTTGTGATCTATGTCACACATGCAACTTGCCACAAAGAATCCGCAAAGCCTATAGCCTGCGCATGAGTGAAGACTTGTTTGGCGGCGCACCTCCCGCCGGTTCGGATTCCAGCGGATACGACGCTTCCACGATTGAGGTTTTGGAAGGGCTGGAGCCTGTCCGGCGTCGTCCTGGCATGTATATCGGCGGTATTGACGAGCGGGCATTGCATCATCTTGCCGCTGAAGTTCTCGACAATAGCATGGATGAAGCGGTGGCGGGGCATGCTTCGCGGATTGAGATGAATCTGGGCGCTGGCAACCGCCTAACCGTCAGCGATAACGGTCGCGGTATACCCGTTGATCCGCACCCGAAATTCCCGGGTAAATCGGCGCTAGAGGTCATCATGACCACGCTGCATTCGGGCGGCAAGTTTGAGGGTAAGGCTTACGCCACCTCTGGCGGATTGCACGGCGTTGGCGTTTCGGTAGTCAATGCGCTGTCTATTCACACAGTCGTCGAAGTCGCGCGCAATAAGCAGCTTTATCGCCAGGGTTTTTCGCAGGGACTTGCGGTCAGCGAGCTCGAGGAATTGGGGCCAACGCCTAACCGGCGCGGCACATCGATAGCCTTTACCCCCGATCTGGAAATTTTTGGCGCGGACGCAAAGTTTAAGCCTGTGCGCTTGTTTAAGCTTGCCCGTTCGAAGGCGTATCTGTTCGCTGGCGTTGAAATCCGCTGGAAATGCGATCCCGAACTCGCAAGCGACGATGTGCCCGCAGAGGCTGTGTTCCAATTCCCCGGTGGACTTGCCGATCATCTAAAAGAACAAGTCGGCGCCCGCAATTGCGTGACCACCGATTTCTTCCACGGCAGCCAAGCTTTCCCCAATAACGAAGCGGGCGTCAGCCAAGGCCGTGTCGAATGGGCGGTGGCGTGGCCGCTCTATTCCGACGGTTCATACAGCTGGTATTGCAACACCATTCCCACGCCCGATGGCGGCACGCATGAAGCGGGTATCCGCGCCGCTCTGACCAAGGGTCTGCGCGCATTCGGCGAAATCATCGGCAACAAAAAGGCCGCGCAGATTACTGCCGAGGATATCTTTAACGAAGCCGAACTGATGCTGTCAGTCTTTATCCGCGAGCCGCAGTTTCAAAGTCAGACCAAGGACAGGCTGACATCGCCAGAGGCAGCGCGGCTAGTCGAAAATGCTGTCCGCGACCATTTCGACCATTTCCTTGCCGACAATATGGAACGCGGCAAAGCGATGCTGGGCTTCATCTTGGAAAAGGCCGAGGATCGGCTGAAACGCAAAGCTGAGCGTGAAGTTAAACGCAAAACTGCAACCAGCGGCAAGAAAGTGCGCCTGCCCGGCAAGCTGACGGATTGTTCGTCGGACGACCCGGCAGGAACCGAATTGTTCATCGTCGAAGGCGACAGCGCGGGTGGCAGCGCCAAACAAGCGCGTGATCGCAAGACTCAGGCGATCCTGCCAATCCGCGGCAAAATCTTGAACGTGGCCAGCGCTACGAACGAAAAAATCCGAGCCAATTTGGAAATCGCTGATCTCGCGCTCGCTTTGGGTTGCGGGATGCGCAAGGATTGCGACCCGGACAACCTGCGCTACGACCGCGTCATCATCATGACCGATGCCGATGTCGACGGCGCACATATCGCCACCTTGCTCATGACTTTTTTCTTTCAAGAGATGGGGCCAATCGTGGAGCGCGGGCATTTGTATCTCGCACGCCCACCGCTCTATCGCTTAACCAGCGGCAGCCAAAGCGCCTATGCGCAAGATGAGGCCGAACGCGCCGAACTGGAAGCAACGGTATTCAAGGGCAAGAATGTTGATGTCGGGCGTTTTAAGGGGCTTGGCGAGATGAACCCGTCACAGCTGCGCGAAACGACGATGGACCCGAAAAGCCGTTCGCTGATCCGCATCACATTGCCGCATGAATATCAACGGCAACAGGCGGTGAAAGAACGCGTCGAGCAGCTGATGGGCAAAAGCCCCGAAGCGCGCTATCGCTTCATTCAGGAACATGCGACAACTTTGGATGAAGAGGCGATTGACGCCTGATTACAGGAGAATGGTTATGCGCCGGATAGCTATCGTGATGCTGGCTTGGGCTGCGTTCAGTGTCGCAGGATGCACAACGGCTTCTGCCGCTGGCCCAGAACCTAAGCTGGAAATCGCCAAAGCTGACGCGATGGAGCATCTTGCACCGCTCGATCAACGCATCGCGCAACTCGACGCAGTGTTGAAAAAGAAAATTCCGTTGGAGGAGTATTTCGCACCGGCGTTTCTCAGCGCCGTTCCCGCCACACAATTTACCGGCATCCTCGACAGCATGATCGCGCAATATGGCCAACCCCTATACGTCGCGTCTGACACGCATAGGAGCAAAACCGGCGCAACGGTGCAATATGCCTTTGAGCGCGCGGTCGCGACGGTTGAACTCGATATCATCGCCGCCAAACCAAATCAGGTTATCGGATTGGTCATCACAGGGTTTGCCGCATCCGATGACAGCCTTGGCAAAGTCGAAGCCGAATTAAAGGCACTGCCTGGAAAATCAGGTTTTCTGATCGCAGACCTTGACGACGCGGGCAACGCCAAGATCCGCACCGCACATAACCCAGATACCCAATTTGCAATCGGATCGACGTTCAAGCTCTACATTCTTGCCGAGCTTGCCAATCAGGTGAAAACGGGTGAACGTAAATGGAGCGACGTTGCTCCGCTTGCGCACCAGTCATTTTCATCGGCAGCGACAAGAGGCTGGCCCAAGGACAGCCCGGCGACGCTGCACACGCTAGCAGGCTGGATGATCTCGGTCAGCGACAATAGCGCAACAGATAGCTTGCTGTTCGCTCTAGGACGTGAGGCGGTTGAACGACGCTTGGCGAGCATCGGCCATAGCGATCCCGATAAAACACTGCCGTTTCTATCGACCGTTGAGGCCTTTGCACTGAAAGCCAATCCGGCGCTACGCGAACGGTTTTTAAAAGCCACTGAGTCCGCGCAACGTGACCTTTTGGATAAAGAAGCGGCGGCATTGACGCTCGAAAAAATCGATAATGATCAGCTGAGCAAAGGACCGGCTGCGATCGACACCATCGAGTGGTTCGCCTCCCCTAACGATTTGCTGTGGCTGATGAATCATCTGAAAGCGCAAAAGAATGACGAGGCTTTGGCGATTATGGGGATAAACCCCGGCATATCACCAGCCGCTGCCAAAAAATGGCGCTATGTCTGCTATAAAGGCGGGTCGGAACCCGGCGTCATTTCAATGAGCCTTTTGCTCCAATCGTCATCAGGAAAATGGACGGTTGTGACCGGCAGCTGGAACAATACCACCGCCGATGTTGATAACAGCAAGTTTGCGGGGTTGATGGAGCGGTTGGTGGCACAGGTTGGCGAGTAAGTACCCGTTATCCTAAATACCTAAACTTCAGTTCCAGGCTGTTCACCAACCAGTATTGCAGATGGCCTGCCCATAGGCACATCACCGCCTGTCAAGGCGTTCACTATCTTCATGTTTTCTTGTTCAATCAGATCAGGAATTAAAAACAAATCAACGATCAACCAAATGCCCAGCACGATCCAACCAATAAATAATGGAATCCACCCCAATAACGTCAACAAAAGTTGAGCCACAGCGGTTCCTGTTTGACCAAGATAAAAACGGTGAGCGCCTAGCCCTCCAAGAAAAAACCAAAGCAAATATGCTGCACCAGTAGACTTTTTCTGCGCTTCAAACGTCATTTGAATCCGCGCATCATTGCTTATCATCTCAATAACTCCCCAATTATTTTGAGAGACAGTGCGTCAGCGGTTTAATATGCGCAAGTTAAATTCAACCCACCAAAGCCTCAACCAGCGCCTTCACCTTTTTCTGCCGCCACTGAGGCAACGGCGCGACCAGCCAATAGGCTAGCTTGTTGTCCTTGGCATTATCGACTGCGCGCACACGCCCTGCTGCGATATCCGCCTCCGCCAACAGATGCGGCACCGTTGCATGGCCCAGCCCAATCGCCGCCGCATCAATCGCTAAGCCAGCATCGCCAAGCCGAAGTGCGGAAACGCCTTCACTCGCCGGACAGCCAGGCCAGCCAATCGGCGTATCAGCTCCACCCTGTGGTGCAGCGACAGTCACAAAGGCCCCCGCCGCCAACATCACGCCTTCATGCTCGCCGGGGCCATCAGACAAACGAATAGCAAGGTCGAGATTGGCTTCGGTAAAATCTACCTCGACATCGGCGGACACCAACGTAAACTGCAAATCCGGGTTCGCAGCCCCATAACGCGCCAGTCGCGGCGTCAGCCATTTGGCGGTAAAATCACGCGGCGCGGCGATGGTTAGATAGTTCGATGTCTGCCCCGATTGCATCGCGCGCACCGATTCCTCAAACTGCAAAAATCCGGCACGCAGCGGGTCCAGCCCCTTTTCGGCCTCTTGCGTCAACTCCAGCCCCTTGGGCGTCCGTCGGAATAGGATCACGCCGAGCATATCCTCCAAGGCGCGGATTTGTTGTCCTACAGCGGCGGGTGTCACCGCCAGCTCATCCGCTGCCTTAGTAAAGCTCAAGTGCCGCGCGGCTGCGTCAAACACGCGCAGGCCGTTAAGGGGAAGGTGTGTGCGCTTCATCGCGCCGTCGCAGGTGCAATCAGACGGAACCTAGGGATTTCAACCAAAAACGTCGAACCATCAGTGCGGATAAAGCGATAATGCCCCTCCATCATCCCTGATGGTGTCGGCAAAGGACAGCCCGAGACGTAGTCATGACTGGCGCCGGGTTGCAACAATGGTTGCTCACCAATCACGCCGTCGCCGTCGACGTGGCTGATATTGCCGCGTCCGTCGGTGATTTTCCAATGCCGCGACAACAACTGCACCGGATCGTCGCGGTGATTTTCAAGCCGGATATGATAGGACCAGAACCAGCGGGCCTGTGCCGGTAGCGATTGATCCTCAAGAAAGTTGGTGACCACACGCACCGTCACGCCGTCGGTGGTTTCAGAATCGTCAAAGAATGCGTCGAGGATCATAGGCCCACCTTTAGCAGTGCCTGATTCAGATCGTCGATCAAATCCTGTGGGTCTTCAAGGCCGATGTTGATCCGCAGCATGCCCTCTTGTACGCCCATCAACTGGCGTTGTTCAGCCGACACGCTGTAATGCGTGGTCGATGCCGGATGGCAACACAGGCTGCGGCTGTCGCCGATGTTGTTCGATATGTCGATCAGCTCCAACGCGTTAAGCAATGCCATCGCCTGTTTTCGACCACCATCAACCGCGAAGGAAAAAATCGGCCCGCACGCCTTCATCTGGCTCATCGCCAAATTATGCTGCGGATGACTGGCAAGGCCGGGGTGCAGCATTTTTGGCACGCGACCCTCAAGGAATTGCCCAACCGCCAGCGCATTTTTCGATTGCTTCATTGCCCGCAGTTCAAGCGTTTCCAGACCCTTATGCACCACCCAAGCATTGAACGGCGAACAATTAGGACCGGTATTGCGCTGAAACGGCAGCAGCACATCGTTGATCCATGCCGCCGATCCGCAGATAGCGCCCGCCAGCACGCGGCCCTGCCCGTCCATCAGCTTGGTTGCGCTATAGGTCACAACATCGGCGCCATAATCGAGCGGACGTTGCAACACACTGGTGGCAAAAGCGTTGTCGACGACGCTGATGATGCCGTGTTCGCGCGCCAGTCCGCAAACATAGGCCATGTCGACAATGTCCATTGTCGGGTTGGCCGGCGTTTCAAAGAAGAACACTTTGGTATTGGGTTGGATCGCATCTTTCCACGCATCATTATCGGTCGAATCGATGGTGGTGGTAGTAATTCCCCAACGCGGCAGCAAGCTGTCGGTCAACCACCGGCACGATCCAAAAGCGGCGCGGGCGGCAACGACATGGTCGCCGGTGTTGAGCTGGCACAGCAAAGCCGCTGTCATCGCAGCCATGCCGGTAGCCTGCATCCGGCAAGCCTCTGCGCCTTCCATCAGGGCAATGCGTTCCTCCGCCATTGCTACAGTGGGGTTTTGCAGGCGGGAATAGGTCATCCCCTGTTGCTCCCCTGCAAAACGCGCCGCGACGGTTTCGGCATCGTCATAGGTGTAGCCAGAGGTCAGGAACAAAGCCTCTGACGTCTCGCCATGCTCACTACGCCATGTGCCGCCGCGCACTGCCTGCGTTGCAGGCCGCCAGTTTTGGGTGATCGAACGGTCAAGGCCGGTGGTCTTTTTCATGGGGATGCTTTTCGGATGCTCGGGCGTTCAGGTCAATGCCGCAATAACAGCATCGCCCATTTCGCTTGTGTTGTGATTGCCGCCGAGGTCGGGCGAACGCGCGCCACACGCCAGCGCCTTCGCAACAGCCACCTCGATAAGGTCCGCAGCCTCTGCCTGGTCGAGCGAATAGCGCAGCATCATCGCGGCGGACAATATCGTCGCCAGCGGATTCGCTCTGCCGTGCCCGGCAATATCGGGCGCGCTGCCATGGATGGGCTCGTATAGACCCTTTTGGTTGGCATCAAGCGAGGCGCTTGGCAACATGCCGATGGAGCCTGCGCACATGCTGGCTTGATCGGACAGGATATCGCCAAAGAGATTGCCGGTGACAATCACATCAAACTGCCCCGGATTGCGCACTAGCTGCATCGCGGCGTTATCAACATACATGTGAGTCAAAGCGACGTCTGGATATTCGGCATGGGTTTCAATCACCACATAGCGCCACAATTGGCTGGTTTCCAACACATTGGCTTTATCCACCGAGCACAGCTTTTTGCCACGCGCCATTGCGGTTTCAAAACCGACACGGGCGATGCGGCGGACCTCATCCTCATTATAAGACATCACGTCATAGCCTTCGCGCTTGCCATCGGCGGTCGTCCGCATACCTTTTTCGCCGAAATAAACATCGCCGTTCAGTTCGCGGACGATCACCATGTCGATTTGCGCAGCTACTTCGGGGCGGAGCGCGGAGGCATCGGCGAGCTCGGGAAACAAAGTCGCGGGGCGCAGATTGGCAAACAGGTGCAGTTCCTTGCGCAGGCCAAGGATCGCCTGTTCGGGGCGGAGATGTCGCTCCAAATGGTCGCAATCGGGGTCGCCCACTGCGCCAAACAGGATCGCATCGGCGCGCTTTGCAAGCTCCAACGTCGCAGCGGGCAAAGGGTGGCCGTCTGCTTTGTAAGCTGCGCCGCCGACCAGCGCCTCTTCAAACACCAGTTCCGGCAGCGCCAACGCATCAAGCACGCGTACTGCTTCGGCGATGACTTCGGGACCAATCCCGTCTCCGGGTAACAAGGCGATCAACATCGGGAGGACTCCGTTCGCCGCAGCCCTAGCCTTCCCGGTGCACGCTATGCAACTGCCCTTTTCAGTCGGTCGACCAGTCTTTCGCGCGCTGCCATAATATCAGCGCGGCGGTCACCCAACACATGGGCAAGCAATGCGGTCCGGTTTGCGGCCATCACTTTCAATGCAGCGTCGGTCCCGTCCATGCCAACAGGATCGTTGCCGCCATAGCCAAGTTCGGACAACAGTAACGCCTCATACCGCGCCATCGACGGAGCCCAACCGCGTGCAGCGGGGGCAAGCTCTATGGCCTGCAGCAAGCCATCGAGCGCGCTGTGCAGTGCCGCATAGGCCTGCCCCTCGGGCAAAGTTGTCGCAGTCAATGTACAGGCCCATTCGATCCCGGCAACCGCCAGCGACTCCCCCAGCAAATGTGCGCGGCTATGGTCTGGATCGACGGATAGCGAGGCCAATTGGCCCATCGTCCGCGCGCGCCACTCGCCTTTGACAATATTACCAGGGATCAATACGGGGCGCAGCGTCCTGCCGCGCGCTCCCTGCACATAGCCAGCCAAAAGCC
>JAYUOS010000063.1:0-5655 GCA_043760725.1 Sphingomonadales bacterium
TCTGCGCGAAACCTTTTCTACCTTGCGGGCGGGAGCAAAGGCATGAGTATGCAACTTGACCTCGCCCCCACCACCGGTGATGAAGCCATCCAGAATTACACGATCAACTTCGGCCCGCAGCATCCGGCGGCGCATGGCGTTTTGCGCCTCGTGATGGAGCTGGACGGGGAGATTATCGAACGGCTCGACCCGCATATCGGTTTGCTCCACCGTGGCACCGAAAAACTGATCGAGCATAAAACCTATCTGCAGGCGCTCCCCTATTTCGACCGGCTTGATTATTGCAGTCCGCTGGCGATGGAGCACTCTTATGTGCTCGCCATTGAAAAACTGCTCGATCTCGAAGTGCCATTGCGCGGCCAATATCTCCGTGTGTTTTTCGCTGAGCTAACCCGCATCTGCAACCACATGCTGAACTTGGGTTCGCATGTGATGGACGTTGGCGCGATGACGCCGAACCTGTGGTTGTTTGAAATCCGCGAGGATTGCTTGAACTTTTTTGAACGCGCCAGCGGAGCGCGGATGCATGCGGCGTGGTTCCGCCCCGGCGGCGTGCATCAGGATGTGCCGCTGAAACTGCTGACCGATATTGGCGACTGGCTTGACCATCGGATGCCGAAACTGTTCGAAGACGCGCTTAGCCTTGTCGTTGACAATCGCATTTTCAAACAGCGCAACGTCGATATCGCAACTGTGACCAAAGAAGACGCGATCAAATGGGGCTTTTCCGGCCCAATGATCCGCGGCAGCGGCATCCCCTGGGACATCCGCAAATCTCAACCTTATGACGTCTATGCCAAGATGGATTTCGACATTCCCGTTGGCACCAAGGGCGATTGCTACGACCGTTTCATGGTCCGTTGCGAAGAGGTGCGCCAATCGATGCGCATCATGAAGCAATGCTTGCTCGAAATGCCCGAAGGCCCGGTGTGCAGCGACGACCGCAAAATCGTGCCACCCAAACGCGCCGAAATGAAGCAATCGATGGAAGCGCTCATCCATCACTTTAAGTTGTATACCGAGGGCTTTCACGTCCCCGCAGGCTCCGTCTATGTCGCGACCGAAAGCCCCAAGGGCGAATTCGGCGTCTATCTGGTCGCCGACGGCACCAACAAACCCTATCGCTGCAAAATCCGCCCGACCGCATTCTCGCATCTGCAAGCAATCGAGATGATGTCCAAGGGACATATGCTGGCGGATACCACCGCGATTATCGGCGCGATTGACGTTGTGTTTGGGGAGTGTGATCGGTGAACCAGCGTCATGGCTTTGTTTTGTTGTTTTTGGGAGTCGTCATTGGCGCAGCTTTGCAAAATCGCGTCGGCGAGAATGCATTTGACACAATTTGTCTGGTAGGCATCGCAGTTTACGTCGTCTGGACTGTAATTGATTACCATCGTGGTGACAGGGTATTTATCTGGCAGAAACGAAATGGCTGACGCAATCCACATCCCCGATGAAGCCGAAACCCGCGCGAAGTGGGGCGAATTTGCTTGGACCAAAGCCAATGCTAAAACCGCCGCTATGTATGTCGCGCGCTATCCTGCTGGGCGTCAGCAATCCGCTGTCATGGCTCTGCTCGATCTGGCGCAGCGTCAGGTGGGCGAGGCGACCAAAACGCAAGGCTGGTTGCCGGTGCCGGTGATCGAATATGTCGCAGCGCAACTCGGCATGCCCTATATGCGCACCTATGAGGTTGCGACATTCTACACCATGTACAACATGGCGCCCGTCGGCCGTTTTCATGTGCAGGTGTGCGGCACCACGCCGTGCATGTTGCGCGGGTCGGATGACGTCATGGCGGCGTGCAAGAACCGCGGTCTGGTAAAGGGCGGGACGACGCCCGACGGCCTGTTCACCCTGACCGAAGTCGAGTGCCTTGGTGCGTGCGCCAATGCGCCGATGGTGCAGATCAACGACGATAATTTCGAAGACCTGACCTATGATAGCATGAGCGTGCTGTTGGAGGCCTTGGCCAATGACAAGCCGGTCAAAATCGGCCCGCAGATTGAGCGGCAGGTCAGTTGTCCCGAAGGCGGACCAACGACGTTAAAGGAAATGGTTTCGGCCAATGTTGATTACAGGAAGGACTGGATATGACGGACAATGTTGAAAACATGACTCTGAAATTCTTGCGTCGGCTTGATACAAGGCTGGATCGGCTCGAAAGCGATCTCGGGGACATAAAGCTCCGTGCAACGGCGACAGAGGAGCACCTTGCTTCGATTATGATGTCGATGGCTGGTGTAAATGCCCGAATGGATAAAATTGATGAGCGGCTCTCGCATGTAGAGCGCCGCCTTGATCTGACGGATGCCGCATGAGCCTTCAAGACAAAGACCGCATCTTCACCAACGTGCATGGCTTTCAGCCGTGGAACCTGAAAGCTGCGCAGAAACGCGGCGATTGGGATAAGACCAAGAAGCTGCTCGAAATCGGCAATGATGCGATCATTGAACAGGTCAAAGCATCCGGACTGCGCGGACGCGGCGGCGCTGGCTTCCCGACGGGGATGAAGTGGAGCTTCATGCCAAAGGCGCCTACGCCCGAACGCCCGAACTTCCCTGTCATCAACGCTGACGAATCCGAACCCGGCAGTTGCAAAGACCGCGAGATTATCCGCCATGATCCGCACAAATTGATCGAAGGCGCGTTGATCGCTGGTTTCGCAATGCGCGCGCGCGCCGCCTATATCTATATTCGCGGCGAATATATCTTTGAGGCAAAGGTTCTAGAGGACGCCATCGCAGAGGCCTATGCTGCTGGCTTCATCGGCAAGAACGCCTGCAAATCGGGCTATGATTTCGACGTTTTTGTCCATCGCGGCGCAGGCGCGTATATCTGCGGCGAAGAAACCGCGATGATCGAAAGCCTTGAAGGCAAAAAGGGTCAGCCGCGCCTGAAACCGCCATTTCCGGCAGGGGCAGGGCTGTATGGTTGCCCGACGACTGTGAACAATGTGGAAAGCATCGCGGTCGTGCCAACGATCCTGCGGCGTAGCCCCGAATGGTTTTTCAGCTTTGGCCGTGAAGGCAATAAAGGCACTAAACTGTTCCAGATTTCGGGCCATGTGAACACGCCGTGCGTCGTCGAAGAAGAAATGAGCATCCCGTTCCGCGAGCTGATCGAAAAGCATTGCGGCGGCATTCGCGGCGGTTGGGATAATCTGCTCGCGGTCATTCCCGGTGGATCATCGGTGCCGCTGGTCCCTGCCGCGCAAATCATGGACGCACCGATGGATTTTGATGGGTTGAAAGCTGTCGGCTCCGGCCTTGGCACCGCCGCGGTCATCGTCATGGACAAATCCACCGACATCGTCCGCGCCATTTCGCGGCTGTCGTATTTCTACAAGCATGAGTCATGCGGCCAATGCACGCCATGCCGCGAAGGCACAGGCTGGATGTGGCGCGTGATGGAAAAAATGCGCACCGGCGACGCCGAAATTGGCGACATCGACACGCTGTATGAAGTCACCAAACAGGTCGAAGGCCACACGATTTGTGCGCTCGGCGATGCAGCGGCGTGGCCGATCCAAGGGCTGATCAAGCATTTCCGCCCGGAGATGGAGCGCCGGATTTTGGACGCCAAGGGCGGCGAAATGTTGGAGGCGGCGGAATGAGTCGCGCACACCTCTCCTTGCTTTGCTCTCTATTGCTTCTGCCATCGGGTTCGATTGCTCAAAGCGAGAACAACGCAAGCGCAAAGGAAAATCTCGCCGATTGCGTTGTCGCTACGATGCCACGCGAAGCTCACGATGCCGTATTCAGCACATTGATTGATAGGCGCTTCAATAAGAAGTTTGGCGACTTGATGAGGAAGAAGTGCGATATTCAATCTGAGTCTGCGAACGCCTCGGCCAACACAGTTCACTCGGCTAATGCTCTCCGCTCGGCGTTGGCGAGCAGCTTGGTCAGGGCAAATTATTCTCAGTCTGGCCCACTCGATTTTTCCAAAGTCCCTGCACTGTGGCATATTCAATCCACGAAACCGAGCGGTGTTGGTGGAGGCCACAGGAATGAGCGTGACTTTGCCCTCAAGGAAAGCGCATCACGGCGGTTTTTATCAATCTATGGTGAGTGCATCGTCCGCGAAAAACCAGAGCCAGTGCGCCAATTTCTGCTGACGTCTGAGGGTTCTAAGGATGAAGCGAAACTGTTCGCTAATTTGCAGCCCAGCCTGTCCTCTTGCTTGAACAAGAATGTTTCATTGCAGTTGGATCAGTCGTTGGTTCGTGAAAGCTTGGCTTACAATTATTACCGGCTTGCAGCAGTAGAAACACCGGACGGGCAGGGAACTAACTAATGCCTAAAGTCACCGTAGATGGCGTCGAAATCGAAGTCCCGGCGGGCGCTACCGTCTTGCAGGCGTGTGAGCTTGCGGGGAAGGAAATACCGCGGTTTTGCTATCATGAGCGGCTAAGTATCGCGGGCAATTGCCGGATGTGCCTCGTCGAGGTCGCTCCCGGACCGCCTAAGCCGCAGGCGAGCTGTGCTTTGCCAGCCAGCGAAGGCCAGATCATCCGCACCGATAGTGCGATGGTCAAAAAGGCGCGTGAAGGGGTGATGGAGTTTTTGCTCATCAACCACCCGCTCGATTGCCCGATTTGCGATCAGGGCGGCGAGTGCGACTTGCAGGACCAAAGCGTGGCCTATGGTCGCGGCGCGAGCCGGTATGACGAAAACAAGCGCGCGGTGACTGAGAAATATATGGGGCCGCTCGTGAAAACGACGATGACGCGCTGCATCCAATGCACCCGCTGCATCCGCTTTGCCGAGGAAGTGGCCGGCATCGAGGAAATCGGCGCAATCGGGCGCGGTGAGAATATGCAAATCACCAGCTATCTGGAACGTGCGGTGACAAGCGAATTGTCGGGCAATGTCGTGGACTTGTGCCCCGTCGGTGCATTGACGTCTAAGCCATACGCCTTTGAAGCGCGGCCTTGGGAGTTGAAGAAAACACCCAGTATCGACGTGATGGACGCGGTTGGCACTAACATTCGCCTCGACGCACGCGGCCGAGCTGTGCTGCGCGCGCTGCCCCGCATCAACGAAGATGTGAACGAGGAATGGGCGTCGGACAAAACCCGCCATGCGGTCGATGGCTTGACGCATTCACGGCTCGATAAGCCCTATGTGCGCCGTGACGGCAAGTTGGTGGCGGTCAGCTGGAACGAAGCTTTTGAAGCGATCAAAACGCATTGGAGCGGCGAAGCGGCTGTGCTGGCTGGCGATCAGGTTGATTGCGAAACGATGTTCGCCGCGCGTGCGCTGGCGGGAAGTGCGATGCTCGAAGGGCGTCAGACTGGTTTGGCTTATGACACATCGTCGTTGAGCGCGGTTAATTTCAACACCACTATCTCAAGGATAGAAAATGCCGATGTGATCTTGCTCGTTGGCAGCGATCTGCGCCGTGAGGCCGCTCTCGTAAATACGCGCATCCAAAAAGCGGTGCGCAAACGCGGCGCGAAAGTGTTTGCCATCGGGCCTGTGACGGACTTGACCTATAAGGTCGAATGGCTTGGCGATGACCTGTCGGCACTGGCGAAAGCGCCCAAGGCCTTGGCCGATGCGTTGAAGACTGCCGAACGCCCCGCGATTATCGTTGGCGGCGGCGCGTTGCGGTACGAAGGCGTCCACGGCGCGGCTTTGGCTTTTG
>JAYUOS010000064.1:0-29612 GCA_043760725.1 Sphingomonadales bacterium
ATGCCCTTTGTGGTGATCGACAATCAATCTGGTCAAATCGTCGGCGCGACGCGCTACATGCGGATGAAGGCTGACGCTAGGCGGCTGGAAATCGGCACCACTTTTTATGCCCAATCCGTCCAGCGGACGCCTATTAATAGTGAGACGAAGCTACTGTTGCTCACGCACGCTTTTGACGTGATGAATTGCCTGTGCGTTCAATTCCGCACTGACGGCTTCAACTTTACATCGCAACGCGCCATAGAACGTCTGGGCGCGAAAAAGGATGGGCTGTTGCGCAATCACAGCATCGTTAATGGCCGAGTTCGCGATACGGTCACCTATTCGATCCTCGCCAATGAATGGGAAGGCGTAAAGCGTAACTTGCAAATGCGGCTGGTGCGGGGCTGATCATTGGATTAGCCTGTCTCGATGAGCGGTAGTTTGGTTCCATTGGCGATAATCGTTTCCCGATCAGAGGCTGTTGTGATGGCGTCGGTGCTCGAAGCTGCAGGGGTCGTCGTGAATGTTGGTGGGCTCCATCATGCTTCGGTATCGATCAATTCTCTCGCGCTTGGGCATTACCGACTTTCTGTGCCGGATTGGCAGCATGACGAAGCGAGCCGTATTGTGGGCACAACCTTTGCTAGTGCCGAATATCGTTTTTCTGAAGGCGCGCAGACGGCGGTCATAAGGCTACTTCTCGTTAAGTTCTTTGCGGACTTTGGCGCTGTTGTTCTGGCTGCATTGATGCCGGGACCGGTCGCACTATGGAGTTTCGGCTTGCCGTTTTTGCTCCTGCTTGAAACAACTGTGCCGGCGCAGGGACGCAGCGACTATTTCCTGTCCGCGAGGGACACGCAAAACGAACCTCAATAATCACAATTTGCCCCGTGGGTGGATGTAGCTATAGTGAACCGTGAACCAGCCAGAACAGGCCGGAGAGGGAGACACGCCCATGAAGTTCAATATCGAAGTTGACACCACGCCAGAGGAAGTGCGCCGCTTGATTGGCTTGCCCGACCTAAGCGAAGTGCATGAGGTGTATCTTGAGAAGCTGAAAGCCGTCGCTGACAAAGGTCTGACCCCCGATATGGTGCAAGGCATGATACGGAATTGGGTGCCAATGGGCGATCAGAGCATGGATATGATCAAAGGCCTGATGGGTGGGTTGATGAGCGGCGGTCTGGGCGCGAAAGATAAGAAATAAGCCGACATCATGGACAATGCCGATACCATTTTCGCGTTGTCCAGCGGCGCGCCGCCCGCTGCTATAGCTGTGGTCCGCATTAGCGGTAGTCGAGCTTTCGCCGCAGTTAAGGCATTGGCGGGAACATTGCCGCCGTCGCGCAGAGCTTCGGTACGACGTTTGACCGCTTCATCGGGTGCGATTCTGGATGATGCGTTGGTGGTGATTTTTCCTGGCCCCAATACCGCTACCGGCGAGGACCTGGCTGAGCTACATCTGCACGGTGGCCGAGCGGTTGTGCGCGGCGTGGAGGCATCCCTAGAGTCGATGCTGGGCCTACGCCGCGCTGAACCCGGTGAGTTCACCCGCCGTGCCTTTGTCAACGGCCGAATCGACCTCAACGAAGCCGAAGGGCTGGCCGATCTGTTATCCGCAGAAACTGCATGGCAGCGTCGCGGTGCGCTCCAAATGGCGGGCGGTGCATTCAGTAAGGCCATAGAAGGCTGGCGCGAGGACTTGCTCGGGCTGTCGGGCACCGTAGAGGCACTGCTCGATTTCTCCGATGAAGATGATGTGTCTTCTGAAGAAAACATCGATATAACAAGAAGATGTATTGATCTTCATGACGTCATTCAACGACATTTGGCCGTGCCTGGTGCGCAGCAATTGCGCGATGGTTTGCGTGTGGTGATTGCGGGGCCGCCAAATAGTGGCAAATCGACTTTGCTGAATGCGCTGGTCGCAAAGGAGGCTGCGATAGTTTCCGATATCGCCGGAACGACCCGCGACCTGATCGATGTGCCGGTGGCGTTTGATGGCATTCCGTTCATTTTGACCGACACAGCCGGTCTGCGCGGAGAAACCGATGATGTGATCGAGGGCATCGGCATCAAACGCGCACAATCGGCGATAATGGAGGCGGACATGCTGTTGTGGCTGGGCGACGAAGGCGCAGGCCCCAAACATCCCAACAGTCGCGAGATTGAAGCAAAGTCTGATGATCCTGACCATAAGGCCAAATCGGTCAGAGCGATGAAGCTTTCTGCTAAAACAACGGAAGGCTTGGCTGCATTGCTTAAGTGGCTAACTGCAACGGCAAAGACTTTATTACCTCCACCTGACAGCTTCGCAATCAACGCGCGTCAAACGACTTTGCTTTCTGATACCGCACGTTCGCTCATGGAGGCTGCGCGCTCCACCGACCTCTTGGTAACGGCCGAGGAGCTGCGTCAAGCGAGACTCGCGCTTGATGCGCTAACCGGCCGAGCAAGCACCGAAGATATGCTGGATGCGCTGTTTGGGCAGTTCTGTATTGGCAAATAGCGCAATTGTTTCACGTGAAACACATTCAACAACGGCGAATCATGCGCTCGCTTTGACGGCAGCGCTTGCATCCGCTACGGGCCGATAAGAATGGAAATAGGCACTTCACAATTTGACATCTTGGTCATCGGCGGTGGGCACGCTGGGGTGGAGGCTGCTGCAGTAGCGGCCAGGATGGGCGCGCGCGTGGGGCTCGTCAGCTTTGCTCGTGACACAATTGGCGCAATGTCGTGTAATCCGGCCATTGGAGGGCTTGGGAAAGGCCATCTGGTTCGTGAAGTGGATGCTTTTGACGGATTGATAGCCCGTGCGGCGGATCATTCGGCAATTCACTATCGCATGCTGAACGCTTCAAAGGGGGCTGCTGTCCAAGGCCCGCGTATTCAGGCTGATCGGAAATTATTCAAACAGT
This sequence comes from Sphingomonadales bacterium, assembly GCA_043760725.1. Lineage (GTDB taxonomy): Bacteria > Pseudomonadota > Alphaproteobacteria > Sphingomonadales > Sphingomonadaceae > Sphingorhabdus_B. The sequence continues at coordinate 2,904 of JAYUOS010000064.1, forward strand.
CGATCCACCAACAATTGGCAGCCACGCCAAATTTGACAGTGATCGAAGGTGAAGTTGCGGCGCTCTGTTTTGTCTCGGAAAGTGATCGGAAGATTACAGGTCTTGAGCTTGCTGACGGTAGCATTCTTTCAGCCGACGCTGTTATCTTGGCCACAGGCACGTTTTTGGGCGGAACGTTGTTTCGCGGAGAAGAACGGCTGACTGGCGGCCGTATCGGTGAAAACTCCGCGCTGCGCCTAGCTGAGCAAATTCGCGGCGCAGATCTGCCGATGGCGCGGCTCAAAACCGGAACTCCGCCTAGGCTGGACGGCCGCACGATTGATTGGTCGGTTCTTGAGGAGCAGCCGTCGGATAATGGTGATTGGACAATGTCATCGATGACGAAGCGCCGCTTCGTCCCGCAGTTGTTCTGCGCGATCACCCGAACCAACGCTGATACCCACGACATCATCCGTGGCGGATTGGATCGCTCGCCATTGTTTGGTGGGGATATTCAGGGGCAAGGACCGCGTTACTGTCCGTCAATCGAGGATAAGATCTTCCGCTTTGCCGAGCGTGACGGACATCAAGTTTTCCTCGAGCCCGAAGGGCTAGATTCGCATCTGATTTATCCCAATGGCATTTCAACATCTTTGCCCGTTGATGTTCAACTTGCGATGGTGCGTTCAATGCCGGGGCTGGCGAGCGCAGAGATGGTCGTTCCGGGCTATGCTGTTGAATACGACTATATTGACCCGCGCGCATTGGACCGGACATTGGCTGTGCGGGGTTTTGAGGGTCTGTATTGTGCCGGACAGATCAATGGCACGACAGGGTATGAAGAGGCAGCAGCGCAGGGGTTGGTCGCCGGCATGGGTGCAGCTTGCGTAGCGCTGGATAGGCCCTTTCCAGCACTTGATCGCTCGAACAGCTACATTGCTGTGATGGTCGACGATCTGGTGCTCCACGGCGTAACTGAACCTTACCGGATGCTGACCGCGCGGGCGGAATATAGGCTTCGCTTGCGTGCTGATAATGCTGCGACGCGGCTTACGCCGTTAGCATTGGCCGTGTCCGCCGCTTCAGCGGAACGGAAGCGGCACTTTGAGGGTTCCGCGGCGCAAAGGCTGAGTTTGCGGGCCACGCTGGATGATGTGATGACTGCGGATACGCTTATAAAGGCCGGTATCGATGTGAAGCGCGATGCAGGCAAGTTATCCTTGTTCGAATGGTTGAGGTTCCCAACCGTCGACTTGGCGTTGCTACTCGACGTCCCCGCGGCGGCGCGTGACAGCATTCCACGTGAAACGCGCATTTGGACGGCGGATGTCGTTGCCGAGTTGGAACAGGATGGCCGTTATGCGCCTTATCTGGAACGCCAAGCAGGGGAGCTGCGCGATCTCGCCGCTAACGAGCAGATCGGTCTACCCGCCGACCTCGATTATGGCGGCATCGCCGGCCTCTCGAACGAGATGGTTGAACGTCTTGAGGCTGCGCGCCCGGATTCGCTTGCAGCAGCTGGGCGGGTTCGCGGTATTACGCCAGCGGCGCTTGCTACTATATTGGTCCATGCCAAACGCGCCGCGCAGAAACGGGCAGCATGACTGAAGATGACGCACAAAGCTGGCTGACCGAGATGTTTGATGTTTCACGTGAAACATGCGACCGGCTGGAAGCATTTATTGCGTTCTTGAAATCCGAGGCGCAGCTGCAAAACTTGGTATCGGCTCCGACGCTTGATCAGATTTGGGCGCGGCACATTGTTGATAGTGCGCAGCTTCTGCGTTTTGCCCCGGGTGATGGTGATTGGCTTGACCTTGGGTCGGGTGCGGGCTTTCCCGGATTGATCGTCGCGATGCTTTCTGAGCACCGGGTTGTTTTGGTCGAATCGCGAGCTAAGCGAATCGACTTTTTAGAGCGTGCAATCGAATTATTGGGAATGGAAGATGTGGCTGTTGTCGCGGGCATGCCGCTTGACCGCCTCGAAACTGCCCCATATTCGGTCATTTCCGCACGCGCCTTTGCGCCTTTGCCTCGATTGTTAGAGTTGTCTCATCGTTTCTCGTCAGATAACACTATGTGGCTGCTACCAAAGGGGCGTAACGCAGCGACTGAATTGAATGATGTGCGCGATCGCTGGAGCCTCGATTTTACGGTCGAACCGAGCATTACCGATAGTCGGGCAGGCATATTGACCGGGCGGATATTGGGGCGACGCTCGCAAAGCCAAGCGGAAGGACGATCAAAGCCATGATCCGAATCGCCATTGCGAATCAAAAAGGCGGCGTGGGCAAAACGACAACAGCGATCAATCTTGCAACGGCTTTGACTGCTTGCGGACGTCGTTGCCTATTGATCGATCTTGATCCGCAAGGCAATGCATCGACGGGTCTAGGCGTCAGGTCGGCCGATCGCGACAATAGCAGCTATCATCTGCTCATGGGTGAAACCACAGTCGCCGACGCTGCGATCGCTACGATGATCCCCGGTCTTGATATTTTACCGGCAACTGTTGATCTGTCAGGCGTCGAGGTCGAACTTGTTGATCATGCGGATCGCGCGCATAAATTGCAAAAGGCGCTGCGGGTTGCGAATGATCGCTGGGATGTGTGCCTGATTGATTGCCCGCCCTCGCTTGGCATGTTGACGATCAACGCACTTGTTGCGGCAAATTCCATTCTGGTGCCGTTGCAATGCGAATTCTTCGCACTCGAAGGATTAAGTCAATTATTACAAACCGTTGAGCGTATTCAGAAACGTTTTAACGCCGATTTGTCGATCCTGGGCGTGGCGCTGACGATGTATGATCGCCGCAATCGGCTGACCGAACAGGTGGCCGAAGATGTGCGCAGTTGTCTGGGCGGATTGGTGTTCGACACAGTCATTCCGCGCAACGTCCGCCTATCGGAAGCACCCAGCCACGGGTTGCCCGCTTTGATCTATGACCACCGCTGTTCGGGATCAGAGGCATATATGGCGCTTGCCCGCGAGTTGATCGGGCGAATACCGGTCGAGGAGCTTGCAGCATGAGTGATCAGGATAAACCGGCCCGCAAGAAAATGGGTCTTGGCCGCGGACTCGACGCTTTATTCGGTGAAGCAGCATTGGAGCGCAGTGCAGAGCGCGTTGCAAGTGGGGGCGCAGCAAGTGGAGGGACGAATGTCTCTGGAGAGGGCTATACGGCTATCGCGATATCCGACATTCATCCAAATCCCGGGCAACCACGCCGCCATTTTAGCGAAGATTCGCTTGAAGAACTGGCGCAAAGCCTGAAACGCCACGGATTGATTCAGCCGATATTGGTGCGTCCGCACGGGCAGGGCTATCAAATCGTCGCGGGCGAGCGGCGCTGGCGCGCGGCGCAACGCGCGCAACTGCATCAGGTTAAAGCGATCATTCGCGATCTGTCCGATGAAGAAACGCTGGAAATCGCGCTAATCGAAAATATCCAGCGCCAGGACCTCAATCCAATCGAAGAGGCAGAGGCTTATCGGAAGCTATGCACCGATTTCGGCCACAGCCAGAATGAATTGGCGGCGATCGTTGAAAAATCGCGCAGCCATGTCGCCAATATGATGCGGCTGTTGGAGTTGCCAACGTTGGTCCGTGAGCTGGTGATTGAGGGCAAGCTCAGCATGGGCCATGCGCGGGCGTTGTTGCCTAGCGGGGACGCGGTCCGGTTGGCGGCGGTTGTCGTGAAACAAAAGCTTTCGGTTCGCCAGACCGAGGCGTTGGTCAAGAAGAATAATGCGGGGACACGCGCGCAGTCGGGCAATGCCCCGCGCGCTGCGGGTGCAACAAATGATGCCGACATCCGCGCCGTTGAAACGCATTTGGGCGACCTGTTGGGATTGAAGGTGCGAATCGTTCAGCAGTCAGCGGGAGGGGCGGGCGCAGTTACCTTTGAATATCGCAGCCTCGATCAGCTGGATATGCTGTGTCAGCGCCTCACCGGCGAGCAATTCTAACCGGGTTTTGGCACTGCCTAACCACTATAAAAACTGTAAGCATATGATTATCGATGTCAAAAATATGACATAGGGTGTTTTGTTAACCATCCGTAGAAGCAAAGGCTTATAACATCACTGGCATATGGGACGAAGAATGCAGTGGGGCATTCCACGAAATTATTCGTCACGTAAGGGACCAGACTGATGTTGAATAAAATGAAAATCGTTCTCGCCGGTGCAGCTGCTGTTGCCGCTATGTCGTCAACCGCTGCTTTTGCAGATACCGAAAATGCGACTGCAACAGTCCAGATCCTTGGTGCTGTAAACCTGCAGAAATTTGCTGATATGGACCTTGGCACTGTTGCTGCTGGCTCCGCCGCTGGCACTGTTGCATTGCCAACCGCTTCAAACACCCGCACCTGCACCGGCGTCACTTGCGTTGGTACAGCGTCACGCGCTCGTTTCCAGGTCACTGCTGCGACCAATGGCTATGTTATCGATATCTCGCATTCGCCGACGGCATCGCTGACCGGCCCGGGCGCGAGCATGAACTTGACGCTCGCTGCCTCGACTGCAGCGGTCACCTTTAACTCGGCATCGCTGCAGGACATCTTTGTCGGCGGAACGTTGACTGTTGGTGCTAACCAAGTTGCCGGCACGTATAACGGAGCGTTCACCGTAACTGCTGATTATCAGTAATCTCGGACGTCGGGCGGCAACGCCCGGAACGACTCCAAAAGGCCTCGGTAGCACAACGCTGCCGGGGCCTTTTCTTTGGCTTGGCGTCGCCGATTAGGGGAATGGTAACCATCTTGTGCCAAGTTAACCGGTGTGGATGTGCGAGGTGACATAAAAGCCGCCTCGCCAAATAGATGGACCAGTCATGAAAAATATCGTTGCGCACAAATTGCGTGTTCTCGCTTTGGCGGCCGTGGTGGCTTTATCTGCCGTAGGCGCTTCAACACCGGCGCAGGCCGCTGGCGATCTATTGGTTGCACCAACGCGTATCGTTCTTGATGGACGCCGCGGCGCAGAGGTGATCCTAAACAATATTGGCTCCGAAGAAGCCACTTATCGGATATCTTTGGAGCTACGCCGGATGAGTGATATCGGACGTCTGGAAGATATCCTGCCCGAGGCAGCAAATGACAAAGAAAAAGCTGCGCTTGAAATTATCCGTTTTGCACCGCGCCGCGTCACTTTGCCGCCCAATCAGCCACAATCGATCCGAGTTGGCTTGCAAGGGACGGAGGCTTTGCCCGATGGCGAATACCGTGCTCATATGCTGTTTCGCGCCATCCCCAAAACACCCGAAGCGACGACAGAGGCCGAACCAACTAACGGATTGAAAATAAACCTGATTCCTGTCTATGGGGTAACCATTCCAGTGATTATCCGCAAAGGTGAATTGCGCGCCACTGCGGCCATCGCCAACGCTTTAATCGCGCGCGATAATGAGGGCCCGGCGCTGCAATTCGAGCTATCGCGCCAAGGCGACAAGTCGGTTTTCGGCGAAGTGCACGTAACGCGCCCCGGCGTGGTGGAGCCGTTGTTGGTGGCAAAAGGGATTGCGGTTTATCCTGAGCTTACTTCGCGTCAGGTATCGCTGCCGCTCAATGCCATATTGGCCGCGAAAATGCCTGGCGAAGTGGTGATATCATATTATGAAGCACCAGAAGCGGGCGGCGGACTGATCGCACAGCTGCGCACGGTCCTGCGTTAAGCGGCATCGGCAGCAGCAGGGCCAGAGCCCATGCGGCATAGTATCTCATATATCGCCGATAAGGTAATGAGGCTGGCAATGATTGCCGGCCTTTTTGCCGTTTCTGCTTCCGAAGCATCTGCATCATGGGCGCCCACTGAAGACGACGCACTGCTGTTTGATGTCCGCGTTAGCCAATACCGCGTCGGCAACGGTGTGCGCGGTTATCAAACGGACAACGGCATTTGCGTCGATCTGGGCGATGTCATTATGGCGTTTGATCTGCCCGTGCGTCTCGACAAAAAGTCGCGCCGCGCGACTGGTTGGCTATTTGAAGAAAGCCGGACCTTCACTCTGGACCGGGACGCCAATACAGTACAAATCATGAACAAGCTTCAATCGCTTGGCGCATCCGATATCCGCGACGTGCCGGAGGGCTGGTGTGTTGGTACAAAAACGCTGTCGAACTGGTTGAATGTCGAGGTTAAGCCCGATCTGTCGAATGCGCTGCTCGTGGTCAGCGCCGACCGCAAGCTTCCGTTTGAAATGGCGGAGGAACGTAAGTCACGTGCTGGAAAAGCCCGGCCAACGGCGCAGTTCGATCTGTCGGCACTACCGCAGGCAAAGGATCCCTATCGTTTTTGGCGAACCCCGTCGGTTGACGTTGTGGCGTCAGTCAGCGGACGCAAAGATAATTTGGAAGGATTTAAGCTCGACCGACGTTATGAGATTTACGCTAGCGGTGAGATTGCCAAAGCGAGCTTTGACGCTCGGCTGTCGTCAAACAATCAGGGCGTTCCAGAAACTTTGCGCATCCGCGCCTATCGCACCGATCCCCATGGCAGGCTGCTAGGGCCGCTAAACGCCACGCATTTTGCCGTTGGCGATGTGTCGACGGTATCGAGCCCATTAGTGGTGCAGAATACAGCCGGTCGCGGTGTGTTTGTAACCAATCGCCCTGTCGGCCGACCAGACAGCTTTGATCGCACAAATTTCAGGGGCGAACTGCCCGACGGCTGGGATGCTGAGCTTTACCGTAACGATCAGCTCATCGGCTATGTGCAAAGCCGCGGCGACGGCCGGTATGAATTCCTCGATATCGCGCTGCAATATGGGCAGAACCGGTTCGAGATCATACTTTATGGACCGCAAGGTCAAATCCGCCGCGATCTGCAGATGATTCCCGTTGGCCCGGATAGCATTCCGCCGCGTGAAACATATTATTGGGCAGCAATTCAGGATGCTGGCCGTGATCTGATTGATTTCGGTTCGCTCGACGCACCGCAGTTTACCGGTTGGCGTGGCGGCTTTGGCGTTGAACGTGGGCTTGATCCACGGACATCGGTTGGCTTGACCTTCTTTACCTCGGAACATGAACGCGAACGCAGTTACTATTTCGAGGGATCGGTCCGTCGCGCCGTTGGTCCAGCCTTGTTGGAGGTCGCGGCGGCGGGAAATGCCCATGGCGGCTATGCGTTGCGCGGGCAGATGCTGGGGCAATTGGGCCAGACCCTATTTCGCGCTGAGTCGGTGTGGCTGGGGAATGGCTTCCGCAGCGAGCGTTACGATCCGGACTTGCGTAGCGAACACAGTCTTTCGGTCGATCACAGCTTTAAACTTGGTAACAAATATGTGCCGTTGACTTTGCAAGGTTCGTACAAGGAACGGCTAAACGGCGATAAGACGCTCGAAGGCGTGGCCAGACTATCGTTTAATATCAAACAAATAACGGCAACCACGGATATCATCTGGGAGCAGAACAAGAGCGCCTTTGGCACTGACCCGCCCACGCGGCTTGATGCATTGCTGCGACTAAACGGACGTGTAGGCGGATTACGCCTGCGCGGTGAGACGAAGTTTGGCCTGATGGGCAACGCAGGTTTCCGCGAATCCAAACTGACCGGGGAATGGCGCGCGGGCGAGAACAGCGATTGGCGCGCAGAGCTTGGTTATGAAACAACCGGTAAACGCGGGCTGTTGGCGATGGGCTATACTCGCAGGTTCGATAAGTTCGCGCTGTCGGGCCAAGTTCGCGGCGCGACCGACGGTGCGATCTCGGCAGGGCTCAGCCTGGCGTTTAGCCTTGGCCCGGATCCGACCAAAGGCGGATTGCGGCTGTCATCTGAAAAGCTGGCGGCAAGCGGGCAGGCTTATGCGACGGTGTTTCAGGACCAGAACGCCGATGGCATCCGCCAGCCGAACGAGCCCGTTGAAAAATCGGTCGAGTTAACGGCTGGCATGAGCGGTCGGGGTGATCCAACCGATGTTAAGGGCCAGACCTTTATCGGCGGGCTGACGCCTTATGTGCCGGTGCTGATCGGGATCGATGCGTCGAGCCTGCCCGATCCGTTCGTGCAACCCGCAACCAGCGGTGTGGTGGTGACGCCGCGCCCCGGAGTGCCGATCGTGATCGAACTGCCTTTGGTTGCGGCGGGCGAGGTTTCCGGGACGCTGCTTCGCGAAGGCGGACGGACGTTGAACGGCGTGGATATCGAGCTGATCGACAAAAATGGCCGCGTGATGAAAACCACACGCAGCGAATATGACGGGTTTTTCCTCTTCGAAAGCGTACCTTACGGAGCGTATAAGCTTCGCATCGCGGCGCTGGCGGCCAATGTTGTGCGCGTGAATCCTGAAATCACTGTTCGTGCCGAGTTGAATTCCAAACGGGCAACCGCCGATCTTGGCCAAGTCGTGGTTCGCGATGCGCCTCGTATCGCTGAGGGTGATGCGTCGAAAGTTTCCGGCAAACGGTAACAATTCTGTGTTATACTGCGAATATCCTGAAACGGATTAGCGCATGTCATAAGGAGTGCGGCGTGGAGGATTCAGAAGCTGTAACCATTCAAGAAGCTGGGGCTTCAGTTGGCGGCGCGTTGGTCAAGCGACACCGGCTGTCGACTCGGGCTTGGCATTGGATCAATGCACTGTCGTTGTTAGTGCTGTTGATGAGCGGTCTGATGATCTTCAACGCTTATCCCCGCCTGCATTGGGGAAATTCCGGCTCAATCCACGATCCGGCCTGGCTTGAAATCGGCGGTGATGCAACGCGTGGCTATCTGAAATTGGGCGATAGTGAGATACCAACCACCGGAGTGCTTGGCCATTGGCGCAATGCCGAGGGTGAAGTGAAGACCCGTGCTTTCCCATCATGGGCGACGATTCCGTCACGCTTTTCTTTGCCACTGGCGCGCAGCTGGCATCTGGCCTTTGCGTGGATACTGTCGATTGGCTTGACGCTCTATATGCTACGATCATTGTTCAACGGCCATGTCCGTAAAGACCTGCATATCCGCCGCGCCGAATGGTCGCCGCGCCATATCTGGCACGATATTAAGGATCACGCCCGTTTGCGGTTTCCGACCGGAGCCGCAGCCTTGAACTATAACATCCTGCAAAAGCTCAGCTATGTTGGTGTAATTTTCGTGCTGCTGCCGTTGATGATCGCAACCGGGCTTTGCATGTCCCCCGGCATGAATGCGGGAATGCCGTGGTTACCGGAATTGTTTGGCGGGCGGCAATCGGCGCGTTCGGTGCATTTCATCGCCGCGTTTTTGCTGTTGGGCTTCTTTTTCGTCCATATGATGATGGTCTTGCTCGCCGGGCCTTTCAACGAAGTTCGCTCTATCATTACCGGCTGGTATCGCGTGCCTACAGCAAAGGAGGGATCAGAATGAGCCAGCTTATACTCCCCCGCCGTCGCTTTTTGGGCGGCCTCGCGCTTGGTGCAGGCGGTTTAATGCTCGCGGGCTGCGACGCGATTGTCGAAAACGATGCTCTGGTGTCGACGATCAAGAAAGCCGACCGGCTTACTTATCATTCGCAACGTGCACTGGTTGACCGGCAAGCACTGGCGCAGGAGTTTTCCCGCAGCGATTTGTCGCAGACCTTCCGTGCCAATGGTTCGACGTCGGTCGATACGTCTGAATATCAGCAGCATACGCGCGAGAAATTCGCCAATTGGCAGCTGAAAATCGGCGGGCTAGTAGCAAAACCACAAAGCTATAGCGTGCGCCAGTTGATGCAAATGCCGGCGCGCGAACAAATCACCCGGCATGACTGTGTTGAGGGCTGGAGCGCGATTGGCCAGTGGCGCGGTACGCCGCTGGCTTTGATCCTGAAAGCAGCGGGGCTATCGTCGCGCGCGCGCTATCTGGTTTTCCATTGTGCCGATACGCTGGACGGCCTGCCATATTACGAGTCGATCGATCTGGTCGATGCGTTTCATCCGCAAACAATCCTTGCGTGGAGCATGAACGGGCAGATGTTGCCTGTCGCGCATGGCGCACCTCTGCGGCTGCGCGTTGAGCGCTTGCTGGGCTATAAACATGCGAAATATGTCAACCGGATAGAGGCTGTTACTTCGTTTGCCAACATCTATCAGGGCGGCGGCGGCTATTGGGAAGATGTGTCTGGCTATGAATATTATGGCGGGATCTAGCGTAGCTTGCTAGCAGGCGCTGCATGAGCATCGAAACCATCAGCAGCAACCACAGTTTTGGCGGAACACAAGGCGTGTTCAAACACGCATCATCCGCCACCGGCACAGATATGACCTTCTCGGTCTTTGTCCCCGCGCATGCAGCCGGAACAAAGCTGCCGGTGGTCTGGTATCTATCCGGCCTGACCTGTACCCATGCAAATGTCACCGAAAAGGGCGAATACCGCCAGGCTTGCGCGGAACTTGGCTTGATCTTTGTCGCGCCCGACACGTCGCCGCGCGGGGAGGCCGTGCCTGATGATGATGCGGGCGCCTATGATTTCGGCCTTGGTGCCGGCTTTTACGTCGATGCGACAGAGAAACCGTATGCGACCCATTACAAAATGCGGAGCTACATCGAGGATGAGCTACCGCAACTGATCGCCGCCAACTTCCCCGTCGATATGTCCGCCCAAGGAATCATGGGGCATTCGATGGGCGGGCACGGCGCGCTGACGATTTCGCTGCGCAATCCGGGGCGGTTTCGATCAACATCGGCGTTCGCGCCGATCGTTGCGCCGTCTTTAGTGCCTTGGGGACAGAAAGCGCTGACCGGCTATCTCGGGGCCGACCAGTCCGCTTGGACAGAATATGATGCTTGCGCCTTGATCGAGCGCGGCGCGCGGTTGCCCGATTTGCTGGTTGATCAGGGCGCTGCTGACAATTTCCTGATCGAACAATTGCGAACACATCTGCTTGCACAAGCCTGTGAAGCGGCAGGTCAACCCGCGACGATCCGGATTCAGCCCGGCTATGATCATAGCTATTATTTCATCGCCAGCTTCATGGCCGACCATCTGGCATGGCATGCCGAACGACTGGGCAAAAGTTTAGGATGAGGCTTCTCGGCGCGATTTTGGCCGGTGGGCAATCGCGTCGGTTCGGATCGGACAAAGCTGCGGCGCTGGTTGATGGCAAAGCTCTGCTCGATCATGTCGCCGACGCGCTGAGGCCGCAATGTGCGGCACTGGTGATCGCCGGACGCGAATGGCAGGGAATAACCAGCGTCGCTGACATTCCCGAAAGCGGCCAAGGCCCATTAGGTGGATTGGCCGGGGCACTGGATTATGCACAGCGTAATGGCTTTGGCGCAGTATTGTCCTGCGGCTGCGATGTCCTCTGCCTCCCAGAAAATTTGGTGGAACAATTGGGAGCAGCTCCGGCGATCTTTGATGAGCTTCCCATCGTCGGACTCTGGCCCGCCAATCTTGCCGACACTTTGTCGATCTGGCTTGCTAATTCCGCTAACCGCTCAGCCTATCGCTTCGCCGATCATATCGGCGCTCGGCGCGTGACGACACTCGCCTCAATCATCAACGTCAATCGCGCATCCGATCTGGCTGCTGTCGCTTCCCCCCAACCGTAATTGCTTTATAGCCAGCCGCGATGACCCGCGCTGACCAACCTTTTGTGCTGCTTGATGATGCCAGAGCGACAGGTGCTGCGCCCGCGCGGTTGTATAGCAATCCAATTCGGACATTGGTTGCGGATACCGCCGAAGAGTTGCGCTTGCTGTTGAACGAACTCGCAGATGCGCAAGCTACCGGCCTGCATTCAGCGGGCTATCTTGCCTATGAAGCGGGCTTTGCATTGGAGCAAAAGTTTGAACACAGGCTGGAAAACCGCGATATGCCAGCCCCGCTCGCCTGGTTCGGCCTGTTTGAGGGCTATGAAGAGATTGACGCCAAGACGGTGCCGTCGTTGCTGCCCGATCCCGCCGGCGCTTGGCTTGGTCCATTGCGGGCCAACCTTGCGCAGAGCGACTATGATTCGGCATTTGATGCGGTGGAGCGTTATATCACCAACGGCGATATCTATCAGGCGAACCTGACCTTTCGAGCCGAGGCTGATTATGCTGGCAATCCGCTGGCGCTGTATGCGGCGCTTCGGGCGCGTTCGGCGGCGGGCTATGGCGGAGTGATTTGGACGGGAGAGCAATCGTTCCTGTCGTTTTCGCCGGAACTGTTTTTTGCGCTGAAGGACGGCCGGGTCACGACGAAGCCAATGAAAGGCACCGCATCACGGCTGGCCGATCCTGTCGCCGATGCCGCTATCGCCAAGGAATTGCGTCAGGACCCCAAACAGCGGGCGGAAAATCTGATGATCGTCGATCTGCTGCGCAACGACCTGTCGCGCGTTGCTGAACCAGGGTCGGTTACGGTGCCGGAATTGTTCGCGATAGAGAGCTATCCGACGGTCCACCAGATGACATCGACGGTTACAGGGCAGTTGGCTGAGGGATTGGGTGCGGTCGACCTGATCCGTGCGATCTTTCCCTGCGGATCGATCACCGGCGCACCCAAGATCCGCGCCATGGAGATAATCGACGAGATCGAAAGCGCGCCGCGCGGTATCTATTGCGGGTCGATCGGGCGGATTGATGCGGGCGGCGATGCAGCGTTTAACGTCGCGATCCGCACATTTCACTTGAACACTGCGGAAAAGCGCGTTTCAGTCGGTTTAGGGTCGGGTGTGGTCGCAGACTCAGATGGTGCGTCCGAATGGGCAGAGTGTCTCGCAAAGGGGAGGTTCGCAGCGGTGATGAGGCCGGATTTCGATCTGATTGAAACGATGCGGTTTGAACCATCGAGCGGGATAGCACGGCTGGAACTCCATCTTGACCGGATGAAGGAAAGTGCGCGCGCGCTCGATTTCATTTTTGACCGGCACGAGGCGCGTAACCGCTTGCATGCGGCGACCTTTCATCTGGCTGATCCGGCGAAAATCCGGCTGCTTTCGTCACGGGGCGGCGCGCTCGCTATCGAGGTTAGGGCTTTGCTCGCAGCCGTTACAGCGCCATGGAGCGTTGCGATAACCCCGTTGCCAGTTGATCCACAGGATTTCCGGCTATCGCATAAAACGAGCGATCGCGCTTTTTATGATAATGCCCGCCAAGCGTCCGGCCGCGACGAAGTTTTGTTTGTTAATCCAAATGGATATCTGACTGAGGGTAGCATTACTGCCATTTTCGTTGAACGCGACGGTAAGCTCATGACGCCAGCGCTTTCGCGCGGGCTATTGCCATCGGTATTGCGCCGCGAATTGATTGAACGCGGAAAGGCGGTTGAGGCGGACCTTCGTCCCGAAGATTTGGCCGATGGTTTCTTGCTCGGGAACAGCTTGCGAGGGCTTTTCCCTGCCAAATTGTGAACTGCGCCGGGTTGCGTAATTTCCGGCATGCCGATAGGGGCTACGGCGTAATCATCCTTTCGTTATCAGCCAGCAGGACACAATAATGATCGAACGGCTTTCTTCCGCCATGGGCCGCATCGCGCCCTCGCCAACGCTTGCGATGTCGACCCGCGTGCTTGAACTGAAAGCGCGAGGGATCGATGTGATCGGCCTGTCCGCGGGCGAACCAGATTACGACACGCCAGATTTTGTGAAGGATGCAGCGATTGAAGCGATCCGGGCGGGCAAAACCAAATACACTGCGGTTGATGGCATCCCCGAGCTGAAAACGGCGATCCGCGCGAAGTTCAAACGTGATAACGGCATCGAATATGGTGCCAAGCAGATCACCGTGAATTCGGGCGGCAAGCATACCCTGTTCAACGCGATTGCGGCGACGGTCGATGTCGGCGACGAAGTGATCATCCCGGCACCTTATTGGGTCAGCTACCCCGACATTGTCCAATTTGCAGGCGGAACACCCGTGATTTTGCTGGCCAGTGCGTCGCAAAGCTATAAAATCACGCCCCACCAATTGGATGCGGCGATCACACCCAAAACCCGCTGGCTGATCCTCAATTCGCCGTCCAACCCAACGGGTGCTGCTTATAGCGCGATGGAATTGCAGGCACTGGGCGAAGTGCTCATGCGGCATCCGCAAGTCTTGCTGCTCACCGACGATATGTATGAGCACATCTGGTATGCGCAACAGCCGTTTGCGACGATGCTTGAGGTGTGCCCCGAACTGTATGATCGCACTCTGACAATGAACGGTGCGTCAAAGGCTTATGCAATGACCGGCTGGCGCATCGGTTATGCTGGCGGCCCCGAATGGATCATCAAAGCCATGGCCGATCTGCAATCGCAATCAACCAGCAACCCTTGCTCAATCAGCCAATGGGCGGTGACGGCGGCACTCAACGGGCCCCAAGACTTTTTGAAAGAACGCAACGCCAAGTTCAAGGAGCGCCGCGATCTCGTCGTGGGAATGTTGAATGATGCACCGGGTCTTAGCTGTCCGACACCAGAAGGCGCGTTTTACGTCTATCCCGATGCCAGCGGCGTAATGGGCAAGACCACGCCAAAGGGCAGGAAGATCGAAACCGATGCTGATTTGATCGACTATTTCCTAGACGATCACCGCGTTGCCGCTGTCCAAGGCGCAGCCTTTGGCCTCTCGCCCGGTTTCCGGATCAGCTATGCGACGTCGAACGAGGCGTTGCGCGAGGCGTGCACGCGCATCCAGTCGGCTTGCGCAGAACTCGCTTGATCGCAAATTGCGTTAAACCAGCCTTTGTTAAGGCGGGTTTAACCACTGTGGTGCTTACCAAATAGTCATTGATGATGTAACCGCGCAGCGCTTTCGAGCGAACAAGCCCAAGACAGAATGATGGCATATGAAACAGTTTTTTTCCTTTGTGCGCTCCGAACTCTTCCTCAGCCTTGCTGGCGGCTTTGCCATGGGTGTTGCAGGAATGGCGCTGGTCAAACCAGCAAGCGCAACATCGGAAAAAGCTGAGGCTGGCGCCGTTCTGATCGAAGGAACCATTCAAGGCGTTGCATATCATGGAAAACTCGCTCGATAAAAACCCCCGGTGGATTACAGCTTGCTGTGTCGCCGCGCTGCTTGGCGGCGGCGTCTATTATTTTTCAAGCATTGATAACGCCGCAATCGGCGTGGCTCACGCTGCCGAGGGCAAAGCTATTGCCGCCCCGACTGCAAAAATTACTGAAGCCACAGGCGAACAGGTTGCGATCTTTGCAGGTGGTTGTTTTTGGGGCGTTGAGGGCGTTTACGAACGCGTTGACGGTGTGATTCGCGTTGAATCTGGCTATGCCGGCGGCTCCAAATCCGATGCCGATTACGGCCGGGTCAGCGACGGCGTTACCAAACATGCCGAGGCTGTGCGGATTTTCTACGATCCGGCGCGGGTCAGCTATAATACACTGCTCCACATTTTCTTCTCAGTTGCGCATAATCCGACAGAGCTTAACCGCCAAGGGCCGGACAGCGGCACTCAATACCGGTCAGCAATTTTCCCCGCAAATGCCGAGCAGCGCACTGCTGCGGAAGGCTATATTAAACAACTGGGTCAAGCCCAAAGCTGGCGGCAACCGATAGTGACGCGGATTGAAACTGGCGAGTTTTTCGCGGCTGAAGCCTATCATCAGGATTATATGGCGAACAACCCTAATAGCGGGTATATCGTGACCTTCGATGTACCAAAGGTGAGAGCGTTGAAGCAGCTTTTCCCGAATGTGTATCGCGGGAAATAGGTTGCATTATAGTGGTTTAACCTGATTGCATTGCGCGTGTCTTGACGTCAATTTCAAGTTGCAACTAAGCCTGCAGCCATCGGATAAAGCGACGCAACCAATAGCAATGCTGCAACGATGTTGAATGTCCGCAACCGCACTGGATCAGACAGGAAATGGCGCAACCTTGCACCCATTAGTGCCCATGTGCCAGTGCTGGGCAGGTTGATCATGCCGAACACGCCTGCGACCAGGATCACGCCCACCCAGCCATGCGATTTTGGCGCATAAGCCGAGATTGCGGTCAGCGCCATTGTCCAGGCTTTTGGGTTTACCCATTGAAACAAGGCGGCTTGGGTGAAGGTGAAGGGCTTTGACTTTGCAGCCACCGCATCGCTTTCCGCTGGAGACGTGTCAGTCGTTGCGATTTTCCACGCCATATAGAGCAGATAAAGCCCGCTTGTGATCGTGATGATTAAAGTGGAACCCGGAACAGCGTCGATAATCTCCATGACGCCAAGCCCAATGAGTACGATCATCAGCGTAAAGCCGATTGATACCCCCAGCATATGCGGCACAGTCCGGCGCATCCCGAAATTGATACCCGATGTCATTAGCATCAAATTGTTTGGCCCCGGGGTGATCGAGGATACGAAAGCAAAGACCGCGAGCGCAGCGAACAGTTCGGTTGTCATCATGGAACAGCATATAACGCAAAATGCACCGAATGTGCTTGCGTTGTTGCGCAAATTCGCCAAAAATGCACAACTAATGAGTGATATTGATCTAATAAACACCAAGATATTGCACGCGCTTACGCTAGACGGACGGATCAGCAATATCGACTTGGCCGACAAAGTCGGATTATCCCCGTCGGCGTGTTTGCGGCGGGTGCAGGAACTAGAGCGCAAAGGCGTGATTATCGGCTACCGCGCCGTGCTCAGCCCACAGGCGATGGGCATTACTTTCATCGCCTATGTTCTGGTCGGCCTGTCAAAGCACAATAAAGAGGCGCAGCACGGCTTTGAAGTGGCCATGGCCTCGGCCCCCGAAGTGCGCGAGTGCCACAATGTCACCGGCACAGTCGAATATCTGCTGCGCATCGAGGCGCGCGATTTGGCGGCTTACAAATATTTCCATACCGAAGTGCTCGGCACGGTGCCGCAGGTGTCGAGCATCGTTTCGTATATCGTCATGGATTCGCCCAAGGATGAGCGGGCTTAACGCTTATACGCCGGAATGGCCCAGCCTTTGAGGATCGCCATGGCACGCAGGGCAAACCCAGCGGCCGCGCTGATGATCGCCGCGGGCAGGACAGACAGGCCGAGCGACAAAAGCAAACCGAACAGCCCCGATGCAAGTGCTGCGGCGGTGACGTAGATTTCGGGTTTCAGCAAGATTGATGGCTCGCCCGCCAGAACGTCACGAATAATCCCGCCGACACATGCGGTGATAACCCCCATCATCATTGCTGGCAGCAACGGAATGCCCAAAGTCAGCGACTTCCAAGTGCCAAACACAGCATAAATCGCGATACCAACCGCATCGAACCAATCGAGCGCGCGTTCATTCCATACCGAAACCGGGGTCAACCACACCAAAGCGGCGGTCCCCAAACAGGTCGCGGCAAAGCTCCAGTCATGCACCCAAAACACCGGCGCGCCGATGAGAAGATCGCGCACCGTCCCGCCACCAACGCCGGTTACCAGCGCGAAGAAGGCGAACGTTACCAGTGTCTGCTGCCTTTTCGCCGCCGCCAGCGCGCCCGACGCCGCAAAAACCGCGATCCCCAACAGGTCAAGCCAGTCGATCAGGGCAGGTGTTAGTTGGGCTGCTTGGCCGAACAAGCTTAGGGCTTGATCATTTTGGCGATGTCGATCACTTGCTTGAGCTGCTCTGGCATAGGAACCCCATCATTACGTTCGCCAAAGGTAGAAAATACTGCCCGTGTGACGCTGATAGCAAGGATGACTCCGCCGCCGATCGAAGCTGCAATTACCGTTGAAAACGCGGATGGACTTTTTCTTAGTTCGGCCAGTAAGGGCGCGAACAGCATCTGATTTATCAAACAAGCTAACGCAATAATTATGACGCCCGCCACTATGATAACAGCAAGCCTTGCCTTTCGGTTCCATTCGATCTCTTTGGTTGCGGCATTGACGAATGATTGGGCAGCCGCGTTAAACTCACTAAGTTGCCCCAAGTCTGCGATTAAGAGATCAACAGCATCAAGTTTTTCGACGAGTTGCGCGTCGAAATTGTTTGCGTTGGCTAGCTCGGCCTTATCAGCATCAGCTTGGATAGGACCTAAATCCAATCCCTTTTTCAAGCGCCTGCCCGCTTCAAGGTATCAAAATGGGTTTTGATTAAGTCGTTTCCGATTGGCTGGAATTTGCCTACGCCACCCTGATAGACCTGATCCCAAGGAGTGCCTTTCTGGTGAGTTCTTGACGACAATTCAAAAGCATGAGTTTTCCCGTAAGCCGACACAACTTGCTCCAAAACCGACAACTCGTCGTCGGACAATTTAGTCTCGTAGTCCGTGCCGCTCCAAGAGTTTTTAGCCGTTCGTTCGATTGGTCGAGATCCAAAGCCCCGAAACTCGTTATATATTGAAGGATAAACAGGGCCATGCTGCCACGCCTGCGGCTCATCGTTTACCAGAGGCTTTCCGAGCAAGGCCAGTGTCCAGCCATGCGCAAAATAAACCAGTTTTATTAGTTGCATGATAGTCAGCGAAAGACCGCGCTCCGACGCGACGCCGAGAACTTTATTCGCAATTGCTAAGGGTTCATGGCTCATTTCAAAATCACTTTCGATCTTAAGATAAGGACTCACGGAAAAAACGTCCACTTAATTGCACTTTCAAGCGGCATAGATAGGCTGCACAAACCTAATTTAGTCAAAAATTCACTTAGCAAATTCAGTAGAAGAGGTCAAGAACAAATATAGAACATTGTAACATCACATGTGGATCGGTTTGCCGGTCACCGCCATCGCAGCTTCCTTTAACGCTTCGCTCTGCGTCGGGTGGGCGTGGCAGGTGTAGGCGATGTCTTCGGATGTTGCGCCAAATTCCATCGCGAGCGCCGCTTCCGCGATCATCGTTCCGGCGAGTGAAGCGATGATGTGGACACCCAGCACGCGATCGGTTTTGGCGTCGGCGATGACTTTAACAAAACCGTCTGTGTCGCGGTTGGTTTTGGCGCGGCTGTTGGCCATCATCGGGAATTTGCCGACTTTGATGTCGATACCCTTTGCCTTGGCCTCTTCCTCGGTGATGCCGACATCGGCGATTTCGGGCATGGTATAGACCACGCCGGGGATGACGTCATGGTTGACGATTCCGGTTTGGCCAGCGCAGAATTCCGCCGCCGCGATGCCTTCGTCTTCGGCCTTATGCGCCAACATCGGCCCTGGCGTGACATCGCCGACGGCATAGATGCCGGGGATGCTGGTTTGGAAATCATGACCAACCTCGATCTGCCCGCGTGCGTTCAGGGTGACGCCTGCTTTGTCGAGCGACAATCCATCGGTATTGGGACGACGGCCGATGGAGACCAAAACGCAATCGGCTTCGATTGTTTCGGATGCTCCGCCAGCGGCTGGTTCGACGGTCAACGTCGCCTTGCTGCCTTTGACGGTAGCGGCGGTGACTTTGGTGCCGGTGCGAATGACAAAGCCTTGCTTCTTGAAAATCTTCGCGGCTTCCTTGCGGACTTCTGCATCCATGCCGGGGAGGATCTGGTCGAGATATTCAACGACTGTAACTTCGGCGCCGAGACGACGCCAGACGCTACCAAGCTCCAGCCCGATCACACCGCCGCCGATGACGACCATATGCTTGGGCACTTTGGGCAAGGCCAACGCGCCGGTGGAATCAACGATGACCTTTTGGTCCACATCGACGCCGGACAAAGGCGTGACCGACGAACCGGTGGCGATCATGATTTTATCGGCGGTGTAGCTTTTTCCTGCAACTTCGATGGTGTTCGCGCTGGTAAATGCCGCTTGTCCCTTCAGCCACTCAACCTTGTTCTTCTTAAACAGAAACTCGATCCCGCCGGTCAACTCGCCAACGGCTTTGGCTTTCTCGGCATGCATCTGGTCAAGGTTCAGCGAAACCGATTTGAAATCGACGCCAAATTTGGCGAGCGCACCGGAATGCGCTTCTTCATAAAGCTCGGACGCGTGCAGCAAGGCTTTGGACGGTATACAGCCCACATTTAGACACGTCCCGCCCAGCGTCTCGCGGCTTTCAACGCACGCCGTCTTCAGCCCCAATTGCGCTGCACGAATTGCAGCCACATATCCGCCGGGTCCAGCGCCGATAACGATCAGGTCAAAGTCAGCCATAATGCAGTTCCTTACAAATCGATCAGCAAGCGGGTGGGGTCTTCAATTGCTTCTTTGATGGTTTTCAGTGCGGTGACGGCTTCGCGACCATCGATTAGGCGGTGGTCATAGCTCAATGCCAGATACATCATCGGGCGGATGACAATCTCGCCATTGCGAACGACGGGGCGATCCTCGATGCGGTGCAGGCCAAGCACTGCTGACTGCGGCGGGTTGATGATCGGGGTGGACATCAGGCCGCCGAACACGCCGCCGTTGGAAATGGTGAAGGTTCCGCCCTTCATATCGTCCATCGTCAAGCTGCCGTCCTTGGCCTTTTTGCCGAATGCGCCAATCGCCTTTTCGATATCGGCAAAGCCCATTTGGTCGACATTGCGGACGACGGGGACGACAAGACCGTTGGGCGCGGAGACCGCGACCGACAGATCGACATAATCGAAATAGACGATTTCATCACCCTGAATCTGCGCGTTGACCGAGGGGAAATCTTTGAGGGCAAGGCAGGCGGCTTTGGCGAAGAAGCTCATAAAGCCGAGCTTAACGCCGTGTTTTTTCTCGAAGCTTTCTTTGTAGCGATCGCGCGTCGCCATCACTGCCGACATATCGCAGTCGTTAAATGTGGTGAGGAGTGCTGCTGTATCCTGCGCTTCTTTCAGCCGCTTGGCGATGGTTTGCCGCAGGCGAGTCATTTTGACGCGTTCTTCGAGGCGGTCACCCGATGCGGCAGCTCCGACAGGCGTTGTAGCTACAGGCGCTGCGGCTGGTGCAGCGGGAGCGCCACCCTTGGCAGCAGCCAGCACATCTTCTTTGGTCAACCGGCCATCTTTACCGCTGCCTTTGACTTTGGTCGGATCAATACCCTGTTCCAAAACAAGGCGGCGGACAGCGGGTGATAGCGTTAGGTCGGCAACATCGGTGGTTGCAACCGGAGCAGGGGCAGCCGCTGCTGCTACCGCCGGAGTTGCCGCCGCGCTAGAGCCCGCCTCAATCATCCCGATCACAGCGCCGACATTAACCGTCGCACCCTCTTCGACTGAGTAAGCGCCCATCACACCCGCGACAGGCGCGCCCACTTCGATGGCGACCTTATCGGTCTCCAAACTCGCAATCGGTTCATCCGCTGCCACCGCTTCGCCGGGCTTTTTCAGCCACTGGCCAAGCGTCGCTTCGCTGATCGATTCGCCCAATACCGGGACCTTGATTTCGGTGCTCATAGTCATTGCTCCAGTGGAGTTTATTTCGATTTGTCAGTGCCGCGTTGGCGGCGGAGTTCGGCGCGAACATTATGGCCCAGCGCATCGGCGACCAAGGCTGCTTGTTCGGATTGGTGACGCTTCATCAAACCTGTGGCGGGCGATGCAGCGGCTTTGCGGCCTGCATAGCGGGCGCGGACAGGGCCCATTTTGGCAGCCACCAGGCATTCCTCGATATAGGGCTCGGTGAAGAACCAATAGCCGCCGTTTTTCGGCTCTTCCTGTGCCCACACGACCTCTTCCAAATTGGCCATGCGTTTTAGTCGCGCGATCAATGGTTCTCCGGGGAAGGGATACAGCTGTTCCAACCGAACAATCGCGGTGCCCGCATCACCCGCCGCAT
Organism: Sphingomonadales bacterium; assembly: GCA_043760725.1. GTDB lineage: Bacteria > Pseudomonadota > Alphaproteobacteria > Sphingomonadales > Sphingomonadaceae > Sphingorhabdus_B. Next base: position 24,394 of record JAYUOS010000064.1, read on the forward strand.
TGCGCGCCTCCATCAAATCAAATGCAACTTTGCCTGTACACAATACAAGGCGCTTCACGTCATTATCAGCAGGGGCCCATGGGTCCGACAAGATCCGCATGAAATGGCTTTCGCCCTGAAAATCAGCTGCCTTTGACACAGCCATTTTGTGCCGCAACAGCGACTTGGGCGACATCACCACCAACGGCTTGCGGAATGACCGGTGCATTTGGCGGCGCAGCAAGTGGAAGTAATTCGCGGGCGTTGTGCAATTGGCGAACTGGATATTATCCTCAGCACAGCTTTGCAAAAATCGTTCTGGTCTCGCCGAGCTATGTTCTGGCCCCTGACCTTCATAACCATGCGGCAGTAACATCACCAAGCCGTTGGCGCGGAGCCATTTGCTCTCGCCCGACACAATGAACTGGTCGATAATCGTCTGTGCGCCGTTGACGAAATCGCCAAACTGCGCCTCCCACAACACCAATGTTTTGGGGTCGGCTCCAGCAAAGCCATATTCATAGCCAAGCACACCGAATTCGGACAACGGGCTGTCATACACTTCAAACCTCCCATGCGGCAAAGTCGTCAGCGGAATGTATTTTGCTTCGCTGTTTTGATCGACCCAGACCGCGTGACGGTGGCTGAATGTACCGCGCCCCGAATCTTGCCCCGACAGACGCACGCCGTAACCCTCGGACAGCAATGATCCAAAAGCCAGCGCTTCGCCGGTTGCCCAGTCAAAGTTTTCGCCCGCGGTAAACATCGCGCGCTTGGCATCCAATACGCGGTTCAACGTCGGGTGAATATTCAGGCCGTCGGGCACTGTCGTCAATGTGCGACCAAGCCCGTCCATCTGTTTTTTGGCAATGCCCGTTTCCACATTGCGCCGTGCGGTTTCGGGATCGGCTGGTTTCGACAAGCCCTTCCAGCGTCCGCCAAACCAATCCGCCTGATTGGCTTTATAATTTTGGCCTGCGGTAAATTCCTGTTCCAGCAAAGCGACATAGCGCATCGCATGTTCGGCGGCCCAATTTGCGTCGATGACACCTTCGCCTTGCAGGCGTGCGGCAAAGACTTCGCTGACGCCCGGCTTGCCCTTGATGACTTTGTACATCAGCGGCTGAGTGAAGCTGGGCTCATCGCCCTCGTTATGGCCGAACCGGCGGTAGCACCACATGTCGATCACAATATCGCGGTGGAAACGCTGGCGAAACTCGATCGCCATTTTGCAGGCAAAGGTTACAGCCTCTGGGTCATCGCCATTGACGTGGAAGATCGGGGCCTGCACGCCTTTGGCCACATCGCTGGGATAGGGTGACGAGCGCGCGAATTGGGGTGAAGTGGTAAAGCCGACCTGATTGTTGACGATAAAATGGATGCAGCCACCGGTATTGTAACCGCGAATTCCGGAAAAGCCGAGGCACTCCCAGACGATGCCTTGTCCGGCAAAGGCAGCATCACCGTGAAGTAAAACCGGCAGGACCTGTTCATGCTTGCCCAAATCGTCGCGGATTGTCTGGATCGCGCGGACTTTGCCGAGGACGACAGGATTCACTGCCTCCAAATGCGACGGGTTCGGCGCCAGCGACATATGCACTTTGATGCCATCGAACTCGCGGTCGGTACTGGTGCCAAGGTGATATTTGACATCGCCCGAACCGCCAACGTCTTCTGGGTTTGCGCTGCCGCCTGAAAATTCGTGAAAGATGATGCGGTACGGTTTGGCCAGCACATTGGCGAGCACGTTGAGGCGACCGCGATGCGGCATACCGTACACGATCTCACGCACGCCCAGCGCACCGCCATATTTGATGATCGCCTCCAATGCGGGGATCATCGCTTCGCCGCCGTCTAGGCCAAATCGCTTAGTGCCAACATATTTCCGCGCGAGGAATTTTTCGTATTGCTCGGCCTCGATCACTTTGCCGAGAATGGCCTTTTTGCCCTCGGGGGAAAAGGTGATTGCGGCGTCTTTGCCTTCCATCCGCTCTTGCAGGAAGCGGCGTTCCTCAACATCGGCGATGTGCATATATTCAAGGCCAACAGTGCCGCAATAATTGGCGCGCAGCGTAGCGACCAGTTCGCGGACCGACACCCAATCATAGCCCAAAGTGCCGCCGACATAGACCGGGCGGTCAAGATCGGCTTCGGTAAAGCCGTGATAGGCTGGGTCAAGGTCGGCAGGGATTTCTTGTTTGGAAAGGCCCAATGGATCAAGATTTGCCGCCAGATGCCCGCGCACACGGTACGTGCGCACCAGCATCATCGCGCGGATCGAATCGCCAGCGGCGGAGACAGCATCGGCCGCTGGCATGGGCTTGCCCGCTGCCTTTGCCGCCGCTTTAATCTCCACCGCCATTGCCGTGGGATCAAGCGCCCCCGTCAGCTCGTCGCTTTCGCTAAAGCGCCAATTGGGACGTTGCCAGCTTGGGCCTGTTTCAGGCTCGCCTGCGGTTTCGAACTCGTGACCTTCGTAACCCATTCTTCAGTCTTCCTTAATTCCTCCCTGAGCTTGCTCGGGGAGGTGGCGCTTGGCGTAGCCAAGTGACGGAGGGGCTGCCGTCGAAGACGGCGGACTGCGTCCGCCACCCCTCCACCACGCTTCGCGCGGTCCCCCTCCCCGAGGCAAGCTCGGGGAGGATTTAGGATTTAACCCTTCAAAACCTCAACCAATGTCCGGCCCAAATCACTGGGGGATGCCGACATGCGAATACCCGCAGCCTCCATCGCCGCGATCTTCGATTCCGCATCGCCTTTGCCGCCCGATACAATCGCGCCCGCATGGCCCATGCGTCGTCCAGGAGGAGCCGAGCGACCCGCGATAAAGCCAGCCATCGGCTTTTTGCGGCCACGCTTTGCTTCGTCGATCAGGAATTGCGCGGCTTGTTCTTCGGCATCGCCGCCGATTTCGCCGATCATAATCATCGATTGCGTCGCATCGTCGGCGAGGAACAGTTCCAGCACGTCGATAAAATTGGTGCCGTTTACCGGATCACCGCCAATGCCGACCGCTGTGGTCTGGCCAAGGCCTTCATTGGTGGTCTGGAACACCGCTTCATAGGTGAGTGTGCCCGAACGCGAGACAACGCCGACCGAGCCTTTGGAAAAAATGCTGCCGGGCATAATACCGATTTTGCATTCGCCGGGGGTGAGGACGCCGGGGCAGTTGGGGCCAATCAGCCGCGATTTGCTGCCGACCAAAGCGCGCTTTACACGGACCATATCAAGCACGGGGATGCCTTCGGTGATGCAAACGATCAACGGCACTTCGGCATCGATGGCTTCAAGGATCGAGTCCGCAGCGAACGGCGGCGGCACATACACAACCGACGCATCCGCGCCGGTCATCTGCACCGCTTCGGCCACGGTATCGAATACCGGCAGGCCAATATGCGTGCTCCCTCCTTTGCCGGGGGTGACACCGCCAACCATCTGCGTGCCATAAGCAAGCCCCGCCTCAGTATGGAAAGTGCCGGTTTCTCCGGTCATCCCTTGCGTGATGACCTTGGTGTGTTTGTTGACTAGGATGGACATTCGGCTCTCTTTCGGTGCGCTAAGGAAAAAATTTCACGGCCACTGCATCGAGCCCAACCCCAGGAAACATTTTAGGGTCTTTAGAAGCCTCTTTTGTGAACGTAATTGCAGTAAATGATGCGTTTGTACTGAGCGCAGGCTGCCAAGACCACATCATTCCATACTTATCGTGGGACTTGGAAGTTGCTTTGCGTTTTGCCCAATTTTCGATGGCTGCGCCGTGCACGGCTTGGATCGTTGTATTGAGTGCATGGCATTCAATTGAGCCAGAATCGCGTGAATCGCGTACTTGCGACACCAGAATGTTAATTGAAGGATTATCTTCGCGGCTGAATGCACGGGTATCAATTTGCACTTTCGATTCGGCGGCGATTTCAGCGTAGAATCTTGCCTGCTTGCCGACGATGGAATCTATTTTGATATCAACCTTAATCCAACCCGCAGCTAATACTCTTTGCTCGATAGCATCCACGCTATCCAGCACTGCGCACTGGGTGTCAAAATGCGCTAGAAGAACCGCCTCCGAGCTTGCAGCCGGAGCCGCAGCAGCTAACAAAGCAAGCATTACGCTCATCAATTCAAACTCGCATCAATCGCTTTACACGCAACCAACAATTCCTTCACCGCATCAACGCTGACCGCAAAGTTCGCCTTCGCTTCATCATCAAGCGCGATTTCGATTATCTTTTCTGCGCCGCCTGCGCCGATCATCACCGGAACGCCGACATACAAATTGTCGATGCCATATTGGCCGGTCAGGTTGACTGCGGCGGGCAGCACGCGTTTTTTGTCGTAGAGATAGGCCTCGGCCATCGAAATGGCGCTGGTTGCGGGGGCGTAATAGGCGCTGCCTGTGCCGAGCAACGCGACGATTTCTCCGCCGCCGCTGCGCGTGCGCTGGACGATGGCGTCGATCTTTTCTTGTGTGGAAAGCCCCATTGCGATCAGGTCAGGCACCGGAATGCCCGAGACGGTTGAGTAAGCAATCACCGGAACCATCGTGTCGCCATGGCCGCCGAGGACAAAGCTGGTCACATCCTTTACCGACACGTTGAATTCATCGGCGAGGAAATGGCTGAAGCGGCTGGAATCGAGCACGCCCGCCATGCCGACAACCATATGATGCGGCAGGCCAGAGAATTCGCGTAAGGCCCAGACCATCGCGTCGAGCGGGTTGGTGATGCAGATCACAAATGCGCCCGGCGCGTTGGCCTTAATGCCTTCGCCGACCGCCTTCATGACCTTCAAATTGATACCGAGCAAATCATCGCGGCTCATGCCGGGCTTGCGCGCGATACCGGCGGTTACGATGATGACGTCTGCGCCTGCGATATCGGCATAATCGTTCGAGCCGGTGATCTTGGCATCGAAGCCTTCGACAGGGCCGCATTGCGACAGGTCGAGCGCTTTGCCCTGCGGTACGCCCTCGACCACGTCGAACAGCACGATGTCGCCAAGGCCTTTCAATGCTGCGAGGTGGGCAAGCGTGCCGCCGATATTACCGGCGCCGATAAGCGCAATCTTCTTGCGAGCCATGAAAACGATGTCCTTCCCTTAGGGCTTTTAGCGGAATTGCGGTCGCGTTAGTCCGAATCGCTGTGGATAACAACCCACTAAAGGCCCAAAGTTAAGACTTTTTATGATATCAGTTCGCAATAGCGATAACGGCAAGTTAGCAGCCGTTTTAGGAGAAAGATTTTCGC
>JAYUOS010000065.1:0-29433 GCA_043760725.1 Sphingomonadales bacterium
CGGGGTGCCTCCTCAACTGGCGCGTTCAGCGCCGCCGCGAAAGCCAGCCCCAGCACATCCCTAGTCTGCGCCGGATCGATGATCCCGTCATCCCACAGCCGTGCGGTCGCGTGATAGGGGTTGCCTTCGTCTTCATATTTCTGGCGGATCGGGGCTTTGAAGGCTTCAGCCTCCTCCGGCGTCCACTTCTCCGCATCGCGGTGGACGGTCGCTAGCACGCTTGCCGCCTGTTCGCCGCCCATCACCGAAATCCGCGCGTTGGGCCAGGTGAACAGGAAGCGCGGCGAATAGGCCCGCCCGCACATGCCGTAATTGCCCGCGCCAAAGCTGCCGCCGATCAGAACGGTGATCTTGGGAACGCTCGCGGTGGCAACGGCGGTGACGAGTTTTGCGCCGTGCTTGGCGATACCCTCCGCCTCATATTTTCCGCCGACCATGAAGCCGCTGATGTTTTGGAGGAACAGCAAGGGTATCCGCCGCTGGCAGGCGAGTTCGATGAAATGCGCGCCTTTGACCGCGCTTTCCGAAAACAGCACGCCGTTGTTGGCGAGGATCGCGACCGGCATCCCCCAGATATGCGCAAAGCCGCAGACCAAAGTGCTGCCATATAGTGCCTTGAATTCGTGAAACTCGCTGCCATCGGCGATGCGCGCGATGACTTCGTGGACGTCATAAGGCGCGCGGACGTCGGTGGGGAGGATGCCGTAGAGTTCGTCGGCATCATATTTGGGGGGGCGCGGGTCTTTTAGGTCAATGTCGGGTTTGTGGATTGGCCCGAGGTGGCTGATGATATCGCGAACAATAGTCAGCGCATGTTCGTCATTCTCGGCAACATGGTCAACCACGCCCGACTTCCGCCCATGCAGGTCGCCGCCGCCCAGATCCTCAGCGCTGATTTCTTCGCCCGTCGCGGCCTTTACCAATGGCGGGCCAGCAAGGAAGATCGTGCCTTGATTGCGCACGATGACGCTCTCGTCCGACATTGCAGGCACATAGGCTCCGCCCGCAGTGCAACTGCCCATGACGCACGCGATTTGCGGGATGCCCTTGGCGCTCATATTCGCCTGGTTAAAAAAGATGCGCCCGAAATGGTCGCGGTCGGGGAAGACTTCGTCCTGATGCGGCAAGTTAGCGCCGCCGCTGTCGACCAAATAGATGCACGGCAGGCGGTTCGCCTCGGCAATTTCCTGTGCGCGCAGATGCTTTTTGACGGTCATCGGGTAGTAAGTGCCGCCCTTCACCGTCGCGTCGTTGCACACGATCATGCACTGGCGGCCCGATACACGGCCAATGCCGCAGATGATGCCCGCGCCGGGAATTTCGCCTTCGTACAGGTCGTGTGCGGCGAGCTGGCCAATCTCCAGAAACGGCGACCCGGGATCGAGCAACCGCTCCACCCGCTCCCTTGGCAGCAACTTGCCCCGCGACGTATGCCGCTCCCGCGACTTCTCATTCCCGCCAAGCGCCGCCTGCGCCACCTTCGCCCACAACGCGTCCTTCAACGCGACATTGTGCGCAAAATTCAGGCGGTAATTCTCGCTTTCGCGATCAGCGGCGGTGGGCAAAACGGGTGCGGTCATGCACCGACTATAACGCGCAAACCGCTGTTGGGAATACGCAACTTTATTGCGCTGGCTTTATGATCGCCGCGACGCTTAGCCCGCGAATTTTGCGCGCAAATCCAGCATTGCCATAGCCGCCTTTGCTGCCTCGCCGCCCTTATCTTTCTGCGAAGGGTCAGCACGAACCAGCGCTTGCTCTTCGTTCTCCACTGTCAGAATGCCATTGCCAATGGCCAGCCCATCCATCGTCAGCGCCATAATCCCCCGCGCGCTTTCGCCAGCGACGATTTCAAAATGATAGGTTTCGCCGCGAATAACAACACCGATGGCGACATAGCCGTCATACAGGTCGCTCTCCGATGCCAGCGATATCGTGCCCGGAATCTCAAGCGCGCCGGGAACGGTCACAACTTCAAAATCGTGCCCCGCCGCCTTTAGCGCAGCCTTTGCCCCCGCCACCAACATATCGTTCAAATGGTCGTAGAAACGCGCCTCAACTATCAGGAATTTCGCCATTATTCGCCTTTCGTACCCGGTATCGCGCGTTCGCCGACAATCGATAGGCCATAGCCTTCAAGCCCAACCAAAGTATGATGTGTATTGGTCAATAGGATCATATCGTGCACGCCCAGTTCTGTCAGGATTTGCGCGCCGCCGCCATAATCGCGCAGTGCTTCAACCTCTGGCGCGCCTGCGCCTTTGCCTTCGGAGCGTAGATTCATAAAGCGGCTGACCATGTCGGGTGTCCGGCGGTTGATGACGACGATTACCCCCGCCCCTGCCTCGGCAATCGCCTCCATAGAGCCCGAAAGCAGGCCTGACCGTTCGTTGAGTTCGCCGAACGTATCGACGAAGAACGACATCGTATGCATGCGCACTAACGTCGCTTTGTCGGGATCGACTTTGCCTTTTAGCAACGCCATTGTCTCGTCGCCGGTCGCTTTGTTAAAGAACGTCATCGCGGTCCAGTCGCCACCCCAGCGGCTGGTGAATTTCATCTCCGCGCGCTTTTCAACCAGATGGTCATGTTTGCGGCGATAGGCGATCAGATCGCGGATCGTGCCCATTTTCAAATTGTGCATCCGGGCAAAGGCGACAAGGTCGTCCATCCGCGCCATTGTGCCATCGTCTTTCATAATCTCGCAGATCACGCCCGATGGGTTCAGCCCCGCCAGCCGCGAAATATCAACCGCTGCCTCGGTATGCCCTGCCCGCACCAACACGCCGCCATCGCGCGCAGTCAGCGGGAAGATATGGCCAGGGGAAACGATATCGTCAGGGCCTTTGGAGGCATCGACGGCAACCGAGACTGTCCGCGCGCGGTCTGCCGCGCTGATGCCAGTAGTCACGCCTTCTTTCGCCTCAATCGATACGGTGAAGGCCGTCTGCATAGACTCGCGGTTATCCTGCGTCATCGGGGCCAGGCCCAGTTGATTGCAGCGTTCTTTGGTCATCGACAGACAGATCAAGCCGCGGCCATGCGTCGCCATAAAATTGATCGCATCGGGCGTCGCCATTTGCGCAGGGATAATCAGGTCGCCTTCATTCTCACGATCTTCGTCATCGACAAGGATATACATGCGACCATTGCGGGCTTCCTCGATAATCTCCTCAATCGGGACCAAAGCGGGCGTATCATCATTGGCAAACAGATAGCTTTCCAACTTACGCAGCGTTTCTGCCGTCGGGTTCCAGTCAGGCTGGTCCAGGTCGCGCAGCGTATTGGCGTGGAGGCCAGCGGCCCGAGCAAGGCCGGAACGGGAAAGGCCGCCGTCATTGACGAGTGAGCGGAGTTTTGCGATGAGTTGTGTGGACATTTTGCTTCATAGTCACACTGTAGTGTGATCGTCAATCCCACAAATCACATCAGAGTGAAAAATTGAACTCCCCGCTGGTGCTGGAAATTACCTGATCAATCAAGACATCGTCGGCCATTATCTGCCGATCAAGGATCAACATCGACAGACCATGCACCAACGACCAAGCACGCAACATGACGGCAAAGCGCGCCTCTGGCGATGTATCCGCACCCATCATTTGCGCTACACCCTGTTCCAAAAGCGACGCCGCGGAGCCGGTGGGCGCGATTGAGTATGCGTGCATATTTGCTGGACTATTGACGAATATCAGGCGGAATAATCCGGGATTGGCCACAGCAAACCGCACATAAGCCCGGCCAAGCTGCGCAAATCGTTCCTGCCCCTCCGCCATCGCGGCATCGCTTTGCTGCTTTGCCAACATTGCATAGCCAGCCGTCGCAAGTGCAGCCAAAAGTGAGGCTTTGTCGGGAAAATGCCGATAAAGCGCGGTTGCGCTGACCCCGACATTACGCGCAATTTCGCGCAGCGATAGCGCATCGGCTTCGCGGTCTTTTAACAGACGCAACCCTTCTGCAACCACCGCTGAATGCAAATCTCCGTGGTGATAGGATTTGATGTTGACACTGTTATCATTAAATACCATGTTATCAGCGTAAACATTGCCGAGTCGTTTGGCAAGCCGCAGCAGAATTTGGGAGAAACAGCATGGTCAGCGCCGTTGAAACACTGATCCGCAAAGCGGTAACGCCAGCGATCATGAAAGTCGCTGAGTTCAACCGTGATCGCATGGAGACACCTGACGCGCCGCACCCTTTCCTAACCGGCCCGCATCAACCGATGACCGAGGAAATGACAATAGAGGCGTTGAGCGTAACCGGCCAAATCCCCGCCGCGCTCGATGGTCGTTATATCCGTATTGGCCCCAATCCGATGAACGCCAATCCAGCCAATCACCATTGGTTCATCGGCGACGGAATGGTCCATGGCGTGCGGATCAAAGACGGCCAAGCTTTGTGGTACAAGAACCGCTGGCTGCGCTCCAACGCTGTCAGCACAGCCTTGCATGAAACTCCCGCTCCCGGCATCCGCAATCCGCGCGCCGATACCGCTAACACCAACGTCCTTGGCCATGCCGGCAAAATCTGGGGCTTGGTAGAGGCAGGCGCAAAGCCTGTTGAACTTGGGCCAGATCTTGAAACGATCGCGCACAACCCATTCGAGGCGACACTAAAGGGAAGTTTTTCGGCACACCCCCATCTCGACCCCGAAACGGGCGAGATGCACGCCATTTGCTATGAAGGCGAAGACCAAAACATCATTCGCCATGTGGTCGTTGGCGTCGACGGCAAAGTCCGCCGCGAGGAGCCTATCCGTGTCAAGCATGGGCCGATGATCCATGATTGCATGATCACCAAAAACTACGTCATCATTCTCGATCTGCCGGTTACGTTTTCGATGAAATTGCTGCTCGCCGGGCACGCATTTCCGTATGCATGGAACCCCGGGCATGAAGCGCGTGTCGGGCTGCTTCCGCGCGAAGGGACCAATGCCGATGTGATCTGGTCTTCGGTTGAACCATGTGCCGTTTTTCATCCCGCCAACGCTTTTGAAACTGCGGATGGCAGTGTGATCATGGATGTGTGTGCGCATGATACGATGTTTGCGACCAGTCGCGTTGGTCCCGATTCAAAAAACTGCGCGTTTGAACGTTGGACAATTAACATCGCAGGGCACTGCGTTAACCGCATCGTTATCGATGCCGAAAGTCAGGAATTTCCCCGCCCCGACGAGCGCTTTATCGGGAAGCCGTATCGCTATGCCTTCACAACTGCGTTGCCAAAGGATCACTTGTTCTCACTCGGTTCTGACACTCGGTTGTTCAAGCATGATTTGGACAGTGGCAACCGCGAAGTGCATGATTTTGGCCCAGAACGGCATCCCGGAGAATTTGTGTTCGTGCCGCGAAGTGACGATGCCGCCGAGGGCGATGGCTGGTTGATGGGCTATGTCATCAACATGGCGGATGAGACAACCGATTTCGTGATCCTGGACGCGCTCAATTTCACAGGCTCACCGTTGGCAAGCGTTCACATCCCGCATCGCATACCGCCGGGTTTCCATGGCAACTGGGTTGCCACATGATGCCGAGGAATTAGGAGCCGGGTGACCCGCCGAGATATCGTTGCCGCTGCTTCCGTCAGTATCTGACCGAGTTGGCGACGACAGCGTCTATGCGCCGCCTGTGGCGATATGCGGCGCAATTCAGGGGGCATAGGTTCTAAAGAAACAATATCAATTACATGTTCGCTTTTGATCCATGCGGCTTGCCGCTTTTACGTCTCCATCGTTCTTGCAACCAGACGAACTCAAACCGGACGGACAATCAGAAATATACTTCATAGGAAATTTCCTCTTTACATTTTGTTCGTTTTATGTTCTATGCGCTGGATGGAACAAGAATCAGCCCCAACGGATGACCTCGGCCTCACCCCTTCGCGCCAAGCCAATGGCTGGAGCATTGATCGACAGCGGGCATTTCTCGAAATGCTGGCGCAATGCGGGCTTGCTGATCGCGCGGCAGGGTTTGTCGGAATGACCCGGCAAAGTGCGTACGCATTTCGCCAGACCTTGGCTGGTCGCGCTTTTGATTTGGCATGGGATGCAGCTCTGCTGCTTGCCCGGCAACGCATGATTGACGAAACCTATCAATTGGCCTTTGAAGGATCGGTTGAACAGATCTACCGCGATGGCAGGCTGGTGCAGGAAAAGCGCAAGCGCGACCCAAGGATGATGCTTGCAACGATAGAGCGGCTGGGCGGCAAAGCTGCGCTTGGTTCGGCCCCGGCAAAGGCGGTGGCACAGGAATTTTCCGCTTTCCTTGATGCGATGGAGGCGGACGCGCTTGGCGAGGGTGCAGGCGGAGCCGGAGGCACCGGCTATTTCATGGAATGCCGTGCCGATTGGGGTGATTCGATGCAAAAGCGTACTCTAAAAGACAGCAGCGACCTTCTCCGCCGCGCAGCATTAAGCACCGCCGCCGCCGTGCCCCGGTTGGAGGACAAGCGGCTAACATGAACAGAATCGCGAAAAAGCCGATTCCGTGTCAAAAGTGTCAAAAGTCAGAAAGCCAAGTAGGAGCCGGATGACCCGCCGAAAAATCGTTGCGGCTGCTTCCGTCAGGATCTGACCGGGTTGGCGACGACAGCGCCCATCCGACTCCCGCGCCGCCTATGGCGATATGCGGCTGAAAAAGCAAGCGCGCGAAATGGCGCAGATTTCTGGCGCACTGCTCAACAACTTAGATGGTTAAATGCCGCTAGCCACACTGCGCAACCTCTGATTTACCGTGACGGGTTACCGTATGCTGGACACAGGAGCAAAGCTTATGGACGTCAGAACGCTAGATAACACACCGGTGTATTACGATGACGCCGCGCTTGAAGACCGCAGTTCGCCGCGCATCATCCTGAAAATTCCCGCCACGTTGCGGCCTTCGGGTGTGACCGGGTTTGGCGTTGTGGTCACTAACTTGTCGCTATCGGGCTTTGCCTGCGAGGCCACCTCTGGAATGCCAATCGGCGCGCGCTGCTGGCTTGCGCTGCCGGGACTTTCGCCATTGCAAGCAGAGGTGATCTGGAACAACGGCGTCATGGTCGGCTGCGCATTCTCCAACCTGCTCAACGCATCTATCCTCGATTCGATCCTCAACCGGTTTGGCGTGGTTGTGCCGACAAGCTAACGCGCCGTTAGGGAAATGTCCCCAAAAAGCCTAAAACTGCGTCAAAAATCCCTAACGAACCGCAACCGCCTCCGCATCAATCGCCATCTGCACTTTTTTGTAAAACGCGTTGCGGTCCGCCTTCGACGTCTCATCGGTTGCGCGCGGCCAGTTACTGTTTGATGCGATCACGAGTTTGCGTTTGGCATCAAAGAAGATGCCTTGACCAAAAATGCCCTGCGCCGCGAACGTCCCGTCGTCGAACGTCCACCATTGATAGCCATAGCCAGCACCGGGCGCGCCGATATCGGCTTGCTTTGTCGTGGCCGATGCGAACCAGTCATCCGGCACAATCGATGTGCCATTTATCTTTCCGCCGCCCTGCACAAACAAACCAAATCGCGCCATATCGCGGACCGATGCTTGGATGCAGCAGCCGCTGATTTCATGACCGGTAGACCCCAACAACCAGCTTGCATCCTGCTCCATGCCAAAAGGCGCCCAGATTTTTTCGGATAGATAGTCGGACAGTTTCTTTTTTGTCGCTTTGCTAACCAGCACACCGATCAAGTTGGTCTCACCGGTTTTATAGACCCATTTGGTTCCAGCAGGAGCCTCACGTTGCAGCTTGCGCATATAGCTGACGGTAACGTCGATGCCGGGTTCGGCTTTGTGCGTATTAAACCGCGCTACGTCGCTATTTTTGTCTTCGTAATCTTCGTTCCATTTGACGCCAGATGTCATCGTCATCAGCTGCTCGACGGTTACATCGTCATAGGCCGAACCTTTCATTTCTGGGATATAGACGGTGACTTTGTCTTGCAGGCTTTTGATAAAACCATCCTTGATCGCCGCACCAACCAGAGTCGAGGTCAGCGATTTTGCCACCGAAAAGCTCGTCCATTTGCCGTTACCGTCAAAATCGAGGCCATATTTTTCAAGTCGAATTTTGCCGTCTTGCACGATCACCAAACCGGCTGTGCGCTGCGTCTTCATATACCCATCGACATCGGTATCGATTTTAAGCGGCGCGCCTTTGGGGAGCGGATAAACGGTGTCACCAGCATCGATGACATTCGATTTGGCGAGCGCCGGTATCGCGTCAAGTGCGCGGAAGGCAGCGTCGCGTTGCGGTATGGTCCAGAACAGCACGTCGCTATTCGTGGGCATATTCGCGGCAAGGTTCCGCGTTTCTTTGTCCAAGCTGAACCAGCCGATCCCCAATGCTGCGGCAAGCAATAATATGATGCCTAATATCCATTTTTTCACGGCGTCCGTCTCCCATGTCCTTATTCCTTAACCAGCGTCACCTGCGCGACATTAATGCCGCCGCCGCGAAACCCGCCTTCGCAATACATCAGATAATAGCGCCACAGCGCAATGAATTTCGCGTCAAAGCCGGTGGGCAGACTTCCCTGATCCACCGCCGCATCAAACCGTTCGCGCCAGATGCGGAGTGTATTGGCATAATGCAGGCCGTAATCCTGTTGATCGGTCCATACCAACCCGCGCTTTTCCGCCAACGCGCGAAAGCGGCTTTCGGACAGCAACATACCGCCTGGAAACACATAGCGCTGAATGAAATCGGCGCCCTGTGCATAGGCATCGAATACATCGTCCTCGATCCGTATATATTGCAATGCTGCACGGCCGCCGGGTTTTAGGTTGCGGACAATACAGTCGAGATAGGACGGCCAATATTCCATGCCGACGGCTTCAACCATTTCGACGCTGGCAATAGCGTCATATTGCGCATCAACGTCGCGGTAATCGGTCAGCGTAACCCTTGCATCATGCTGCCCCGGGATCCGTACATCAGCATAGGATTTTTGCTGCGGCGATAGCGTGATGCCGTGATAAATGATTTTTGCACGGTCGAGCGCATATTCGGCCAGCCCGCCCCAGCCACACCCAATTTCCAGCAACACATCGCCGTCTTTCAATTTGAGCCGATCCAGCAGCAAAGTGTTTTTGCGCAACTGCGCTGCTTCAAGCGAATCGCTGCCGCTATTGGCAAACACAGCGGACGAATAAGTCATGCTAGCATCGAGCCACGCGGCATAAAAATCATTGCCTAGGTCGTAATGCGCCTCAATATTTTCGCGCGCCTTTGCCTTTGTATTTCGCCTGATCCTATGGGCCATTTGCGCAGCAATTTTTGCAATGCCGGTTGGCCGAGCAACAGTACCAAGCGCCACGCGGTTGCGTGTAAATAGGTCGAATATCTGCACCGGATCGGGGCTATCCCAATCGCCGGCGGCCCAACCTTCGTACCAACCGATTGAACCGCCCTGCGCCAGCCGGGATAGCGCGCGCCAATTGCGGATATGGGCCTTTGCAACAGGCCCAGGGCCGCGACCGCCGATAACGCGTGTGGTTCCGTCCGGCAACAGCCCCTCTATCGTGCCGAATTCCAGACCTTGGTCAATCCGGTCGATGATCGTGTGGAAAAACCGCCCCGTCGCGCGGTCGCGCAGCGCAGCAAAACGGCCACCCCTCGCCCCTGGCAATACTGCCTTACGGACGAGATGATGGCCTCTTTTGCTATTCGGTGCGTTCATCACGCACGCTTAGACGGCTGAAATTATTTCTTCAATGAATCCCGGATCTCGGTCAGCAAATCAACCTCGGTCGGGCCGGCTTGAGCGACTTTAGTTTTCATCACCTTATTGACCCAACGCACAAGCATGAAAATGACGAATGCAAAGATCAGGAAGTTGATGATCGCGGTGAGGAAAGCACCGTAACCAAGCATCGGCACGCCACCAGCTTTTAGCGCAGCATAATTGCCCGCCGCAGCCGCTTCTTTCAACGCATCAGGGATCGCGCCGAGGATGAAAAAGCGGCTGGAGAAATCCACACCGCCGAAAAGTGCTGCGACCACCGGCATCAGCAAATCTTCCGTCAGAGACTTGGTAATTGTGGCAAACGCACCACCAATCATGACGCCGACTGCAAGGTCAAGAACATTGCCCCCTGCGATAAATGCTTTGAAATCACTCCACATAAGTTAACTCCCCATCTTTTAAAAACGTTTACACTTTAAAACAGTATCACCAAAAGTCGATAGGCCTAATGTAACTTTTGTTCCCATTGAAACCAGCTCACAGCTGCCCTATGTAGGCAATACACATTCTTATGGGGTCAGGAGTATCGTTATGCGTTCCAATCTTTCAAAGTTCCTTTTGGTGCCAGTTGCCGCCATTTCTGTGTCAGCATGCGGCATTAACAGCGTGCCGACGGCGCAAGAAAACGCGAAGGCGAAGTGGGCTGATGTGCAAGCTGCATTTCAAGAGCGTGCTAATTTGATCCCCAACCTTGCCAATGTGGTGAAGGGCGCAGCCGCGCAGGAAAACAAGACGTTGACCGAAGTGATCGAAGCACGCGCCAAAGCGACCTCGTCCACGGTCAATGTCACCGGCGCAGACCTCAACGATCCAGCCAAAATGGCGGCATTCCAATCGGCGCAAAACCAATTGTCGGGCAGCCTGTCGCGATTGCTAGTTTCGGTTGAGGCCTACCCGCAATTGAAAAGCCAAGAGGGCTTCCTGAAATTGCAGGATCAGCTGGAAGGCAGCGAAAACCGCGTCCGCATAACGATCCGCGATTATAACGAGGCGGTGCGTCAGTATAACACCACAATCAAGACCTTCCCCGATATCATCGGTGCGAAGGTGATCCACGGCGCCAAGGAAATGGTGTCGTATAAAGCGACCACCGAAGGCGCAGAAGCTGCGCCTGTTTTGGACATGGCGCCAAAGCAGTAACCCCCATTTACCGGGATAAAATAATGCGCAAGGCCATCGGCCTGTTAATGCTGTTGATGCTGGCTCTGCCCGGGAATGTTGCGTTTGCGCAAACATTCCCGGCGCTGACTGGCCGTGTGGTCGATGAAGCCAATTTGCTTGATCCGGCCCAAGAAGCGGCGCTGACCGCTAAGCTAGAGGCGCTGGAGACGCGCACCAAACGCCAGTTTGTTGTGGCGACGGTTAGCAGTCTTCAAGGCTATGACATTGCCGATTACGGCTATCAGCTGGGTCGCCACTGGGCAATTGGACAAGACGGCAAAGGTGAGGCCGAAAAAGACAATGGCGCGATCCTGATTATTGCGCCGAATGAACGCAAATTGCGGATTGAGGTCGGCTATGGTCTCGAACCCGTTCTGACCGACGGCTTTTCCTCATCAGTAATCCGCAACGACATAACGCCACTTTTTAAGGCGGGCGATTTCGCTGGTGGCATCAATGTTGGCGTCGACAAAATCATTACGCAGATAGAACTGCCCCCCGAGGAAGCCGCCAAGGTCGCTGCCGCAGCTGCCAAGACCGAGAAGCGATCTGGCGACGGCGGCGAATTCGGTTCAGTCATTTTCTGGCTGTTCGTATTCTTCTTTTTCATCCTGCCAATCATCACATCAATGCGCCGCCAAGGTCGCAAATATCGAGGCAAACGACGCGACGATGACGATGATGACGACAACTGGGGCGGACCAGTGATTATCTGGGGCGGCGGCTCTGGCTCTGGCGGTGGTTCGTCGGGCTCATCCTGGGGTGGCGGCGGCGGAGGTGGTTTCGGCGGCTTTAGCGGCGGTGGCGGCGGCTTTGGCGGCGGCGGCGCTTCGGGAGGATGGTGAGCATGGCCTTGCGTAAAATTTCCCATTTAAACGAAGCTGACCATCAGCTGGTAACGGCTGCCGTCGCGGCAGCAGAGCATCACACCAGCGGCGAGATTGTTACAATCGTCACCGGCCTGTCCGATGACTATGGCGACATCGGGTTGGCATGGGCGACGATGGTTGCATTTCTGGCACTGTCTGTGGTCGCGTTCTTCCCCGGATTTTATCTGGGGCTTGTCGATCAGTGGCTTGGCGGTTGGGGCCATGTGTGGCTGCCCAGCGAGTATCTGGCGCTGATATTCCTGTTCTTGGGCGGCAAATGGCTGGGGACATGGTTGCTTATGAAATGGATGCCGTTGCGGCTGTTTTTGACTCCCAAGCATGTGAAGCAAAACCGCGTTCGCGCGCGCGCGATTGATCTGTTCAAGGTTGGCACAGAAAGCAAAACAGTTGGCCGCACTGGCCTATTGCTCTATGTTTCATTGTGCGAACATCAGGCAGAAATCGTTGCAGACGAAGCGATTGCCAGCAAAGTTTCAGCCGAAGTCTGGGGTGACGCGATGCTTGCCCTAATCCGCGAAGTCCGCGCTGGTCGCCCCGGCGAAGGGATGGCAGAGGCCGTCAAGCGTATGGGCGTTGTCCTTGGCGAACATTTTCCCAAGGGCAGCGAAAATCCGAATGAGCTGCCGGATCGTTTGATCGAAATCTGATGTCGGACGCCGAATCCGAAGAAATCATGTGGCAAGGCAAATTTGTCATCGCCAAACGCCAAGGCAAATGGGAATATGTCAGCCGCGCACGCGGGATAAAGGCGGCAGTCATTCTTGCGGTCGAAGATGGTCATGTCTTGCTGGTCGAACAGTTCCGCGTGCCGCTGGGCAAAAACTGCATTGAACTGCCCGCGGGCTTAATTGGTGACGAAAACGTGGGCGAAGACCCGTTAGAAGCCGCAGGGCGCGAGCTAGAAGAGGAAACCGGCTACCGCGCCGCCCATCTTAAATCGCTCGGTGAGTATTATTCGTCCCCCGGCATGATCAGCGAAAGCTTCACTTTGGTGCGCGCATCGGGTCTGACCAAGGTAAGCGAAGGCGGCGGCGTTGAGGGTGAAGGGATCACGCCGCACCGCGTAGCGATCAATCAATTGGTCGACTTCATCGCCACAAAACGCGCCGAAGGCTGCGGCATCGATGTCAGGCTTTTACTTCTGCTCGGCACTCAGCTTATTTGAAATTATCAGCGTAAGTTTGCAGCTTCAACACTTTGGGCGCAGCATTTACAACGGTGTAATCAATGCCGTTCTTGTTGGCATAGGCCTTAGCAGCTTCTAGCGTTTGGAACTTCAAATTCAGTTGGCGGCGCGTGTCGGTTGAACCGGCCCAACCCATCAACGGATCAGCGCGCTGCGCGTCGGCAGCATTATATTCCAGCATCCAATTGCCGGCGCCATAACGGCCAGATTGCATGGCGTTTTTGGATTTTTCGATGATGCGAGCTTGGGTCATAATCTGCTCTTTCTGTTATTTACGGACCACGATCAAGCCTAGAATGCAGTGGCATTAGTTCCAACCGCCTTCGTCGCCCGGCGCCTGACACGAGGTGACGATTTGAGGGCAAGGCGTTTTGATCCATCGCCTCCTCACGACAAGTTCGGAGAGGAGTTACAGCCCCTGTTTCTTTTTCGTCTTCAAACTCGCCAAAGCCGCCGCTGGATCATCGGGCCAGTGATGTCTTGGATAGCGCCCTCGCATATCTTTTGCGACATCGACCCAGCTACCTTTCCAAAACCCCGGCAAGTCGCGGGTGGTCTGGATCGGACGGCCTGCAGGGGAA
This sequence comes from Sphingomonadales bacterium, assembly GCA_043760725.1. Lineage (GTDB taxonomy): Bacteria > Pseudomonadota > Alphaproteobacteria > Sphingomonadales > Sphingomonadaceae > Sphingorhabdus_B. Next base: position 13,546 of record JAYUOS010000065.1, read on the forward strand.
GTCAGCGATAGCACCAAAGGCACTCGATTCGCGCCAACCACCGGATGCTCCGCAACACCGAATAAAGCCTGCACGCGCAAAGTCACGGTCGGCCCAGCCTCGGCGCTGTAATCTATCGCGTGGGTTGTTCCGGCCGGCGACGCGAAATGCGACGGTGCAAGGCGTTCGACGGTTCGTTGGCCATCCCAGCCGATTAGCCCCAGCATGGCGCTATGCAGTGCTCCGGCATCGATATCCGATAGGCGGCGCTTGCCTGCCAACAAAGGCGTGAGCCACTCACCTAGCGTGTCCGTTAAATCCTCATCAGAAAGACCAGCCACACCAGCCCATGCCACCCGTTCGCGCAGGCGCGTACTGTTACCCGACCACGGCAGCAGGTCGAGGGCATGCACTCGCACACCTTCCAGCAACGCCGCCGCAATCGCCTCTGGATTAGCCTTGGCGTCCTGCCCCTTGGAGATCGCAATTGCCCCCAGCCGCTTGCCGCTTTCGGTTTTTACGCCACCGGTTGCCGGATCAAATGTCGCATACGCGCCGGTGATAATGCGGTCGCCATAGAGTGTTTCGATCTCGGCAAAGTCTATCGCGGTAGCGGACAGGATGCGCGCGGCTTGGGCTGCGCCTTGAATATCGGCAACGGCAAGCCATTCGGCTTTGACTAGCGGAGACGCTGGATCAAGTTTGAAGCCTCTGCCGCTCACACTTAACCAGTGTTCGCCCGATGCATCTCGGCGTTTGGCGATGCGGTCGGGATAAGCAAGGGCAACCGCCGTCGCTACCCCGCCTCCTTCAGTTTCTGTTTGCGGCAATGCGACAAGCTTCGCCCAGCGCTTTGCCAGCCCCCTGCCCGCCTCGGCACGCTTTCCGCGTTCCCTGCGCCACCGGTCCGAACGCCGTTCCAGATCGACGTCGGTGCCGCCCAACCCCCGTTCAGACAAAAGCACTGCAACCTCCGCAGCGAGATCGGCAAAGCCCATACGCCCTGCCTGAACCAGCATATGCGCAAGGCGTGGCGGCAGTGGCAGCTTTGCAATTGCACGACCATGCAGCGTCGGTCTTCCATCGCTGCCAAGCGCACCCAAATCGCGCAACCGGATCGTGGCCTCATCAATCGCAGCTTTGGGCGGTGTATCGAGCCAGCGTAATGTCGTTGGATCACTCACCCCCCATAATGCGCAATCGAGCAGCAAGGGTGACAGATCGGCTTCCAAGATTTCGGGCGGATCAAATGGCGGCAAGCCAGCCGTCGCCGCTTCTTCCCATAACCGATACGCCACACCCTGCCCTTGCCGCGCGGCACGACCAGCGCGCTGTGTAACCGCCGCCTGACTGGCCCGTTCGGTAACTAACCGCGTTGATCCCGCCGCCCGATCATAACGCGCGCGCCGTGCCAACCCGCTATCGATAACGATACGCACACCGTCAATCGTCAGGCTGGTTTCGGCGATGGATGTGGCCAGGATGACTTTGCGCGTCGTCCCTTTACGGATGGCTGCCCGCTGTTCCGCAGGATCAAGGCTTCCATGCAGTCTGTGGATTTCAGCCGCAACGCCCGCTAGCCGCTCCGCTGTGCGTTCAATCTCGGCAACACCGGGTAGGAAAGCGAGCACATCTCCTTCTGGCTCCTCCGTCAAAGCGCGCCGGATCGCAGCCGACATCTCATCCTCAATCCGCGCCTCTGCCGTCCGTCCGATATGCCGCAATGTCAGTGGCCAAGACCGGCCCTGGCTTGTCAGAACCGGCGCATCCATAAGGCTGGCGAACCGACTGCCGTCAAGCGTTGCCGACATCGCCATCAACCGCAAATCGGGCCGTAGCGCGCTTTGCACATCAAGCGCCAAAGCAAGGCCGAAATCGCTGTCCAGACTGCGCTCATGCACTTCGTCGAACAAGACAGCGGATATCCCTGCGAGTTCGGGATCATCCTGAATACGGCTGCGAAGTATCCCTTCGGTCAGCACCAGAATCCGCGTTTTCGTCGATTGTTTGCGATCCATGCGGGTCGCATAGCCGATGCGCTGGCCCACCGGCTCCCCCGCCAACTCCGCCATCCGTTCCGCAGCCGCCCGCGCCGCCAGCCGTCGGGGCGAAAGCAGCAATATCTGTCCTTCACACCAATGCTCATCCAGCAAAGCGGGAGCAACCATCGTTGTCTTGCCCGCGCCCGGCGGCGCAACTAGCACAGCATTGGGACCGACGCGAAGCGCCGCTTTCAAGTCATCCAAAACTGATAAGATAGGGAACGTCACGCAGCCTTAATAAGCGCGCGCGACGGCAAACTCCACTGCCTCAACTAACGCGGCTTTTGCTGTGCTTTGCGGGAATGCGCCAAGCGCATCGATCGCGCGCTGTCCATAATGACGGGCGCGCTCCACTGTGTCGTCGATTGCTTTATGCTGGCGGAGCAAGGCTGTTGCTCGGTCGAGGTCGGCGTCGCTTGCCTTATGCCCCAACATCGCGTCGCGCCAGAAACTGCGTTCGTCTGCATCGCCGCGGCTGTGGGCTAGGATGATCGGCAAAGTAACTTTGCCATCGCGGAAATCATCTCCGCGTGCTTTGCCCATGATAGCGCCATCCGACGCATAATCCATCGCGTCATCGACCAGCTGAAATGCAATGCCAAGGTTGCGGCCATAAGCGTCAAGCGCCAATTCAATCGCCTCATCACGTTCAGCAACGACAGCCGCGATCCGGCATGCAGCGGCAAACAGCGCCGCCGTTTTCGCTCCAATGATTTCGAGGTATTTCTCTTCGCTCGTTGTAATCTGGCGTTGGGCGGTGAGCTGGTTGACTTCGCCCTCCGCTATGACCGCCGAGGCATGGCTAAGGATTTTGAGTACCTTGAGCGAGCCATCCTCAACCATCAGTTCAAACGAACGGCTAAAAAGAAAATCACCGACCAGAACAGCAGCAGGATTGCCGAAAATTAGATTAGCCGCAGTTTTGCCGCGCCGCATTTCGCTGCCGTCGACGACATCATCATGCAGCAAAGTCGCTGTGTGGATAAACTCCACCGCGGCCGCCAGCTTGTGATGCCGATCACCCGAATAATCGAGCAGCCGTGCCGATGCCAAAGTCAGCATCGGCCGCATCCGTTTGCCGCCGCCTGCAATCAAATGCCCCGCGAGTTCGGGAATGAGAGGAATTTCCGACTGCATCCGGTCAAGGATCACCGCGTTCACACGATTCATCTCTGGCGCCACAAGCGCCATAATGGGTTCAAGCGAGGGAGCGGGCTTGCCGCTGATCGGATGGATAGTAGCCGTCATTTCCCAGCCGCTCTGACAATGCCCCGCCGCCAAAGCAAGTGCAAAACAGGCAAAAGCTCTTGTCCGCAGGGTAAAGTGGCGGCAAGGATAGGGTATGTCCGATCAAACCCTGTCTTGCTTTCGCGATTCCATCGATAATATCGATGCCGCTTTGGTGTTTATGCTTGCCGAACGGTTTAAGATTACTAAGGCCGTAGGCGAGTATAAGGCCACCACAAACCTGCCGCCCGCCGATGCTGGCCGTGAGGATCGCCAGATCGAACGGCTGCGTCAATTGGCAAAAGAAGCAAAGCTCGATCCCGATTTTACCGAAAAATTCCTACGCTTCATCATCGACGAAGTCATCCGCCACCATGAACAAATCCGCGCTGCAACCTGAACTTTGTTTTTAACCGAACGGTAACGCGCACGGCCTAATTCAATAAGCATGATTATCGTCCAAGGTTTCATGAAAGTCCTACCAGAGGATTTCGTCCAATATCGGCGACGGATCGTTCTGCACGCAGCGCAAGTGCAGATGTTTGATGGCTGCCTGCAATACAGCCTGTCCGAAGACCCCGGCATCCCCGGGTTGATCTGGGTCGCCGAACGCTGGCGCGACAAAGCGGCGCAAGCGGCACATCTGGCAGGCGATCACATGGGGCAGTTCAACCAGTTCATGAAACATATGCCGATCAGCGCCGCACATATTGCCAGTCACGAGGTTGCAGGCGATGGGCAATGGCTGATGCGCGTCGGCTCGTCCTCGATTAGCTGATCAGGCCGCTGCCTTAGGCAACTGCAAGCGGACCATCAATCCACCCATATCTTCACTTTCATCCAGCTCGACCGCACCATTATAGATTTCGGCGACATCGCGGACGATGGCCATACCAAGGCCGGTACCGGGCTTGCTAGTATCCAGCCGAACACCCCGATCAAAAATACGGGTGCGTTCTTCCTCTGGTATGCCGTGACCATCATCTTCAATTTGAATCTCAACCATGTCTGGCTGTTCGACCACCGTCACAAAAACGCTACCGCCGCCATATTTGGCTGCGTTCTCGACCAGATTGCCTAGCATTTCGTCCAGATCCTGGCGTTCAACGCGGACCGCAAGGTGTTTTGCCCCTGCCATATCGAGGCGCACATGCGCGTAAAGCCGACCCACCGCCCGCTCGACCGACTCAAGGCTTGGCCAAACGTCAGCCCGGCTGTGGCTATGCCCCCGACGGCCAACGGCGCGCGCGCGGGCCAAATGATGATCGACTTGTCGGCGCATCGTCGTTGCTTCGCGGATTACAGTATCGGACAAGTCAACCGCCTGCGCCGTCGCGCTGTTCATAATGACGGTCAGCGGCGTTTTTAGCGCATGAGCCAAATTGCCTGCATGCCTTCGTGCTTCCTCGGCCTGCATTTCGTTATGGTCGATCAGCGCATTCATTTCCTGCACCATCGGCATGACTTCGTCGGGCAGCGCGCCTTCGTTAATCCGGTCCTGCCTGCCACTGCGCATTAAGGCGATTTCACGCCGAACATCGCGTAGGGGCCATAATCCATATAGCGTTTGTAACGCCGCCAGACCAATCAATCCCAATGCCAATAACGCGAAGCTGGTGACCAAAACCGCTCGCAGGCTGCTCACCTGCGCATTCAGCCCATCCAGATTTTGTGCGACTAAAAACGTCCATTCGGTATCCGAGTCAGGTAAAGTCACTGTCCGCGTAACAACGCGCAGCGGCTCATATGAAAACTGATTGCTGTTGTAATAATACGGTTTTTTATAGGATTTTGCAGGCAGCTTAAGCCGTCGATCCCACAACGAACGCGACGGAAAATCTTCCTGCCCCTTGGCGCTAATCTGATAATAAATGCCGCTATTCGTTTCCAAAAAGCGTTGATCACCAAGCGCCCGGTTAAACCGCACTTCGCCGATAGGGTCGATTTCGGCAGAGGCAACCATCGCGGTCAGCACATATTGCATCTGATCGTCGAAATTATCCGACACCGCATTGGCCAAGACACGGTCAAGCGCAATCCCGCCTCCAATCAACAGCAGCGTAATCCAGCCCGCCGCAATCACAATCATGCGGCGGCTTAAAGAGCCTGTGCCGCGTGCTGGCTTTACCATCGCAACCAGAGCTGGGATTACGTCCGCACTATCAGCCATAATGGATCAGCCGCGCGGCTCCTCAAGGCTATAGCCAAGGCCGCGAATAGTGGAGATGACCTCTTGGCCCAGTTTTTTACGAATGCGGGTCACAAACACTTCGATCGTGTTGGAATCGCGGTCGAAATCCTGATCGTAAATATGTTCGATCAATTCGGTGCGGGATACGACTTTGCCCTTGTGATGCATCAGGTATGATAGCAATTTGTACTCCTGCGCCGTCAACTTCACAGGCTCGCCAGCCAATGTCACACGACCCGAACGGGTATCAAGCCGCACACCGCCGGCTGTTAGCTCTGCCGAAGCATTGCCCGAGGCACGGCGGATCAACGCGCGCAGACGCGCTATCAATTCCTCGGTCTGGAACGGTTTCGCCAGATAATCATCGGCGCCAGCATCAAGACCCGCAACCTTATCCGACCAGCTGTCGCGCGCGGTCAACACCAGCACAGGGAACTTCTTTCCCTCTCGCCGCCAACGGTCAAGAACCGTCAAGCCATCAATCGTTGGCAAGCCCAGGTCGAGGACAACCGCGTCGTAATTCTCAGTTGAGCCCATGAAATGGCCGTCTTCGCCATCGTTGGAAAGGTCAACGGCATAGCCTGCGCCTTCAAGCGTGTTCTTCAACTGTTGCCCCAGAGTGGGTTCGTCTTCAACGATCAGGATGCGCATTTTTGCCCCTTTTTACTTTGGCGGAATTATTATGTTACCGCGCGATAACAGATAAGGTTCGCCTTCGCAAAAGCCTTAAACGCAATGTATCAGGGATTAACGTGGGTTGAGTTGTTACACTCACAATCACCACTCTACCCCGTCGCCGCCCCGCGCTTGACACGGGGTCCAGCTTTTAACGCATCGTCCGAAGAAGCGGGGCCCCTTGTCAAGCACGGGGCGACGGTTTGGTGGTTTGATGGTAAAGTGATGGGGTGGCGAACAACTACCGCTGGCGGATGATCGATCCCGAACGAGCATCAACATCGACAAAGATCACGCGGCCATCATCAACGAATTTCAGCCGGTAGATTTTCGTGTCTTGATCATATTCGGGGCCAAGATACTCCATGCCCTTCATCCGCGGTAGGATAATGCCCTCGATCTGACGCAGCGAAAGCACTTTACCGTCATTCATCTGCTTTCGCGCGCTTTGCTGATCGGCCTTTGGCGCAAGGGCAAAGGCCGACGAAACGCTGGTCACAAGGACTGCGGCGGCAACGAAAAGGGCGAAGCGGTTTTTCATACTCTCACCCCTTAAGCTTGTCGCATTGAATGGAATCTGAATGTCATCGTCAGGCTGTGGCAAGCATGTTTCTTGCTGTAAATCGTTACGGCATCATTTCGAAAATGAATTTGGCAAAGACCGTTTCTGAGACCAGACCGGGTTCGATGGGGGCCTCCATGACATCAACAACTTTCATTGCCGCACCAACCGCCGCCGCCGCACCAACCGCCGCCGCTGCGTCGGATGCCGCCGCAGCAGCTGCGTCGGCCCCATAAGCGTAGGCCATGTCATTCGCACTTTCGTTGATCGTCAACAGCCGCACCGATTTGTAGCCAGCCTTACGGGCATAGGCCAAAGCGCGACGTTGCCCAGTGTCATAAGCCTTTTCTCGCGCCTTATCGGTCAATGCCTCATTGTCATCGAGACCAAATTGTGGACCGCTCAGATTATTAGCTCCGGCGGCGACCAAATCCGCCATTAGCGCACCGACTGTTTTTAAATCTCGGACGGTGATCGACAGGCTGTTGGCCGCCACATAACCACGCGAAACCCGACCGCCATCATTATAGTCGAAATCCTCGCGGACATTGACGCCGGTTGTTTTAAGGTCTTTCGAATCGATTTCGTATTTTTTGACCACCGCCGCAATCTTGGCGAAGTCGCGGCTGTTCTTTTCCATCGCAACATCGGCCGTTGGTTCGGTGGTGTTTAGGCCTGCGCTGATCGTCGCGATATCGGGCGCGGTTTCCTCAGTTGCACTAACACCAATCGCAACCGTCGGCTGCGTTGATACGGGAACGGGGATTGCGGCCATTGCGGTTGCTGCTGTCAAATTCGTTGAAGCCAAGAGCAGTGCAGCTGCACCAAAAAATCCTGAAAATCGCATCTCGCTCTCCTGTTGTCGCTGCCGCCCTAAATAGCGGTGCGGCGTGCGAATTCTATGTAAATATCACGCAGTTTTTGCGTCAACGGCCCTGCTCTGCCAGTCCCAATCTGAACGCTGTCTATACGGGTGACCGGCATAACAAATGCCGAGGCCGCCGTGTTCATCGCCTCCACCGCGTTTAGCGCTTCTGCAACGGTAAAGGCGCGCACTTCGATGGTAATCCCCTCGCGCGCCGCCAATTCCTTCAACGCAACCTGTGTAATCCCGTGCAGCGCCTGTTCGTCCAGCGGATGCGTCACCAGCACGCCGTCAGCGGTAACAATATGCGCGTTTTGCGAGGTTCCCTCGGTCACAAAACCATCGCGCAATAGCCATGCGTCGTCCGCGCCAAGGGCCTTCGCCTCCATCTTCATCAGTGACGCGTAAAGCAACTGCGTTGTCTTGATGTGCGCCATGCCCCAGCGTTTGTCGGGCAATGTCACCACCGAAATGCCATCCTCTGCCTCTGGCCGGTCGACCAGCGCCATTTGTTGCGTGAACGCGCAAATGGTCGGGACAGTATCAGCGGGCGGCGCTGCAAAATTGCGATCGCCAGGGTTGCCCCGCGTGACCTGCAAATAGATAACACCTTCAGTCACCTCGTTGCGCGTCACCAGTTCGCGGCAAAACGACAATACGTCGTCGCGCGCCGGAGCTTGCAGCATTTTCAGTCCCGCCATCGACCGCGCCAAACGCTCCACATGCCTATCGAAATCGACCAACTTTCCATCAAGGACGGACACGACTTCATAAACCGAGTCTGAAAAAAGAAATCCTCGGTCAAAGATTGAGATTTGGGCTTCGTTTTCGGGCAGATATTGTCCGTTGAGAAAAATGGTGCGCATCACATCCATCTGCGCGATGGCTTGCGTAACGTCAACCTTCCCCCTATCCGCCGCGCAATATGTCAGTTCCGCCCATTCTCGCGTACGAAGGCCTTTCCCTGCAACAAGGCGCAGGGTGGCTGTTTCAGGATATCGATCTGTTCATCGGCCCGCGTGACCGGTTGGCGCTGATTGGTCGCAACGGTGCAGGCAAAACCACATTGCTGCGCTTGATCGGTGCGCAGATAGAGGCGGATAAAGGTACGCGGACGGTGTCGCCCGGCGCCAACATCGTGATGTTGGAGCAAGACCCCGATTTCGGCGCATTTAGCCGGTTAATTGACTTCGCGCTGCACGAACCCAAGGCGCCGCCTGAATATGCCGTGCGCGCCATCGCCGACCAGCTGGGTATCGATCTTGACCGCGAGGCAGCGACCGCATCTGGCGGTGAACGACGCCGCGCCGCGATTTGCCGTGCTTTGGCCAGCGAGCCTGACCTGTTGCTGCTCGACGAGCCAACCAACCATCTCGACCTTGCAGCGATTGAGTGGCTGGAGGAATGGCTGACGCGTTACAAAGGTGCATTTCTGGTTATCAGCCATGACCGCACGTTTCTGACCCGGTTGACACGGCAAACATTCTGGCTCGACCGGGGGAGTCTCCGCCGCAACGAAATCGGCTTTGGTGGTTATGAAGCATGGACCGAGCAAGTCTTTGCCGAAGATACCCGCAACGCGGCCCGAATGGATGCCAAGCTAAAGATCGAGGAACATTGGAAAGAACGCGGTGTCACCGCGCGGCGCAAACGCAACATGGGCCGCCTGACGAAACTATACGAACTGCGTGCGGCCCGTGCAGCCTTGGAGGGGCAGCAGGGTATCGCTAAACTCGCCGCCTCCACCGACGACAGCAAAACCAAAACGGTTATCAACGCCGATGGTGTTTCCAAAAGCTTTGGTGACCGAGCGATTATCAAGGATTTTACGCTGCGTATCCAACGCGGCGACCGCATCGGTATTGTCGGTGCGAATGGCACTGGCAAAACGACGTTGATCCGAATGCTGACCGGTGAGACCCAGCCTGATATTGGCAAAGTGACTTTGTCACCCACGCTGACCGGCATTGTGATTGACCAGCAGCGCAAGCTGATGTCGCCTGAAAAACGCGTGCGTGACGTACTGGCGGACGGTGGTGACTGGATCATGGTGCGCGGGCACAAAAAGCATATTCAGGGCTATTTGAAGGAATTCCTGTTCGACCCAAGCCTCGTCGAGGCACGCATCGGGACGCTGTCCGGCGGCGAACGGTCCCGCTTGCTGCTCGCGCGCGAATTTGCGCGTGAGGCGAATTTGCTGGTTCTTGATGAGCCAACCAACGATCTCGATCTGGAAACGCTCGATCTGTTGCAAGAAGTGATCAGCGATTATGAAGGTACTGTCCTGATCGTCAGCCATGACCGCGACTTTCTGGATCGCACCGTCAATTTGACGCTTGGCCTTGATGGGTCAGGGACCGTCGACATCATCGTCGGTGGGTATGCCGATTGGGAGGAAAAACGCGATAAACGTAGAAAATCTTCTCCGAAAGCCGTTAAGGCGAATGCGCCTGTCGCGGCTCCACAGAGAACGGTGAAGCTGACGTACAAGGATCAGCGCGATTATGACGGGCTACCAAAACGGATAGAAGAAATCGACGCAGAGATTGCAAAAGCCGAGAAGGAGTTGGCCGACGCCAACCTTTACACCCGCAATTTTGCGCGCTTCACCGAGTTGACGAGGCACACAGAGACGTTGCGTGCCGAAAAGGATGCCGCCGAAGAACGCTGGTTAGAACTTGCCGAAACGGTTGAATCCTTCGCCAGCTAGCCATCGGAAAGCCGGTAATAATCGGCCAACCGGTCTAGCGCGATCCTAAGCACCAGCTTGCCCGACCGGGCGGGCCAGCCCAGTGTTTTCTCTGCCATCGGCATCGCCTCTCCAGCGCAAATGACCCGCCAAGCGATGTCAGATAAATCGCGCCCTAGCGCATCAATGCCGCTCTCAAAACGTTGTTTAGCGCTCAGCATTCGGTCGGTCGGGTTGGAATGAGACGGCGCACCTCGTTTGCCGCGAGATATCGACATGTGCTCCCACGACATTGTGACACGCGGCGCCAGCCCACCCATTTCAAAATCACTACGCAGTTTTTCACCGGCCAAAAACTGGCGTTCGGTTAGATGCCCGTAAGTGTGCAACCATGCCAAAGGTGATTCTGCAAGGTTTACCGTTACCGTTCGTCTGGACCGCTTGGACTTGCCGTTTTCTGGCGCGGGGTCAGGCAAAGCGCGCTCCGCCAATGGCCTTGGGTCTTGGAACAACGGGGCAGTCGATTTCTTGCGCATAACATCTCCTTTTGGACGAATCATCAGAAAGTGTCTTGCCAAAGACGCGAACTTGTAGGACAGTATAAAACCTATTTGGTTGGAGAAATATATGCTAAGCCGCGTTCGCGAAGTGCGCAAAGCCAAACGCTTAACGCTGTTCGACGTTGCCGAACGCTGCGATCCGCCGACAACGGCGCAAACCATCGGGCGGCTAGAAACCGGCATGCGCACTTTGTCGCTCGGCTGGCTGAACCGCATCGCCGGTGCACTTGGCGTCGATGCCAGCGAGCTCGTTCAGTTGCCCGATCAGCAGGAGTTGCCGGTGGCAGCGCATCTGGGCGTCGATGGTGCGAATGCCCCTGCAAAGACAGAAATATTGCTCGCGCCGCGCTTGCTGGGCGAAATGCTGGGCCTACGCGTCACCGACAGCATCGGCGACTACCGGCGCGGCGACGAATTGTGGCTGGAGCAACTGTCGCCTGAACAATTTGGCGAAGCGCTGAACTGTGACGTGCTGGTGCCGCGTCCGGCGGGGCGCTTTGTATTCGGTCGTTTGTTGGGTCGCGAAGATGGCAAATTGCATCTGCTGCCCTTAGCGGCGGGTGCCCGGCAACAAGTTGTTACCGACCCTGTATGGATCGGGCGCGCGGTTAAGTTGGTGCGCTCACTATAATGCGGGTCCTCGCGCTCTCAACTCTTCACCCGTCGTCCGCAGCGCCAAATTTCGGTCGTTTCGTGCAATTGTCTTTGGATGCTGCCGACACTAGCGGAGAAGTTGAGATAGTCCGCATATGCCCCAATGGGCTCCCGCCATGGCCGCTGGGCCATCTTCATCCGAGATATCGCAGCGCAGCGACATTGCCCTTGCTCGATGACGCTATTCATCGCCCGCACTTCATGCTGCTGCCGGGATTAAGCCCGAGCCGGAACGCGCACGCAATCGCCAAAGCGGTAATGCCTATTGCCCAACAATTGCACAAAGACGTGCCGTTTGATCTGGTCGATGCTCAGTTTTTCTGGCCGGATGGCCCCGCCGCGATGCTGATCGCACAAGCGCTTGGCGTCCGATACTCCATCAAGGCGCGCGGTGCCGACATCCATCATTGGACGACCGTTCCCGGCTGCCGCGAGCAAATTATCGAGGCCGCACAGAATGCAGCGGGCCTGCTTGCCGTGTCAGAAGCGATCAAAGCTGATATCGTGGCGCTCGGCGTAGAGCCGGGGAAAATTCTTGTTCACCGCACCGGCATTGATCGGTCGCTGTTTCAAGTCGCAAGCGAGCCGCGCGCAGACCTTCGCCAGCGCATAGATTTGCCCACAGATGGAGCGCTATTGGTGACCGTCGGCGCATTAATCCCGCGCAAAGGGCAGGTCTTTGCCATTGAGGCGCTGGCGCAAATTCCGGATTGTCGGCTTGCTATCATCGGCGATGGGCCAGATCTGTCGGTGTTGCGCCAATCGGCGCGCGATCAGGCAGTGGCTGATCGTGTTCATTTTCTGGGATCGTTACCACATAGCGACATTGCCCGGCATGTGCAGGCGGCGGACATATGCGTTCTTCCGTCCGAAAGCGAAGGGATAGCCAATGCATGGATCGAGGCCCTGGCGTGCGGAACACCGTTGGTCATCACCGATGCGGGTGGCGCACGCGAGGTCATCACATCCGACGTCGGCGGCAGGATTGTAGACCGCAAAGCCGTTGCGATTGCCAAGGCGGCGCGCGACCTGCTGCGCAATCCGCCCGAACGCTCCGATGTCGCAGCAGTCGTGGCGGATTATAGCTGGGATCGAAACGGCAAGGCATTGGTCGACTATTGGAAAAAGCTGACCGCGCAAAACTAGGGGCAGTCCCTACTTTTCTAAACCACGCCTTCGCTGTTTTCGTTCATCTTGCTAAGTTTCACCGTTTCCCCCGGAACAAAGCTGTCCTGAGTTACTTTCAGCCAGATCAAGATCGGCGCAGCCTGATAGATTGACGAATAGCTACCGACAAAAATACCGAATGCCATCGCAACGCTAAACCCGAAAATCACATCGGGGCCAAAGAACACGAGTACCACCAAGGGCGTCAAAATCGTAAGGCTGGTCATCACTGTCCGTGACAGCGTTTCGTTGACCGACAGATCGAGCAAGGCCGTAATATCCATCTTGCGGAACTTCTTCAAATTCTCTCGAATCCGGTCATAAATGATGATGTTATCGTTCAGCGAATAACCAATGATTGTCAGCAGCGCGGCGATGGTATTGAGATCAAACTCCATCTGCGTCAGAGAAAAAAGCCCAAAAGTCAGGGTCACATCATGGACAAGAGCCCAGATCGCACCCACACCAAATTGCCATTCAAACCGAAACCAGATGTACATCCCGATACCTATCGAGGCGGCAAGCAATGCGGTTATCCCGTCAGAAAAAAGCTCGCTCGACACTTTTCCAGACACAGAATCGACGCCATCGATCCGAACGGTAGGATGCTTCTGCTTTATCTTAGCTACAATTTTTGCAGCCATCACATTGGAAAGTTCAGGCTTTTTATCCGCGCCGTCGGGCAGCTTCATCCGGATCGAAACCTGATTTTCTGCGCCAAAACGCTGGATCGTCGGGTCGCCATAGCCAAGCGAGCCAACGGTGTTGCGCAGTTCTTCGACCGGAGCGACCTTCTCGCCGACAAAGGTTGTACGGATCATCTGGCCACCGATGAAATCGACACCGTAATTAAGGCCTTTGGTAAAGACCAAAGCCAGCGAGGCAATCATCAACAGGATCGAAATGCTAAAGGCAATGTTCCGCCATTTGAGAAAACCGATATTGGTGTCGTCGGGAACGAGTTTCAGGAGTTTCATTGTCCAGACCCTAAATATGGATTTCTTGTGGGCGATTGCGTTTCAACCAGATGGCGACCCACATGCGGGTCAACGTCACTGCGGTGAACACCGATGTGACAATCCCGATCATCAAAACGACCGCAAAGCCGCGGATCGGGCCAGAGCCGATGAAGAACAGCAAAACCGCCGCAATCACGTTGGTGATATTCGCATCAAAAATCGCGCGACTGGCTTCAGAATAGCCATGCTCAACCGCCAGTGCGACGCGCCGCCCTCGCTTTCGTTCCTCCCGTATTCGCTCATTGATGATGACGTTAGCATCTACGGCTGCGCCGATCGTTAGAACAAAACCGGCGATCCCCGGCAAGGTCAGCGTCAGGTTGGCCATCGCCATAACGGCAAGGATCATTGCCACGTTGATAATCAACGCAAAGCAAGAATAAACTCCGAACCGGCCATAAGCGAGCAGCATCCAGACAAGCACGCCCGTCGTCCCGATGATCGCCGCGATCATCCCGCGACGGATTGAATCAGCGCCAAGATCGGGGCCGACCGAGCGCTCCTCGACAACTTTCAAAGCGACCGGAAGCGCGCCAGAATTCAGCGCAATGGCCAGTTGGTTTGCGCTTTCAACCGTGAAGTTTCCCGAAATTTGCGAAGCCCCTCCTAAAATCGCTTCATTTATTGTGGGAGCGGACAAGACCTTACCATCCAAGATAATGGCAAAGGGTTTCCCCACATATTTCTGTGTCATCCGTGCAAATTTTTGCCCACCCTCGCTGTTAAACTGAATGTTAACAACGGGTTCATTCGTCTTCTGGTCAAAGCCTTGCTGCGCACCGGTTAGTTGATCGCCCTGAATGCCGCCCAGTCGCCGCACAGCTACAAATCCGCCTTCGGCATTGGGCAACGCTTGACTGCCAACCCGCGCCTTACCCTTTTGCGTATCTTCAAAAATTGCAGCTTCATCGACGACTTTGAATTCTAGCTTCGCTGTTTTGCCGATCAACTCTTTCAACGCTTCGGGATCTTTAAGTCCTGGAACCTGCACCACAATGCGATCCGGCCCTTGGCGGATAATCGTTGGCTCCAAAGTGCCCAGTGCGTTGATCCGTCGGTCGATGACATCCTTGGCCGAATCCATCGCGCGGTTGAGCGCACCGGTGCTGCCGACCCCTGCCGGGTTCAGAGTGATTTTATTGCCATCGGTAATCTCGATGTTCCAGTCACGCCCTCCCTGATTATTGGCGACGACAGGCTCCAGCGCCTTTCGCGCAGCGTCAATCCTATTGGCTTCGGTGACCACAAAGCTCAATGCGCCGCCAGTGCGTGTGACTGTATCGATGTCTATCTTAGGCTCCCCCCGGCGCATCGCAGTGCGCACGCTGTCTTCAAGCGATTCCAGCCGGTCGCGTTCCAATTGAACGCGGTCGGCCTCGAGCAAAATATGGCTACCGCCTGCAAGGTCGAGCCCTAAATTGATCGACGGCTTGGGGACCCATGACGGCGCCTGATCGAGCATCGTTTTGGGCATAAAGCTGGGGATGGCGAGTAGAAACGAGAACGCAATTAGTGCGTGCAACATCCAGATACGCCAAGGGGGGAAATCGAGCATGATAGAACCAGACTTTGGAAACGGTTTAGAAGTTTACGCCGCAGCGCGAATCAATCGTTCGCAGGCTTAGTGCTGCGGCTTTTCACGTCGGACAGCATGGATTTCAACGCTTTGACCTTAACATTCGGAGCAATCTCAACCTCGACATGATCTTCAGCGACCTTAGTCACTTTGCCCATCAAGCCGCCGCCAGTTACGACCTCGTCGTTTTTCTGAACCGCGCTCAATTTCGCCTCATGCTCTTTCGCACGCTTTTGCTGCGGACGGATAAGCAAAAAATAGAACACGACAAAAATCAGCAATAGCGGAACTATTTGCATCAGGAATTGCGCGCCACCAGCACCACCTGCGCCCGTTGCCACTGCCGAAAAAACCAGCATTGAATTCATTGTCGTTCGTCCCCTTGTTATCTCACCAGCACATATAAAGGCCGGGCGCGCCTATTCCAAGGGCGGGCCGTTATCATGACGCCATAAACCGCGCAACGGATAACGAGTTTGGGCGCTTGCTTTTCAGATGTGCGGTCCATATAGGCGCAGACCTAAGAATTGATGTGACTTCGCAGCGCCGGTTCATCCCAGCCCGAAATCGCTTCACGGTCGGGACGTAGCGCAGCCTGGTAGCGCATCACACTGGGGGTGTGGGGGTCGCAGGTTCGAATCCTGTCGTCCCGACCAATAAATCAATGACTTAGCAGCATCGC
>JAYUOS010000066.1:0-29361 GCA_043760725.1 Sphingomonadales bacterium
CCGGTCGATGGCGCGGTTACGCGTCACCGCGACAAGCCAGCTGATCGGGCTGGCGCGTCCGGGTTGGAAACTCGCGGCGCGGTTCCAAATGGTTAGATAAGCATCTTGCAAAGCTTCCTCGGCCTCATGGCGTTCGGGGAAGATACGAAGGCAGACGCCAAATAGCTTCGCAGAGGTCGCGCGGTACAGCATTTCAAACGCAGAACGGTCGCCTTGCCCGGCGCGCAGCAGCGCCTCGGTAAGCCGCGCGCGCCGCGCGTCGTCTAAACTAAGGGTATCGTCGTCGGACGCCATGATTGACTGATATGTAGAATTGTTGAGTGATCTGCAAGCGTTACCATGTGCCAAAATCCCCCGGTGGCTGGCTCGTCCTGCCGCTGACGCGCGATGGACGCTGCCAGCCATAGTTCCGCCGCTTTACCAGCCATAGGCAGGGCCAGTCGCCGCTATCGATGCGTTTTTGCAAACGGAAGCCTTGCCTGCGATACTTGGCCAGCACAGCGTCCGCCTGAGTGTCGAGCAAACCGGCTAGGATCAATGATCCGCCGTAGTGCGTGATCGCGGCAAACGACGCCGCAAGTTCAATCAAAGGCCCTGCCAGTATGTTGGCGATGACAAGATCGTAAGGCGCACGGCGTTGTAGCAATTCATGATCGGTGCCTTGCGCGACGCACAACGCAACTCGGCCGCCGGATTGCCCCAGGGGCACATCATTGATGTCTGCGTTATAGGTGGTCACGTCGATGCTTACGGGGTCGATGTCCGATGCGGCAATGTGCGCGCTCGCCCAAAGGCTGCGGGCGGCAAAGGCCAGCAATCCTGTGCCTGTGCCGATATCGGCGATGTGATCGAAACGAAGGCCCGATGTTTTCATCCGGTCGAGCATCGCCAAACAACCGCTGGTGGTTTCGTGTCCGCCGGTGCCGAACGCTTGGCTAGCCTCGATCTGGAACACGGTTGCGCCTTCTGGAACCTGCCCTTTATTGTCGCTGGTGTGGACATAGAAGCGGCCAGCATTAACCGGTTGCAGCCCCTGTTGGCTCATCACCAGCCAGTCTTCGTCAGGGAGCATTTCCAGCACCGGTTTCGCGTTCGCCGCGCTTGGCAATCTCGATTGTAGTTGCAACAAAATGCTGTTGTCCGGCTTTGCGGAAAAATACGCCTTCACCTGCCATTTCGCCTCGTTAAACGCTTCGGTTTCTTCGGCAACAATGGTCGGCATCGGGTCGAGCAGTGCAACCCATTCGTCATCTTCGTGAAGTGCCTCTGCTTCATGGCGAGAGCAGGGCAGAGTGAGTAGCCAGTTCAATTGGCCGCCTCTTTGATGAGGCGATCATCCAGCCGCTTGCGCATCGTTTCCACCAGCCGTCCGCAAGCCTGACTATCGACTAAAGGCTCCGCGCCGCTCAGGCGCTCAAACAGATCACTGACGCCGGGGTGCGGTGTGATCAGTAAGTCGCACGGCATCTTTTCGACCCGCGCAAACGTCTCGCGATACGGTGTAACGCGCTCAGGATGATCGCTAAAGCGGTAATCGTCGCGCGAAATTGCCGACAGGCTATCGACATAGGCAAGCATCAGGCATCGGCCATTCTCACAACTGCGCCAGCTCCAGCTTGTTCCGCCATCGGTATGGCCGGGTGTGCGAAACGGACGCAGGCCCATAATCCGCGTCGGCTTTGCAACTATAATGTCTCCAAGTTCGGGGTCGAATGCCAATGTACCGTCAACTGTGACCGGCTTCATGTCGGAAATTATACCCGCTTGCGGGTCGGCGGTATTGGTCCGACCGGTTTCGACGGCTTCACGCGCCGCCTGACTTACCAGTAATTGCGCTCCGGTTGCCGCCTTCAATGCGGCAAACCCGCCCATATGATCAACATGTTCATGGCTGCCGATGATGTACTTTACGTCGCGCGGATCGAAACCCAATGCGCGGATATTGGCAAGGATTGAAGGGACTGCTTCTTCGGTCGCTCCGTCGATCAGGACATGACCGGCGGGGCTGGTGACTAGCAACACGCTTATGCCACAGGTGCCGACATAATAGGTGTTGCCATGGATGTGTGCAGGCGGGGCAGCGTCGCTCCAGCCATCGCGTCCGGCACATGCTTGTTTGATGGGTACGACAGAAATTTGTGCAACTTTAGGTGCTGTGTCCACAGGCGCACAGGCGGACAACGCTACGCTCGCCAGCAACAACCATTTACCGAACATAACTCGCCCCGTTCACATCCAGCACTGCGCCGGTCATCGAAGGAGGTGCTTCGTAAAGGCAAAAGGCGGCCATAGCGGCAACTTCCTCTGGCATCGCAACGCGGCCCAGCGGGATATCCGCCAGCAACTTGTCTCCGCCGCGGCTTTCCAGATAATCGTCTGCCATGCCGGTCATCGTAAAGCCGGGGCAGATGGCAAAGGCGTAGATCGATTGCTTGGCATAGGCGCGGGCGATGGTTTTGGTCATCGATACAATCCCGCCCTTTGATGCGGCATAATGCCAATGTGCAGGGCTGTCGCCGCGATGCGCGGCGCGGCTGGCGATGTTGAGGATGCGACCATCGCCCTTTTCTTGCATGTGCAACACCGCATGACGGCAGAATTGGGCAGAGGCGGTGAGGTTGATTGCCATTGTGCGCTCCCAATGGTCGAGCCATTCGACTTCGCCAGTATCGATGGGGTTGGCTTCGAACACACCGGCATTGTTGACCAACGCATCGATCCGGCCATCGAGCTTTTCGAGCGCAACGCGCCACAACCTGGACGGAACAGTTGGATCAGCCAGATCGCCATCGGCGCTGGAAAGCCCGACGACATGCGCGCCGCGCGCCGTCAGTGCGTCATCGATAGCTTTGCCGATGCCCCGGCTTGCACCGGTCAGTAATATATGGAATGGTTTGTCAGTCACCCATGAGGCTTAGCCCTAAGCGACCAGATTCGACAAGCGCCTCAACGCATCAAATTGCTGACAAAACGACCGGCATTGGCTTGCAACGCCGAAATCTTTGATTCAACATCGGCAAAGCCTTGTTCAAGCAGGCTGATTTCGGACACGACATTTTCCGTATCGGTGCGGATTGCCGAAATGGTGTTCGACATCAAATCGGCGGCGAGGGCGGTTTCGTCGACAGACGCCGTGATCATGGTGACCGTTTGCGCCTGTTCTTCCATAGCGCGGCGGATGCGTTCGGCGCTGTGATGCACGTCCTGAACAGTGGCGCGGATCGATATGTTCGATTCCACCGATGCTTTTGTTGCGGATTGGATCGCAGCGATTTTTTCGGCGATTTCATCGGTGGCTTTGGCGGTTTGGTTGGCGAGGCTCTTCACCTCCTGTGCGACAACAGCAAATCCCCGGCCAGCATCGCCTGCGCGCGCGGCTTCGATTGTAGCATTCAGCGCCAGCAAGTTGGTTTGCCCCGCAATATCGCGGATCAGGCCCAGGATCGATTCGATTGATTTGGATTGGTCGGACAAAGTATCGGTTGCGTCCACAGCTTCTTGTGCGCGGTCGGTCGCGCGGTTTGCGACTTCGGCGGCAAGTTCTACTTCGCTGCGGGTATCTTCGATGGCCCGGATCAGCCCCGCTGCGGTTTGTGCAGCTTCGCGCATGGCCACCGCCGATTGTTCGGATGCAGTGGCAACTTCCGATGCTTTGCTCAACATGCCTTGTGCAACTGCGCTGCTGCCTGCTGCTTGTTGACGTAAAAGATTGGCTTGTTCGGAAATGTCGACGGCGGTTGCGGCAATGTCATTATCGAACTGAGTGGTGAAATCGACCTGTTTTTCCAGCGCCCGGTTGGTCTGATAATGTGTGTAGCACGCCGCCATTATGGCAAGATCGGCATTGGAAAACCGAACGATGGCTTTGGAAAGTCGTAGAAACTCTTCGGAGTTGCGGTCGATCACAGCGCCTAGCGCTTGGTGATACTGAATGCTGGTGCACGCAGATGCAGCAAGAACATCGGTTAATGCGATGCCGCGTTTGCACGCATCAATCACTTGCGCCTGTAGCCCGTTGCGCCATTCTGTGCCTGTTGCGTTGCGCAACCGGCCACGAATGAACTCCGCCGTCCGCACGACCATTGCTGTGCGTATGTTCGGGTTTTCTAGCTCGTCAAACTTGTGCATGCCTGCCCAATAGTCCCAATAGGCCATTGCAATGTTGGGTATTTGATCGTCGATATGGCTCAGCAGCTCAGCGCAATCGACCGACAAATTGCCCTCAAAGTCAAATTTTTGCACTACATTTTGTGTAGCTTCGGCCAATGCTTTTTCGACGGTGGACATGCGTAACTCCGTATTTCGCCCGTGTTGGGCGCTGGTCATGAAGTCTTTGCATTACGTCGTATTGGTTAACGCTGCGTTATCCATCGCGCAGTCTATTGCAATCATCTGCCCCTTGCGCAGGCATGGCAAAGCATTAAAGAGCAACGCAAACCACAGCAGCAGGGAGCCGCTTTAGTATGGCGCAAAATCCAAACCGGCCAATTTCGCCGCATCTTGGGGTCTATAAATGGGGGCCGCACATGGCGATTTCTATCATTCACCGCGCTACCGCTTTTGTGTTGGCAACGGCAGGGATGCTGACATTATTGTGGTGGCTTTATTCCATCGCGACTGGGCCAGAGGCTTACGCGTCGTTTCAGTCTTATGTTGTCAGCGCGGGATCGGAAGCTACGGTTATGCAAACAGCCGCGAACTGGTTTTTCCGATTGGTCGCATTGGGCGTTACGTGGAGCTTTTTTCAGCATGCCTTTTCCGGCATCCGTCATCTGCTTATGGATATGGGCGCTGGCTATGAACTGACTACCAACAAAACATGGTCTTTGCTGGTTTTCATCGCCGCGCTATCGGCGACAGGCATTACCGCGTTGCTGGTTGCTTCGCGTTTTTTAGGGAATTGAACGATGGGTAACGGAACCGGTATCGGACGCGTTCGTGGGCTTGGCTCGGCAAAACACGGCAGCAAACACTGGATCGACCAGCGATTGACCGCAATCGGAAACTTGTTGCTGACCAGCTGGTTGGTATTTTCCCTATTGGTGCTTCCAAATTTTGAACATGAAACTGTCGCAGCGTGGCTGGCGCAACCGTCGGTTGCTGTGCCGATGATCCTGATGCTGGTTAGTATTTTCTGGCATGTCCGTTTGGGGTTACAAGTGTTGATCGAAGATTATGTCCATGAAGACGGCAATAAGTTTGCCGTGCTTACGCTTTTGAACTTTTACGTCATTGGCGCTGCCGCATTCGGCATTTTCATGGTCGCCAAACATGCCTTTACCGGAGCTCCTGTTTGATGTCCGATTCCTATAAGATTATCGATCATACTTATGACGTTGTTGTCGTAGGGGCAGGCGGTTCCGGTCTGCGGGCAACAATGGGTGCGGCAGAGGCTGGCCTGAAAACCGCTTGTATCACAAAGGTTTTCCCCACGCGTTCGCATACTGTTGCGGCACAGGGCGGTATTGCGGCGTCATTGCAAAACAACTCGCCCGACCATTGGACATGGCACATGTACGACACCGTAAAGGGGTCGGATTGGCTGGGCGACCAAGACGCGATTGAATATATGGTGCGTGAAGCACCCGCAGCTGTGTACGAACTGGAACATGCTGGCGTTCCGTTCTCGCGCAACGACGATGGCACGATCTATCAGCGCCCCTTTGGCGGGCATATGCAGAATATGGGCGAAGGCCCGCCGGTGCAGCGCACCTGTGCGGCGGCTGACCGCACCGGCCATGCGATGCTCCACGCGCTGTATCAACAGAGCCTGAAATACGACGCAGATTTCTTCATCGAATATTTTGCCCTCGACCTGATTATGGAAGATGGCGAGTGCCGGGGCGTGATTGCTTTGTGCATGGAGGATGGCAGCATCCACCGTTTCAAATCGCATTCGGTGGTGCTGGCAACGGGCGGCTATGGCCGTGCTTATTATAGCGCGACGTCGGCGCATACTTGTACTGGCGATGGTGGCGGTATGGTGCTGCGCGCTGGTCTGCCTTTGCAAGACATGGAGTTTGTGCAGTTCCACCCGACCGGTATCTACGGCGCGGGTGTGCTGATTACCGAAGGTGCGCGCGGCGAGGGTGGTTATCTGACCAATTCCGAGGGCGAGCGGTTCATGGAACGCTATGCGCCTTCAGCAAAGGATCTGGCATCGCGCGACGTGGTGTCGCGTTCAATGGCGCTGGAAATGCGCGAAGGCCGCGGCGTTGGCCCGGGCAAAGACCACATCTATCTGCATCTCGACCATATCGATCCCAAAGTGTTGGCCGAACGCTTGCCGGGGATTACTGAATCGGGCAAGATTTTCGCAGGTGTCGACCTGACGCGGCAGCCTTTGCCGGTTTGCCCGACGGTGCATTACAACATGGGCGGCATTCCTTGCAATTATCACGGGCAGGTTGTCACCAAAGTCGGTGATGATCCAGAAGTGGTGGTCAAAGGGCTATATTCCGTCGGCGAAGCGGCGTGTGTTTCGGTGCATGGTGCCAACCGTCTGGGGTCTAACTCGCTGATCGATTTGGTCGTCTTTGGCCGTGCGACGGGCCTGCACTTGAAAGAAACGCTGACCCCAAATGCGCCGCATAAGCCATTGCCTGCGGATTCAGCCGATCTGGCGCTTACCCGTCTCGACCATTTCCGCAATGCCAAGGGCGGTTCGCCGACCGCGCAAGTGCGTTTGGAAATGCAACAGACGATGCAAAAACACGCTGCCGTATTCCGCGACAACGCGTTGCTTTCAGAAGGCTGTACAATCATGCAAAAGGTCAACGCGCGGATGCAGGATATCGTAATTTCGGACCGTAGTCTGATCTGGAACACCGATTTGATCGAGACGCTGGAGCTCGACAATCTGATGAGCCAAGCCGTCTGCACCATCGAAAGCGCCAACGCCCGCAAGGAAAGCCGCGGCGCCCACGCGCACGAAGACTTCCCCAACCGCGACGACGAAAACTGGATGAAGCACACCGTGTCATGGTTCGAAGGCTGGGGCGGCAAAGGCGGCGCTGTAAGGCTGGATAGCAGGCCCGTGCACGAATACACGCTGACCGATGAGGTGGAGTATATTAAGCCAAAGGCTAGGGTTTATTGATGGATAGCGCACGCGCCACTGGACTTTACGCTATGTTAGCTTTGGGCATAGCACTCTCAAACACTGCTTCCGCACAAGACAATCATCCGCTTTCCACGCCTGGTTTGCCAGAAACATGCAAGGTGCTGCCAGATAAACCTTTATCAGAGGGTGTCGGGGAATATCCCGTAATTCGCTGCGAGTGGCTAAGCGAGGTGAAAGTGGTTGCCGGACAAATCAACGGCGGAACTGCTGGCGTTGACACCAGCGATCAGCGCGAAGTGTATGATTTATGGAAGGCAGTACAAGACGATTTCATCCACGCGTTTGATGGTCAACATGGCATGAGCGTCAATGTTGAAAGTAACGCCGTCGATTGCGCCGAATCTCGCAAGGTGGTTTGGAGTTTAGAAGGCGTACCGATGCATTCGGTGTTTACCGCATATTGCGGCGGCGTAGGCATCAACTATGCAACAGCTGGTGCGGATTTTACTCAAGCAGACAGCACAAAATTCGCACAAATCATTCGCCGCGTTCATGCCGACAAAGCTAAAATTCTGCGGTAGCTCGCTAAATCCGGGGTAATTTCTGGGAAACAATACTAAATTGGGCTTCCGGTGCTTGGTGCCATAAGCTCCCAGACTCAATGCCAAGCCAGCAACGGTGAAAGCATATGTAAAAGAGACATGAGGGCGAGAGGGCTAGCGCGTCCTGGCCCCTCTCTCCTTCTCTCCGCCTCTTTTACCTTCTTTGGACGTTGCAGTTGCGCAATCACGGTTATGCGTAACATTCCAGATTGCGATGATGGTGCATGCAACGCACCCGTCACTCTGCCAATTTCGCTGGAATATCTTCCCTGACATGCAGCACGCGGATGACCTCGATGCCACCTTCATGCGGGATGTAGAAAACCAAGTGTGAGCCTGACAGTAGCTTTCGGTATCCTTTGCGGACGTCGCCATAGTCGGTGCCTATTTCTGGAAACTGCAACGCCATCGCCATCACGCGATCCATGGCCGCAACATAATTGTCGGCTTGGCCAATACCATGTTCGCGCGCGGTATAGTCCCAAATCGCCGCGATTTCGGCCTTGGCCTTGCGGCAAATTTGTATTGTTCGGCTCACGCAGCGTTGCGATATTCTTTGCGCCGTTCCTCAAGAAAGGCCTGCAAATCCCATTCCCCAGCAGAGCCGCTATTTTCGCCTTCGATGAGGGCCTGCCGCAAAGTCTCAATCTTGGTCTCACGTTCGGCCAACATCCGAACGCCCGCCCGAAGGACTTCGCTCACCGAACCGTAGGCGCCCGATGCAACCTGCTCCGCTGCGAACTTTTCCAGCTTGTCGCCCAACGCGACCGATGTGTTTTTTGCTACCATGCGGCAAAGTTACCAAAATTTGGTAACAAGTCAATTCAGCGCCGCAAGCACCTCTGCGGTCAAAACCAAACTCCGTTTACGCAACGCTTGGTCGAACACCGAACAGGCCACAATCACCTCATCCGCGCCCGTCCGCTCTAAAAACGCAGCGACGCCTGCGCCCACCGTTTCGGCAGACCCAATCGCGCTGCACGACAGCACATCTTGCAACGCGGCAACGGCATTCGGGGGCAGGGTGTCGAGATAGCCCTCCACCGGCGGCGGCATTTGCCTTGGGTTGCCCGTGCGCAAAGCGACAAAACTCTGCTGTATCGAACTGGCAAGGAACTGCGCCTCGGCGTCGGTTTCTGCGGCAATCACATTCATCGCCGCCATCGCATAAGGCGCGTCCAACACTGCGCTCGGCCGAAATCCGCTGCGATAGACATGCAGCGCTTCGTCCAAGGCCGCTGGCGCAAAGTGGCTGGCGAAGGCAAACGGTAGGCCCAAAGCAGCGGCGACTTGTGCGCCGTAAAGGCTGCTGCCGAGGATGTAGAGCTGCACATCCGCGCCAGCGCCCGGCGTGGCAACGATTCCCGTTCGGCCATCGTCAGCGAAATAGCTTTGCAGCTCCATCACGTCGCGCGGGAAGGCATTGGGGTCGCTATCGAGTGTCCGCCTGATCGCGGCGGCAACGCGCTGGTCGCTGCCGGGTGCGCGACCTAGGCCGAGGTCGATGCGTCCGGGATAGAGCGCATCCAAAGTGCCGAACTGTTCGGCGATCACCAGCGGGCTGTGGTTGGGCAGCATGATGCCGCCAGAACCGACGCGGATCGTCTTTGTCGCCGCCGCGATGTGGCCGATGACAACCGAAGTTGCGGCGCTCGCGATGCCTTTCATGCCATGATGTTCGGCCACCCAGTATCGCGTGAAGCCCAAGCTTTCGGCGTGCGCCGCAAAGTCGGCGGCGTTCGCTAATGCGGTGCCGACCGTTCCGCCTTCAACGACAGACACGAGATCAAGGATCGAGTAGGCCGTCACCGGTAACGCAACATGCTACGGTCCAGTTCGCCCACGGACTTAACCCCCATCAGCTTCATATCGCGCTCGATCTCATCGTGCAGTTTACCCATAACCCGCTCCACGCCAGCCTCTCCAGCTCCGGCCAGCGCATACAAATACAGTCGCCCGCCCGAACAGGCTGTTGCGCCCGCTGCCAGTGCTTTCAAAACATGCGTGCCGCGCTGGATGCCACCGTCGCAGATGATGTCGATCTGACCTCCCACGGCATCGGCAATCTCGGATATCTGGTCAAACGGGCTGCGCGATCCATCGAGTTGCCGCCCGCCATGGTTTGACACCATGATCGCGGTTGCGCCGATGTCGACAGCGCGCCGCGCGTCCGCGACTGACATCACGCCTTTCAGGCAAAACTGACCGCCCCAATCGGCGCGCACAGCCTCCGCCATTTTCCAATCCATGGATTGGTCGAGCATCGTATTGAAATAGTCCGCGATCGATACCGCGACATTCGTCCCTTGGCCGACATGGGTATCCAGATTGGGCAAAGCGAATTTCTCGCGGAACAGATAGTTCGCAACCCATGCCGGGTGCGTTGCATAGCTGAGCACCGACGACGGCGTAAAGCGCGGCGGGGAGGTGAAGCCTGTGCGCTGGCATCGTTCACGATTGCCTGAAACGATTGTATCGACGGTCAAGGTAATCGCATCGAAATTTGCCGCTTTGCAGCGTTCAACCATCGACCGGTTCAGGCCCTTGTCTTTGTGGATATACAGCTGAAACATTTTGGGCGTTTTGATCGCTGCGCCGATTTCCTCGATGCTGACGGTGGCTAGGCTGGAAATGCCGAACCATGTGTTAAACCGCTCCGCCACCGCCGCAACTGCACGCTCCCCTTGCCAGTGGAACAGCCGCTGTAATGCCGTGGGCGATAGCAATAGCGGCATTCCGATCTTTTTGCCCATGACGGTGGTGGACATGTCGATATTCGCTACGCCCGCCAGTACATTGGGCACAAGGTCACAATCGTTAAAGGCGCTGGTGTTGCGCCGCTTGGTCACTTCATCGTCACCGGCGCCGTCGATATAATGAAAGATCGGCGAAGGCAGGCGCTTTTGCGCCAACCGCCGGAAATCCTCGATATTGTGGCAATCGGTTAGCTTCACTCTTACTCTCCGTCGCACCAGCGAAGGCTGGTGCCTATCTCGCCTATCCCATTAACGCGGTGCCTTTTTGAGAGGCGCGATGGGCCCCAGCCTTCGCTGGGGCGACGGTGCTTTTTGTTGTGCGGCGTCAGAATATGCCTCTGAAGAAATTACACTGTGCTGGATCACCCGTCTTCAATCCCTGCTGCAATGCCGCCATGCGCTGCTCGCTGCTACCATGCGTGAACATGCTTTCCACTGGCGAGCGGCCTGCTTCCTTCATCAACTTGTCATCGCCAATCGAATTGGCAGCACGCATCCCTTCTTCGACGTCACCAGCCTCCATGCGCTGCGAATTTTTCGCGGCCCAGACACCAGCGTAGCAATCCGCCTGTAATTCCATGCGGACTTGCAATTGGTTGCCATCGGCCTCGCTGACACGCGCCTGTCGATCACGCACTTTATCGGCGATGCCAGTAATGTTCTGAATATGGTGTCCCATTTCGTGCGCTACGACATAAGCATAGGCGAAATCACCACCGCCGCTCATTTGTTTTAACTGCTCGAAAAATCCGGTGTCTAGATATACGCTTTTATCCGAAGGGCAGTAAAATGGACCCATCGCCGACGCCGCTGCGCCGCAGCCAGATTGGCCGCCACCCTGATAGAATTCTAGCTTAGCTGGCTGATATCGTTGGCCTGCATCAGCAAAAATTTGCGTCCATGTTGCTTCGGTTGACGTGAACACGCGGCACGCAAAAAGCTCAGATTCTGTGTCGCATGCCTTCGTTCCGCCAGAGCCTGCCGACTGTTCGGTCGGTGTCGATGTCGGTCCGGTCAAAAACGACATCCCGCCGCCGAATATGAAAAACGCGGCAATCGCCAAAATTGCAATCGTCCCGCAGCCCATTTTGCGCCCAAGCAACAAAGGCAGCAATCCGATTAGGAGTGAACCCATACCGCCACCGCCACCGCCGCCTAGGTTAAACCCGCCACCGCCACCAGACCCTTGGTCATTGATGTTGCCCATTGGGTCTATGTCATCGAGGCGCATGGCGATTCTCCCTTGTCGCGTTGTCGATCAAGCATTGCGGTTTTGCGTTAAAAGCGCAAGGATGAAGCGATTGCTTTCTTCTCCCGAAAAAGGACTGCACCGCTATGTTTCTTAAAGGCAAAACCGCCCTCATCACCGGCTCCACCAGCGGCATTGGCCTTGGCTATGCGCGCGCATTGGCCGCAGAAGGCGCCAATGTGATGATCAACGGTTTTGGCGATCAGGCGGAAATAGATGGCTATGTTGAGGATTTGATCCGTACCAGCAACGCAGGCGCGCTGCACAGCGGTGCCGATATGAGCAAGCCCGATGAAATTCGAGCGATGGTTGCTGATTGCACAGCAAAACTGGGTGCGCCCGATATCTTGATTAACAATGCCGGCATCCAACACGTTTCGCCGGTCGATGAATTCCCCGATGACAAATGGGACGCTATCCTTGCGATCATTTTGTCCTCTGCCTTTCACACTACCAAAGCGGCCTTGCCCGCGATGAAGGCAAAGGGATGGGGGCGGATTATCAACACTGGGTCGATGCACAGCCTCGTCGCCTCGCCCTATAAAAGCGCATATAATGCGGCAAAGCACGGGATTGCAGGGTTGACCAAAACGGTCGCTTTGGAAGTTGCGCGCGATGGCATTACCGTCAACTGCATATGCCCCGGCTACGTCTGGACGCCTTTGGTCGAAAACCAGATACCCGATACGATGAAGACGCGCGGACTTACCCGCGATCAAGTGATCAACGATGTGCTGTTGGCGGGGCAGCCGCAAAAGCAGTTTGTGAAGATTGAACAGCTTGCCTCGCTTGCGCTATATCTGTGCGGCGATGCTGCTGGGGCGATTACCGGCGCGAACCTGTCGATGGATGGAGGCTGGACCGCGCAATAGCCGGGGTCGTCGATTGGTCGTTAAATCGACTGGTTCACTAACTGTGCATCGAAAAATCGGATGGCTAAATATATTTGGCCAGATAATACAGAATTGTCATTGGTCGATCACAAATCGGCCCCAATGTATTTTTGTTAAAGGAGAGCTCCAATGAATGACCAAACCCCAATTGACACCGGTGCCGGTTGCCCCGTCAATAAAGACTTTGCACGTTCGCTGCTCGGCCGTACGAACAAGGATTGGTGGCCAGAGGCGCTGCCTGTCGATATTCTCCATCAGGGTGGCGTGTCGCCAGACCCGATGGATGCGGATTTTGATTATGCAAAAGCATTCAGCGAGATTGATTATGCTGCGCTCAAGGCCGACCTGACCGCGCTAATGACCGATAGCAAGCCTTGGTGGCCTGCTGATTACGGCCACTACGGTCCGTTTTTCATTCGTATGACATGGCATGCGGCTGGTACCTATCGTACCGCCGATGGTCGTGGTGGCGGCAATAGCGGACAGCAGCGTTTTGCTCCGCTCAATAGCTGGCCCGATAACGGCAATCTCGATAAAGCGCGCCGCCTTTTGTGGCCGATCAAACAGAAATATGGCAAGCACATCAGCTGGGCTGATTTGTTCATCCTGACTGGCAATGTAGCGATTGAATCGATGGGCGGACCTGTGTTCGGTTTTGGCGGCGGTCGTGCCGACGTGTTTGAACCCGAGCGTGATACCTATTGGGGTGTCGAAGAGCTGTGGGTCGATCAGGGCGTGGAAACTCGTATTCAGCCTGATCGCAGCATGGAGTTGGAAAATCCGCTGGCGGCAATCCAGATGGGTTTGATCTATGTGAATCCAGAAGGCCCGGGCGGCAACGCTGATCCGTTGCTTTCGGCACGTGACATGCGCGAAACCTTTGCACGGATGGCTATGAACGATGAAGAAACCGTCGCGTTGACTGCTGGTGGACACGCCTTTGGAAAGGGGCACGGTGCCGCTCCATCGGATACTTTCGGCAACAGCCCAGAATCAGAATCTTTGCAACAGCAAGGCTTTGGTTGGCTGACCGACGCAGACGAAATCAGCAAAGGCAACATCACCACGTCTGGGATCGAAGGGCCATGGTCGAACAACCCAACGCAATGGGGCGGCGACTATTTCCGTTTGTTGTTCAAATATGATTATGAACTGATACACAGCCCAGCGGGTGCGCAACAATGGCAGCCAATCAATCAGGACATTGAAGACATGGCGCCCGACGCGCGCGATCCTTCGAAAAAGGTCCCTACAATGATGACCACCGCGGATATGGCGCTGAAAATGGACCCGGCCTATCGGGTAATTTCGGAACGTTTCCGCGACGATCAGGCGGCGCTGGATGACGCATTTTCGCGTGCATGGTTCAAATTGCTTCACCGCGATATGGGGCCAAAGATCCGTTATAAGGGCCCAGAAGTTCCTGCCGAAGATTTGATTTGGCAGGATCCAGTTCCAGCGGGAACTGCGCCGTCGGACGGTGATGTTGCTGCATTTAAGTCGGCGATATTGTCGAGCGGATTGTCGGTTGGGCAGCTTGTCAAAGCCGCATGGGCTTCGGCATCGACCTATCGCAACTCCGACCATCGCGGCGGTGCCAATGGCGCGCGTGTTCGTCTGGCTCCGCAAAAGGATTGGGCGGCGAACGAGCCTGCCGAACTTGATGCAACGCTCGCAAAGATCGGTGCATTGCGCGGTAATTTGTCGATGGCGGATGCGATTGTGTTGGCGGGCACTGCAGCTGTCGAAAAAGCGGCAAAAGACGCAGGTTTTGATATCTCCGTGTCATTTGCCGGCGGACGCGGTGACGCGACGGCGGAGTGGACTGACGTTGAAAGCTTCGAATTCCTTGAGCCTAAAGTTGACGGCTTCCGCAACTATGCTGCCAAGAAATACACGGTGAAAACTGAGGAACTGCTGCTTGATCGTGCGCAGCTGCTGGGGCTTTCGGCGCCGGAAATGACGGTTTTAGTCGGCGGTTTGCGCGTATTGGGTGCCAACCATGACAGCCGTCCACACGGTGTATTTACCAATCGCGTTGGTCAGCTCACAACTGACTTCTTTATCAATCTGCTGGATATGGAGACATATTGGACCGCTGTCGACGGCAGCCAGGACGAAGAGTTTGTCGGCTATCAGCGTAGCGGTCGTCAGGAAAAATGGCGTGCCACCCGCGCGGACATGGTCTTTGGATCAAACGCGCAACTGCGCGCAACAGCGGAGATCTATGCTGAAACTGGCAATGAGCTGAAGTTCGTCAAAGACTTCGTCAAGGCCTGGGTCAAAGTCATGAATGCGGATCGTTTTGATCTGGCCTAAACTCTGCTAGAATTATCTGCACAAAAAAACCCCGGCTTGTGGATCCACAGGCCGGGGTTTTTGTGTAATCGCTGTCAAGTCGCGGGTGGAGGCGGAGGTGGTACTGCCGGCCCGATAGAATTCGTTCCGCCGATTTGTGGCTGCGCGAGATTGCTCTGCTGCTGCTCCGTTTGTTCTTGCTGCTGCGTATTCTGGTTGCGTTGGCCCGGCGGGGTCGGGTCAACCATGGGTTTCCCGAAATTATTGATATCATAATCTTCGACGACAAACCCGCTGGCGTTGTCTTGATCTTGGGGAGCGGCGGCGGGCGGCGGCGGCGGCGGCGCAGTGGCTTCACCGGTCGGATTAATGGAGGCGGGCGGGATGCCCTCAGCTCTGACCTTTTTTGAAGCCAACGGATCCGAATTCGGAACGATCATTACGATAAGCCCGACCAAGCCTAGGCAGCCAACGATGAGTTTTAAGATATTGTCCATGTTGCCATTCCGCGATGCGCGCTGTCTCTATAGCGATAGCTCATAGCGGTTTTTAGGTTAATTATTCGTTGGTGCGCCCCGGCATGCTTGCGTTGTCCCAAGAAAAATGCCGCCGATATTGCTACCGGCGGCACAAGGCGGTTTTTCCTCCCCAGGAAAACAGGTGTTAGCGCCCCATCGCGCTGCCGAGGCGGTGATAAAGCCGCGCAAATTTCTTGCTGTCTTCGGCGTCAGCGATTATTGGCAAATAATGCTCCAACGCTGTGCGCAAAAGCTTGAAATCTTCGCTCGAAAGAACGGCACGGGAACGGGATGGTTCAGTCATTGCGATTTTCCTTTCGTCGTTATCTGTAATTAGGCTGCTTGGCTAAACTGGTTCATCGTGTTGTCTGCGCCGCCTGCTTTCAATGCAGCTTCACCTGCAAAGTATTCTTTGTGCTCGTCGCCAATGTCAGAGCCGGACATGTTCTGGTGCTTCACACAAGCGATGCCTTGGCGGATCTCCTTGCGCTGAACGCCAGCAACATAACCGAGCATGCCCATTTCGCCGAAATAGTCCTTCGCCAGATTATCGGTGCTGAGCGCTGCGGTGTGATAGGTCGGCAGAGTGATCAGGTGGTGGAAAATTCCCGCCCGTTTGGCTGAATCGCGCTGGAAGTTTTGGATTTGCTTGTCTGCTTCGATTCCCAGATCGGTGTCGTCATAGGATGCGCTCATCAGGTTCGGGCGATCATAACCTGAAACATCTTTGCCTTCACTCGACCAAGCATCGAACACTTGCTGGCGGAAATTCAAAGTCCAGTTAAAGCTTGGCGAGTTGTTATAGGCAAGCTTTGCATTGGGAACGACTTCGCGGATGCGGTCAACCATGCCGGCAATTTGTTCAATATGCGGCTTTTCGGTTTCGATCCAAATCAGGTCCGCACCGTTCTGTAACGAGGTGATGCAATCGAGCACGCAGCGGTCTTCGCCAGTGCCAGAGCGAAATTGAAACAGGTTCGACGGCAGGCGCTTTGGACGAAGCAACTTGCCATTGCGGTTCAGGATGACATCGCCATTTTGCGCGGTTGTCGGGTCAATTTCCTCGCAATCGAGGAAGCTGTTATACAGGTCGCCCAAATCGCCCGCTTCTTTGGAAACTGCGATCTGTTTGGTCAGGCCAGCGCCCAGCGAGTCCGTGCGCGCAACGATGATGCCATCGGGTACGCCGAGTTCGAGAAAGGCATAGCGGCAGGCGCGGATCTTTTGCAGGAAATCTTCATGCGGAACGGTGACTTTGCCGTCTTGGTGGCCGCATTGTTTTTCATCCGATACTTGGTTTTCGATTTGGAGCGCGCATGCACCCGCCTCGATCATCTTTTTCGCCAGCAAATAGGTGGCTTCTGCGTTGCCAAAGCCGGCGTCGATGTCGGCTATGATGGGAACGACGTGCGTTTCGTAATTCTCGATTTTGTGCATCAATTCGGCTTCAGCAGCTGAATTGCCAGCTTCGCGCGCTTTATCGAGATCGCGGAACAATATGTTCAATTCGCGCGCATCGGCCTGGCGTAGGAAGGTGTAAAGCTCTTCGATCAGTGCCGGAACGCTGGTCTTTTCGTGCATCGATTGATCGGGCAGCGGGCCAAATTCGCTGCGCAACGCAGCGATCATCCAGCCGGAGAGATAGAGATAGCGGCCCTTGGTTGTGCCAAAATGCTTCTTGACCGAGATCATCTTTTGCTGCGCGATAAAGCCGTGCCAGCAGCCTAGCGATTGGGTGTATTGCGCCGGATCAGCGTCATAGGCTGCCATATCGGCGCGCATGATGTTCGCGGTGTAGCGGGCAATGTCGAGGCCGGTTTGAAAGCGGTTTTGCAAGCGCATACGAGCGACGGCTTCGGGGCTGATCGAATCCCATGTGCCGTTTTGCGCGCCGATCAATTGGCTGGCTGCGGAAATTTCGGTTTGATAGGTCATTATGACAAATCCTTAGCTGGGGAGAGTCGTTATGTCTGTAAGGTGACTAATGTCGCGCACAGAAGCCAGTCAAATTTGTCATAAATGTTGTGTGTGCGTTGCAATAAATGGGTTTAATCTTGTCATATTGTAATAATTGTGACATAGCTCCGCATATGGCAGACCAAAAACTTTTCGCCGGAGCCGCTGTTCGCCGCATCCGCCGCGCCAATGGCTTAACCCAGACGGCAATGGCCGAAGCGCTGGCGGTGTCGGCAAGTTACCTAAACCTGATCGAGCGCAACCAACGGCCGATGACCGCCGCGATCTTGCTGCGCCTTGCCGAACGGTTCGATTTTGACGCACGCACGCTGACGGGGGCAACCCCTGGCGGTGGCGTCGAGGCGCTGAAACGTCGCTTGTCCGACCCGTTATTCGCTGACCTCAACCTAGACCGGTTGCAATTGGAAGACTGGATCGCCGCTGCCCCCGATGCTGCCGAGGCCTTTGCCCGGGCGTTTGACCGGCTGACTGGAGGCGGCGGCCCCGCGTCGCAAGAGGCCGACGCCATCGCCGCTGTCCGCAGTGAAATCGAACGCTGGCGCAACCACTTCGCCGATTTGGATGCGCAGGCCGAGGCGCTCGCCGACGAACTGCGCCTGACCAGCGCCGACGTATACGGTGCAATCGCCGAGCGGCTGCGCGTCAAACACCAGCTGAGCATCCGCGTCCTGCCCGTCGACGTCCTGACCGACAAACTCAAACGGCTCGACCTCCACGCGCGCCAACTGCAACTGTCCGAATTACTAGACCCCGCTAGCCGCACCTTTGCCGCCGCCAGTGAGCTTGCCAATCTTGAACTGCGCAGCGAGATCGACGCGCTGGTCAAAGGCGCAGATTTTGCCGAACGCGCCAGCGAGCGCTTTTACCGCCGCCACCTGATCAGCTATTTCGCCGCCGCGATCATGATGCCCTATGCCCGTTTCCTGCGCGCCTGCGAAGCCACCGGCTATGATATCGAGCTGCTACAACGCCGATTTGGCGCAGGCTTTGAACAGGTCGCGCACCGGTTGACGACGATGCAACGCATAGGCGCGCGCGGCCTGCCGTTCTTTATGCTGCGCATCGATCGCGCTGGGCAAAGCAGCAAACGCTATGCCGGGGCCAGCGGATCACCGTTGGTCGAAACCGACGCCCGTTGCCCATTGTGGAGGCTACACGCCGCGTTCGACCGCCCAGGGCAACTGGTCAAACACCTGGTCGAATTGGGAGACTCCGGTTCAGCGTCCGGCGGGGGCCATGCTCGATGGTTCACCATCGCCCGCACCGTGCAACCGCAGCTAAGACCAGAAGGCGCCATCCGCGCAGAATTCGTCATCGGTCTGGGCCTAGACGCCAGCCTTGCCGCGCCCTTGGCCGCCGCGCGCGGCATCGACTTAAAGACCGGCGAGGCAACCCCGATAGGCCTAGGCTGCCGCGCCTGCACCCGTCCCGATTGCCCCCAACGCAGCGCCCCACCAGCAGGCCGCGTGCTAGTGTTTAATGAGCGGGAACGCGGCTTGACGCCGTTTGTTTGGGCGGTGGGGGAGTGACCGTTCATTCTCTCCCCTTGGGAGAGGATATGCAGCCTTAGCAGCTTGCTGCTTAGGCGCAGTTGGTGAGGGGGCGTGCGTTATCCATAGCTCCCAACCCCTCACCCAGCTTCGATTAATTCCCCTTCGCCATGCTCAGGGTCATAAGTCTGCACAACCCTCTCCCACCGGAGAGGGAAGATTTAGGATGACGCCGTTTGTGTGGACGGTGGGGGAGTGATTGCATATTTAGGCGCATAGGTGTATAAGCGCATATACACTCAATGCGGATGGTGATTTATGGCGAACGTAAGATGGAATTTGGCGGTATCGGAAGATGTTGACCGGTCAGTTCGCATGTATCTGGCGGAGAGCGGTGGACGAAAGGGTGATTTATCGCGTTTTGTCGAAGAAGCTGTGCGTGATCAAATTTTTCATCAAGCGGTCGCGGAGGCTAAGGCTGCCAATGCCAATACGCCACAGGAAGAACTTGAATCAATAATTGATGAGGCCCTTGACTGGGCGCGTTCTCAGAAAAATTAGGTGCGCGTTGTTATTGATACCAACGTACTTTTCAGCGCGTTGATAACACCGGGCAATTCGCCCGAATTGATTTATGAGGCATGGCGCGATAAGAAATTTTTGTTGGTGACATCAACTTTCCAGCTAGATGAAATCCGTCGAGCCAGTCGCTATGCCAAATTCAAGACTAATCTGCAGCCTCACCGCGTCGGTCGAATGATGAATCATTTGCGGCAAGCAATCATTGTTGTGCCAGCGCCGATAGCCAAAGAGATTGACGATCCACTGGATATCTTCTTGCTTGGCATGGCGCACACCGGAGGTGCAGATTATCTAGTCACTGGCGATAAATGCGCAGGGTTGTTGGCATTGAAGACATACGGGCGGACGAAGATTGTTACGCCGACTGAGTTTATTGCGGCGATTGGGGGCTAGGCTGGAGCGGAATCAAACATCAAAACCGTTTGTGCTGAGCCTGTCGAAGTACTGCTTTTATGCGGCTAGTGACACCAACGCGCTTGCTTGTTCGGACGGATGCGAAAGCCAAGCCCCGCATCAAGTGCGGCCCCCTAAACCGCGTCGCCCCGTGCTTGACTTGACCTGTCCTGAGCGAAGCCGAAGGGGGGAAGGCTTTTTCCAACCCGGCAGTGAACGGCGACACATCCAAGGTCGCGCGAAAGCCAAGCCCCGCATCAAGTGCGGGGCGACGGGGAGGTCCTTTAGACCAAGCTTAGGTCGATACGCCGACTGTGTTTGTAGAGAGTGTATTTAGTTAGACGAGATAACGCCGGTGATTTGGATTGTGTCACCGCGGGAAAATGCAGCCACCTTTTGAAGTA
Source organism: Sphingomonadales bacterium (assembly GCA_043760725.1). Classification (GTDB taxonomy): domain Bacteria; phylum Pseudomonadota; class Alphaproteobacteria; order Sphingomonadales; family Sphingomonadaceae; genus Sphingorhabdus_B. The sequence goes on from JAYUOS010000066.1 coordinate 20,226, forward strand.
AAATACTATAATACTGTAGAATGCTGGAACCGTTGTAGCCAATCCGATTTTCATATTCTCGGATTATTACCGCTGCCGCAGCTTCGCCTGAATTAGGATTTTTTAACTTTTCTGAAACGACTGATGAATTTTTTCCAGCAATTTTTGGAAGAAACGTGATCAACTGATGGTCGTCTGTGTTCAACGACGTTTTCACCTTTGAGAAGCTACTTTCTAGATATACATAATCGCCTCGGAGGCTGCGCATTGGGGCCAGTGAGGCATGCGCTGTTTCAGTTTCGCAACATTTTAACGCTAGGTAGGTTGGATCAAGCCACCCTTTATGCTGGCAAGCAAACGCAGCGGTCCGCATTTTTTCAATTGATCGTTCCACTGCACGAGGCTTAAGTCCCTTGTTATTGAATACCGACGCAACGCACTCCGCTATCGTCCTGCCCCAAATATCATCGGAAAACGCATGCTCCGGCAATGCTTCGCGCGCCAAGCAGCTCGTGATGAAGTCGTCAAGCGGCGATGACGAGAGTGTATAGCGGTAGTGAATGAGTCGCTCCAAATAGGATGCCCCGTCAAAGTCAGTTCCGTAAACGCCCTTGATCGACATCGCCAATTGCTGCGGCTGCATACCGAGCACAAAGATTACCCCAGGTAAGTCGAATAGACGTTTGATTTCCTCCAAGATCGCTACTGCATACCTCGGGCTGCACCGGTCCAATTCGTCAACGAAAATGAAGATCGGAGCCTTTTTATCTTTGCCGACGCGCAGGTTCTGCACAATAGTGGCCATCGCCGCTTTTAATTCAACTAATGCCGTGCGCGCCATCCGATGCAATCGTAGCTCGTTAAGCGTCGCTTTCGGGCCGAGGGCATAGACTTCGTTTATGTTGGAAAATTCGGCCATGCCCTCTGCGATGGCGTGACTGCCGATGTCACCTGCTTTGTCGTCGGACTTGCTTTTCGTCCTAGTTTCCGGAAGGCCTGAAATTTCAGCAACAGTTTCACCGATGCTGTCGCCCAAGTACTTTTCTGCCGCCTTCTTACCTGCGCCCTTAATGGCGGCGCCAAGTACAGCTCCAGACTTGCCGATCATACGACCCGCCTTTTGAGATTTGCTATCCTTGGCAAGAAATGCTTTCAGAGCAGTGTCGAGGGCATTCAGCAACGCCATATAGGGCGAACCAATTGTATCGCTTTCCCATGCGTCGATAAAAGCAACAGGGTGTTCTTGATTCAACTGACGCGCCAGATTGCGAAGAAAATAGCTTTTGCCTTCGCCATATTCGCCTTGAATGGCAAAAACGAAACCGTCTTGGATACCAGAATCCAAACGCGCCAGAGAACGTGACACCAAATAGTTGGCGACAGTTTGGCCTTCTTCTTCGCGGTTAAGATGGTCTCCGGCCCAAGCAGCAACATTTAAATTCAGCAAAGCGTGCCCCCAAGCTAATTCAATTTAGGTATGTTGTGGTTACTTAGCCAATTTCAACCCCTTCGATATGGCAAACTCACCCCAACCACCCCTTATCCCCCAGCACCTTATAAAAACTCCGGCTCACCGGCGCCTCAACACCGCCCTCGACGATCAACGTCGCCCTCCCGTCTCCCTTTGCCACGCTGCGCACAGCTTCCTTTGCTACCCACCAGCTGCGGTGGGTTTGGGCTCCGGCGTCGGCGGGCAGCTCGGCGATGGCGTCGGACAGGCGGAGCAGGATCAGGGTGGATTGGCCTCCCGCGAAATGAACGCGGAGATAGTGGTCTTCGGCTTGCAGCGCGATGACCGGCAGGCTGCGCAGGGGTAGGGGCAGGCGCTCGGCGAAGCGGTTGGCTTGCGCTGATGGTTGGGGTGGGGGCGGCGCTGCTTGCGGCGGGGCTTCGGCGGGGATGATGCGTGTGGGGCTTGGCGGTGCGCTGCCTTTATTGCTGTTGATCGCATGACCCAATGCCGTAATCGCGATGCTGATTAACGCGGTGATGCCGAAATTATAGCTGAAACGGAATATGCCGCTGGCGTTCGCTCCAAAGAACATCGCGCCGGTTCCCATGACGATCATCGTCAGCGGCAGTGCGATGAGGGTGCCGATCAACGGCACCTCTAGCCATGGCCAACGGTGCAGACGGCCCCAGCGTTCAACCAATTCGGTAACGCCAAGGCCGAGCGTCGCGCCCGATAGCATCAGGATTTGCCAATAGGCCAATCGCGGCGGCAATGCGATCTGATCGGTTTGAAGCGGCGCGATGATCGCCATGACCACGCCGATGCCGATGGCAAGCAGATAGCTTGTGCGGTGCCGCGCGCCGAAGCCTGCTTCCTTTGGCGAAACAGCGGCTGCCGTTGGCGCTATCGGTGTCGCCGTTGGCGTTTCCAGTGTCGCCGTTGGCGTTTCCAGTGTCGCCGTTGGCGATGCGTGAACGGCATTATCGGTCATTTCGCGCAATATTCCGTGCGGTTGGCGTAAGGGGATTTGTCGAGGGGCGCGGTCGCTGTCATCTGGTTTTCATCCCTAGCAAATCACTCAACAGGAGCAAGTGACATGAACCAATTGAAATCAGCCTTTATCGCAATCGCCATGACCGGCGTTAGTTTTTCCGCAGCCGCCATGGCGCAAGATGGCAATGCGACGTTGACGCTCAGCTTCACCGGCATTGCCGAAACCCAAGGCGCGGTGATGGGCGTGTTGGTCGATAGCGAAGATGCCTATAATGACAAGGCCGCGCCGGTGCGATTGATTATGATCACAGCCGACAAGGCCGAAATCGCAACGCAGCTGGCGGGGTTAAAGCCCGGGCGCTATGCAGTTAAATCATTCCACGATATTGACGGCGACGGCAAAATGGGCACTAACCCTTATGGTATGCCGATTGAGCCCTTCGCCTTTTCCAACAACGCGGTCGGCAATATGGGCCCGGCAAAATGGGCAGATGCGGCGTTTGAAGTGAAGGCTGGCGACAATGCGCACAGCATTGAAATTAACTGATTTGGCCCCGCCTCTTTAGGGGAGGGGCAGCGAGACTTGGCATCTGTGATGCTTAGTCGCAGCGGGGTGGGGACTTGAGGCCCAGCGCAACCCTTACAAGCCCCACCCCAACCCCTCCCCTAAAGAGGAGGGGCTTAATAGACCAGATGGAGAACACCATGACCAACCTCGACCGCCGCCAATTTCTTGGTTCTAGCCTGATTGCTGGTGCTGCGATTATTACGCCCGATATGGCGCTTGCCGGGGCGACGCCTCCCGGATGGGCGGTGGCGGTGGCGGATGTTGAAGCGGACGTCCCGCAGGAAACGCTGACTTTGGTGCAGGGCAAAGTGCCCGCGGGGCTTTCCACCACATTGTTCCGCAACGGCCCGGCCAAGTTCCGGCGCGGCGACAGTGCGTCGGGGCATTGGTTTGACGGTGATGGTCTGGTCCGGCGCTGGCAAGTGCGCGACGGCCAAGCAACGCTGGCGGCGCGCTTTGTCGATACGCCCAAACGGCGGTTGGAAACTAAGCTGAACGCCATTGTCCAGCCCGGCTTTGGCAGCCCACGCCGAGACGGCGCAGTTATCAATGGCCCCGACGATACCAACGCGGCGAACACCAGCGTGCTGGTCAATGGCGGGCAGTTATATGCATTGTGGGAAGGCGGGTCAGCGACGATGCTTGATGCGCAAACACTCGCCACGCAGGGACCAAAAACGTTCCGCCGCGACCTAAAGCAAATGCCCTTTTCCGCACATCCTCGGGTAGACCGCGACGGCACTGTTTGGAATTTCGGCGGGAATGGCGACGATACATTTGTCTGGAAACTCAACCCCGATGGCAGCCTTGCCAAGGCCGAGATGATAAAGCTGGATCGCAAAAGCTATTTCCACGATTTCACCGCGACCGCCCGGCATTTGATCTTTGTTTTGCAACCCTGGTTGCAAGAGGAATTCAAGTTTCCGTTGTCAACGGGCATGGTGTGGAGGCCTGAACTGGGCACGCAGGTGCTGGTGATCGACAAGGATGATTTCAGCAAACGGCGCGTCTTTGAACTGCCGGCTTTCTCGTTCTTTCATCTGGCCGATGGCTGGGAGGAAAAAGACGGCACGATAAGGTTCGATGGTTGTTTAGAGCCCAATCCGACCTTTGGCCAGAAGTCGGCTTCGGCATTGATACGCGGCGAGCACGTTAAGGCACCGACACCGATGCTGACCCAGATAGTTTTGCGCCCTGATGGCAAAGCCGAGATGAATGCAACGCGCATCGCCGCTGAATTCCCGGCAAGCGACCGGCGGATGGCTGGACAGGCTCGGCGCTTTACCACCCATGTCACCGGCTACCGCAGCACGCCGTTCCCGCACGCTATTGCGATGTATGACTGGCAAAAGGGCCGCGATGACAAGCATGATTTTGGCAACGACCACTTGGTCGAGGAATTCCTGTTCGCCGCAAATGGGGTGGGCGAACGCGATGGTTGGCTGATCGGCACAACGCTGAACCTGAAGGTGCGGAAAACTGAGCTGCATCTGCTAAACGCCGCAAAGCTAAGCGACGGTCCGGTGGCGACATGGCAGGCAAGTCTGCCGCTGCCTTTGGGTTTTCACGGGACGGTGGCTTAGTCTTTTGCAAAATCCCTGACCTTCTGACTGCTCCCTCTCGGCATAATCATAACTTCGCGGCCATTAGCGACGATGATCAGATCCTCGACGCCGTGGATAGAGACGCGGATGCCGTCGGCGTGGATCAGATTGCCTGTCGCGCCCTCGATACGTGCGGTGCCGGTGGTCGCGTTCGCGGCGGGATCCTTGGCGTTGAGTTCATAAAGTGCATCCCAACTGCCGACGTCGGACCAGCCCATTTTTACGGGGACAACGGCTACGCGCTCTGCCTTCTCCATCACAGCATAATCGATGCTGTCGGATGGGCAGGCGGCGAAGGCTTCGGCGTTGGGGGTGATGCGGTTGCCGTCGCGGTTTGCCTTTGCCATTGCGTTCTGTGCGGAAGCGAGCATGTCGGGGGCGTGGACGGATAAGGCGCTCAAATAGATATCGGCGCGGAAAAGGAATATGCCGCCGTTCCAGCTGTGGTTGCCTTGGGCCAACATGGTCTCTGCGCGAGCAGCATCGGGCTTTTCGACGAAACGCGCGACGGATTGGAGGCCATTGGAAAGTGCATCTCCCATTTGAATGTAACCATAGCCGGTTTCCGGGCCGGTCGGCGCGATGCCGTATGTGACCATCCATCCGTCCTCGACCAAAGGCAAGGCTGCGTTGGTGGCCGCGTGAAATGCCGCAACGTCGGTGATAACATGGTCGCTGGGCATGACCAGCAAGACCGCTTTGGGATCGCTCGCGGCCAGCGCTGCTAGGGCGATTGCAGGAGCGGTGTTCCGCGCACAGGGTTCGAGCAGAATGATGGCGTCGTCATTGGCGCATTGCGCCTCGACCAAATCGGCATGCGCGGCGTTGGCGACGATGATGGGGGCGACGAAATTGTCGGCGTCGTTCACCCGGTCCAAGGTCAGCTGAAACATGGTGCGGTCACCGGTCAGCGCCAGAAACTGTTTCGGCTTTTGCGGTGTCGACAATGGCCACAGCCTTGTTCCGCCGCCACCCGATAAAATCACTGGGACAATCGCCATGTATTACACTCCTTACGTATCGGGCCCATATTGCATTGATAGTTTTGCGGCAAGGCGCAACGGAGCGTTTCCTTACACTCACCAAAACCCCATTATCCTCGAAAAATCAGGCGTAACTTGCGTCAGTGTAAAATTAATCGACACTTTACCTTTGCGGCGTAGAACAACGATATGATCCGGCTTTTCAAGCATTATGTGCCCTACGCCGTGCTCTTTTTGGCACTGGTCGATTTTTGTCTGCTGCTTGCTGCGGCGGAAACGGCATGGGTGATCCGCGCCAATCAAATCGGCATGGCGATTGACTATATCGGCAATCGTGTGTGGCCGTTGATGACCTTTGCCTCGGCAGTGCAGCTCGCGGCGATGGCCGTCGGGGTCTATAGTCAGGATTCGCTGCAATCGTTGCGATTTGCGATTGCGCGCCTGCTCGTTGCCATTTCGCTGGGCGTAATTTTCATGGCGATAATGGCTTTCGCTTTGCCGGGAATGACATTGTGGCGATCCAATTCACTTTACGCGATGGGGCTGGCGTTTGTGTATTTGGCGATGGCGCGCGCGTTGCTCGGCAGCCTTGTTGGCGGCACAGCATTTAAGCGGCGCTTGCTGGTTCTAGGCGCTGGCAAACGAGCGCAGCGGATTAAGGATTTAGAAGCCAAGCCAGGATCCGGATTTGTCGTGGTTGGCTACATTGCGCTTGATCAATCCAAACGTGTGATCCCCGAGGCGATTGACCGTTCGGCCATCTATAACCTTGCCGATTATGTCGAGAAACTGGCGACTAGCGAAGTTGTGCTTGCGCTCGAAGAACGGCGCAATGCACTGCCGCTACAGGATTTGCTGCGCATCAAAACAACGGGGGTGCATGTTAACGAGATTTCCAGCTTTTTGGAGCGCGAGACCGGGCGGGTTGATCTCGATAGTGTCAACCCAAGCTGGCTGATATTCTCTGACGGGTTCTCGTCAGGCCGCAGGCTTTCGGGTATCGCAAAGCGGCTGTTCGATATCCTTGCTAGCGCAGTATTGCTCGCGCTTACCGCGCCGCTGATTCTGTTGTTTGCTATCCTTGTAAAGCTGGAGAGCAAAGGCCCTGCCTTTTACCGGCAACAGCGCGTTGGCCTGTATGGCCAGCCGTTTGACGTCTACAAATTGCGTTCGATGCGTGCCGACGCCGAAGTAGAGGGCAAAGCTGTTTGGGCATCGAAAGACGACCCGCGGATAACTCGTATTGGCAAGTTTATCCGGCTGGTGCGCATCGACGAACTGCCGCAAACTTGGTGTGTGCTGAAAGGTCAGATGAGCTTTGTCGGCCCCCGTCCGGAGCGGCCCGAATTCATCGCTGATCTTGAAACAAAAATGCCCTATTATGCGGAACGGCATATGGTGAAGCCGGGGATTACCGGTTGGGCGCAGATCAACTATCCATATGGTGCATCGATCGACGATGCCCGGCACAAGCTGGAATATGACCTTTATTATGCAAAAAACTACACGCCTTTCCTCGACTTATTGATCCTATTGCAGACATTTCGTGTAGTGCTTTGGCCAGACGGAGCGCGTTAGGATGACGGGCTTTTTTGCTAGCATCGGCTTTTGGGGGCATGGCGCGGTCGGCTTTTTATATGCTGTGCTCGCCATCTGGCTGTTCCAACAATACGGCCTAGGCAATCGTCAGCGGACGTTCCTGATCGTGGCGCTTGCCACTACTGCTGCTTGGGGGCTAACGATCTTCATGGTCGGGCCTGTTGGCTTCCCGGCTGCGCTGGCGGAAACTGCGCGCAACTTTGTTTGGCTAGGCTTCTTGTTCGCATTGCACCGGAGCGTGGAAACGCTGGAGCAGCCGCGGACCACGACGATGCTATACGGCGCGTTGTTGCTTGTGCTGCTGCTACAACCACTATTCGATCTCGCGATCCTGTACGTCAGCGCACGATCCGGAAGTGCGGCTGCCGTAGAGCAATCGGCACAGCTGTTACGGATGATTTTTGCGATTGGCGCTGTGGTCCTTGTCCATAACCTTTATACAGGGGCGGCACCCGACGCGCGCTGGGGCATTAGCCTGCCGATGGCGGCGCTTGCGGCGATGTGGATGTACGATCTTAATCTCTACACCATCGCATATCTCAGCGAAACGCGCGCACTGGAGCTTATCGCGATGCGCGGGCCGGGAATGGCTTTGCTGGCGCCGGTATTTGTAATTGCCTCTCGCCGTAACAGCAATTGGCGACTGAAATTGTCGCGCTCGGTCACCTTTCGCTCAGTCTCCCTGATCGCCATTGGCGGCTATCTGGTCGGGATGTTGATGCTGACCACTGCATTGCAGATGGTAGGCGGAACTTACGTGCGGTTGGCGCAAATTACCCTCGTTTTCACGATGTCGATTGTCGCTTTGATGTACTTGCCATCGGGCAATTTTCGCGCGTGGTTAAAGGTCGTGATCGCTAAAAACTTCTTTCAGCATCGATATGATTACCGTTCCGAATGGATGCGCTTTGCCGATACCATTGGCTTTCCAACGCTGGATGCCGCTCCGTTTCATGAACGCGTTATCAAATCCTTGGCTGACATTTTTGAAAGTCCGGCAGGCCTATTGCTGACCCGCGACGAACAGGATCGGTTGGTGGTGCAAGCGCGTTGGAATTGGCCGACCGCTAATGTGCCAACTTTTGCCGGCAATTCGCAAACCGTGCCGTTCTTTGAAAACTCGGGCCACATCTTGCTGATGGATGCGGTGCGGGCGGGCACTGACGAACGTTGCGATCCGCGCGCCGTTCCGCAATGGCTGTATGACGAAGGCCGCGCTTGGGCTGTGGTGCCTTTGGTGCATTTTGGCCGCTTAACCGGCATCGCAGTGCTCGCCCGCCCACCGATTGCGCGTGAGCTTGATTGGGAAGATCTCGATATGGTCCGCGTGGTTGGGCGCCAACTTGCAAGCTATCTGGCCGAGGCAAGCAGCCAGCAGGCGCTGACCGAAAACCGTCAATTTGAACAGTTCAACCGCCGTTTCGCGTTTGTGATGCATGACATCAAAAACCTAGTGAGCCAGATGTCAATTTTGGCGCGCAATGCCGAAAAACACGCGTCCAATCCGGAATTTCAGGCTGACATGGTCGAAACGCTGAAGTCCTCTGTCGATAAGATGAATGACCTGTTGAAACGATTGTCGCAGCATAGCCAGACGCGAAATGTGCATATCGAACCGCTCGATATTGAAAAGGCTGTTCGCTCGGTGGTTCATGGCAAACGACTGATCTATCCGATCGAAACTGACGTTGCCGCCGACATGTATGCCAATGCCGATGCTACAAGGATTGAAACGATCCTGAATCATTTGGTGCAAAATGCGATTGAGGCGACGTCCGACGGTTCGCCGGTTCGGATCAGCGCAAGCCGCCAAGGCAATGAAATCGCCATCCGCGTGTCCGACAATGGCTGCGGGATGACCGAAACTTTCGTAGCTAATCAGCTATTTAAACCGTTCGAATCCACTAAAGAGGGCGGGTTCGGCATCGGCGCGTATGAAGCGCGCGCGCTGGCCCAA
>JAYUOS010000067.1:0-11350 GCA_043760725.1 Sphingomonadales bacterium
CCGCATCTCCAGTCAGAGCCATGTTGCCGAACGCTTCGACCTGGCGCGCTGGCGGGTGGCAGGCAACGGCGCCGACATGATCCGCCCCGACGTCATGCAGAGCTTCGTCAACGCCTTTGCCGAAGCCGGCTTCCGCGCGCAGGCGTTCCTTCCCAGCTATGGCCTGGCCGAAGCGACGCTGGCGGTGACGGTGATGCCGCCCGGCGAAGGCATCCGGGTGGAGCTGGTCGAGGAAGAGCGCCTTTCGGGCCGCCCGCGCGACCTGGCGCGGCCCGCGCGCTATCGCGCGATCGTCAACTGCGGCAAGCCGGTGCTCGACATGGAAGTCGCGATCCGCGGCGAGGAAGGCCATGCGCTGTCCGACCATCACATCGGCAAAGTCTGGTGTCGCGGTCCCAGCGTGATGCACAGCTATTTCCGCGACCCCGAATCGACCGCCGCCGCGCTAGTGGTCGACCCCGGGTCGGAGCCCGGGGCAGGCGCCTGGCTCGATACCGGCGACATGGGCTACCTGGTCGATGGCTACCTGTTCATCGTCGGGCGGGCGAAGGACATGATCATCATCAACGGCAAGAACCATTGGCCGCAGGATATCGAATGGGCGGTCGAACAACTGCCAGGATTTAAGGCGGGTGATATCGCTGCATTTTCGATCACAACCGTGGGTGGCGAAGAGGCACCTGCGGTCCTCGTCCAGTGCCGGACGTCCGACGAAACTGAACGCGCTAAGCTGCGCGAACAAATTAAGGATAAGGTCCGTTCAGTCACTGGCATGAATTGCGTCGTCGAATTGGTCCCGCCGCGCACACTGCCGCGCACCAGCTCTGGCAAGATGAGCCGCGCAAAGGCCCGCAATCTCTACCTTTCCGGGGAAATTCAGCCATATGCTATCGCTGCCTGATCTCTACGGACTGTATCACAAGGTAAAATGTTGAATATTTGTGGTTTCCGCCTTGGCGCTTACGATTAAGTAAGTTTCGTTGCGTATGGCAGCGAAGTGAGTACCGAAAAGACGATAACAGAGCTGCCGACAGACATTTCGGCCTCAGCCCTATTGGGTTTGAAAGAGCCTGTCGGCTTTAGCAGCGCACAGTTGCGCGAAATTCAGGTGCGTTCGATTCGAAACCGCCCTATTATCCAAGTTGCTGCGAATTGTGTGTGCGGCGCGCTTGTGGTCGCAATCAGCACGGGAGTGGTTCCTTATTCGGTGATTGCAGCATGGCTGCTACCTTTAGCGCTGCTCACCGGCGCTAGCCTATTCCAACGTAAACGGCCATTAGGGTCCGCCTCATTTGCTGCTGATTCTTCGGCTTTTCGCGGTATCGCCAAATATTGGAGCTTCAGCGGCGTCGTTTGGGGGGCCAGCATGCCATTGTTCGGTTGGTTTGGCGGCCTCACCGAAACTCTTGGAATCTGGTCGGTTTGTGTCGCGATGATGGTCTTTGCCTCCATGCTAATGCCCGGCGTTCCAGTTGCGGCGACATTGTTTATCGGCACCGTAACGATTGGCGGCGTGGGCGGTTGGTTGCTGGGGGGGCAATATTATCTTGCCATTGCCGCTGCTGCATTGGGGCTATTGCTCATTATCGGCGTGATGCGCACCGCGCAGTCGCAGATTTTGTTTCAACTCGCGACTAACGTGCTGCAGGAAAAAACAGAGACCGTCAGTCTGTTACTCCGCGAATTTGAAGACAGCGGCGCTGATTGGTTATGGCAAACCGATACCGCACGCGCAGTAACGCACACCAGCCCGCGTTTCGCCTATGCGCTGGAAGAGGATGCGCGAACTATTGATGGGCAGCCTTTGCTTAAGCTGATCGCCGGGGACGCATGGGAAACTGGGGTTTATCCCGACGCCCTGCACGATCTTGCGGAGCGGTTGAAACGGCGCGAGGCATTTAGCAACCTGATCGTGCCTGTGACATTTAAAGGCAAAACCCGGTGGTGGGAGCTTTCTGCATCGCCGCGCCTTTCGGAAGACGGAGCGTTTCTGGGTTTTCGCGGCGTTGGATCTGATGTTACCGAACAGCGCGAATCCGCCGATAAGATTTCGCACCTTGCCCGTTTTGATACGCTGACCGGGTTGCCCAACCGTTTGCAACTGACCGAAACACTTGGCCGTGCGTTGACCGAATCCGAAAAATGGCGCCGTCGGTGCGGCTTTTTCATGATCGACCTTGATCGCTTTAAAGCGGTTAACGATACTTTGGGCCACCCGGTGGGTGATCGGTTGCTGGCACAAGTTGCCAAAAGGTTGAAGATGATCATGTCCGATAACGAGCTTTGCGGCCGTTTGGGTGGCGACGAATTTGCCGTCGTCATGATGGATGCCAATGATACTGCCTATGTCGAAAAGCTGGCAAAGACGATTATCGACACTTTGTCGAAGCCCTATGAGATCGATCAAAATACGCTGTATATCGGCGCATCAATTGGCAGCGCGGTTGGCCCTATGGATGGGCGCACCGTTGAATTGCTGATGCGTAGTGCCGACCTTGCGTTGTACCGTTCGAAAGAAGAGGGCGGCAACACGCACCACAGCTATCAGCACAAGCTACACGCCAATGCAGAAGAAAAACGCGTGCTGGAATTCGAATTGCGCCACGCGCTTGAACGCAACCAACTGCACCTTGAATACCAGCCGGTGGTTGATGCCAATGGCGGTCATGAGATCACCGGGTTTGAAGCATTGCTGCGCTGGAAAAATCCAAAGTTCGGATTGGTTTCTCCGGTAAAGTTCATTCCAATCGCAGAGGATGCGCGGTTGATTGTTCCCATCGGAACTTGGGTTCTGCGTCAGGCATGTAACGACGCGATGAGCTGGCCAGAGTCCACTAAAGTGGCGGTCAATATTTCGGTCGATCAGCTGACCAGCCCGAATTTCATGGATATGGTCGTCTCGGCATTACACGACAGCGGCTTGCCTGCGTGGCGGCTAGAGCTAGAGGTCACTGAAAGTATCTTCTTGCGAGACGGAGGGCATGCCGTCCAGATTTTGGATCGCCTGCGCAAAATGGGGATCAAATTATCACTCGACGATTTCGGCACTGGCTATTCGTCACTGGGATATCTGCGCAATATTCGTTTTGATACCATCAAAGTGGATCGCAGTTTTGTCCAAGGTGCGGCAAAAGCCAAAGCAGAGAGCATCGCGATTATCCGCGCGGTGGTTGCGCTAGCCGATGCGTTGGACATTACAACCACTGCCGAGGGCGTCGAGACCGAAGCCGAAATGATTATGATTCAGCAAATGGGCTGCACCAAGATCCAAGGCTATTATTTCGGTCGTCCGATGGTCTTTGCCGATAGCATCGCGTTGTTCAGGACCGATGAGCGCGACGTTGCCTGATTTACGGCTTCGTCCCCGATGCGGGTAGCGTTAGCCAGTCGGAAACATCTTTAGCAGTAGCTTCTGACGCTTCTTCCATCGGCAGATGACCGATCCCTTTATAGATGTGTGTGACCTGATCGGTATATTGCGATTGGAACCATTTGGCCGATTCAACGGGGATCAGGCTGTCGTCTTCGCCCCAAAGGATCAGCGCGGGGACGTTATGCGTGGCTGCTGAAATCGGCGTCATAGTCAGGCGCGTGCCATATTGCGCAAAGCGTTTCCCCGTTGCCTCGCGGTTACCTGGATAACGCAACAGTTCCCAATACTCGTCAATCTCGGCATTGGTAACAACCGCCTGATTACTAACGGTTTGTTTCAGCGACGCCTCGATCACGCTTCGTGGCGTAATGACCTGAGCAAGTTTGTTGAGCACGGGTAGCCGCGCGATGCGAAAACCGATGGGCAGGCTTTTGGGTTTGGCATCCGGCGCGCCGGCTGCATCCACTAGTATAATACCCAGTAGTTTTTCAGGATGTGCTTTGGCATATTCATGCGTCACCCAGCCGCCCATGCTGTTGCCGCCAAGATAGAATTTGCCCACGCCACGGTTCTTGGCAACGCGATCAACCACATCGACAAAGGCCTTGGCACTATAATCATCTTTAGGATGCGGGCCGGTAAGGCCATGGCCGGGCTGGTCATAGCGAATGATCCGGTAATCTTTGCCCAGCCGGTTCACCCATTGTTGCCACGTATGCAGCGAAGCGTTCGACCCGTGGAGCAGGATGATTGCTGGCGCATCCTTTGGACCTTCATCGCGTAAATGGACGGTCATGCCGTCGCCCAGATCGACGAATTCGGATTCGGCATTGGCATATTTGGCGCGCAGCTCGCTCACAGGAATATCGCCCGCATAGCCCCATGCAAAGAGGGCGACGACTAACGCCAAAACAATCAACCCCGCCCATTTCAGAAATTTACGCATCGCCCGCCCCCTTGCTAATCCTATAGAATTTCGTGAACCTTATCCTGCGGGCGGCACAAGCGCACTCCTTTTTCAGTTTCCACAAATGGCCGCTCCACAAGCACGGCGTCCCGGGCCATTTCGGCCAGGATGCGCTCGCTATCGGCGCAATCGATTAGGCCCAGCTCGTCTGCCCGTGATCCACGCGTGCGCAAAGCTTCTCTGGGGCTCAGTCCGCCGTCACGGAACAGCTGCACCAGCTTTGCCCGCTCAAACGGGACCTTTTTATATTCGACTACAGTAACATCGACACCGGGTGTTTCTTGCAAGATCGCCAGCGTCTTGCGCGAAGTGCCGCAGTCAGGATTATGCCAGATGGTTGCTTTCATGCCTGTTCTCCTCCGTGACGGATAATACGGCGGCACGGGCGGTGCAAAATAATTCTGCGCGCATGTTCTTCTTGCAATTGATTATGAGAATGAGTCGCAATAAAGAGTTTCTCGGACTAACGAGTCTAAGACGCTTCTCCCATTTTAAGGTTATCATTCCATCATGCGCAGCAAACAGAGTAAAACGCCGAAAATATCGCGCAACAACGCGCTCGGTTCGTTGGCAGCTGTGATATTCATGACGATGCCGGTCACTGCTTATGCAGAGGAGGTAGCTGAGGACATTGACGACGCTGGCACGGCACGTTCCGAAATAATCGTCAATGGTCGTAGCGAAGCGGACACTGGTTACAAGGTTAGCGACAGCCGTTCGGGAACGCGCACCGACACGCTGCTGCTTGATACCCCGCAGGCGGTGAACGTGGTGTCGGCCAAACAAATTGAGGATCAAGCCTCAAATAGTATCAGCGAAGCCATTCGCTACGTTCCCGGCGTTTTTTCCGCCCAAGGCGAGGGCAATCGCGAAACGTTGGTCTTTCGGGGAAATTCAACGACCGGCGACTTTTTTGTCGATGGAACACGCGATGACGTTCAGACCTATCGTGATCTCTACAACATTGATCGCTTGGAAATCTTCAAGGGTCCGAACGCGATGATTTTTGGGCGCGGCGGTATTGGCGGCTTAGTCAACCGGGTCACCAAAGTTGCCGATTGGGATTTGACGCGCAGCTTTCGCGTTGAAGGCGGGAGCAATGATTTCGTGCGCGCCCAATTCGATTTGGGTGCCCCGGTCAGCGAGGTGTTCGCCGCCCGCATTACGGGCGTATATCAAGACAGTGGTAGCTATCGCGATGGTGTAAATTTCAACCGCTGGGGTTTCAATCCAACCGTGTCGGTCAAGCTCGGCACTGACACCATCGTTCAGGCTGGCTATGAGCATTTTCAGGATGACCGGATCGCAGATCGCGGCATTCCGGCCCGTTTTGGAGCTGGTATTAACGGTGCAGTTGTTGGGCCGCTGCGCACACCGCGCAGCCAATTTTTCGGTGATCCAGCGAACAATCCTACAGGGACAAAGACCGACGCTGCGACACTGTTCATCGAGCATCAGTTCAACGACAAAGTATCCATCCGCAATCGCACACGTTATGCCGACTATGACAAATTCTACCAGAATATTTTCCCCGGCGCTGTTGATGCGACCGAAACCACAGTCTCAATTTCCGCATACCGGCAGTTTGCCAAACGTAAGAACCTGATCAACCAGACCGATTTCAATGCCGAATTTGACACCGGCAGTATCAAGCACACACTGCTGATCGGTGCCGAGTTTGCGCGACAGAAAAGTGAAAATATTCGCCAAGAGGGACGCTTTCCCGGCAATACTGCAACGATCATCGTTCCAATTGCGCAATCCAATCTTGATGCCACGCTAAGTTGGACTCAGGTTTCTACCAGCGGCGATAACCAAGGGGTGACCTCAGTCGCTGCAGGTTATATTCAGGATCAGATCGAGCTTTCTCCGGCTATCCAGCTGGTGATTGGTGGCCGCTACGAAAGCGTCAATACCAAAGTGACCGATCGGCGCACGGTTGGCTTCCCCTTAAACCAGCAACGTAATTTTGACGTGACCGACACGCTGTTTTCGCCGCGCGCAGGGCTAATCCTAAAGCCTGCCGAGAACGCATCGATTTACGTTGGCTATTCGCGGACCTATTTACCGCGCGGCGGAGATCAGTTTACCGGTCTGTCGATCACGAACCAAAATTTGGCCCCTGAAAAATACCAAAACTACGAAGTGGGTGCGAAGTGGGATATTCTACCCATGTTCAACGTTCAAGCGGCCGTTTTTCAGCTTAATCGCGACAACGTGTTGGCGTTGCGTGACCCAAACAATGCAGCTTCGCCCACTGTTCCAATCGGTCGTCAGCGCACCAGAGGTGTAGAACTGAGCGCTGCAGGCAGCGTCACCAAGGAAGTTAGTTTAGTCGCTGCTTACACCTATTCGGACGGAAAGTTCTTGGACAATGTGTCTGGCACTGTGCGGGCGGGCAACCAACTACCCAATATGCCAAAGCATAGCGCATCGTTATGGACGCGCTTCAATCCCAGTCCGCAGCTAGGTGCGGCTGTCGGCGTGATCTATGCGGGAAAACGCTATGCTGCGACCGATAACTTCGTCACTTTACCCGGTTACGCCCGTGTCGACGCTGCGCTGTATTACAATATCAGCGAACAAGTCGGTGTGCAGCTGAATGTCGAGAATGTCCTTAACACCCGTTATTATCTGTATGCGCATAGCAACAATAACATCACACCGGGATCACCGACCGCTTTCAAAATCAGTCTAAATGGGAAATTCTGATTGATACCGACGAAACATAGGTGATTTTAGTATGAAATCCTTCAATCTCAACCAATCTGGGTTGTTGTTTGTTCCCTTGAATTGGCAGCGCGGACGGGCGATCCGCTGGCTGAAGCGTGTTCATGCCTGGACTGGATTTTGGGGCGCGATATTGTTCCTGATGTTGGGCATCAGCGGCGTTTTGTTGAACCACCGCGATACGTTGAAAATCGAAACCTGCGAACCTGTCGAGGTCAGTGCGATGAATATTGCTGTGCCGGTAGGGTCAATCCGCGATGAAAAGGCATTAGGCGCTTGGGCGAAGAAGGAGTTCAACCTTAAAAGCGAAGCCCGCCCGCCAAAGGGCGAACGCGCCAAAGGCAAAGGCGGCAAAGCGAAGCCCGATGCAAAGATATTCTTGGGCAAAGAACGACCGGAAGCCGAAAAATGGGAGCTGAATTTCAACCATCCTAATGGTCGGCTGACCGTAGAACATATGAACGGATCGGGCAGTGTTGCGGTTAAGCAGTCAAGCCAGAACTTCTTAGGCTTCATGAAAAGCCTTCACAAAGGCAACGGCGTCGGCGTCGCTTGGATATTGTTCATGGACAGCATTGCAGGCGCGCTGATTGCGATGGCGATCACCGGATTTTTGTTGTGGTCCCGCTTGCATGGTGGGCGGTTGCTGGCAGGGGCTTTGCTGATAGGCAGCTCAGCATTGGGTACTTGGGCGATCTGGCCGTTTTTGCTTTAGTTGACAACGATGGCGGCCATGTGCGCCTTTCCATTTTCGACATAATGCGCAACGCCCATGCGCATGCCGATCAAGGCTGCTTCGGGCAGTTCGCGGACCAGCTTGGCGGGCCGGCCTACCCATAGTTCTTTTGGGCCAACATGCTTGCCCTCTGGCAACAACGCGCCTGCGCCGAGCATGCCGTCTTGGTCAATGATGCAGCCGTTCATGATGATCGCGCCAAGGCCGATAAAGCCCCGGTCTCTGATCGTGCAACCGTGGATCATCGCCATATGGCCGATCAGCACATCGTCGCCGATGATTGTTGGGCATTCGTCTGTGTCCGGCTTTGGCCCATCGCAGTGGACGACGCTGCCGTCCTGAATATTGGTGCGGGCGCCGATGACTATGCGGCTGACGTCTGCGCGTAGCACGCAATTATACCAGATGCTCGCGTCTGGCCCGATCGTCACATCACCGATGATCCGGCAACCCGGCGCAATAAAAGCGCTATCGTCAATCTGTGGCGTTTTGCCATGGATCGAAATGATTGAGACGTCCGGTCTGTGTTTCATTTTACGGTATCCCAAACCAAAAGGTGCGGTAGGACCGACGCGTAGTCATCGCTCCACCGCCTGGTGTTTCCCGCGGGTGGCATTTTTAACCACAATGTCGGATCATAATCTGTGCCATTAGTGGCCGCCAAAGGTCCTGTTAGCTTTGCTAGTATCTTGCCATCCATACTCATCGCGACCCAAATCGACGCGCGTATCCCGCGATCAAGATCCTTTGCCGGTGGGCCATCCTTGCGCAAAGCGAGCGACCAGCCGCCGGCTTTGGCCTCTGCCGCCAAGACCGACTTTAGGTCGATATGCCGGTTAGAGATATGAACGACCAGCACGCCATTTGGCTTTAATACGCGCCGATACACATCGAACGCCTCTTTGGTCAAAAGGTGTAGGGGGATCGAGTCCGAGGAAAACGCATCAATGGCAAGCAGATCAAGGCTGGCTTTGGGCCGCTGTGCCACAGTCAATCGTGCATCGCCGATATGGATGGCGGCGTCGGGGGTGCAATGGTCGAGGTAAGAAAAAATCTTTTTGTCTTTGGCAATCTCAACCATCAGCGGGTCGATTTCAAAGAACTGCCACTTCTGTCCCGGCTTTGCATAGCAAGCGAGTGTTCCCGAACCTAGACCGACCACACCGATAGCCGCGTTGGGACCATACAAGGCTTCTGCTTTGGCAAACACCAGACCCACGCCAGACGCGGCCCCGTAATAGCTGATAGGCAATTCCGGTTTGGTCAGGCTTTGCATGCCGTGCAATGTGGTGCCGTGCGTCAACCAGCGAAAGGCGCCCGTTTCGTCTGACTTGACTGTATAAATCCCGAAATAGCTGCGCCACCGGATGTTATCAAAGCTTTGTTGCAGATTAAAAACACCACCGCTCGCCGCCATTATCCCGGCGACAATTAGTGCATAAGCGATGCGGTTACCGATGGCGAATAATCCAACGACGATCATCACGACCGTTATAGCAAGCTTCATCCAGCCATTTCCAGCCGGGTCCATGACACCCCCGATAACGCCGATCGTGACCGCAATCACACCTAAGGCAATTGTCGCTTTGTTGCGGCTACTATCCGAGCTTGAATCGCCGCCGCTTAACGTAAACAGCCGAATTTGCGGGATCAGCAAAGCCGATGCAAAGATAAGCAATGGATGCTCCCACGTCCAATCGAACAGTAAAGGCGCAGCGATCGCGCAAAATAGTCCGCCGACAACACCGCCGATTGACATCATCAAATAAAATTCGGTCAGCTGCGCGGCATCTGGGCGTGTCCTGTACATTTCTGCATGGAGTGTCGTTGCGACTGCAAACAACAAAAGCATCGCCGACATTAAGCTGGACATCACACTACCGCCAGCCGATGCAAACGCCGTTGCAGCCGCTAGTAGCAATACTGTGGAGGTAACACGCGTAAAGACACGCGAAAGCAACCGATTGTCAGAAAAAGCCACTGAGAAACTCAGCAAATACAGACCGAGCGGAATGACCCATATTAACGGCATCGCCACCAAATCAGTGGTTAGATGCGATGTGGTTGATAGCATCAAACCGGAGGGAACAGCGGACAATGCAATCCAGTACAGCCGTTTACGCCAGCCTATTGCTGGTGCCGGAGCTGAGGGAACCTGAGCGACGGTCTCGTCACTACCCTGATAATGATACAGGTTCCATGCGCAGCATAGAACAAGCACAATCAGTATCGCATAGAGGCCTGACCAGAGCCCGCTTTGCTGCTGTATCGGCATAAACGGTTCAACGAGCAACGGATAGGTAATGAGCCCCAAAAAGCTGCCGACATTAGATGCCGCATACAGCGCATATGGTTCACCAGTGTTGCCAGCAAGGCTGAACCAGCGCTGCATCAAAGGTGCTTGTGCCGCAACGGCAAAAAACAATGGGCCGATCGACGCCACTAACAACCAGGGCACCCAGAATATCGGCGAGCCGTCAGCTGGAATTTGCAAAGTTGCAAGGCTGATGGGTAACCAGATTGCGGCGAGCAAAAGCACAATGATATGAACCATCGACTGCCTGCGCGCTGTTTCGCGCGTCAGCCGGTGCGCATAGGCATAGCCTGCCAATAACAACGCTTGATAAACCAACATCGCGCTGTTCCAGACAGCAGGTGCCCCTCCCAATTTTGGTAGAGCCATACGCGCAACCATCGGCTGAACCAGGAACAGAAGAAAGCTGCCAGTAAAAATCGTCAGGACAAATAGCCCGCGGCCGCGCCGTGTGGTGTCATTTGGGTTCATACAAATTCCGATTCTGCGTCCATGCGTCACGGTCAACGCTGTAGGTAACATGTCTTAACAACGGGCTATCTGCTCCGACCTTTGGATGGTCGAAATCTAGGTCGGGAAGATATTCCATCCCGATGCGTTCCATCACGGCGCGGCTTGCCCGATTTTCGGTCGACGTGATTGCCCAGACAGCATCATCGCGCAGATTGTCAAACGTCCAATGCACCGATGCAATGGCGGCTTCGGTGGCGTAGCCTTTACCCCATGCCGAAGGCACCATACGCCAGCCCGCCTCTGGCTTGTCTGCAACCGGCGTATCGGCATCGCCGCGGCTAACTCCGCACCAGCCGATAAGCTGCCGATCCGTTTTGCGCTCCATCGCCCAGAAGCAATGGCCCAATTCGGATTGCAAGCGCTGCATCCGTGCAACCAAAGCCGCCGCCTGATCGCGCGACATCAACGGGCCGAGCGTCGCCATCACGATGGGGTCAGAGCAGATGGCGTAAAATGGATCGATGTCCTTCTCGTGCCACTCGCGCAGGATCAGCCGTTCGGTTTCTAGGTGGAATTCAGGCACGCAACAGCTTCGCCGCATGCGCCGCATGGTATGTCAGCACACCTGAACAGCCCGCCCGTTTGAACGCGGTTAGAGTTTCCAGCACCAGCGCATCGCGGTCACCAGCACCCGCTGCAACCGCAGCCTCAATCATCGCATATTCGCCTGATACTTGATACGCGAACACCGGCACGTCGAAATTGTCTTTCACGCGG
>JAYUOS010000068.1:0-93328 GCA_043760725.1 Sphingomonadales bacterium
TCCCTACTTTATTTGATTAGCCTGTGATTTCCTCGAGCCCGTCGCCAAACGACCACATGCGTTCGAGATTATAAAAGCTGCGCACTTCGGGGCGGAAAATATGCACGATGACGTCTTCGGCGTCGATCAACACCCAATCGGCGCTGGGCAGACCTTCGATCCGTGCCTTGCGACCGGCTTGTTTGATCCGCTCGGCAAGTTTCTGCGCGATCGCTGCGACCTGCCGACTCGAACGACCGCTGGCGACAATCATGTGATCGGCGATGCTGCTTTTCCCTTCGAGCGGGATGGACACAACGTCCTGCGCCTGATCGTCGTCTAGCGATTGCAGGATTAGCGCATGCAGCGCATCAGCGCCTAGGCCTTTCCCTTTTTTCGTGACGGCTTGGCCGGTCGGAGCAGATGCGAGAGTTACCAAAATTATTCCTTAGACCAATGACTTATGCGTGACGCCATCCCGGATAGGGCGCCCTTGATAGCGTTTATACCAAAAGGGATCGGCTTTACGGATGACCGTTGCCGAACGTGGATCGGGACGAAAGCGCAAGAAGATGAGCGCGGGCGTGCTCCACATTGTCCAATTCATTTTCTGGTCCGGACGCCGAACAAACCGCCTGAGCCAAGCCATCGCGGGACCCGCAACAGCATCGTTGTCATAACCCGGACGTGCGATAACTGCAATCGGCATCATCCGGGCAATATCTCGCCACCGCCGCCAACGTGTGAAATTTGTCACATTGTCCGCACCCATGATCCAGATGAACTGGCGTTTGGGGTAGCGGCGGATCAGTTTCCGCAACGTATCGACTGTGTAACGCGTGCCGAGATCCTGCTCGATAGCGGTCGCCCTGATCGCGCTGCGCCGCGCCCTATTTTGCGCCGATGCCAATCGCGCGGACAATGGCGCCATATCCTGTTTGGGCTTTAAAGGGTTACCCGGCGACACAAGCCACCACAGTTCATCCAGCCCCAGCGCCTTTATCGTGAACAGGCTGATATCGCGGTGCCCGCCGTGCGCAGGATTAAACGATCCGCCGAGAAGGCCCGTCGTGGTCAAGCTCGGATTTGTCCGGTTCCACGGACGATCCATTTATAGGTCGTCAGCCCCTCAAGCGCCACAGGGCCGCGCGCGTGCAGGCGCCCCGTCGCGATCCCAATTTCCGCGCCAAGCCCGAACTCGCCGCCATCAGCAAATTGGGTGGAGCTATTGTGCATCACGATCGCGCTGTCGCATTCACTAAGGAACTGGTCGGCGGCAGCTTGATCCGCTGTGATAATCGCCTCGGTATGTTGCGAGCCGTAACGCGCAATGTGCATCACCGCTTCCTCCACGCCCGAAACCATTTTGGCTGAAATGATCGTGTCGAGATACTCTGTGCCCCAATCAGCTTCCTCTGCCGAAACCGTGCGCGCGTCCAATTCCATCAACATATCATCGGCGCGCACTTCGCAGCCGGCATCGATTAACTTGCCGATCAATTGCGCGGGTTGTGGATAATCCTGATCGATCAGCAATGTCTCCAACGAACCGCATATCCCTGTGCGGCGCATTTTGGCGTTTACCACAATTGCCTCTGCCATCACCGGATCAGCGGCGGCGTGGACGTAAGTATGGCAGATGCCGTCGAGATGCGCGAGCACCGGCACCCGCGCCTCATCCTGCACCCGCTGAACAAGAGACTTGCCTCCGCGCGGGATCACCATGTCGACCTGCCCCTGCGCGCGCAGCAATGCACCGACAACCTCGCGGTCCTGAACCGGCACAAATTGAACCGCATCTGCGGGAAGGCCCGCTTCGTGTAGTCCCGCAACAAAGGCCGCATGCAATGCTCGGTTACTATGCGCCGCTTCGCTACCGCCGCGCAGGATAACTGCATTACCGGAACGTAATGCGAGCGCGGCAGCGTCGACGGTCACATTAGGGCGGCTTTCGTAAATGATGGCAATGACGCCGACCGGAACACGAATGCGTTGCAACAACAGGCCATTGGGTCTTTGTGTTTCGTCGATAATGTCGCCGACGGGATCTTTCAGCGCGGCGACGGCTTCAACGGCATTGGCGACGCCTTCCAAGCGGCCAGCATCGAGCAACAAGCGGTCGAGCATCGCCGGGGACAGCGCCTTGGCACGTCCCTCCGCCATATCTATTGCATTGGCTGCCAATATTCCATTCTGCGCACCCCTTATCTGCGCCGCCGCCTTTCGCAAAGCATCGGATTTGTTTGAATCTGACGCTGCCGCCAACACCCGGGCGGCGGCACGAGCGCGGCCAGTCATGTCTTGGACGATCGGGGCAAAATCGGTTGTCATATCCGTTCTTTAGGCAAGCGGTGGCCGAAACAAAAGGTGCTACGCGGATCGAAAAATTTGACCGCGTAGGCCACATTCAGCCGAATCGGCGCAAATACCTGTGAAACCAAGATTATATTGCTAAGCCGCCGCCTATCACCAAATCTATGTTCACCGCTGGACAGAGGCAATTGTGCAATCGATATCGCTTCGCCGCGTGACTCGCTCGATTCGTCACGACTCGCGCCTCCACGATTCGTCACAGCGCAGTCAAGCTGCTATACCTTGCATACTATAAAAATAACGGGGTGGTGGGTCGTGTCGCTATTGGCCAAATGGACCGGTTTTAAAAACCGGCTGGCCGGGTGGTTTGTTGATCGCGAATTTTTTATGCGCGCCAACGGCCAAGTCCGGTTTCTAAAAATTTCCGCGCAATTGCAGCGTCGGGTCGTCGGCTTAGCCGCGTCTGTTGTCGGCGTATGGCTGGTGATTACCTTGGGCATGATGATCAATCAGGTCAGCGTTTCGGTGGAGCGCATGGCGTTGAACGCTGAACAAGATCGCGTTGAGTCTGACCAAGAACGCATTTCCAAATATCGCGATTCAATCGATAAGGTTGCAGGTGAGCTCGAAACCCGTCAGAAAATGGTCGAGGATGCTGTTGAGCAATTTGGCGGAGATGTTCCGCCGGCGACAGAGGCCGGATCGGGCGCTGCTACGGCCAAAAAGATTGGCGCTGCCCTGCCCGAAGCGGCTCGCCTTGCTGCCGTTGAGGCTCGACAAGTGGCGCTGGCTGAACATCTGACCCGCATCGCTGTCTCGCGCTCGCAAAAGGCAGCGGCGGCCATCCGCGAATTCGGGCTTGATCCCAAATCACTCGCCTCCGAAACACAAACCGGCATGGGCGGTCCGTTTATCCCCTTCTTTGGCCCGAAAGAAAAATCGGTTCGTGACCCGCGCTTCACCAAAATGTATGCAGCGGTTGAACAAATGGAAATGATGGAGCGCGCGCTTGCCGGCATTCCGACCAGCATGCCTGCATCTGTCATGTTGATGTCTAGCGGCTTTGGGTATCGCAGTGATCCCTTTACCGGCGGCGGTGCGATGCACAGCGGGCTGGACTTCAAAGGTCCGCATGGCACGGAAATTCTGGCTGCAGCCGACGGCGTTATTACCTCTGCGGGATGGCAGGGTGGTTACGGGAATTGCATCGAGATTACCCATGCTAACGGTTTGGTAACGCGTTACGCGCACATGTCGGGGCTTACCGCTTCCCTTGGTCAATCCGTAAAACGCGGCTTGCAGATAGGCCGAATGGGGAGCACAGGCCGCTCAACCGGCACGCATTTGCATTTTGAAGTGCGTTTAAACGGCCAAGCGATCAACCCTATGAAGTTTCTGGAGGCAAACCCCGATGTTCTCGAAATCCAAGCCGTCGCCGGAAACCGGACTGCCGGGCGGGCCGCAGGCTCAAAATAACGTGCGTAGTTCTGGACATACATTTTCGATGATCGCATCGGACGTCGAAATAGTCGGCAATCTGACCGCCAAGGTTGACCTTCACATTGACGGCAAAGTGCAAGGCGATGTCGTCTGCGGCTCGCTCGTTCAAGGCGAAGGCAGCGTCATCATGGGCAAAGTCGTCGCCGAAACTGCGCGACTTTCCGGTAAAGTCGAAGGCTCGATCGAGGCCGCCGATTTAATCATTGAAGCAAGCGCGCGGATCACCGGCGATGTAGTCTATCAAAACCTGACCATCGCGCCCGGCGGGCAGGTTGAAGGCAAGTTCAAACACCGCGGCAGTGTTGCCCCCAATATCCTCAAGACCACCGTTGATTTGAGCAAGAGCGAGCCGCTGATTTTGGGTGAATCGGCAAAGGTCGGTTAAGCCTTTCAAGTCGGCCGCTGCACTTAGATCAAGTGAGCATTATTTGCCAAACCCGGGCCGATAGCACCGGTTGGCAATTTCGTGGTTGCGGTCTACTTCAAAGCCTAACCCAGTCCATGAGCGCGCCTCGGTTATGCGCTCCATGTCAATCGACTCGTCGAATCGGACGCCGATCTCGCCGCCCTGAAACCACATCACCTGCCCGCTGATCGCCGAAACATTGCGGAACGCGACGGCAACGGCCCGACCTTCGCCGACGTCGATTTTTTGCATGCACAACCCACCAAGACCATGGGTGGAAAGGTTGCGAACTCTGATTGTAAAATATGCGCCGTCAACGATTGTGCAGCGCACCTGTAATAGCATCGCCGCACGCTGTTCGCGCGACGACGCAGCAGTCAATGGACCGCTGAACCCCAGTGATTTAGACATTTTGCGACCCTGTTAGGTTTATTTTTTTCGGTACCGGCTCATCACCGATCCCACAGCTTTTACATAAACAGACAAGTATAAACAAAATATTGCTATCGATTGCAAAATCGCAAATTTAGCGAACGATGGGTCAGATCAATGTTTCCAACGCAGCGCCCTGCCCCAGAAAATTGGCTGGGCTGGCACTGGCTCCATAGGCCCCTGCACAGAAAATCGCGACCAGATCGCCGACCTCCGCACGCGGTAATAACGGTTGGTTCGATAGCAAGTCCAGCGGCGTGCACAGGCAGCCAACGACGCTGGCGACTTCCACGGGTTCCGCATCAAACTTGTTGGCAATTGCTACCGGATAGTTGCGACGAATAACGGTGCCAAAATTGCCCGACGCCGCCAGCTGGTGATGCAGGCCGCCATCGGTGACAAGGAACACCTCGCCGTGGCTTACTTTCCGGTCGATGATCCGGCACAGATAGACCCCAGCCTCTCCCACCAGATAGCGGCCCAGTTCGATGCAGAAATGCGTGTCTTTTAGCACATCGGGCAGTGCGGATAACGCATGCCCCAAAGCCCTGCCGACTGCATTCAGATCAACCGGCTTATCGCCCGGGAAATAGGGGATGCCAAAACCGCCGCCCAAATTGACATGCGGCGGCGGGGCGCCCGCCGCATCGGCCAGCTCCGCCACCAAGGCCAAAGTTTCCGCCTGCATCGCTATGATCGCGTCAGCATCTAGTGCCTGCGACCCCGCATAAATATGAAAGCCGCGCCATTCCGCGCGAGCGTCTATGATCGTGCGGATCAAGGCAGGCACACGCTCGGCATCAACACCAAATTGCTTCGCCCCGCCGCCCATTTTCATCCCCGACCCTTTCAGGTCAAAGCTTGGGTTTACACGGATGGCCAGTTTTGGAGTTACGCCCAGCCTGTCACCAATCGCAAAAGCCCGCGTCGCTTCGCCCTCGGACTCGCAGTTCAGTGTGACCCCATGCGTAATAGCAAACTCCAACTCCCGGTCCCGCTTTCCGGGGCCAGCAAAGCTGATCTTTTCAGGCGCAACCCCAGCCGCCATCGCCAGCTGCAACTCCCCGCCAGAGGCCACGTCAAAGCCGTCGACCCTATCGCGCATCCATTCAAGCAACGGCGGGAACGGATTGCCCTTCATCGCATAATGCAGCGATAATTGGTCGGGCATAGCGGCACGCAACTCCTCGATCCGCCGCATCAGAGCATCGGTCGAATACACAAACAAAGGCGTGTCCCCCGCCTCCGCGACCAATGCAGACGCAGTCTTGCCGCCAATGGCCAGCTCG
Organism: Sphingomonadales bacterium; assembly: GCA_043760725.1. Lineage (GTDB taxonomy): Bacteria > Pseudomonadota > Alphaproteobacteria > Sphingomonadales > Sphingomonadaceae > Sphingorhabdus_B. The sequence goes on from JAYUOS010000068.1 coordinate 5,920, forward strand.
CCGTCTATCGTAGCGAAATAAGGAGGGATAGGGCCGGCTGGTTTCATGCCAATCGCTTAGCAGACAAGCGTAAACAGTTCGCGAACAGCCAAGTTATATCTCACGATCTTGGTAGCGGAATATGCCGAGGATAGTCACACAGTCTTCGCCAACTTCATATGCGATTTTGAAATGATATTTGATTGTCACTAGCCGCCGATGAGCTCGGCCCTCAACTTGCATACCGATGCGAGGAAACTGGGCGAGTTGGTCAATTGCACGATAGATATCAGCGAGAATGTTTGGCAAAGACTCAGGCGCAACATCTTCATAATAGGCCATAATCGAACGCAAATCAGCTTCCGCTTGCCTGCGGAATTGGATTTGCATCATACGGAGAAAGGCTTGCCGAAAATTTTGGTGATGTCTTCACTAGAGGAAAATTCAGGCTTAGGTTCAGCGACACGTTGGTCGATAATCTGTTGTTCCGACGGCGTGAAGGCGAACCGATCCGAATAACTCTCCATTATTTCGGCAAGCGCAACCTCGACGGAAGTCAAACGGTCCATCGGAAGCCGCTCGGCAAAATGTAGAAATTTTTCCAGAACTGTCATATGCAAGAGGCTAACAGACTTGGAGGGGTTCAGCAACGATCATGAAAATATTCAACGGTGTTGTGTTGTTGATTTCTAGATTGCTGGCAGGGATCAACGCAAGTGCCGGAATTCCAAGTGGACCTCTTGTTTTTGGGACGCTTGCCTTTTCCGGCGTGATTGCAGTCATACTTAACAATATCAAACCCTTCGCCGAAGTTCCCACATCCATAGCAGGCGTGGCCTATTTAGGCGTGGCAATTGGATTAGCTGGATTGTCTCTTGGGTTTGTTCTTGCCCGCGCCGTGGATTACGTCAGGAGTTTTTAGTTGGCGATTATACTGCGGGCATAAACCTGAATGTGCCGAGCAAAGCGTGGACTATTTCAGCTAAGACTCAACCAAAATCATCCCCTTCAACCCATCCCTATCCAACTTCCCATTGGCATTTTTCGGAAACTCCTCCAGCCACACATAGTCCGCTGGCTGCATAAAATTGGGCAAAGTCGCTTTCATGTGCGTGGCCAGCGCCGCTTCGTCCGCCGCGCCATCACCCCGCACAAACAGCACAATCGCTTCGCCCAGCCGTTCGTCTTTGCGGCCAAGCGCGCAGGCCTCAGCCACCAAGCCGCTCTCGATGGCGGCTTCTTCGACCTCGGTTGGTGACACGCGGTTGCCGCTGGTTTTGATCATCGCGTCGTCTCGGCCGACAAAGGTGATCAAGCCGTTATCATCGCGCCAAATCGTGTCGCCGGACCATACTGCCATACCGCCGTATCGCGACCAATCGGGGGCGGGTTTGAAGCGGGCGGCGGTGCGGGCCGCGTCTTGCCAATATCCGTGCGCGACCAATGGCCCTGCATGGACCAGCTCGCCATGTTCATTGGGGGCGGCTTCGCTGCCATCCTTTGCCACCGCCATGATTTCGGCAAAGGGGATGGCTTTGCCGATGCTGGTCGGGTTGGCGTCGATGAGATCGGGGTCCAGATAGGTTGAACGGAACGCTTCGGTCAGGCCGTACATCGCAAAAATGCGCGCCGGGTGCGGAAAAATGCTGCGCAGCATTTTTACAAGACTGGGCGTCAATGCGCCGCCGGTATTGGTCAACCGGCGCATGTTTGCGGTCGCCTCGGCAGGCCAGACTTGTTCGGCCAATTGCACCCATAAGGGCGGCACACAGCCGAGCGTCGTTACGCCATGTTTGGCGCAGGCCTTTATCACATCGCGCGGCGTTAGGTAATCGATTGGCACGACGCATCCTCCCGCTTGCCATGTCGAGAGCAGCTGATTTTGACCATAATCGAAACTGAGCGGCATCACCGCGAGCGTCACATCGTCTGCGGCCAGCCCGAGATATTGTGCGACGCTGATTGCCCCAAGCGAAAGGTTGGCGTGGCTGAGCATGACGCCTTTGGGACGACCGGTCGAGCCGCTGGTATAGAGGATGGCGGCTAAGGTGTTGGTGTCGGTTGTGTCGGGGAGGGGGGGGAGGGTTTCGGCTGTGTCATTGTCGAGATGGGCGAGAACATCGGTTTCATCGAGCACGCTAAAGCCCCTCCCCTTCAGGGGAGGGGTTGAGGTGGGGCTGGTCGAAGTAGCGCTGACGCCAACAGGCCCCACCCCCGTCCCCTCCCCTGAAGGGGAGGGGCTCAAGAGAGTTGCAGCCCGCGCCGCACTCGTCACCAACGCCCTTGCCCCACTATCATCCAGTATGTGCCGCACCTGAGCCGGTTTCAGCAAAGGATTGACCGGCACATGCACCAGCCCCGCGCGCACCACCGCCAGCGGCATTAAACACGCCAGTTCAGTTTTCGGCAGCCAAGTCGCAACCCTATCGCCAGCCACAAAACCCTGATTGGCCAAAAATTTTGCCAGCCGACCGACACGGATGTTTAACGTCTGATAACTATAGACACGATCCTTGATACGGAGCGCCGGACGATCCGGTGCGCCGCGCAAAGGCAGGTGGTCGAGCGGAAAGGCTGGAAAAGCTTCAGTCATTGGGCCATTTGGTTGAGTTATTGGGTTAATCGGGGGCGAATTTGCCGGTGAAAGGTGAATATCACGATAATTTCCTGACTGCGCAAGCAGCAGCAGGCGGCGCGATGGATCGCGACCGGCAGGCGTCGCTGTTTGATCGGTTAGAATGGCTGGAAACGCTGCACCGTATGGCGCTGCGCGACAAGGCACCGTTGCTGGTCGGAGCGCATGACGGGGACGCCGCTTTATGGCTGCCGCTGATGGAGCAACGCAGCGGCCATTACGCAGCGCTTGCCAATTGGTACAATTTCCACTGGCGGCCTATTTTTGACAATGCGGCAGATGAGGTGACGAAGCTTGCTCTGCTCCGCGAGGCCGCACTGACCGTTCAGAAACGCGCACGGCGGCTGACGCTGTCACCTCTACCCGACGAAGACCAAAGCGCCACGCTGATCACCAACGCATTTCGCCAAGCGGGCTGGGCACTATTCAGCGAGCAATGCGACGAGAACCATATCCTTGAAGTCAAAGGCCGCAGCTTTGACGCCTATTGGAAAAGCCGCCCCAGCCGGTTAAAAAACACCGTAAAGCGTAAAGGTAAATCGGGCGTTGTAACGATCCGCATCGAGCGCGAATATCAGCCTGATAGCTGGGCCGATTATGAACGCGTTTATGCGCGCAGCTGGAAACCGCATGAGGGCAGCCCCGAATTTTTGCGCCAATTGGCGGAGCGTGAAAGCGTTGCGGGCGCGTTGCGCATCGGCCTTGCCTATATTGACGGCACGCCAGTTGCGGCGCAATTTTGGACGGTCGAAAATGGCGCGGCGTTGATCCACAAGCTGGCGCATGACGAACGGCATATGCAGGCATCGCCGGGCACGTTGCTTTCCGCCGCCTTGTTCCAACACGTCATTGATGTCGATCATGTTGAGCTGATCGATTTCGGCACTGGTAATGATGCCTATAAAGCGGAGTGGATGGAGGCAGTGCGACCGCGCTACCGGCTGGAATTGTTCTGGCCAAACCATCCCGCGAACTGGCCGCACATTGCCATCCGCCATCTGCGCGCGTATCGCGCTTCAAAATAGGAAAGACGCTGTAAAAATGCCTTTTGTTGCTGACAAGACCGAAACCACAATCCGTCAATTGCTGATCGATGTGCTGGGCGTTGCCCCTGCGACTGTAGCTGCAATGACCGACGATACGCCTTTGTTCGGCGCGCTACCTGAGTTGGATTCGATGGCGGTTGCGGGCTTGTTGACCGAGATGGAAGACCGGCTGGATATCATGATCGACGACGATGATGTTGACGGCGATTTGTTCGAGACACTCGGCAGTTTAGTCGCCTTTGCAAAGGCCAAGGTTAGCGTGTGATTGCGCCCGAGTATCTTAGCTACAAGGTTGCTGGGCATAACGAGTTTTGCTTGAGCTTTGGGGGTGATAGCGTCCGGCGCATTCTTATAATCCCGCCGTTGTTTGACGAAATGAACCGCATGCGTAGGGTGCTGGCGGCGGCGATGCGCGACTTGGCAGGGCGCGGTATCCGCAGTGTGCTGATCGACTTACCGGGTTGCAATGAAAGTCTTGCCTCGTTGCCTGACCAGAGCCTTGATAGCTGGCGCAATGCGGTGGCGGCTTGTGTCGATCAGCTCGCAGTGACCCATATCGCCTCGATACGCGGAGGTGCGCTGGTCGATGGCGGTCAGCCCGATTTTGCGCATTGGCGACTAGCTTCGGTCAAAGGCACATCGTTGTTGAAGACCATGATCCGCACGAGGATTGCGGGCGAAAAAGAGGCAGGGAATAGCATTAGCGAGGCGCAGCTGTTGGCGGAGGCTGAAACTGTTCCGATCGAATTGGCTGGCAATGTGCTTAGCCCCGATATGGTTGCACAGCTTGCGGTTGCCGAGCCGGTCGCGCTTCCCCAACTGACCGAACGCAAACTTGGCGTGGACATCGTTGGATCACCGTTATGGCTACGTGCGGAACCGCAAGACGACGCCGTGCTTTCTGCCAACATCGCTGATGATTTAGACCGCTGGAGTGCATCATGCGGCGGATGATCGGCTTTGACTGCGAAGGCGCTCGGCTCGTCGGAACGTTCGACGAAAGAACCCAAACAACCGGTCTATTAATCGTCAGCGGAGGCAATGAAATCCGCAGCGGCGCGCATGCGGGGCAGGCCGCAATAGCCGCGCATTTCGCTGCCCTTGGCTATCCAGTCTTTCGTTACGACCGGCGCGGGATTGGCGACAGTGAAGGCGGCAATGGAGGTTTTGAAAATAGCGCCGCTGATATTGCCGCTGCCGTTTCGACCTTTCGCCATGAAGCACCGACAATGCAACGCGTGGTCGCGTTCGGAAATTGCGATGCGGCAACTGCACTGGCGCTGTTCAGCGAAGGCGTCGCCATCGACGCTTTGATCCTAGCCAACCCATGGGTGATCGAAAACGCAACAGCCGAAGCCAGCACACCGCTGACCAGCGCCGCAGTTCGTACCCGCTATTGGAACCGGCTGAAAAATCCGAGCAGCATGATCGATCTGTTCACGGGCAAAATTAATCTGCGCAAACTCGCAGGCGGATTGCTCAAAGCCGCGCAATCGGACACGCCGACAGGCCTTGCCGAACGCATCGCGACAGCACTTACGACCAGCCCCCTGCCCTCAATGATCCTCTTGGCGGATCGCGACACCACAGCGTTGGCGTTTATGTCTGCATGGAATTCGACCGCCTTTACCGATGTTAGATCGCGACACGAGATCACTCTGCAAAGTTGCTCCACGGCGTCGCATAGCTTTGCAGATGCTGCAGCAAAAGCGTGGTTGTTGGAGCGGATTGGAAGCGTGCTAACCGCCACTTGACCACCAAACGCTTGTCCCCTCCCCATTGTCGTTCATCGAAATTCGATATTTACACTTGTAATCGAAACGACTACGCCTGTAATCAATGGCAGATGAGGAGTCGTCGATGAGCCAAAAGCCAAATGAACGGATTAGTGACGCAGAACTCGCGGTGATGGAGGTGCTGTGGGAGCAATCGCCACTGACCGCCACCGAGGTTTCCGGTCGCGTTGCCTCGCGGCGCGATTGGTCGCTGGCGACGGTCAAAACATTGTTGTCGCGGCTGGTCACCAAAAACGCGATTGACCATCATCTGGACGGGCGGCGTTTTCTGTATTCGCCATTGGTTGCCCGTGATGCGTATGTCACGGGGGAATCTCGCCGCTTGGTTGACCGCTTTTTCGGGGGCAAATTAATGCCGCTCGTTGCGCATCTTGCTGAACAAGAAAAGCTGTCGGATGATGACATTGCCGAGATTGGACGTCTGTTGAGGGAGATGAAGTCATGACCGATTGGCTTTTCGATACGTTGATTTCATCGACCGCTTTGCTGCTTTTGGTGCTGCTGGTTCGAGGCAGTGTAGCACGGCATTTCGGCCCGAGTGTTGCCTATTGGCTATGGCTTTTGCCCGCCGCGCGGCTGTTTATGCCGATCATGACCAAAGAGATCTCAGCGCCTGCAGCGCCCGTCACAAACGCTGTTTCAGACACTATCATTGCAGGCATCCCCGCCGCGCACAGCGCGCTTGCAACAACCCAAGCCAGCTTCAACTGGCTCGCGCTTGGTTTATCAATCTGGCTGGGCGGCGCGGCGCTGCTGTTTATCGTGCAGATGCTTCGCTATTGTTCGCTGCGTGACGAAATGCTGGCCGATGCGACCGAAATTGAACGGATCGGCGACATCCGTGTTATCCAAAGTGACCGGATCGGCGGGCCATTGGCCTTTGGCTTGTTCCGCCGCTACATCGCTGTGCCGGACCATTTCACGCGCACCTTCGCGCCGAAAGAACGCGACCTCGCACTTGCGCACGAACTGGCGCACCACCGTGCTGGCGACCTATACGCAAACCTTGCCGCATTCCTGTTCCTGTGCCTGTCTTGGTTCAACCCGCTGGCTTGGATGGCGTGGAGCGCGTTCCGTTTTGACCAAGAGGCGGCCTGTGACGCGCGCGTTTTAGCAGGAACTGATGCTGGCACGCGCCAACATTATGGCCGCGCCTTGGCCCGGGCCGCTTCATCAGATCGTATGCCAGCGTTGGCGATGGCGATGGCACAAAACAGCCCACACAATATTGTTGAAAGACTGAGGAGAGTGATGATGAAAGACACCAGCAAACGTCGCCTTTGGGCCGGACGGGCAGCGATTTTTGCAGCGGCAGCGATTGCATTGCCGCTGACTGCCACTGTGGTTCCGGTGTTCGCCGAGGATAGCGTGGCGGCAGACGGCATCGAAAAGCACAAAACCAAAATCGTCATCATGAAACACGGTGGTGGCGATGTTCAAACGATCAAAATTGGCGGCAACGTAGACACGCCATTTGTCAAAACCATCGAGCGCGATGGAAAGACCATTATCCTGCGCTCCAGCAAGGAAATGTCCGATGCCGAGGTTGAAAAGCTCGTTGCGGAAGCAGAAATGTCACGCGCCCGAGCAGAAGCCGACCATGGTCAAGCAGAGGCGGATCGCGGTAAAGCTGAGGCCGCATGGGGAGAAGCCGAGGCGACACGCGCCCACGCTATCGCCATCATCGGTGATATGGACGTTGCATCCTATATCCCCGATATCGATATCAGTGAAATCACCAAAAACTGCGAAGCAGGCCAACCGGTGGCTACCGACGTCACCGGATTTGACGGCAAAAACAAATCCCACATCCGGATTGTGATGTGTGGCAAAGGGCAGGCAAAGCTCGCAAAGGCTCAAGCTATCGAAGGCCTGCGCGAAGCCCGCGCCGAAGTTGAAACCGACAAGGACATCCCCGACTCGACCCGCAAATCGATTTTGGACAGCCTCGAAAAGCAGATCGACCGGATGACGAAAGAACCCGAAGCGGACAATTAACGAAAACTAAGGAAAATCTTGCTCCCCAGTCCGATTTTCCGATGACTGGGCGGCCTTCGACAAGGAGGCCGCCCTTTAACTTATTTGGGCCAGCCAGCCGCAACAGCCTCGCTAACTATCCTGATTTCCAATGCACCATCTGCTTTCAAATAATCCTGCGCCACCTTTTGGATATCAGCAGGCGTTATCGACGACCATATTTCGGTGCGCTTTGCTCTACGCCCCAGCCGTTCGGGCCTGCTTTGCGCCTCTGATATCGCGGTCAACCAGCTGCTGTTTGACCGGTCCTGCGCGGCAAACTGTTCCAGTATCGGCTGGCGAACACGCAACAGCGCGTCATCCGTCGTTCCTTCATCGCGCAACCGTGCCACAATCGACAGCAATTCGGATTTCACCACGTCCATGTTTTCCGGCGTTGTCGTGACCAACGACAGAAAAAAACCATAGCCTGGAAAGGCGTTGGACGGGATCGAAGCCGCTTGCGGTGTATAAGTCGCACCCAACTTTTCGCGTAACACAGCGCGCATCTCATTTTGCAAAACCCCGCCCAGCAAATCACGCGCAGCGGTTGAGCGTTGATCGCTGTCGTCACCCGCGGGCCAGTTGAGCAGAATGACCGCCTGATCATCCTTACCCTTATGCGTCAACACGCGCGGTGTCAGGTCTTTAGGAAAAGTGATTCCCACGACCGGCTTGGCCTTGCTGCGTTTGGGCAATGCACCCAATGTGCTCGCAATCGCTTTGATCGCCTCGGCTTCATCGACATCGCCAACGAGCGATATTTCAATCGGTCCGTTCGTCAATTCAGGCTGCAAAACGGCTTTCAACTCGGCCATATTGCGGTCGGACAAGCCATCGACATCGGCATTGGCAATGCGCGGGTCACCATTGGCAAGAATAGAAATCACTTTGGTTTGAAACACCGCCATGGGATTAGTTGTCAGCTGGTCTTCGATAACCGGCGCGAGCGACTTCCAGCTTTGATCGGTCTCGGCGCGATAGCCATAAGCAGTGACTGTTGCCGCTATCAGCTGCATTTGGAATGCTAGATCCTGCGGCGAAACACTGCCTACCGAGGCAATGTCGCGTTGGCGCAACGACAGGCCCGTTTTGACTTTGCGGCCAGCGATAATGCTTTGCAGTTCATCAAAGCTATGTGCCGCCAGCCCGTCCTGAGCCGAGGTTGCATCCATGAAGGTGGGCAAGCCCGCAATCATCGTTTTCTGTCCGGCAAGGCCCGAGCCAATCCGCACCGCAAACTGCACGTTCCCGGGCTCGAAATCGGTTTTTTTGATGTTCAGCATCACGCCGTTGCGAAACTGGATCGTACGGAAACCCAATTCAACATTCTGCGTGTCGCTAGCAATTTTTCCGGTTTTGCCGAAATTACTATAGGCGAATTTGCCAATTTTGACTTCGGCAAGAGGAGCAACCGCAATCGCACGGCTTTCATCCAGCGTAGCCGACGCAAGCGCCGCAAAATTTTCGACGGGCGCTTTCGAGGCAAGGTGGATATAGGTGACCCCGCTGCCCCAATCTTTCTTAAACTGGGCATGCACCATCTCGGGTGTGATTTTGTCCTTAAACGCGCCAAACATCGCAAGATACGCGCTTGGTGATATTACCAAGCTGCGCGTTAAACTTTTGTCGGACAAAGCGGTCGCAAGATTTTCATGCGTCCGGCTGCTTTCGTTTTGCGCCGCTGCCTGCAAGCTTCCAGCCAATTGTTGCAATCCAAATTCTACTTCATCCTTATTAAGACCATGCTCCGCCATCCGGCGATACTCTTGCTCGGCAAATTTCAAGGCGCTTTGCCAATCCCCATCTTTGACCACAGCGGAAACAGACAGGTTATAGGCGGCGCGGAAAAGCGGCGCAGTCCCTGCACTTGCCGTTACAACGCGGCTATCGGTTGCGCGGCTCGCTTGATCTAGCCGTTTGCCAAGCGCGATTTCCCATATCTGCGCCAAAAAGCCTTCACGATATTCCTCAACGGTATTTTCAAACGCCTCAGTGGGTTCCAGTCGAACCAGCTCGACGCCCTCCACGATCCCAGGATTGACGAAATTGCCAAAACGAACCGCTTGATTGGCATCAACCTCCCCATAAACATTGCCGCCACTAACGCCTTTACCACGCCAATCGCCAAATCGCGCTTTGATTTTCTGTTCAAGGGCATCGACATCAAATTCACCGACCAGCACTAGCGTCGCATTTTCGGGGCGATAGTTGCGCTCGTAAAACCGCCGGACAGTTTCTGCAGGTGCATTTTGGATATCACTTTGATCTTCGGTGAACACCCCATCGCCGCCGTTTGAGTCGGGTGCCGCATTTTTCATATAGGCTTGGAAATTTCGAATACCCGGGCTGTCGCGAGTCGGTGCCTCTGCCAATATGACACCGCGTTCCATATCGATTGCGTCCTTGGAGAGCGCCAATTCACTCGCCGTTTCGCGCATGATCATCAAGGCCGCGTCGATCATCTCATCATCGGTGCGCGGCAAATCGAGTTTATAGCGCGTATAATCGGCGCTGGTTTCGGCGTTCGTGTCGGGTCCAAAAGCCAGTCCCAGCCGCTCCAGTTTTTTCAGCAGTTCACCATCGGGAATGTTGGTCGAACCGCGAAACGCCATATGCTCCAAAAAATGGGCAAGGCCCTGCTCGCCCTCAATCTCGGCCATGCGGCCCGCATCAATCGTCAGCCGCACAGAGGCCGCGCCCTTAGGTGTTTCGTTGCGGCGCAGAGCATATTTCATGCCGTTGGGCAGCACACCGTAACGCACCGCGCTGTCAGGCGTCAGGTCGTTGGTCGCAATACCCCAGCCGTTGGTGCCCGCTACGCGCTTTGTTGTTTCCGTTACAGGCTGCGCTTCAACGGTCTGCGCCAATGCAGGCATAGCGGTCGACAAGGCAATAGCCATCGCGATGACCGAAACCGGGCGCTGCGCACCCTTTAAGATTTTGAACTGCATGATAAAGCTCCCCATTTTCCAGTGCTGCCTGTGTTGTCCCAAACCGCGCGTTCCCATAGCGCGCTTCGACCAACAGCGTTGCATTCCCCACCGAGCGTATTGCCACCCGACAAACGCACAATTTTGAACGACGAATAAGACGAATAAAATGTGCGATATGCTTTCGCACCGCATCCTAATCCGCCATAGCAGTCAATATGAACGATTGGCCCGACAGCATCCATGCAGGCGACACGGAAACCCACGAACCGCTGGTGCGGCGTGTGCTGGCACCCAATCCGTCGCCTTATACCTTCACTGGCACACAGACGTGGCTGGTCGGCGCGGGCGACGAAATCGCGGTTATTGATCCTGGCCCAGCCGGCAGCGGGATGAGCATTGGCGATCCCAAAGAGATCAATGGTGCCGATATGAATGGGAGCGGCCATGTCGAGGCGATATTGCGCGCGGTCGGCGATGCGAAGATCACCGCGATCCTATGCACGCACACCCACCGTGACCACAGCCCCGCTGCGGCTCCATTAAAGGCAGCGACTGGCGCAGCGATCATCGGCTGTGCGCCGCTGGCACTCAAAGACGACGGCCCGCGCGCCGATAGCGCCTTTGACCCGGACTATTCGCCAGACCGCATACTCGCCGATGGAGAACGGATATCGGGCCAAGGCTGGACCATAGAAGCCGTCACTACCCCCGGCCACACCAGCAACCACATCTGCTATTCTTTGGTCGAAACCGGCGCGTTGTTTACCGGCGACCATGTTATGAAATGGTCGACCAGCGTCGTCTCCCCCCCCGATGGCGATATGGCCGCCTATATGGCAAGCTTGCAAAAGCTCTATGACCGCAAAGACCGGATTTATTATCCAGCCCATGGCCCTGCGGTCGAAAACCCCCGGCAACTCGTGCGCGGGATGATCGGCCATAGGCGCATGCGCGAACGGCAGATATTGGGCGAACTGGGCAAGGGTGCGCGACCGATCACGGAAATGGTCGAGGCGATGTATAAGGGTCTCGATACCCGCTTAAAGGGAGCGGCAGGACGCTCCGTGTTGGCCCATCTGGTCGATCTGCAAAATAAAGGTCAGGCGCTGGTTGAAGGTGAACAATGGCGCCTGGCGTAATGCAAAGGTTGCTGATCGGCGTTGGCCTGGCCGGGCTGTTGCTGATTGCCGTTGGCTGGGTCGTGACACGCAGCGTCAGTCCATCCCCTGAAACCATCGCAAGCGCGTCCTTAAAAGGTATACGCGAACAGGACCGGCTGACCGCCTTTGTCGCCAATTACTCCGCAGTCGTAACCAGCGAGCAGCGCCGCTTTGGTCTGTCGGCGCGCAAGACTTTGATCATGCAAGGAATGGTGCGGTACGAGGTTGATATGGCAAAGCTTGCGTCCAACGATGTCCGCTGGGATGCAGGTACCAACACGCTACGCGTCCGCATTCCCGATATAGAAGTCGCCGCGCCGCAGATCGATTTGAAATCGATACAAGAGTATCAAGACGGCGGCATATTGACCGCGCTGACCGATGCAGAGCAGGTGCTGGACACAGTCAACCGCAACAAAGGGCTGGCCGAATTGAGCCGGCAAGCCGAGGGGCCAGTGCCCATGCGCCTGGCCCGCGACGCCGCGCGCCGGGCGATTCAGCAGAATTTCGCTGTGCCGATGAAGGCCGCTGGGATGGACGTGCGCGTTGAGGCAAAATATGGCAATGAGCTGGTCGGTAAAGTCGATACTCGCTGGGATTATTCAACACCATTGGAAGAGCTTATGCGGAAATAATTATCTTTATGGCTTCGTGGCTTTGTTTGAGATAAATTTTTGCACACAAAGCCACAAAAGAAGACTTAAGCCCGGCAAATCCGGTTACGTTTGGAGAATATAATGAACGCCCCGATCCCCCGCGAAAACCTCTCAGGCGTTGACCTGCTCGGCGAAATAAAGCGGCTGAAAAAAGAACGCAACGCCGTTATCCTTGCGCATTATTATCAGAAACCAGAGATTCAGGATCTGGCCGACTTTGTCGGGGATTCGCTGGAACTCAGTAAGCGCGCTGCGGAGACTGACGCCGACGTCATCGCCTTTTGCGGCGTGAAGTTCATGGCGGAAACGGCAAAGATTCTGTCGCCACAAAAGACGGTGATCCTACCCGATATGGCTGCTGGCTGTTCGTTGGAGGATAGCTGCCCGCCGGGACGGTTCAAAGCATTCCGCGACGCGCATCCTGATCATATTGCTCTCACCTATATCAATTGTTCGGCCGAGGTGAAGGCGCTGTCCGACATTATCGTCACCTCGTCCAGCGCCGAGACAATCCTTGCGCAAATCCCTGAGAGCCAAAAAATCATCTTTGGCCCCGACCGGCATCTGGGCGGATACTTGTCTCGCAAGTTCAACCGCGAGATGCTGCTATGGCCCGGCGTCTGCATTGTGCACGAGGCGTTTTCGGAAACCGAATTGCTAAAGCTGAAAGCGCAGCACCCGACTGCCCCCGTCGCCGCGCACCCGGAATGCCCGCCGCATATCATCGACCATGCCGATTATGTCGGCAGCACCAGCGGCATTTTGCAGTTCGCCAAAAGCTTTGAAGGCGACACGCTGATCGTCGCCACCGAACCGCATATTATTCACCAGATGCAGCTGGCCATCCCCGACAAAAACTTCATCGGCGCGCCGGGAGCCGACGGCAACTGCGCCTGCAACATCTGCCCCTATATGGCGCTAAATACGATGGAGAAGCTGTATCTGGCCCTGCGCGATTTACAGCCGCAGATCGTGATGGATGAAGGGGTAAGGCTGGCCGCGAAGAAGAGTTTGGACCGGATGCTGGAGATGGCGAGTGGGACTGTGGGTCGGGGTGATTTGGGGCGGGCTTGATGGCAAATCCTGATAAAAAAAGCTATTTGGAGCTTACCACTACCGACATTTTTACGCTCAATGATAAAGCGCTTCGTATCCACATCAGAGACCTTCAAACTCGCAGAAATGAACAGAAGCTAAACGTCGTGCCGTCGGTGAGCGAATGCAACGTCTTGATCGGGCTTGCTCATTCGGAACTGTCGTCGCGTGCTACTGACCGATTGGCTAAAGTCGCACTTCTAATTGCTGTGGTATCGATGTTGGCAACACTCGGTATTTCGATATTTGAATGATGTTTATAGTCGTCATGCTGAACTTGTTTCAGCATCCATCGTGCAACCGAGACCAGAGGGATGAGGGATGAGGGGCGAAATGGACCCTGAAACAAGTTCAGGGTGACGAAGGGTTGAGTGCCTAACGCCCCACCGCCTCAAAACTAACGCGCAACTTCGTCCCCGTCGCCTTGGCAAACTTTGCCAAAGTCGTCGTTGAAGGCCGCGAGCGACCACCCTCCAGCCGCGCAACTGCGCTTTGTGTTGTACCCATGCGTTGCGCGATTTCCTCTTGCGTCAGGCCTGAATTGGCGCGCGCTGCGATCAATGCGTTGGCGAGAGCAAATTCCTCCTCCAGCGCATCATATTCGCGCACGAATTCTGGGTCTTTGAACCATTTATCGCTGAGTTTAGACAGGGGTATGGTCTTTGTCATGTCAATGTCTCCGCCCGTTTGAGGGCCAATTCGATTTCGCTGCGCGGTGTCTTTTGTGTTTTCTTTCGAAACGCCCGGACAATCACTACGCGCTGTCCGGACATCGTCACGTAAATTGCCCGCGATATCCCGTCGCGTCCGGTCAATCGCATCTCCCAAAGCTTGCCTTGTAAATGCTTGATATACGGCTCGCGCATTGCCGATAGGCCAAGTTGCTCGATCATGTCGGCTATCCGCCGTAACTTTGCCTGCATATCGCCCGGCAGTTCGGCGATTTCGCGCTCAACCGTCGCATCGAGATAGCTTACCGTCCAATTCATTACAGCTTACATAGCAATAATGCGATAATTGTCAACCTCTCGGGTCGTTACATCTTAAACACTGTCTTCAACCTGCAACCATTTCGCGCTACGTGCGTTACTGTATTATGCATCATCAAACCACTGCTCTCCGCCACCGGTTGATCACCGCGTTTGAGGAATTTGTCCGCGATCCATCGTTCCCATGCGTCGGCGCGAAAGCGGCTATGGCGAAGCAGCAGATGACCTATGTTGTCGCCCGCGACATCCGGTCGGCGTGGGATGATCTGGATATCCATACCGCAATTCGCGGCATTGTGGATTTATACCACGAAAATCCTGCGCCGTTTCGCTCGCTGGCGGTTATCTTTGATACCGATACCGCTTTGGACGAGCTGGGTTTTGAACAATATCTGTGGCAGCGGTTGCAATCGTTAAGCGACAAGGACGATTGGCTGGGCCAGAAAATCGATGAACGTGTCGCACACGATCCAAGCCATCCTGAGTTCTCGATGAGCTTTGGCGGCGAGGCCTTTTTCATCGTTGGCCTGCATCCGCAAGCCAGCCGTCCAGCGCGGCGATTTGAGCGGCCCACGATGATTTTCAATCTGCACGACCAATTTGAAAAACTGCGCGAGGAGGGCCAGTATGAGAAACTGCGCGCCTCCATCCTTGACCGCGATGTAAAGATCGCAGGAGACATCAATCCGATGCTGGCGCAGCACGGTGAGATTTCCGCCGCGAGGCAATATAGCGGCCGCGCGGTGGGGGCGGAATGGAAATGCCCTTATGCCCGTACAGGCGCTCATCCCGATATGGAATTGAATGATGCACGCAACACTTGAACCGCGTTCAGGCACAGCTTTCACCCTGAACAAGGGCGACATACTGACTGTCACTGACCCGCTGGGCCAACAGGTCGCGGACCTGTTGGCGTTCAAACAGGGGGACATCGGCGAAGTGATCTCGTCGGGCCGGACGCTCGATTATGCCAGCCGCATTTTCCTGACCACTGGTGACATGCTGTATTCCAACCGCAGCAATGTCATGCTGGAAATTATCGCTGACGACGTCGGTCGCCACGACTTTTTGCTGACCCCGTGCAGCAAGGGTACTTTTCGGATTATCTATGGCGATACTGATCCGCATCAGGGATGTTTCGGCAATTTAGCGAACGCGCTGGCGCCGTTCAGGATTACCGAGGATATGATTCCCGTGGCGTTTAACTGCTTCATGAATGTCACCGTCGATGGCCAAACGGGCGTGCTGCGGGTCGATCCGCCGCTGAGCAAAAAGGGGGATAGCATCCGGTTTTTGGCACATATGGATTTGATCATCGGGCTGACCGCTTGTTCGGCGCTGCAATCCAACAATGGTTCGTTCAAGCCGATCCATTATGTCATTGAGCGCGGCGCTTGAATGCAATCGGTGCCTTTGTTGGCAGCGGTGCGGGCGACGATGTGCTGTCTTCGCCGGCATGGCTGGCTAAGCTGCGCATCGCTTTGTGCTATTTGGTGCGGCATCAACGGCTAATAAGCTATGCCAATCCTAGGACCTTTACCGAACTGGTTCAACGGCGAAAGCTGCTTAGTCGTGACGCGCGTATGGCGATGCTAGCGGACAAAGTTGCGGCGAAATCATTCGTTGCGGCCACGCTTGGACCTGAATGGGTCACACCGACGCTTTGGCACGGCACTGAACTTCCGGAAATGCCGGATTGGCCGCTGCCTTTCGTCGTCAAATCGCGGCATGGCTGCAACCAGAATGCATTTTTCCGCAATAGCGTGGCCGAATGGCCAAACGTTCGGCGCCGTGCGCGCCACTGGATGAAGCAGTGTTATGGTAAGCTGCTCGACGAGTGGCTGTATACGCAGATCCCGCGCGGGATATTGGTCGAACCATTTATCGGTGAACGGGACAGCTTTCCCGTCGATTACAAAATCTACACATTCGGCGGGCGCGCGACGCATGTCCAAGTCCATCTGGACCGCGAAAACGATCATCGCTGGATGTTGCTTGACAGAAACTGGCAGCGGGTTTCAGGCCCGACAGGCGACCCCGATCCCGCACCCCCGGTAAGCCTGAAGCAAATGCTGGATGCCGCTGCAATCCTTGGCAGTGGTTTTGATTTTGTTCGGTGCGATTTTTACGAGGTCGGCGGTAAACCGTTGTTTGGTGAAATGACGTTTTATCCAGGCTCGGGACTAGATAAATTTCACCCGATTTCACTCGACGCCGTATTGGGCAGCTGCTGGCTAGCTACAGGCGGCAGCTAGCGCAGCATCAAAGCGAACGGAGGATATCTCCCAATCGATTGCCAAGATTCGCAATAGCGCCAAAATCATTGTATAACCTTGCAAAATCGGAGTCGCGCGGGCCATCTGTTGCTTGCGTTTTACATTCTCCGGCATAGGACTCCTGCGCCACGGCATGCGTATCTGGTTGATGCGCGCCTCGGCGTTACGGGGGCATGACAGTGGTTGTCATGCATGGAGAGCAACTGTGCTGCATCACGCCGCACATGATATGTAAGGATGGGTCAAATGGCAGTAGATTGGTTAGCGGATGTCCGCATTTATGATGCCGGTGCCGACGAAAGCGTCGTCAACAAAATTGTTAATTATTGCGGCATTGCTTTGCAAAGCCGAGACGGTCAGCTGGTCGCAATGGCGGACCCTAAGGAATGCGAAACGGTTCGTGAAAATTTCTTGAAAAAGAAGCTGGGCCTGACCCAATCTGACGCAGTGCTGGACGAAGCCATTCAATCGGTTCGCGAAGTGATGAAGGCCGACCGGACGAAGAACCGCGTCACCGTTTACTATCTGCTGACAAAACATTTTGGATCGCTGAACCTGTTTGGCGGCGTTGCCGGAGCAGCAGCGGGAGCCGCCGGATTAGCCGCAGCGGCTGCTGGCGCATTTTCGGGTGATGATGACAAGGATGAAGGCGCTTCAGTTGCGCCTTTGGCCGCGGCGGCTGGTATCGCAGGGGCCGGTGTTGCTGCTGTCGCAGGAGCCGCTTCTTCGGCAGGTGCAGCTATGACCGGCGCAGTATCGGGCGCCGCTGATTTTGCCACTGATACTGCATCGAGCGCCGCAGGTGCCGTTTCCGGCGCTGTGGCTGCACCGCTGGCGGCTGTGCGTTCGGGCTATGATGATGACGGCGCTGCAAGCGGCGGCTTTGGCTGGCTGAAATGGCTGTTGCTGGCAGCATTGCTGGCGGCGTTGCTGTTCTTTCTGCTGCGTTCTTGCTCGGGTCAAGAAGCAACACCTGTTGCAGAGCCTGATGCCGCAACGGTTGATGCCGGAGCGACGGCCAAGACCGAAGCTGAACCCGCCGCTGCCGCAGAAGCAACTCCGGCAGCCGTTCCCACCGGGTCGGGCGTTGTCGCTGGTGAACGCAATGGTAAGCCAATGCTGACGGTTTATTTCGAAACCGCCAAGACCAACTTGCCGACCGATTTTGACAAGGTCGCTGCAGTCATTAAAGATTACACCACGAAAAACCCGGGTGCAAAACTTGCCGTTTCGGGTTTCAACTCGCCGACCGGAAGCGCCGCTGGCAATGAACGGCTGTCAAAGGGCCGTGCAGAAAATGTTAGCGCCGCTCTGCAAAAGCTAGGTGTCACTGCAGGAGCAGTTGAGTTGGTCAAGCCAGCTGCAGCAACGCAAGGCTCAGGCGAAGATGCCAATGCCCGCCGCGTTGAGGTGACAGTGCAATAACACAAAAGCCTGGGTGAATCAGACGGGGGTGGAGCCATTGCGGTTCCACCCCTTTTTTGTTGCACAGACTTCGCCTAGAGTGACGATTAAACACCCACCTAGCGAGCACATTTATGCGGTTTGATTTACCCGGCTTTGACCTCGACGATTTCGTCCGCGCTACGCTTGCCGAAGACCTTGGGCCAACGGGCCGCGATGTGACCAGTGAGAGCGTTATCCCGGCGGATGCGCGCTTTGCAGGCGTGATGGACAGTCGCGATGATATTGTCGTTGCAGGGCTTCCGATAGCTTTGGCCTTTTTCCGGTACCTTGATCCCGAAATCGACATCCGCGTGCTGGCGACCGAGGGGCATGGCGTTGCCGCAGGCTCCGACCTGATGCAGTTGGAGGGCAATGCGCGCGCGATGCTGACAGCGGAGCGTTCGGCGCTAAACACCGTGCAGCATCTTTCGGGTATCGCCACAATGACCCGGCGCTACGTAAAGGCGATTGCAGGCACGGGCTGTACGTTGCTGGATACGCGAAAGACTATACCCGGCCTTCGAGTGCTGGAAAAATATGCAACACGCATGGGCGGTGCGACCAATCACCGGATGGGCCTTTGGGATGCAGCGATGATTAAGGACAATCATGTCGCGGTTGCAGGCGGCGTGGCGGAGGCTGTGCGCCGCGCCAAGGACGCAGGCGTCGAGCGCATTATCCTTGAGGTCGACCAGCTTGAGCAGCTAGAGCCTGGCCTTAAAGCAGGTGCGACGCATCTGTTGCTAGACAATATGGATGTCGCCGAACTGACCGAGGCGGTAAAGCTGGTGGCCGGGCGTGTGCCGACCGAGGCATCGGGAGGTGTGACGCTGGAAACCATCCGCGCCAAGGCGGAAACGGGTGTGACTTATATTTCGGTCGGCAGGCTGACGCAGAGCGCACCTGCTGCTGACATCGGGTTAGATTTCAATGTGGTTTAAGCTTGCAGGGGTCGTGCCCGTCGTAGCGATGCTCGCGGCCTCGTCAACACATCAAGCAGCAACGGCGCAGGCTTGGCAATGCAAAGCGCCTGCAAACCTATCGCGCCCGACTATCGAAACGCCACAACCTAGTGACATCCGCCGCACGCCCATCGCAGGCTATGTCCTAGCGCTCAGCTGGAGCCGCGAATTTTGCCGTGGGCGCGAGAAAGACCCGGCGATGGAACTGCAATGTTCAGGCCAGATCGGCGATTTCGGCTTTGTCTTACACGGGCTTTGGCCCGAAGCCGCAGGACCTGATTATCCGCAATATTGCCGCAAGGCCGGGCAGCTGTCTCGCAAAGTGATCGCCGACAATATCTGCATGACTCCGTCGGTACAGCTGTTGCAGCATGAATGGACAAAGCACGGCACCTGCATGGCACGCAAACCCGAAACCTATTTTGGTGCGGCCAAGCTGTTGTTCGAGGCCATTGAGTTTCCCGATATGGACAGATTGTCGCGGCAGGGCAGCAAGGAGGGCGAAACGCCGCTGAATGTGGTTGGCCTTGCCGAGGCATTTGCCACCGCGAACGAAGGCTTACCCGCAAATGCCATCACCGTTAAAACCAACAGGCGCGGCTGGTTGGAAGAAATGCGCATTTGCTTGGATAAAAAGTTCAAACCCCAGGCCTGCCCCGCCTTCACCAAAGGCACGCCGGATAAGGCAGAGGTCAAGGTTTGGCGGGGAAGCTAGGCGCCAAGCTAAGGGACTGTCCCAAAAGGCCCCTACCCGTCAATCACCCGCGTGCCGGGGTGATGTTTATCCAAATGCTTTTTAATGATGCGCAGATTCTTGCTGTTCGACCGCCAGATAAAATCAAACAGATCCCCCGCCAGCGGGATCGCGCCCAGCAACGTATCAACGCCGATATTGGCGGCCATGCGCATCAGTTGCCATTTCGACATGCCCAGATTGCGCGCCTCCCAGACCATATAAGCGCCCATCGCAGCGGTCACGACATCGCCGAGCACAGGCACAAGGCCGACAATCGAATCGAGCCCGATGGGAACCTTCGTCCCCGGGATATGAAAGCTACGCTCAAGCAGCAGTTCCAACGCTTCGACGCGTTGCCTCACCGCATGGGGCTCACGGCTCATGCTCGGCAATGATTTCGCCATCTGTTCAATCTGATCCTGCGATATAGGCATAGCTGCCTCCTTCATATTGCCTATCTTGGTTCGCGACCCAGATATTGCAAGGGATGCCACCCGCGCGCGTTCGGTGTGAAGCCGAGCAATCCATCGCGCGGCAACGACCAGCGGACGGGGTTCGCAAGGGGAACAAAATTGCGCAGTGTCTGCAGCTTAAGCTCCGCTTCGCCCAGCTGGCGCATGCGTTCATCGCGGTCAGTCGCGCGCTGTGCCTCAGCAACCAACGTATCTGCTTCGGCACTGCAAATTATTGTAACTTGGCATGATAATTGTTCCAAATACCACGCCGGACTGGTCATGTCGGCGATCTGATCGACCAGACGCATATCCTCTTGCTGGCCCACCGTTACGCGTTCTGCCGATAGACCGATCTCGGCGAGATCGCTTTTTAGCCGGGCAAACAGAATGCGGCTGCCAGGACCGCGCGGCATGGCAATGCGCAATGGACGGACAGCACCATTGGCGGCCTTCCAATTCTGGATAGCCGAGCGCGCCTGAGCCTTACGCTGATCAATACGCAATGATGCCCAATCGGGGCGCACAACATCGGCGCGGTTCGGCAGAGCTTCAGGCGCAATCGTCAGCAGCTCCTTCCAGATATTGACGTTGAAATCCGAGATCATCCTTGGCCGGTCGATCGCTTTAGCGATGGCTTCGCGGTTGGACTCTGCAGATAAAAATGGTCCAGTCGCAACGAACAATAGCCCGAACAATCCCGGCGGTGAATCGTAAACCGCACCCTCGCGGCCATCGGTCGCCGCCAAATAGGGCAGATGTTCGAAACGGCCGTCCAGCACCAGATCAGACTGTCCCACCACAAACCGTGCCAGCGCCGTTGTGGCATCTTGGGGCACCAATGCCACCCGCGCTTCATCCAGCGCGACGCCGCGTTCCGGGTCCTCTGCACGGTGCGATAACTGCATCACACCGGATTGTTTGCGCGCAACCATTGGGCCTGAACCGACGTTTTTATGCAACAGCCCCAATTCCGGCTGCGCGAGCAGCTCCAACAAATTGGGCATCGGTGCCTTCAGGCGGATTTCGACAACTTTTCCGGTCATCGGGACGATGCGTTCGATGACTGCCAGTTCGCTTGCAATCCGGCTGTTCCGCAACTCGATAAGGCGCCGCGAAAGAGCAATCGCGACCTCATCCGAAGTAATATCGCGGCCATCATTCCACCGCGTTTTTTCCAACCTGAAAATATAGCTCAGCCCGTCTTCGGTGGTGATCCAGCGTGCCGCCAGTGCGGGCACAACGCGGCCTTCAAGATCAAAACTGACCAGCCCCCGCGCCGTGGCCATTCTAAGATAGGCCGACGCCGGTGCCAGCGGCAGCGTACCAACCGCCATGGCCCGTGGTTGGCTTTCGACCACATCAACGCGCAACCTGTCATTGTCGATCCGGGGACCACAGGCGGCAAGCAACAGGACGCAAAGACCGGCAAAGACGCATTGCCACCTCATAATGCTTTTAACCCTAACGTCCGGCTAGGATGGGTGTGCGCGTCATTGTCGCGCCAGCCGGTGACGTTGGCCCGAACCAACGCGCGCGAGCTGTAATAATACAGCGGAATAATCGGCATATCGTCCATCAATATCGATTCTGCTTTGCGCATCAAAGCGACGCGTGCGGCGGGATTTGCCTCAGCCAGTGCCGCATCCAATGCTTTATCATAGGTTGCATTGGCATAGCCCGAATAGTTTTGAACACCGGTATCGCTGCGATGGACCGACAAGAAGTTTTCAGGCGCTGGGAAATCGGCGATCCACCCTGATCGGGCGAATTGAAAGTCGGCACGTTTCAGGCTGTCAAAATGCAAGCTTGCCTCGCTGTTCAGCAATTTGGCTTCGACTCCCAGCGCGCGCCACATCGTCGCCATTGCAACCGCTGCGCGGCGATGTTCGGTTGAGCTGTTGAAACGGATTTCAAAACGCAGCGGGTTTTTCGGGCCAAAGCCCGCTTCGACAAGCAATCGGCGCGCCTCAGCCAGCCGTTTTGCCTGCGACCAACTCGCCCAGTCTGGTTGATAGATCGCACCTTTTCCTAAAGACTTCGGCAACAGTCCCCATGCAGGTTCATTGTCCGCATCAACCATTTTTCGCGCCAGCCAATCGCGGTCAATCGCCATCGACAATGCCCGCCGGACGTGCGCATCATCGAATGGCGGCCTACGCGTGTTGAACGCGAAATAATAGGTCCCCAGATACGGATAGCTATGCACCAGTTCGGGATATTCGGCTTTCAACCAATGATGCCGCGCTGGCGGATAATCGCTGCCGATATGTGCGCCGCCTGCTAGCACCAGCCGCATCGCCGCGTTCATATTATCCATCGGCCGCCAAATCAGCTTTGCAGTGACGGGCTGCCCGCTGTGCCAACGCGGGTTCGCCTCAAGCCGCAGTTGCTGGTTCAGTTTCCAATCCACCAGACGATACGCTCCACTTGTGACCAACGGGCGGTCCGCTGTCCATTTGTCACCAACCGCTGTTATCCGGTGAAACGGCAGCGCGGCCATTGCGGGATGCGCAAGTAACGCCGGTAGATCGGGAAACGGGTTTTTCAGCCTGACAATGACGCTGCGAGCGTGCGGTGCTTCAACCGCTTCGATAACATCAAATAGCCCCCCATGCGGCGATCCGCTGTCTTCGTTGCTGATACGCGCAAAGGCCGCTGGAAAAACTGGCGCCTCTATGGCCACTCCGTCAGAGAATTTAAGCCCGTCACGCAACCGAAAGGTCCAATTTTTGCCATCGGCACTGATCATCCAGATATCCGCAAGGGCGGGTTCGGCTTTGCCATCAGCGTCAAAGCGCGTCAGACCTTCGAACATGTCCGCTGATATGCGGATCGATGCAAGGTCGGATACCATCTGCGGATCAAGGCCGCGCGCATCAGAATCCGACAGGCGTATGAGCGTGTCTGCGCTAACGACGGCATCGGGCTGCGCGCCGCTGCTACATGCACAAAGCAAGGACAACAGCAGAGGCAAGAGCAGACGCATGACTATTGTTTAGGGGGAAGGTCGCAGCCTAGCAACCTTGGCAATTTAGGAGTTTGGTGCGGACGGCGGGACTTGAACCCGCATATCCAAAGGATGACAGATTTTAAGTCTGTTGCGTCTACCATTTCGCCACGTCCGCACAGTCACGCGGCAATGGCGCGCAATGTTGCTCAGGTCAAATTGTAATGCAAAATTGAAGGAGGCCGAAAGCAGCTTATTTGTTCAACCGCTCGCGGACTTCTTTGCCCGGTTTGAAATAGGGCACGCTTTTGGCGGGGACATCGACTGCTTCGCCAGTGCGTGGATTGCGACCCTTGCGGGGTTTGCGCTCGCGCGTGGAAAAGGCGCCAAAGCCGCGCAGTTCAACGCGACCGCCGTCGGACAAACGCTGAATAATCTGGTTAAAGAACAGATCGACGATGCGCTCCACCTCATCCGGAGTCATTCCCGGATTTTCAGCTTCCAGCTTCTTTACCAGCTCAGATCGGATCATCGCACTGCGCCTCCAAGTGTTGATAGACCGCTCTAAATGACTCGGCATTCTATCTTCAACGGCCAAGATAGTGACAGAGTTTCAATAGCCTTACAACGTAAATATCGGAAATGTAAAATCCAGCGGGCAACAAAAAGGGGGCGTGCCGCGTTGGCACACCCCCAATTTCTGGGCACCTATCAGAGTGCAATCCTTTGCGGAAAGTTTACTTTTTGACGCCCTTGAGAGCTTCGCCAAGAATATCGCCGAGCGATGCGCCCGAATCTGACGAACCATATTGCTCGACCGCCTGCTTCTCTTCGGCAAGCTGCAAAGCTTTGATCGAGAAGTTCGGCTTTTTCGAACGGTCAAATCCAGCGACCAATGCGTCGAATTTCTGACCAACTTGGAAACGATCGGGACGCTGTTCGTCACGGTCGCGGCCAAGGTCGGCGCGCTTGATAAAGCCGGTTGCGCCATCATCGCCTGCCTGCACTTCAAGGCCGCCATCGCGGACTTCAAGAACAGTAACGGTAACAGTCGCGCCCTTTTTCAGGCCGCCAGCTGCAGCAGCAGTTGCGCCGCCGCCGGCTGCTGGTGCGCCTTTTTCAAGCTGCTTGATGCCAAGCGAAATGCGTTCTTTTTCTGCGTCGATATCAAGGACGATGGCTTTAACCGTTTCGCCTTTGCGATGCAGGTGAAGCGCATCTTCGCCGGTGATGCCCCATGCGATATCCGACATGTGGACCATGCCATCGACATCGCCATCCAGACCAATGAACAGACCAAATTCGGTCGCATTCTTGACTTCGCCTTCGACTTGCGAACCGACGGGGAACTTTTCTGCAAAGCTTTCCCATGGGTTGTTCTGAACTTGTTTCAGACCCAGCGAGATACGGCGCTTTTCCATGTCAATGTCGAGCACGATGACGTCGACTTCTTGCGAAGTCGAGACGATCTTGCCCGGATGGACGTTCTTTTTCGTCCAGGACATTTCGGACACGTGGACCAAGCCTTCGATACCCGCTTCGAGTTCGATGAACGCGCCATATTCGGTGATGTTGGTAACAGCACCTGTCAGTTTTGCGCCAATCGGATATTTGGCAACGGCGGCATCCCAAGGATCGCTTTCCAGCTGCTTCATGCCCAGCGAAATGCGCTGTGTGTCCTTGTTGATACGTACGATCTGCACCTTAACAGTGTCACCAATGTTGATGACTTCGCTTGGGTGGTTGATGCGTTTATAGCTGATGTCGGTGACATGCAGCAGGCCATCAATGCCGCCCAGATCAACGAACGCACCGTAATCGGTGATATTCTTGACAACGCCTTCGATGATCTGACTTTCGGCAAGGTTCTGGATCAGTCCGGTGCGCTGCTCTGCGCGGGTTTCTTCAAGGATTGCACGGCGCGAGACAACGATGTTGCCGCGGCGACGGTCCATTTTCAAAATGACGAATGGCTGTGCGATATCCATCAACGGTGCAACGTCGCGCACGGGGCGAACATCGACTTGCGAACCGGGCAAAAACGCCACAGCGCCCCCAAGGTCAACGGTAAAGCCACCTTTGACGCGACCAAAGATAACGCCCTCAACGCGTTTTTCAGCGGCAAATTCGCCTTCGAGTGTATCCCAAGCAGCTTCACGGCGCGCGCGGTCGCGCGAAAGAACCGATTCACCGTTCATATTTTCAACGCGATCGACATAGACTTCGACTTCATCGCCAACGGCGAGAGTCGATGGCTGACCCGGCATGGAGAATTCACGAAGCGCAACGCGGCCTTCGGATTTCAAACCCACGTCGATCATCGCGTGGTCATTGTCGATTGCGGTAACGGTGCCTTTTACAACGCGGCCTTCAAAGCCACCTTCTGCACCACCAAGTGATTCGTTGAGCAACGCTTCAAAATCGTTGCGGGTCGGGGTTGGCGAACTTGCCATAGGTTAGAGTTTCCTTACGTACTTTTTGTCCGGCCAATCGGTTGGTTCCGATGGTCTTTGACCAGAAATGCCGTATTGCCCGAATAGCAATAAAGCGTTCGTTTTAAGAGGGTTGCAAACACACAAACCCGTCATGCTGAACTTGTTTCAGCATCCATCGTGCCACACAAACCGAAGCGGTGAGTGGCTAAATGGACCCTGAACCAAGTTCAGGGTGACGACGTTCTTTATTTGGAACGCCCCGCCACTCACACAGCGCGGAGGCGAGCCTCCACAGCAGCAATTGCAGCTTGAACGGCTGCGCTTATAGTCAAATCGCCGGTATCTAGCAAGATGGCATCCACTGCCGGTTTTAAGGGTGCCGTGGCGCGCCCCGCATCGCGCTCATCGCGCAGACGAATATCGGCGAGGATATTGTCAAAATCGACGTCCAGCCCGCGCGACAGCATCTCTTCATAACGCCGATGCGCCCGTACCTCGGCAGAGGCAGTGACGAACAGCTTCACGTCTGCGTGCGGCGCGATGACCGTGCCAATATCGCGGCCATCAAGTACAGCCCCTGCCACCTGATTGGCAAAATCTACCTGCCGCTGGTTAAGCGCCGCACGCACCACCGGATGCACAGACACGCGGCTGGCAAGCCCGCCGACCTCTTCATTGCGCAACACTGAATCATCGAGCAGCGCGTCAGGGAAAGCACAAGCCGCCAGCGCATCCGCCGCCACATCGGCATTGCCTTTATTCAAAGCCACCTGCTGCCCCACTGCACGGTACAGCAATCCCGTGTCCAAAAACGGCAACTCATAATGCGCCGCCAACGCCTTGGATATCGTACCTTTTCCAGAGGCTGTAGGGCCGTCAACCGCGATGATCATGCTTCGTCGACCCGATCGCCATACGTGGTGGGGCTGGACACTACCAGAAAGCTAACATCGCCATCCGAAACATTTTGCGCGCGGTGACGTTTCATAGGCGGGATTTCAATACTGTCGCCTGCCGTAAGGGAATGTATCTCGCCCTCAATTTCCATCGTCAGTTCGCCGGACAGCACATAGAAAAATTGCCTTGAGCGCTCGTGATGATGCCGAACCTCTGAAGTTCCTGCTAGCATACGTTCCTGAATAGCCGTCATATCAGCCCGGGGCAAAAGCACCCAGCCATCGCAACCATCGCCCCAATTATAGTGCCGGGCATTCTGCACATTAGCTTTCATTAGCCTGCGGCCAATTCTGAAAGCATCGCCTCAAACGTAGGAAAGCTGGTCGCTATCGGTGATACATCGTCAACCGTCACACCGTTATAGCAATGCTGCCCCGCCACAGCGAAGCTCATCGCAATCCGGTGATCTAGCGCGCTTTCGATTGTCGCGCCGCCCTGCAACGGCTCGCCACCGCTGCCGTCGATGACCAAGCCATCTTCGCGTTCCTCAACCCGCGCGCCAATCGCTTTCAGCCCAGCCGCCATCAACGCCAGCCGGTCGCTTTCTTTCACGCGCAGTTCGTCCAGCCCACTGGTAACCGTGCGTCCTTGCGCCATGCTTGCCGCAACAAAGAACACCGGAAACTCGTCAATCATGCTCGGCGCTACATCGGGCGGCACTTCGATGCCGGTCAGCACCGAGTGCCGCGCGGTGATGTCGGCCACGGGCTCACCTCCGACGACGCGTTCGTTGGAATAGGTCAAATCCGCACCCATCGCCTCCAGCATTTTGTAAATGCCGGTGCGCGTCGGGTTCATGCCGACATGGGTGACAGTGACTTCGCTGCCCGGGGTAATCAGCGCGGCAACAATCGGGAAGGCTGCGGACGACGGGTCGCCGGGGACTTCGATTGCTTGCGGTTTTAACTCGGCCTCGCCCATCAGGCGGATGTGACGGACGCCATTGGCATCGACCTCGACAGTCAGTTCAGCGCCAAATCCTGCCAACATCCGCTCGCTATGGTCGCGTGTCGGCACAGGCTCTATGACTTCGGTGATGCCCGGCGTATTCAGGCCCGCGAGCAACACCGCCGATTTCACCTGTGCGCTGGCGACTGGCAAACGGTAGCTAATCGGCACAGCCGGACATATTCCGCGTACCATCAATGGCAAACGCCCGCCGGGTGACGCGGTAAATTCTGCGCCGGTCAGCGACAACGGATCAATCACCCGACCCATTGGCCGTTTTGACAAAGACGCATCCCCGACAAAGGTCGCGGTAATCGCATGGCTAGCAACAAGCCCCATCAACAGCCGCGTCGAAGTGCCGCTATTCCCCATATCGAGCGCAGTTTCGGGTTGCAGCAATCCGCCGACACCCACGCCGTGCACAATCCATGTGCCGTCACCGGTGCGCTCAATCTGCGCGCCCATCGCCCGCATCGCATCAGCGGTGGCGAGCACGTCCTCGCCCTCTAACAGACCAGTAATCCGGCTTTCGCCCACTGCCAGTGCCGACAACATCAACGAACGATGCGAAATCGACTTGTCGCCGGGGACGCGGACGGTTCCGCGCAGGGGGCCATTAGGGGAGAATGTAGCGGGGCGCGGTGTTAGGCTGTGCATAGTCGGGATGCTTTGCTGCGCCACAGAACTCAAGTCAACGATTACACAAATTTTTGACAGGCGCGCTTTGCTGTGGCAATGGCCGCGCACGTTTGCAGCGAGTCTCCTTTGAGAGACCGCATTTCACGCAATTTTGAAAGGATAAGAGGCCCACCATGGTGAAGGCTGAATGGGGAACGAAGCGCACTTGCCCGAAATGTGGCACGCGATTCTACGATCTGACTAAAGGCGACCCGGTTGAATGCATTGAATGCGGCAACCAATGGACGCCCGAACTTGTGCTAAAATCGAAACAGCCATTGCCGTTCGAAGAAGCCGAGAAGAAGAAAGACGACGCTGATCTGGCGGACGACGATCTGGACATCGATGTTGATGCAGTGGACGGCGATGTTTCGCCTGACAATGACGTTGACCTTGGCGGTGACGAAGATCTGGGCGTTGCCGGCACCGAAGGCGAAGGCCATGACGACCAATAGTTTGGGCTATCGTTAGGGCAAATGCCCGCGCGATAATTCGGACTTGCATATCGGCGCGCCTTACGCGTAAAGGCGCGCCTTCAAATCACCATAGCCGCTTTGCTACGCGGCAGATGGGGCCTTAGCTCAGCTGGTAGAGCGCTTCGCTGGCAGCGAAGAGGTCAGGGGTTCGACTCCCCTAGGCTCCACCAGCCTTCGCCCCTTTGGGGCTTCGGCTGGCAAGCCAGCCAAGCGGCTGGAACATCAAATTCTCTCATAGCTGGCAAAAGCGGCCACTCTCCTTTAAGGGCCGACCATGCATTTCCTCGATCAAGCAAAAGTCTATCTGCGTTCGGGCTCTGGTGGCCCCGGAGCTGTTAGTTTTCGGCGCGAAAAATATGTTCAATATGGCGGCCCCGATGGCGGCAATGGCGGGACTGGTGGCGACATTATTTTTGAAGCGGTCGCAGGATTAAACACCCTGATCGATTTCCGCTACGCACAGCATTTTAAGGCACCGCGCGGCGGGGGCGGATCGGGCCGTGATCGGTACGGCGCGGGCGGCGATGATCTGGTCGTCAAAGTTCCCGTCGGCACACAAGTGCTCGCTGATGATGAAGAGCGCAGCTTGATGCTCGATCTGACGCAGGTCGGCCAACGCGTTACCTTCCTAAAAGGAGGCATGGGCGGCCGAGGCAATGCGAGCTATAAAACCAGCACCAACCGCGCCCCGCGCCAACATCAACCGGGCGAAGACGGCACCGAAATGTATGTTTGGCTACGGCTGAAACTGCTCGCCGATGCGGGCCTTGTCGGCATGCCGAATGCGGGCAAATCGACCTTTATCAATTCGGTGTCGAACACCAAGGCAAAGGTCGGCGCCTACGCCTTTACCACACTGCGTCCGCAACTGGGCGTGGTCAGCCACAAGGGCCGCGAATTCGTTGTCGCCGATATCCCAGGCCTGATCGCGGGTGCTGCCGATGGCGCGGGCGTTGGCGACAGGTTCCTTGGTCATATCGAACGCTGCCGAATTCTCATCCACTTGATTGATGCGACCGGCGACGATCCGGTTGAGGCGTGGCAGATCGTCTGCGAAGAGCTGGCCGAATATGGCGGTGGCCTTGTCGATAAGCCGCAGATCGTCGCGCTGAATAAAGGCGATTTGCTCGATCCAGAGATTATGGCCGATATCGCGGCACAGTTGCAGGCCGCCGGTGCATTGGACGTGATCTCTATCTCTGGCGCGACTGGCCAAGGCATCGACAAGGTGCTCGACCGCGTATTGGAGGCTTTGCCCGCGATGAGCAGCATCGAATCATCCTCCGGCACAAATGAGGAAGGCACATGGTCGCCCATCTGAATTCCGCCACTTGCCCGATGCTGGTCGTTAAAGTCGGCTCGGCATTGCTGGTGGAACCCGACGGCGCGGTCAGGCGCGACTGGTTGGCGACGTTGGTGGCCGACATCGCAGCGCGGCACAAAGCTGGGCAGAAAATTATTATCGTCAGTTCGGGCGCGATTGCGCTTGGCGCGAAACGGCTGGGCTTTGAAAAAGGCGGGCGGGCAAGTCTTGCCGATGCGCAGGCTTCGGCCTCGGTTGGGCAGATATTGCTATCGGGGCTTTGGGCAGAATTGCTGGGCGCGCAAGGCCTGACGGCGGCGCAAATGCTGGTGACGCTCGATGATCTTGAGGATCGCCGCCGCTATTTGAATATCACCGCTACGTTGGACCGCTTGCTGGGTGCAAGCGCAGTGCCCGTCATCAACGAGAATGACAGCGTTGCGACCGAAGAAATCCGCTTTGGCGATAACGACCGGTTGGCAGCACGGGTTGCGCAAGCGGCGGGTGCGCAGGGCGTGGTTTTGCTATCGGATGTCGACGGCCTGTATGACCGCGACCCCAAAGATGCTGCCGCGCAGTTGGTAACCAATGTCGCCAAGATCGACAGCCGGATTCGAATCATGGTGTCGGGTAATTCATCGTCTGGGATGGGTTCTGGCGGGATGGCATCAAAGCTTGATGCCGCCGATATCGCGACTCGTGCAGGAATTGGGCTGGCGATTGCATCGGGTCTGCGTGATCATCCGTTGGCGGCATTGGAGACCGGCGCACCCTCGACATGGTTCGCACCGCGTGCGGGCGGCAATGCCCGCAAAGGCTGGATCGGCGGTCGGCTGTCAGTCAAAGGCCAGATTATTGTCGATGCAGGCGCGGCCAAGGCTTTGCGCACAGGAGCGAGCTTGCTGCCTGCGGGCGCATCGGGCGTCGTCGGCGAGTTTAAACGCGGCGATGTGATTGATATTGTTACCAGCGACGGCGAGACTTTGGCGCGGGGTTTGAGTGAATATAACGCCCGCGACGCGACGCTGATTTGTGGCAAAAAATCGGCAGAGCTTGAAGCTATATTGGGCGCTGTGCCGCGCCAAGTCCTCGTCCACCGCGACCAGATGGTTATGCTGTGAACGTATTACGCCGCAAAAAAACCGTATCCCCTCTCCCCTTGCGGGAGAGGGCTGGGGTGTGGGGTCGCGTCGCGTCTGCGACGCATATGATATTGGTGCGGCGCTGGAGAAATTTTGACGCACAGACGTGCGCCGACCCCACACCCCAACCCCTCTCCCGCAAGGGGAGAGGGGCTTTAAGCGCAGCGAATGGCTAAAACAGTCGCCTTAACCGGAGCAACCGGCTTTGTCGGTGGCGCGACTTTGGAACGGCTGTTGGACGGAGGCTGGCAAGTCCGCGCCCTCACCCGCAG
The DNA here is from genome assembly GCA_043760725.1 of Sphingomonadales bacterium. Taxonomy (GTDB): domain Bacteria; phylum Pseudomonadota; class Alphaproteobacteria; order Sphingomonadales; family Sphingomonadaceae; genus Sphingorhabdus_B. The sequence continues at coordinate 37,261 of JAYUOS010000068.1, forward strand.
TGACCAGCCTAAGCGAGCAGGCGTTACATGGATCAACGGTGCATTGGATCGTCCCGATAGCCTCGACGCCCTGTGCGAAGGTGCAGATGCGGTGCTTCACATAGCGGGAGTCGTCAATGCCACCGACATCGCAGCCTTTGAAATCGGCAATGTCACCGGCACCGCCAGCATGCTTGCCGCCGCCAAGGCCGCTGGCATTCAGCGCTTTGTCCATGTCTCGTCGCTATCGGCGCGCGAACCCCAATTGTCAGCTTACGGCGCCAGTAAAGCCAAGGCCGAAAAACTCGTCGCCACCAGCCTGCTCGATTGGACCATTATTCGCCCGCCCGGTGTGTTCGGCCCCGGTGATAAGGACGTGTTCGAGATGTTCCGCATGGCACAGCGCGGCTTTTGCCTTTTGCCGCCAGCGGGCTTCGGTTCGTGGATCTATGTCGATGATCTAGCATGCTTGCTTGTGGCTCTATTGCCGGCGCACGAAGACGCCACAGCGCGCATTTTTGAGGCGGATGACGGCGAAGCAGGCGGCTGGACGCATGAAGGCTTTGCCCGCGCGATCGGCTGGGCACTCGGCAAACGGATCAACACTTTTTCCGCGCCGCGCCCTTTGCTGTTCGCGGCCGCTTGGGCCGACCGGTTGGTTCGCGGCAACAAAGCAAAGCTCACGCCCGACCGCGCAGGCTATATGAGCCATCCCGATTGGGTGATCGACCGCAACGCCGCCCCACCCGCTGCTTTGTGGAGTCCGCAAATGCCAACACGCGATGGGCTGAAAGCTACCGCACGCTGGTATAAGGCAACTGGCTGGCTATAGTTGCCATTTTGCCGCCGCAATCGGCTGTCACAGGCCAGAATATAGAATTTAAGGACATTTGATGACCGACCGCAGTGCAATGTTCGACCGGATCGCCGAACTGATAAAACCGTTCAACAAAAAGGGCACCGAACTGTCCGACGCCACAACGTTTGCAGGCGATCTTGAATGGGACAGCCTGACGGTGATGGATTTCGTCGCCGAGGTTGAGGATGCGTTTGATATTATCATCACAATGAACATGCAGGCTGAGATCGAAACTGTCGGTCAGCTTGTCGATGCAGTTTTGAAATTGACGGACTAAAACATGACAGACCTTTTCTCAAAATTCGACCCCCTGATCCAGCAGCGCGAAACGTTGCTGTCCACTGGCCTGACCGACCCGTTCAATCTGGTGATGGAAAAGGTGCTGTCGCCGACCGTCGCGATTTGCAACGGCAAGGAAACCATCCTGCTTGGCACATATAACTATATGGGCATGACCTTCGACGATGATGTCATCGCTGCGGGCAAGCAGGCATATGAAGATTTTGGCGCTGGCACAACCGGCAGCCGCGTTCTCAACGGCACATTCAGCCCGCACCGCGATGTCGAGGCGGCGTTGCGCGAATTTTACGACATGGACCACGCGATGGTCTTTTCAACCGGCTATCAGGCAAACCTTGGCATTATCAGCACCATTGCTGGCAAAGGCGATTACATCATCCTGGATATCGACAGCCATGCGTCGATCTATGATGGCTGCAAAATGGGCGATGCCGAAATCGTCGCATTCCGCCACAATGATATCGAAGCGCTGGAAAAGCGCCTGAAGCGCTTGCCGCCCGAAGCTGGCAAGTTGGTGATTCTAGAAGGCGTCTATTCGATGCTTGGCGATGTTGCGCCGCTGAAAGAAATGATCCGCATTTCCAAAGAAGCGGGCGCGATGGTGCTGGTCGATGAAGCGCACAGCATGGGCTTTATCGGCGAAAATGGTCGCGGCGTGGCCGAGGAACAAGGCTGCCTCGACGATGTCGATTTCATCATCGGTACCTTCAGTAAGTCGGTCGGCACCGTCGGCGGATTTTGCGTTTCGAACCATCCAAAGTTTGAAATCCTGCGCCTCGTGTGCCGTCCTTATGTCTTCACCGCAGCCCTTCCGCCCAGCGTGATGGCATCGAGCGCAGTGTCGATCCGCAAGCTCATGCACGGTGGCAATAAACGCGCGCATCTATGGGAAAACAGCAAGACGCTGCACAAAGGCTTGCGCGATCTGGGTTTCCAACTCGGCACCGAAACGCCGCAATCTGCGATCATCGCAGTCATCATGCCCGATTTGGAACGCGGCGCGATGATGTGGGAGGCGCTTTTGAAAGAGGGCCTCTATGTGAACCTAGCCCGCCCGCCCGCGACGCCTGCGGGCATGACATTGTTGCGCTGTTCACTGTGTGCGGAGCATACAGTAGAGCAGGTGCAGGATGTGCTGGGACGGTTTGAACGGGCGGGCAAGGCTGTGGGGATTATTTGATCGCTGCAGGGCAAGCATACGCCTCGTGATAGCTTTGTCCCCAACAGCGTATAAAGCCTTCAAGGACATGCAAGTTTAGCGGCCACTCAACTTCGACAGGGTTTCCGTTGATATCTACGGACCTTCCCATATTCTTTGGTTTCCGCAGATTGGCTAAGTTTCGCTTTGACTTTTGCAACGCCCTCTTGTTGCCTTGAAGAAACGCGATGCTTCCATCGACATAGATGCTCCAACCCCAGCCGCGATCCTCGGCTTTTGTTTTTCTGGACAGCTTAAACAATGCGATCGCCGATTGATATTGCCCTGTCTCGGCGCGCAGTTGCCCTTCATGCCAAAACAGGATTTTGTCTTGGCGATTGTTGTGTGTGCGCCAGTCTATAATAAGGTCGGCAGCAGCCTCCTCGCAGCCCGGCACAGCGACTTTCCGCCACCCAGTGTCCGGATTTTGGTCAAACTGGTTGTATGACAAACCCAACATCGCATCTTTGTCATAGGTGCATATGGAGGAGTCCGGTTCCGACGAGGGGGTCATTGCTATTAAAAGGACAGCCCCTGAAACAAGTGCAGAAATCTTTAGCTTCAACATTATACATATCCCTATACCACCACCCACCAATCAACCCGCTTTCCGCAAATCCTGTTCAAAGGCACGGCGAAGGGTTGCGTTGATTTTGGTTTGATAACCTTTGCCATCACCGGATTGCGCCTTGAACCAATCGAGCACATCGGCGTCGAGACGCAAGGTCACCTGTTCCTTAACCGGGCGGTAGAATTTGCCACGGATCGCTCCCGAAAAATCGGTTCGTTCGGGGATATCACTCAAATCGATATCTTCGTCTTTCATCGCCGCGAGTGCCGTCAGCTCATCCTGAACATGCTTGGGCAGATCTTCAAATTTCTTCCTCATAGAACCTTCTTTCTTTCGTCGTGGCTTTTCGCGCACTGATTATCCGGCCACCGCTGTCATCATCATATAGAGTGTGGATGACTACCAAGGTCAACGGATCGACAAGACCATAGGTTTCCCAGCGATCACCATGGGGAAAGGCATTCAATACGGTCATATTGTGTGGATCATCGAAAACTAAAATCGCTGTGTCGAACGATATGCCATGTTTTTGCAAGTTGGCTCTGGCTTTTCGTTCGTCCCAATGCCAATCCATTTGTAACTTCATATCTGTAGTTACATCACTTGTCAACCTTCAACGCACCGCTCCCTTCACCAACAACCTTGGCACCAACACTAACGCCGCGACCAGCGGCCACCGCCGCTGCCACGGCTTGATCTCGATCTTGGTCCCGGCGTGGCGGTTAATTTTCCACGCGAGGTAATCGATGCCACCTGAATAGGTGAACGCGGCCTTCCCCAGCCGTGCCACTGTCAACATTTTGCCGCGCCGCCGCAGCCCGGGCCAGCGTTGCTTTTCCGCTACTATCCGCCCCTCTGGATCGGCGAGCAGATGCACCGTGCCGTCGTCACGCACTTCATTGGGGATTGGCGTGTGAAGCAAAGCTGCTTTGCCGAAGGCATGGTATCGGTCTGGGTCAAACTCGACGACAGACGCCGGACGGTCGCTACGTTCCGCGCGCAGTTCTGCGCCATAGGTCAGCGAAAATCCCAATTCCCACAGGTCAAGCACAGCGTCATCATGCCCCATATGCGCCAGCGCGCCGTTGAGCAGAGTAGGCGCAGCGCCAGAGATTGCAAGCGCCGCCGCTTTGCTCGCGGCATCATCCGCCGCCCACACCAATCGCGCCGGTTGCGCAAAACGGGCCCAGACGGACACAGCGGACGCCGTTGCACGGTTCAGGTCGTGAAAGTCAGCCTCACTGAGCACCGCGACTTTGGCGGACAGGCCATCATGCTGCACCGGAAAGACATTGGGCGGCAGGCGGCGGTTCCATGTCGCCAGCCATTTGCGATCATAGGCCGCGTCATAATCCGATACGATCATGTAGAAATCGAGCATCTGCCCGTCGAGCTGTTCGGTGCGCAGGCACGATCCGTAAAATAATACCGCGCGTGCAGCCGCCGGATATTGCGCGGCGATATGCGCGGCGAAGGACTGCACCTGCGGCAGCGCGGGGACGGCGAGTTCTTCGGCGATTAATTGTTGGAGTGAGTGCATGGGGTTCTGAACTCTTAATCCGCCGTCGCCCCAGCGAAGGCTAGGGCCTATCTCGCTTATCGTCACAAACCAATGGCATGACAAGAGGAGAGGCGCGATGGGCCCCAGCCTTCGCTGGGGCGACGAGTAAATATACTAGGCGGCAAGTTTGAGGAAAGGTACCGGCGGCGTAGACCGCAGCACAATCGGACGACCCAAATTCGCCAAAAACACTTCGCCGTCCAAAACAACGCTGCTATTATCGCCGTCGATCTGGATCATGTCACCCTCGCCAATATGGACGCCGCCATAACGCTTTTTCCCGAGCAGCCCGATCAACGTTGCCCACACGACGCGCAGCATCGCTATCGGACGCTGATCGACCGCGAGCAGTTTCAACCGCCCACTGCGCTCTCCATCGCCAACACGGCCACCCATCAATAGCTTTTCCAACGTGGTCACAACCAGCACCGAAAAGCGCCCAGAAATTTCTCCGTCACGCAGCAGCGAAATCCGCACAGAACCGGTGCGCGGCGGCAGAAAATCTGCCTTTGCCCCAAAAATCGCCGATGCAAAGACCGCCATAAACGTCAAAAAATGGCTCACTCCATTTGGTAGACCCAAAGGATAAATCTTGTTCCGGCAATACAGAATGCTGTCGGCAAGCCCTGCGCCGCCCAAGAACATGCCGATCACTGGCCGTGCATTGTCGCTGCCGTCGGTCAACGCGATCAGTTCACGCGCGACAATATGCTCGGTCAAATCGCCCTGTGCGAGTTCCAGGATTATCGCCAGCGCCTTTAACGGGTCACCCTCTGCACCCAAATCGAGCGCGATGAGATTGGTCTTTCCGTTGGGCAACACTGCAACCGGCGGCGGTGTGCCTTTGAAATGGCCGCCATGATATAGCTCGGTCAACGCCGCCTGCACGGTGCCGTCGCCGCCATTCACCACCAGCACCTTTGGCTTCACCCGCGCTATCATTTCGAGCGCGCGCGAAACCTGTCCGACTTCCTCCACTTCGTAATGAAATATATCGGAGTTCTTTGCGCAGAAATTCCGCACGGCCGGCAGCAACGAGCGGTTGCCGGTGGAGTGTGGATTGGAAAGAAGCGCGACGAGTGCCAAATAAGGCCCTTACATATATTTCATGTTGACGGTGATGGTGGTGACGCCAGGCCCCGCAGAAAACGCAACTTTTCCCACAGAAGGCTTGCCAAGATTAAGAATATTGATTGAGGGGTTATTGGAAAAACCGCCGCCGTCGGTCGAAATATCAGTTTTGCCGTTGGCGTTTTTGTCGTGGCGAACCGCAATCGCGTATTTGCCTGACGCCGACAGTGGCACACAGAAATTCAACCCACCAGCGCTGGCCTTTGCATCAATGCGTTGCAGCCAACGGCCCTTTGCCAACCAAGCGGACGAAGTGGCGGGGTAATTTTGCACGCGAATTTTGCCGCTGCTGCTTTTAATACCGCGCACGTTGACTTGAATTGCGGGGCCTTTGCCAGCGCCGCATTTCGCCATGTCATTGGTAATCTCGCTGCCCGCTTGGGCGCTTCCCGCGATGGTCAGCAATCCAGCTGCAACCAAAGGAATTATGACTTTATACATTTTACTCTTGCTCCTTGAGCGTTAGCTGCCAACACGGTTTCCGCGCGATTGGCGATATTGCTCCTGATCTTGAAACTGTATATCGCGTCAATTTGCGGCCAAATTAGGGTGACAGGAAGACAATAGGTTGAAATTTCTGACTGCCACCGACCGCTACATTGCGCGGCTTGTCGCGATTCCGCTGCTCAGCACACTTGCGCTTGCCGCGATGCTGCTGCTTTTGGAAAAAATGTTGCGACTGTTTGATTTTGTCGCAGCAGAGGGCGGGCCTGTTAACATCGTTTGGCGAATGCTGGCCAATTTGATCCCGGAATATCTTTCCTTGGGCATCCCCATCGGGCTGATGCTGGGTATTTTGCTTGCGTTTCGGCGGTTGGCGCTATCGTCTGAGATCGACATTTTCCGCGCAGTTGGCCTTGGCTATTGGCGGCTATTACGGGTGCCGTATATCTATGCGATCATCCTTGCGGCGGTGAACCTTGCGATTGTTGGTTGGGTCCAGCCGACGTCGCGTTATTTGTATGAAGAGCTACGTTTTGATTTGCGTTCGGGCGCGCTCGGGGCCTCGATCAAAGTAGGCGAGTTTAACAATCTCGGCAAGAATTTGACAATGCGGATCGATGAAAGCCGCAATAAGGGCAATGACCTGTCCGGCTTGTTCGTGTTTGCCGAAAACAAACAGGGGCAGACGATCGCTGTGACTGCCGAAAAAGGCCAGTTTATGCGCACCGATGATCGCAACACAATCATCCTGCGGCTGACCAACGGCACATTGGTGCATGATGCCCCAGCCTATAAAAATGCCCGCGTTTTAAGCTTTACCAACCACGATATCCCGATTCCGCTGCCGGAGATTGAAAAGTTTCGCAGCCGCGGTGAAAAAGGCCGCGAATATACGCTTCCTGAATTGGTCAAGGTTGGCAATGACGCCAAGCGACCGTCTAGAGAACGCAACGCTGCATGGGCCAATTTCCATTTCCGGCTGGTGGAGGTCGCAATGATGTTGCTGTTGCCGCTACTCGCGATTGCGCTGGCTATTCCGCCGAAGCGATCAACATCAGCATTGGGAGTGTTCCTGTCGATTGTGATCGTTGTGACGTATCACAAGATCAACGAATATGCCGAAAGCGTGGGCGGACGCGGGCAGATTGATCCATTGCTCGCTTTATGGGCGCCGTGTCTATTATTTGCCGCAATGATCCTATGGATGTATCATGTCGCAGCGCACGTGCCCGGAGGGCAGCCCATCGGTGCGTTGGAGAAATTTGCCGAGCAAGCGGGCAAAGCGATCCGCAAGCTGTTCCGGTTCGGGCGGCGTAAATCGCGGTTGCTGGCGCAAGATGAAGAGGCTGTGGCATAATGGCAATGTCGTTCTTCCCCTCGCGCCAGATCACGTTTTACATGGCAAAACTGTTTTTCGTGCGCACTTTGGCCGTACTGTTGATGCTGGTTCTGATCCTGCAAACACTTGATCTCTTAGGTGAAAGTGGAAAAATACTTGGCGTTCCTGGAAATGACGACGCCGACCTTTGGCGCTATATCGGCATGCGTATCCCGCAGCTGGTTCAGCGCTTTCTACCGTTCTCCGTGCTGCTCGGCACGTTGATTACCTTCACGACGCTTAGCCAGAATAGCGAGATCGTATCGATGAAAGCCGCTGGATTATCAGCGCATCAGATTTTGGCACCGATGTTCGTCGCCAGCCTTTTTGTCTCGGCCTTTTCCTTTGTCTTTAACGATAGCGTCGTTGCGCCGAACTCAGCCAAGCTGAAACTTTGGCAAGATGTTGAATATCGCCAAATCCCGAAGGACGACGGCATCCGTTATAACGTATGGGTGCGCGAGGGGCGCGATTTTGTGCAGGCGCGTACCGTTGCTGGAAAAGGAGCTGCGACGAAGTTGCAGGATGTCCGCGTTTACCAACGCAATGGCGGCAGCCTGACTCGCGTGATCCGCGCCGATACTGCCCGATTTGTCGATGGCGCCTGGAAGCTGGAAAAGGTTCGTATTTTCGATGTCGCTGGCGCATCGCAGGAGCGCGTCGAAAGCCTGATCGTCGGGCGCGGCGTTGACCCAAAACGCTTTGAACAGAAAAAAGTCGACGGCGACGCACTAGCCTTTATCCCGCTGTCCAAGGCGGTTGACGAAATGAAAGCGGCAGGGCGGCGCACAGGTGCACTAGAAGGCAATTTGTGGCACAAGATTTCGGGGCCATTATCGGCCGTTCTGATGCCGTTGCTGGGTTCGATTGCGGCCTTTGGTCTGGCGCGGTCGGGCGCATTGTTCTTGCGCGCAGTTATCGGCATGGGATTAGGCTTTGCCTATTTCGTTGCCGATAACTTTGCGCTCGCGATGGGCAATCTCGGTGCCTACCCACCCTATGTCGCCGCTTGGGCACCCTTCCTGCTGTTCCTGCTAATCGGCGAGACGGTCCTTTTCCGAACCGAGGAATGAACGGCCCGCAAGAAGATATCCTGACCGCGCCCCAGTCTTCAGTTAGCAAAGAGGATGTCGCAAAAGGCGCAGGTTTAGCGGCGGTCGCGCGGCTTGGCGCGTTGATCGAAGTCGTATCACAGCCTGCCTATACATGGATGTTTGGGCTGACCGGTTACGGCGTCTATGTGGTGCTATGGGCGGCGATCAACATCTTGGCCAATGTTCTCGATCTGGCCTTTGGGCAGGCGTTGCAGCGAATTATTCCAGCGACCACCGACGATAAAGCACAGCACGGCGCCGTCCGCTTTGCGTTGCTGCTCAGCACAGGATTGGGTGTGATTGCAGCACTGGTCATCATATTGGCGGCCCCGTGGTTGGCGAGCCTTGTCGCGGCTGACCCCAGGGACGTTGCGATATTGCCGCGCGCGATTGCCTTGTTCGCATGGAGCCTGCCGCTGTGGATCTTTGTTGAAACCGCAACGGCAGCGGCTCGGGCCAAACGTGCTTTCGGGCCTGAAATTCGGTTACGGATTTTCTGGGAACAGGTTGCGCGACTGGTCTTTGCGGCAGGCTTTTTTGCGGCAGGCTTTGGCGTTGAAGGGCTGTTACTGGGCCATCTCGCTTCACTGGCAATGACCGCATGGTTAGCGTGGAAATTGCTCGCGCGCTATTATGATCCGGCACTCTTACTGCGCGCACCATTGCCACCTGCCCTGCGTCGTCAGGTGCTGGCAACGGGCTTTGCGATGCTTCCGCCTGCACTTGCCCGTCGTGCCTATAATGATCTGCCACCGATCTTGCTCAACGCTATGCTGCCCGGCAGCCAAGGCGCAGTTGCCGCAGGGCTTTACGGCATCGCGCGGAAAATCGCGTCGATCCCGCTGATTGTCAGGCAATCCTTCCTTTACGTGCTTGCCCCCTTGGCATCGGAACAAGGGGCGGCGAACCGTGCTGGAATCGCCCCGCTTTACGCGTTTTCAACGCATATTTCGATGTTGCTAGCGGTGCCGTTGGCCGCATTGCTGATCCTGATCGCTCCAGACATGCTCTCTGCCTTTGCGCCAGGATCGGGTGCCGCGTTATCGGTGCTGATCGCGTTGCTGGTTGCACGCGCAGCCGAGGCCGCCTTTGGCCCCGCAACCCCGATAATCGAGATGATCGGCCATAAAGGCCTGCCGCTGGCGAATAGCCTGTTTGGACTGGTGTTGTGGCTTGGTCTGGGCCTGTGGCTTGTGCCACAATACGGCGCCTACGGAATGGCGCTCGCGGTCTCCGCAGCGGTTGTGGCAACGGCGTTGCTGGCGGTTGCAGAGCTAGCGGTTAGCGACCGGCTATCGCCGTTTACGTCGGGATTCTGGAAATCAGCTTTGGCGGCGGGGCTGTTCGTCGCTGCATTATGGCTCGCAGGAGACGTTCTAAACGCATTCGGCCAGCCAATGCGCGCGGTCGCCTTGCTCCTCCTGTTTTGGCCGTTATTATGGGTGGCCCTTCGGTTCGGACTGGAATCCAGCGACAAAGCGGCGCTCGGGAAGCTTGCCGTCAGACTACGCCTTTAGCCGCGCATCGTTCCAACCGAAAAGCTGCTCTTCACCAAGCGCGCGACCAACCCAGGCAAGCCGTTATAGCTCGCCCGATTATAGGTCGATTCCGGCGCAAGCTTGGACGTCAGCCGCCGGTGTGCCTCGCCCAAAGCATGATAAGGCAGCCCCGGTAGCAAATGGTGCGTCGCGTGATAACGCAGGCCAACCGGCGCCCATAATGCCGACAACACATTCGGCGGCGGCACGTTCACACTGTCGAGGAACTGCTGTGTGGTGCTGACCACTTCGCCGTCATTTTCCCACAAATGCGCCACCAAGGTGCGAATCTGGTTAAACACGATTGTTGCCGACGAAATCGCCATAAAGATCAAAAAACCCTGCAGCGGGATGAAGCCACTAAACACACCAATCAGCAACGTGTGCGCCCATATCGATGCCGCAACTTCTTGCAGTAGCCATTGCTTTTTCAATTCACCCTCTGGCGCGCGGCGGCGGAAGTCGGGGTTAATCACCAATCCCGAGTAACGTTCAACGACGAGCTTGCGCAGCGGCGGGATCAGAAACGACAAAGGCGTCAGCAATGCAAAGCGCACAAAAAGCACCAGCGGACCGAACGCCGCGATCACCACAAATAACGGCACTGTCCAAGGCTTCATCAGAGCCAATGGCAAATATTCGGGATCCTCGGCTGTGCCATAGCGCGTGCGCGCGTGGTGCAGTTGATGCACGCCTTCATATAGAAAGCTGGGAACTAGCAACGGCACTCCGACAACAGCGTTAAAGCCGAAACGGAACCACGGCAGTTCGCGGTGGCGGACATGGGTGATTTCGTGGATGAAGCTTCCAGCGCGGTAAAGCCCAGCGACTGCAACAGCGGCAGCAACCAGCATCAATCCTGTTCCCGGCGCCATGATGGCAGCGAACAATGCTGCATAGCCAAGCAATGCCGAACCTAGGAAATCCGACCAATATATGGCTTTGCTAGCGCCATTCAGGTCGCGGGTCAGCTCTGCTGCCGCGCGAATCATCGCCATGTCGTCGGGTATCGCAGCATTCGATGCAGCGACTCGTTCCCGAATTTCTGCGGTTTGGGTAGGATTAGCAATCGCGTTCATACCTTCGGAACTAAGCCATCATCGTGGCAGCATCATGGCAATCTTGACTCCGCCGCGAAAAGCGCGACAAGCCGCGTGAATTATCGGCAAAGAAGAGGGCTACCCGATGGACAGTGGTGAAGTGCGGGTCACGCCTGTGGGCAGCAAAGCGGCGTTGGCGGATTTCGTCGACCTTCCCTATCGGCTTTACGCCGATAATCCAAACTGGATACCGCCGTTGAAAGACGAAGTCCGGGAATTGCTGACGCCGGGCAAAAATCCTTGGTTCGAACATGCTGAGGCACAGCTTTTTGTCGCCCGCCGCGCCGGGCTAGTCGTCGGACGGATATCTGCACATATCGACCGATTGGCGCTCGAACAGTCGGTCGAGCAAGGCATGGGGCCGGGCACCGGGTTCTGGGGCTTTTATGAGGCAGTCAGCGCTGATGTCGGCAATGTGTTGCTCGAGCAGGCGGAAAAATGGCTTCGCGCCAAGGGCATGACGCGGATGTTAGGGCCGGTTAGCTTTGCCATGTGGGACGAACCCGGCTTGCTGATCGCAGGCCATGATCGTCCACCGACAGTGATGATGGGCTATCACGATTCGCGCTATCAACAGTGGATTGAGGCAGCAGGGCACCAAAAGGCAGAGGATCTGCTGACCTTTGACCTGACCATCGTGGACAGCCTGCCCGAGCTGACCAATCGGATTGTAGCGATGGGTGAAAAAAGTGGCAAGATCCACATCCGCCGTGTCAATAAACAAAAATTCGATCAAGAGGCCGCCGTGATCCTTGCGATCCTGAACGATGCGTGGAGTGACAATTGGGGCTTTGTTCCCTTTACCCAAGCCGAGGTCGCTTATGCGGGCAAAAAGTTGAAGCCGATTGTGTTCGAAGACCTGATCCGCATCGCCGAAATCGACGGCGAGCCAGTGGCATTCATGATGACAATTCCCGATCTAAACGAGCAGTTGGTCAAATATGGTGGTTCATTATGGCCTTTCAATTGGGCTAAGCTGCTTTGGTGGCTCAACGTCGGCTACCCCAAAGTGACCACAATGCGCGTTCCCCTGATGGGTGTAGTGAAGCGGCTGCAAAGCACGCGGACAGCCAGCCAGCTTGCGCTCATGCTGGTGGAATACATCCGCCGCGATGCGATCGCGAAATTCGGCGCTTCAAAGGGTGATTTTGGCTGGGTGTTGTCTTCCAACGGCCCGATGGTCTCGGTGGGTGAAGCCGTCGGCGGGACAGTGAGTAAAGTTTATCGGGTTTACGAAAAGGCGATTTAGTAGATCCTGACCCTAAAGGTCCCGCCCTGCGCGTCCAGCCAGCTCTACCGCATAATGCCAAGCAACACGGCCTGATCGCCCGCCGCGTTGATGCGCAAAGGCAAGCGCGGCGGCTTGATCCCAATCGAGCGCGAAATGCTTGGCATAAGCCGACACCATGTCGAGAAACGCCGCTTGGTCGGGATATTGAAAACCCAGCTTCATCCCGAAACGATCCGCCAGCGCGAGCCGATCATCGGCAACATCGCGCGCATTGACGGCGGCATCTTCGTCGGCAGAATTGCGTTCGACGATATTGCGACGGTTCGAGGTTACATACAGCCGCACGTTGCCCGGACGCGCCTCCGATCCACCTTCTAACATCGACCGCAATCTGCGCGGTCCGGCATCATCGCCTTCGAACGCCATATCGTCGATAAACACAACGAAGCGGCGGTCCGATGCTGCCAATTTTTGAAACAGCACAGGTAGGCTAACCAATTGGTCCGCTGTGCTTTCAACCACTGCCAATGGCTGCCCGTCTGTCTGCAAGGCTGCCACAACCGACTTCACCAACGCCGACTTCCCCATCCCACGCGCGCCCCATAATAGCACATCATGCGCGGCATGGCCCTGCGCGAGACGTCGGGTGTTGGTCAGGATATCGGCCTTTTGCCGGTCAACGCCAACGATCAAGTCCAGCGGAAGAGGTTCGAAGCGGGTAACTTTGGCAAGCGATTTGCCATCCCAATGATAGGCAGGATGCGCAGACAGGTCGGCGGTCGATGTCGCAAGCGGCGCTAGCCGTTCGAGTGCGTCGGCGATCCGGCGGAGAGTCTCATCGCTCAAGCCGCCAACCCCTCAGCATCCAGCGCGTAAAGTAAGTCCGCCCCAGCCATCGCACTGCCAGCCAGCGCCAGCGCCTCTGGGACCATCACGTCGAGATAGTAACGGGCGCACACAATCTTTGCCTTTAGAAAAGGACTGTCACCGCCCTCCGCCTCTGCCGCGCGCAATTGCTTGGCCATCAACCATCCGCAAGTCGCGACCGATATCATCGTCATATAGGCATAGCTACCCGCCAGCCGGTCATCGACAGCGGCGCTTAGCATGTATTCGGTAACGCCGGCACACGCGCCAGCCAGCGATTTCAACCCAGCATGCGCCCCCGCCTCGGCACCAATCCGCGCAAGATGTTCGCGGAACGCATCGCCGCCGCGCATCCCCAACTTGCGTCCGACAAGGTCCGCCGCTTGGATACCATTGGTGCCTTCATAAATCTGCGCAATGCGGGCGTCGCGATAATATTGCGCAGCTCCCGTCTCCTCAACATAACCCATGCCGCCATGGACCTGAATGCCCAGCGACGCGATCTGTTCGCCCATGTCGGTGCCGTAAGCTTTGGCAAGCGGGGTCAACAAATCGACCATTTCCTGAGCGCCTTCGATCCCCAAAGTCGCACGATCGACTTGTCCCGCTGCATAATAAGACAACGCACGGATCGCCTGTGTTCCCGCTTTCATCCGCAACAGCATGCGGCGGACATCGGGATGCTCGATGATCGCTACCGGATCACGGGATGGGCCGCCGACACGTGCAGACTGCACACGCTCGGTCGCAAACCAGATCGCTTTTTGCGTCGCGCCCTCGGCAATCTGCACACCTTGCAGGCCGACATTCAGCCGTGCATTGTTCATCATCGTAAACATCGCACGCATTCCGCCGAATTCGGGGCCGATCAATTCGCCAACGCAATCGCCCTCTTCGCCGAACGCCAGCACACAGGTGGGCGAGGCGTTGATCCCCAATTTATGTTCGATCGAAACGGTCTGGATATCCTGTTCAGCCCCCGGCGTGCCATCGGCATTCAGCCGGTATTTGGGCACCAGAAACAGCGAAATACCCTTCGTCCCCTCTGGCGCACCAGGCGTACGGGCGAGTACGAGGTGGACGATATTGCCCGCCATATCGTGATCGCCAAAGCTGATGTAAATCTTTTGTCCCTTGATTTGGAATGTCCCATCGCTGCGCGGCGTGGCCGTTGATTTGAGCGCGCCGACGTCGGAACCTGCCTGCGGTTCAGTAAGGTTCATCGTCCCAGACCATTCACCGCTGACAAGCTTTGGCAGATAGGCCAGTTTTTGGAGCTCCGAGCCATGATGATGCAACGCCTCAACCGCGCCGAGTGACAGCAACGGGCACAAAGCAAACGCCATATTTGCGCAGCCCAGCGAATCGAGCGCAACGGTCGCAAGCGCATAAGGCAGCCCCTGCCCGCCGTGTTCGACTGGTGCGTTGATCGATGCCCAGCCATTGTCGACAAAGGCTTGATAGGCCGCTTTAAACCCTTCGGGCATAACTACCCGGCCATTGATGAGCCGCGCGCCGACGGTATCCCCAATGCGGTTTAATGGCGCAAATTGGTCTTGCGCGAATTGGCCCAGCCCCTCGACAATCGCATCCACCATATCGGGCGTCGCATCGGCAAAGCGATCATGCGCGGCCAATTCGTCGATACGTGTGACATGACGGAGCACAAACAACTGCTCATTAATCGGTGCAACAAAGCTCATGGGAGAAAATCCTGTTTCAAATGTCTTGGCCCGCCTATAGCGCGGGATGATGCTAGGCTCAAATCCCCAAGGTAAAGGCCGGATTCGCACCGCTGACGCACTTGCAGTAGCGGAGGCTGCGACGCAATTGCGCGCAGGCAGCATCGTCGCGGTTCCGACCGAGACGGTTTACGGGCTTGCAGCGGACGCCAGCAATGCCAGCGCCGTTGCCAAAATCTATGCGGCTAAAGGGCGGCCCGATTTTAACCCGCTTATCGTTCATGTCCCGGACACCGAGACCGCAGAAAATATAGCGCATTTTGACGACAAAGCCGTTGCGCTTGCGGACCGGTTTTGGCCCGGGCCTTTGACGCTTGTGTTGCCGATGAAAGCCGATGCCAAAATCGCACCAGCCGTAACCGCTGGCTTGCCGACGATTGCATTGCGCTGCCCAGCCCATCCGGTGATGCAGGCGCTGATGCTGGCGAGTGGACTTGTCGTTGCAGCTCCCTCGGCGAACCGTTCGGGCGGGATCAGCCCGACAACCGCAGAGCATGTCGCCGCCAGCCTAGGCGATGCTGTTCCTCTGATCATTGATGCAGGCAGATCTCGCGCCGGGCTTGAATCGACGATTGTCGCTGTGCGCGCCGATGGCTGGCAAATCCTGCGCCCCGGCCCGATCACCGCCGAACAAATTGAGGCCGTACTCGGCACCCCGCCGCTGGGCGTTAGCCACAGCGGCATCGAAGCCCCCGGCCAACTCGCCGGTCACTATGCGCCGTCCAAAGCTATGCGCCTGAATGCCGAAACAGCATCCGCCGACGAATGGCATATCGGTTTTGGTGCAATACCGGGTGACGATAATCTCTCTGCTGGCGCAAAGCTCGCCGAAGCCGCAGCCAACCTATTCGCCGCGTTGCACCGCGCCGATGCTAGCGACCGGATAGCCATCGCCGTCGTGCCGATTATGAATGACGGCATAGGGGTCGCGATCAATGATCGGCTGCAACGGGCCGCTACGCGATGAATTGGCCGTTGGTCGTCCTAGCGCTGATAACCGCAACAGCGCTCGCCGCACCAAAAGCCGAAACCGTCGCGGCTTACCGCGCAATCGCAGCACAGGACGCAAGGCTGGCAACGGTCGGTCACCGGCTTGCCAACGCCAATGTTGCATATTGCAGCCACAAATTGGGTTTCAATCCCGGCTGGGTGCTCCACGACATCGCCCAATATCCTGATGTCGAGGCAGCGAAGGTGGCATTCGGCTTTACCCAACCCGTCGAGGTCGCATTTGTCGTGACGGGCGGTGACGCTGAAACACAAGGCGTGGAAGACGGCGATGGCCTAGTCCGCATCGGCAACCGCGACATTGGCAGCTTTGCGCAAAGCAAACCACTGGGCGTACAACGGCTGGAAGCGGTACGAACGTTTTTAGACGATCTATGGGGTCCGAGTAACTTAGCCCCTTTACGCATCAAACGCGGCCCTGAGACGCGTGAGTTGTTGTTTCAACTTCACCCCGTTTGCGCCAGTCATTTCTGGGTCGATGCCAGCAACCAGATCGAGGCCGGAGCCGATGGCGATAAAGTGCGCGTCACCACCGCGATTATCGATTTTGTTTTAAGCGACGATGAATTGGCGGCAATCGCGGCGCATGAACTGGCGCACAACCTGCTTGGCCATCCGACAGGATCGGCCACAACCCGCAAAAGCAAATCGATTACCGCCACGGAACTAGAGGCTGACCGGCTTTCGGTTTGGCTAATGGGCAATGCTGGATATGACCCGCAAGCAGCTTTGCGGTTTTGGCAACGATGCGGCCCCAAATCCTGCGTTGGACTGTTTCGCTATCCCAATTGGAAGAAACGCGTTGCTGCGATCAAGGCCGAAATTGATCTGGTTGCGAAAACGCCTGCACAAAACGGGCGGCGTGATCCGCCATTGCTGGCGGCCCTTCGCAATGCCCAATAATTTGCGTTTCGAAATGCAATCGGTGGTTCCCTTGCGCCGATGATTGCCTTAACGACGTAATCAGGGACGAGGAGCAGCGGGCGCAGCGTGAAAAGTCGTGTAGGTAAACTGATCATACTGGCGCTTTCGGCTGCGGTAATTTCGCTTTCTGCGTGCAGCGCCGGGGAAAGTAAAAAAGCTGCGCCTGCCGAAGAGACTTTTCCTGTTCAGACAGTGACAGTTCAAACCGGAAATATGGTTCGCACATTGAGCGTGGTCGGCACTGTCCGCTATCGCCGTGAAACACCGCTCGGTTTTACCACATCGGGCAAAGTTCAATCGGTTCGGTTTAACAAAGGCGATTTTGTTAAGCGCGGCGCAATGCTTGCAGCGCTTGATACCACGATTGTTGGTGCGGACCTCAGCGTTGCCGAGGCTGAACGCGCCCGCGCCCAATCCGAATTCGCCCGCATTGCGGAACTGTACAAAGAAGGCTGGGTGACAAAGGCGCGCTACGAATCTGCCGACACCGCCGCCAAAGCAGCAGGTGCGCGGGTTTCACAAGCACGCTTTGCCACCGGCACTTCGCAACTTTATGCGCCGTCGAGCGGAACGATCCTTGCCCGCAATGTCGAACCCGGACAGGTCGTTGCCGCAGGCATGGCCGCTGTTATTTTGGGTCAAGCCGATCAGGGCTTCGTCTTTCGCGTGCCAGTTGTGGACCGTGATGCGTCTCAACTGCGGCCGGGCATGGCGGCTGAAATCACATTGGATGCGGTCGAGAGCGGCCCAATCGTCGCCACTATTGCCGAAATTGAAGGGCAGGCCAACGCCGCCACCGGCGCGTTCACGGTGCTGTTTAGCTTACCCGCGCAAACAAAGCTGCGCGCCGGGCAAATCGGCACAGCGAACATCAAATTGCCCGCCACCAATGACGGCGCAATGCAAATCCCCGCGAGCGCCTTGTTCGGCGTCCGCACCGGTGAGGGGCTGGTCTATATCGTCGACGCGAAAACCAACCGGGTGGAAACGCGTAACGTGATGATCGAGCGGGTGATGGACGACTTCATTATCATCACCGGCGGCCTGAAACCAGGCGACAATATTGTGATATCGGGTGGCGAGAAGTTGCGCACGGGCGCAAAGGTCAGACCCACCGCGGTCACGCGTTAAGCAATCCGGCAAGACCAGCGCATGGATTTCACCGAATTCGCAATCCGCCGCTGGCAACTGACATTGGTGCTGTTCGCGTTGCTGGCGGCATTGGGGTATTCGGCCTTCACCTCGATTCCCCGCGCGGTTGATCCGCATTTCCCGCTGCCCGTAGTCGCCATTACCGCCGTCCAACCCGGAGCGGATGCATCGGAGATGGAGCAGACCGTCGCCAAGCCGATCGAGGAGATTGTGCAAGGGTTGGAAGATGTTAAAGAGATCGTCTCCACCAGTGTCGATGGCAGCATGGTTATCCGTGCCGAATTCGATTGGTCGGGCGATCCGGATAAGTACTTCAATGACACGGTGCGGGAGATCACGGCGATCCGCAGCCGCCTGCCCGCCGAACTGGCACGGCTTGATTTCAAAAAGATGCGCACCACCAACGCCTCGGTGCTGCAATTCGCATTGGTCAGCGAAACCGCAAGCTGGCGGCGGATGGAAAAATACAGCCGCGATATCAGCGAGGCTTTGTCACGCTATGCCGATGTTCGCGAATCCGAAGTCCATGGCCTAAGCCAACCCGAAGTCACCGTCGCCATCAACGCGGCCCGGCTCGCCGAACTGCGTATTCCCGCAAGCGCCATTGCCGACGCTGTTAGGCTGGGTGGGTCCGATGTGTCGAGCGGTGCGGTGGTCAGCGGCAATCGCCGGTTCAATGTCGAGGCCGGTGGCGCGTTCAAAGATATCGAAGCCGTCCGATCATTACCGTTGCGCATGAACGACGGCAGCCTCGTTCGCGTCGGCGATGTAGCCGATGTCGCCTGGGGTGCAGGCGAACCGCGCAGTCATTTGTATCACAACGGCAAACGTGCAGTCTGGATCACCGCCAATCAAAAGGTTGGCACCGACGCCACAAAACTGGCGAAAGTGTTGATGGCCGAAATTGCGGTGCAGAAAACGTTTCTGCCACCTGACATTCAGATCATCACCCAGTTCGACCAAAGCCGCGACATCACGAAACGTTTGCAAGAACTGGCGCGCGATTTCGGCATTGCGCTGGCACTGGTGATGATCACGCTGCTGCCGCTTGGCTGGCGCGCCGCCGCGATTGTAATGGTTTCGATCCCGCTATCGCTCGCGTCGGGGTTGCTGGCGGTTTATGCTGCGGGCTTTAACCTTAGCCAGCTGGTGGTCGCAGGGTTCATCCTGTCGCTGGGCTTGCTGGTCGATGACAGCATCGTCGTTGTTGAAAACATCGCGCGCCATCTGCGCATGGGCAAAGACCGGATACAGGCAGCAATTGACGGGACCAAGGAAATCCGCGTCGCGGTGCTTGGTTCCACCGGCGTTCTGGTCTTTGCCTTTTTCCCGATGCTGTTCCTGCCCGAAGGCGCGGGGAAATTTACGCAAAGCTTTATTTCGACGATCATCTTTACCGTTGTCGCGTCGTTGATCATCTCGCTGACCATCATCCCGTTTTTGGCCAGCCGCCTGTTGAAACGCGACGCCGACGAACATGGCAATCCGGTGCTGCGCTGGTTGATGCGCAATATCGACCATTTCTACCGCCCGATATTGCACAAGGCGCTCGAAATGCCGCGGAGGTTCGTCTGGGGCGCACTCGCGTTGACATTGTCGGCTTTCGCGTTGGTCCCCGTGCTTGGCTTTGGCTTGTTTCCGAATGCCGATGCCAGCTATTTCCGTGTGCAGGTAGACGCCGAACAGGGAACGAGCCTTGATGGAACAGGCCGCATCGTCCGGCAGGTTGCGAACATTCTTGCGAAAGAACCCTCAATTAAAATCCGCGCCGAAAATGTCGGACGGCATAATCCGTCGGTATTCTACAATGTCTTTGATAGTGCAGAAACGAGCACATCTGGCGAAGTCTTGGCGATTATGGACAAATGGCGCGGCGAAGAAAGCTACCGCATGGTCGACCGGTTGCGTGAGAATTTTGATGGTATAAGCGGCGCCCGGATTAAGCTGGTATTGTTTCAAAACGGCGCGCCGATCAACGCACCGATCGAGTTCCGCGTCGTTGGCCCTGAGCTATCGGTATTGAAACAACTGGCCGCAAAGATGCAGACAATATTACACGACACGCCGGGCACGCGCGATGTCGTAAACCCGGTGGCGACCGACCGGATCGACCTCGACATGCGGATCGATGATGCCAAGGCCGCATTGCTCGATATTCCGGCAGGTTCTCCGCGCCGCACAATCCGGCTTGCTTTGTCGGGCGAACGCGCCGGGCAGTTCCGTGATAGTGAGGGGGATAGCTACCCGGTCACCGTCCGGCTGCCGCTTGAAAACAACCAACCCGTATCGGCACTCGATTCCATCTATGTGCCAACGCGCAGCGGCGCAGCGGTTTCACTGTCTGAGATCACCGATCCGCAATTGGTCTCGGTGCCTCCGCTGATCAAGCGCCGCAATCTGGAACGCACCGTTGAAATCTCCGCCCAGTTAAAGCCGGGCGCAGTCACCGGCAAAGTGGCGCAGGATGCAAAACTAAGGCTCGATAAGCTGAAACTGCCCGCAGGCTATTCCATCCGCGTCGGCGGCGAAGCGGAAAAGGTCCGCGAGACGTTCAGCGGATTTGGGCCCATCGTGCTCATCGCTTTATTCATCATATTCGGAATTCTTGTTGCCGAATTTGGTGAGTTTCGTGAGGCACTGGTTGTCGCGGGTGTTATCCCACTTGGCACATTCGGCGGACTGATCGGTCTGCTCGTCACCGGCAACAACATGTCGTTCCTCGCCGTCATCGGCTTTGTTGCGTTGATTGGCATCGAGATTAAAAACTCCATCCTGTTGGTCGATTTCACCAGCCAGCTGCGCACCCGCGGGCTTGGCCTGCGCGAAGCTATCGAGCAGGCAGGCGAAGTCCGTTTCCTACCGGTGTTGCTTACCTCGGTTACCGCAATCGGCGGCTTGATGCCGCTCGCTCTGTTCGGCGGTAGCCTTTACGGCCCACTGGCGATTGTCCTGATCGGCGGACTTATTTCCTCCACCCTCTTGTCGCGCATCGTCACGCCCGCCATGTATCTTCTGGTCGTTCGCGGCCGTGAAGAGAAACGGGCGGCGGCAGCGTCGCCGGATGGAAAGGAACCGGCCCTTGGCTGAAGCAATTTTTGCAGGCGGATGTTTCTGGTGCACCGAGGCGGTGTTTGGCCAGTTGCTCGGCGTGTCTGGCGTCGAGAGCGGCTATCTCGGCGGGCATGTCGTCGATCCGACCTATAAACAGGTATGCGGCGGCGACACCGGCCATGCCGAGGCGATCCGTATCGCGTTTGACGAAACCATCATCAGCTATGCCGATCTGCTCGACATATTCTTTGCAACGCACGATCCGACGCAGTTGAACCGCCAAGGTGGTGACGTGGGCACGCAATATCGTTCCGCCATATTCCCACTCGACGATGCGCAACGCGGCGAAGCCGTGGCCGGAATTGCACGCGCCCAGCCCGATTGGCCGGCACCGATCGTCACCGCCATCGAGGGGCCAGCGACATGGTATCCGGCCGAGGATTATCATCAGGAATATTGGGCCGGAGAAGGACAACGCAATCCGTATTGCTTGGCCGTCATCCCGCCGAAGCTGGCCAAGTTAAAAAAAGGCTTCGCCGCGCGGCTGGCAGAATTAAATTAGGGATAGTCTCTACTTTAATTGCTGTCATAGACAATTAACCATGTTCCATTATGAGACAGGCTATGGCGCATAAACCCATCCGTAAGGCCGTTTTCCCCGTCGCAGGACTTGGCACCCGTTTTTTACCCGCGACCAAAGCAATCCCTAAAGAGATGCTGCCAATCGTTGACAGCCCGTTGATCCAATATGCGGTCGACGAGGCGCGCGAGGCGGGGATCGAGCAAATGATCTTTGTTACAGGGCGCGGTAAAAGCGCGATTGAGGACCATTTCGACATCGCTTTCGAGCTGGAACGGACCATGCTTGATCGCGGCAAGGACATATCGGTTCTGGAACCGACACGCCTTGGGCCTGGTAATTGTGCCTATGTCCGCCAGCAAGAGCCAATGGGCCTTGGTCATGCTATCTGGTGCGCGCGCGATATTGTCGGCGATGAGCCCTTTGCAGTATTCCTACCCGATGAATTTATGCACGGCAGCCCCGGCTGCATGGCGCAGATGGTTGCCGAATATAACCGCGTCGGCGGCAACTTGCTGAGCGTGCTCGAAGTGCCCCGCGATCAGGTTTCCAGCTATGGCGTGATCGACCCAGGTGGGGCCGATGGTAAACTGACCGAAGTCCGCGGACTGGTAGAAAAGCCTGCGGTCGACGCTGCACCATCGAACCTCATCATCTCGGGCCGCTATATCCTGCAGCCCGAGGTCATGCACGTTCTCGCCGCGCAAGAAAAAGGCGCTGGCGGGGAGATCCAGCTGACCGATGCCATGGCGCAGATGATCGGCACGCAACCTTTCCATGCGGTGACGTTCGACGGTGCACGCTATGATTGCGGGTCAAAGATCGGCTATCTTGAGGCCAATTTGGCGGTCGCTTTGTCGCGCCCCGATATGGCCGATGAAGTCCGCACGATGGCGGCTAGGCTGCTGGGATAGGGGTTTTTCAACAATCTCGTCATCCTGAACTTGTTCCAGGATGACGAAAGTTAGGGGCATGGGTCTGTCCCTACCCCCCAGTCCCTGGCACAAACACCACATCGCCAATAATCGCCTCGGTTCGGGGCGCGTTAACCGGCATCTCCTTCCCCCGATCCCCACCAAGACCCGCAAACAAAAAACCGCCATCGCGCAAGATGCCAAACAGCCATTCGCGCAAATGCGGCGCGACGACAAAACAGCCTTCGCTCATCCCCGGTTTTCCGCCGCGCACTTGCACGAGGTTGGCGTTAAAATAGCGCCGCCGTTCTGGCGCGTAGCTGTGCGCAACGATATCGCGCATCCGCATGCTGCTATTGCTTTGGTCCAGCCCGTCTAGCCTCAGCGAAAGCCCGTTGATGCCATGATACAACTCCCCCCCACGCGCCGCACCCAGCGAGGAAGCAAGGCTGTTATAGACATTGCTAAACTGTTCAGCGATCCCATCATCATCGCGGTCAGACCCCACGCCATGCGCGACCAAAACCGGCGTATCCAGCCCCTGCCCGCTGACCAAATCAACCGCATAAAGCCGCGGCTGCGAAGAAGGCTTGGCGTAATCGACGATGACGATCACCGAGGGGCCAAAGCCGCGATCCTGGCCTTCCCGACAAATGTGCCGGTTATAGCTGCCGAGTGCGGTATCGAGCAGGGTTTTGTCGAGGCGGCTGGGGGGCGTGTTGGGAGGTTCGATGTCCTCAGCCAGTTCGGGCGCGGCGAGAGGGATGGCATCGGGGGGATAAAGCGCGGCCAGCCTTTCGCGTGCCGGAGCAAAATCAGCGCAGGCCAGAGATGGGTTGGCGACGGGCATAGGCCGGGAACTTGGAAGCGACACGAGCGGCTCGCCCGACCCCGTTCCCGGGGCAAAAACAATGTCGGACTGCGCGTGGGCGGGCGCTGCCATAACAGACATCACCGCAATAAGGGTCGCAAGGGTCATCCCGAATCTGATTATGGGTCGCATGTGTGTAGTTAGCGCGAACTTTATGAGAATGGGAAGAGACGAATCACGCCATAAAGTACAAGACCCAAGTATTAGAGTTAAGTGTTTGCCCCATATAAATCCTGAATAGCCCTCTTGTCGCTTTCATGAAGATGGCGTTGCGATCCCTGGTAACTAGGAAACATGATCGAACCTGAAATGTTACTGTGCGGTAAGCCCAACGCGTGTCCAGTTTCATGGAGCGCCACATTGTAAAGATCGAATTTCTCGGGAGGGCAGGCGGGGCTGATCGACCAGCTTTCGCCAAGATCAAAGTGCACGTCGCCAGATATGGGGTTGCCGCCCGGAGGGAAGGCATGAGCCAAAGTACCGCCTTTGCCGTCAAAGCGAAAACCATCGCCGTGATCGCCTACGGCAAACGACATCAGCAAGTCGATATTCGCGGTAGCCTCCGCAAAACGCAATGGCGTAACTGCACTCCATATGTCGAGCGCCCATTGCACGGTATTGAGGGCCTGTTGTCGGCTGATTCCATCGCAGCCGTTGTCTACCGAAAACGTAAGGTTATTTCGCGGCCATTTGCGGCGAGCCCGCATTTGTGGCGAGAGTTCAAATTCATCAGCAACACCGCAACCTGGACGGGTTAGCCAGCCGATGGTGGCCAAGTCAAATTGGCCAGTGTCGGGAAGACCATAACGACGCTGAATTACTTGCAGGGCGGTTTTGATTTCACGGTCAGAAATTTTGTCAACTAAGGTGCCCCGACTCGGCAATGGTAAATATCCCAACTGCGATAGTCGAGTAGTCGCCGCGTCAATTGCTTCCTGTTCATCAGCATGTGCCATGCACCATATCCCTTTGCGAAGTCAAAACTGCCTTTCATCAGAGCTACCGACAAAAGGCCTCCCCCATCGTCCCAGAGCCGTTTTTCGTTTTGACCACCCATTGCCCTGACTGGATTTTTCTTAGCGAAGCCAGCGAAGTTTGGCATGTCTTCAGGCCACCTCCTTCGATTGCACCCGTTTGGGCATTGACTATCGAATAGCTCACTACAAGGCCTCCACTGACTTTGACGGGATCCAATCCAAACATGGTTGCGATATTTTTGGTGTTGATTAGGCTTCCGCCAGCCTTGTTAACCCAAACACGGACAATTTTCGTCTTGTCGGGAGCAAGGTCATTGAGAATTGCTGCCGTAACCAAAGGCATTGCACCATTTGCATCTGCGGTTGTTGCAGCTTTCGCAAAGTCATCGTGTGCCTTGATGGCAGCATCTAAAGCGATAATTTGGGCCTTCTGCGGATCGGTCAGCGTACCACGAAAACTCGCCTTTTTCTCGGCTGCTTCAAGCCGCAGGTTGAAGATTTCCTGCATCGAATTGGCAATTGTGCTGCTGGTGAGATTAGCTACGCCGTAGCCACCGGACGGGGTTTTGGCAGTACACTTGCTGGCACTCAGTTTTGCAGCAAGGACCTGTGCTAGAAGCGTAGCGTCAACCGACGTAAGATCAACAGGCGTCACTTTGGTGTCGTTGCCAAACAATCCTGCAGCGGCATTCACTATGCCGACAATTGCACCGATCCCTAAGCGCGAAGGATCATCGCCTTCCGGATCGATGGCAAAGCTTAACTGGCTTTCAACATTGGCCAACTGGGCCTTGAAGGCGACGGGTTGATTTAGATCAATTTTTTCTGCACCAGTCAACACAATGTAAGTATTGTCGCTACAAGTGGTTTCGCTGATTGCAGTAGCTAATCCCGCTGCCGCTGCTTCAACGGCACGCGATGCGAGCATCGTCGTTTCGATCTGGCCCGCGCCGGATGCCGACAAATCAGTCTTATTTTCGAGCTTGGGCAAGTTCAGAGCATTGAGCCGAGCAGTTTCAAGCGCGGCTCTGGCCGTTACGAGGTCCGTTTCAGCCTTAAGACGATCCTTCTCCGCAATCAGGACAGCATTAGGATCGGGATCTTCGGCTGCAACTGAAATTATAGGCGCAACAGACAACATTAACGCGCACATGATTTTTGAGTGACTGAATTTGCAACGATATAGTGACATGGCACCCTCCTTTGTGTAAACGTCGATGTAACAATTTAGTCGGTTCACCCGTGACCCACATCACGCCCCCCGCAAAAACCCTCGCTTGAAATACTCGCGCTATCGCGCCAGACGCTAACCATATCCCAGCGCCCTCTTGCGCTCTCCGAACAAATATGGAACAAGCCTCCCTGTCATGTCTTTAACCCACATCAAAGTGCGCGGTGCGCGCGAGCATAATCTTAAAGGGATCGATATCGATCTGCCGCGCGATCAGCTGATCGTGATTACCGGCCTGTCGGGCAGCGGCAAATCGTCGCTGGCGTTCGACACGATCTATGCCGAGGGGCAACGGCGTTATGTGGAATCGCTGTCGGCTTATGCGCGGCAGTTCCTTGAAATGATGCAAAAACCCGATGTGGAGCACATCGAGGGCCTGAGCCCTGCGATCAGCATCGAGCAGAAAACGACCAGCCGCAACCCCCGCTCAACCGTTGCAACTGTCACCGAAATTTATGACTATATGCGGCTGTTATGGGCGCGGGTCGGCGTGCCCTATTCGCCCGCAACCGGCCTGCCGATCACGGCGCAAACAGTGACGCAAATGGTCGACCGCGTGATGCAGCTGCCAGAGGGAACGCGCGCCTTTCTGCTCGCGCCCGTCGTTCAGGGGCGCAAAGGCGAATACCGTAAAGAGCTGTTGCAGTGGCAGAAAGACGGCTTCACCCGCGTGCGCATCGACGGCGAATTTTATGCGATTGATGAAGCACCGGTGCTCGACAAGAAGTACAAGCACGACATTGAGGTCGTGGTGGATCGCATCGTCGTGAAGGGCGATATTCAGCAGCGTCTGGCCGAAAGTTTTGAACAAGCGTTGAAGCTGGCGGATGGACTGGCGTTTGTTGATTTGGCGGATGGCACGGTGGCGGAAGCGATGGCTGGTCCGTCCAGCGGCGTTGCTGAGGTTCGCGCGACTTTCTCTCACCCCTCCCCTTCAGGGGAGGGGACGGGGGTGGGGGCTGTCAGCCTAGCACAAACTAACAAGCCCCACCCCAACCCCTCCCCTGAAGGGGAGGGGCTTAATAAGGGCATGAAAGGCACCGGCCTTGCCCCCAACCGCATCGTCTTCAGCGAAAAATTCGCCTGCCCCGTCTCCGGCTTCACCATCGCCGAAATCGCGCCGCGTTTGTTCAGCTTCAACGCTCCGCAAGGCGCTTGCCCCGATTGCGACGGTCTGGGTGAGCGGTTGGAGTTTGACCCGCAGCTAGTGGTGCCGAACGAGGCCCTGTCATTGAAAAAAGGTGCGGTCGTGCCTTGGGCGAAATCGAACCCGCCAAGTCCTTATTATATGCAAGTGCTGTCGAGCCTCGCCAAGGCCTATGACTTTAATCTCGAAACGCCGTGGAATGAACTGATGCCCGATCAGCGGCTGATCATCCTGCACGGCACCGGCGGCATGCCGGTCGAGCTGACGTTTAAAGACGGGCGTAAGGAATATACCGTGCGCAAAGCGTTTGAGGGCGTGATCGGCAACCTCCACCGCCGCCTTCTGCAAACCGACAGCGCGTGGATGCGCGAGGAATTGAACAAGTATCAGACGTCGCAACCCTGCGAAACCTGCCACGGCGCGCGGCTCAAGCCAGAGGCGCTTTCGGTCAAAATCGCCGGCACCGACATTGCCGGCCCCACGCGGATGAGCGTTGCCGATGCACTGGCTTGGTTCAGCAGCGTCGACGAAAAACTCACCGCCACGCAAAGCCAGATCGCCAAAGCGATCCTTAAGGAAATCAACGAACGGCTGGGCTTCCTCAACAATGTCGGGCTGGATTATCTCAACCTAGACCGCACCAGCGGCACACTTTCGGGCGGCGAAAGCCAGCGCATCCGCCTCGCCAGCCAAATCGGCAGCGGCCTGTCGGGCGTGCTCTATGTGCTCGACGAGCCGAGCATCGGGCTGCACCAGAAAGACAATGACCGGTTGCTCGCCACGCTGCGCCGGTTGCGCGATCTGGGCAATACTGTGATCGTTGTCGAGCATGACGAAGACGCGATCCGCACCGCTGATTGGGTGGTCGACCTTGGCCCCGGCGCAGGCGTGCATGGCGGCGAAGTGATGGCCGAAGGACCGCTGGATGTCATCCTGAAAGCCAAATCGCTGACCGCAGATTACCTGAACGGCACGCGCGAAATTCCGGTTCCAAAGGTCCGACGCAAAGGCAATAAGAAGAAACTGACCGTCCACGGCGCACGCGCGAATAACCTTAAAAACGTCAGCGCATCCATCCCGCTCGGCGCATTCACCTGCATCACCGGTGTATCAGGGTCGGGCAAGTCTAGCTTCACCATCGACACGCTCTACGCCGCCGCGGCACGATCCTTAAACGGCGCACGGATCATCGCGGGCGCGCATGACAAGGTCACCGGCCTTGAACATTGCGATAAGGTGATCGACATCGACCAATCGCCCATCGGCCGCACCCCGCGCAGCAACCCGGCGACCTATACCGGCGCGTTCACCAACATCCGCGACTGGTTCGCCAACCTGCCCGAAAGCGCCGCGCGCGGGTATAAACCCGGTCGGTTTTCGTTCAATGTAAAGGGCGGGCGCTGCGAAACATGCAGCGGCGACGGCCTGATTAAAATCGAAATGCACTTCCTGCCCGACGTCTATGTGACGTGCGAGGAATGCGGCGGCAAACGGTACAACCGTGAAACGTTGGAGGTGAAGTGGAAGGGCCTGAGCATCGCCGATGTGCTCGACATGACGGTCGAAGACGCGGTCGAAGTGTTTAAAGCCGTTCCCCCGATCCGCGACAAAATGGCGATGCTGGTCGAGGTCGGTCTTGGCTATGTGAAGGTCGGGCAGCAAGCAACGACCCTGTCCGGCGGCGAGGCGCAGCGCGTAAAACTC
The DNA here is from genome assembly GCA_043760725.1 of Sphingomonadales bacterium. Taxonomy (GTDB): domain Bacteria; phylum Pseudomonadota; class Alphaproteobacteria; order Sphingomonadales; family Sphingomonadaceae; genus Sphingorhabdus_B. The sequence continues at coordinate 65,813 of JAYUOS010000068.1, forward strand.
GCCAAAGAACTCGCGCGTCGTTCAACAGGCCAGACTTTGTATATCCTTGATGAGCCGACCACGGGCCTGCATTTTGAAGATGTCCGCAAACTGCTCGAAGTGCTGCATCGCTTGGTCGAACAGGGCAACAGCGTGGTGGTGATCGAACATAATCTCGACGTGATTAAAACCGCGGACTGGATCGTCGATCTGGGGCCAGAGGGCGGCGTGAAGGGCGGCGAGATTGTCGCCGAAGGCACACCCGAACAAGTCGCCAAGGAACCGCGCAGCTACACCGGGCATTATCTGGCCCCGATGCTGGCGAAGGCAAAATAGCATGTCGTAGCGGCAGAGGTGGCGAGGGTTGCTAAATGCACTTAGCTCTTACCGCCTGACCATTTCTGCCGGCGGCCTTGGTGGTTCAAAATCCTGCCGCCGCCAGATCGCATTTGCGGGCTCTTCTGGATCGGGAATGGCGAAATTGAGATACCCGAAATAGGTTGCGATCTGGCGTTTGGCCGCATCAATGATTGCCGTCCGCCCGTGCATGAAGCGAGTGTTGTCGAGCATGAGCACATCACCCTTTTGCCACGCAACCGCCACCGATAGCTTTTCGCCCAAATCGCGGATACTATGCAGCCATTCATCGGGTACCGGGCTATAATCATCGAGCAAAGGGAAACCGATCCGGCCATTGTTAAATCGGGCAAAGAGCAGGAAATTGCCGAAAGCCAGATCATCTGCAAACATCGGTTTGTGCAGCGCGGGCCGGGAGAATTGGCGGGCGATGCGTCCATCCTTTAGCCGCATGAACGAATAAGGGCATCCCTGGGGGGGACTGGCCAGCGTAGCGTCATCGGGCTCTGCGGTGCCCAGCCAATATTCTAGCAGCGAGGGCCAGGTCGCCTTCACATAGACCAACCGTCGCCCTAGCAATCCATCACGGACATTGGCAGGCAAGGCCTTCACCAGTGCAATACCATCACAAGCAGTCGTCTGCCCTCCCTGCCCCGGCGCGCTCAGACAGCCAAACATGGCGAGATCAGGCTTCCATGGTTCGCGAGACAATTCGGGATGCAACGAAAAGGCGTTGCTGCCGCCATCGACCGAATAGATCGCATTGGCAGGATCGAGCAACGACCGCCCGGGACTTTCATTTACCACCGAGGTCCCGCAAAACTGACGAGCAAAAACGCGGAACGCCGAAAGGTCCGCGCCAAGACCGCGAAACAACATCGCCCCATGCGCCTTGTAATGATCGATGACCTCGCTGTGATCCAGCTCCAGAATCGACTGTTCGTGTTCACCAATAACGGTGACAAGGGGTTGGCCAGGTTGGGGCGGAAGGAAAAGAGCCATGACGCCACCGGTCATAGCGTAAGGCGATTGGCCACGCTATAGCCCAGACATGTCCCTGTCGCTCGATCAGCTAATCGCATCTCCCGATCATTATCTGCACTCTTTTGAGGGCGATGACGCAGTGTTTGTGCGAATGGACCGCGCGGCCTATCAGCGCTCTATTTTTCTGGATCACAGGATATCCAGTGCCGCCGACGAGGCTGTGCGGGTTTCCGTCGCTGCGTTGACCACACCCGCCCCTCTTCCCACGGACTGGATATTCCACGTCGCCCATTGCGGATCGACTTTACTAGCGCGTGCCTTGGATGAATTGAGCGACGATATCGTGCTGCGCGAACCGTTTGCGCTCCGCCAATTGGCGCTTTCGCCCGATCCGGCCAGATTGAAGCTTGCTGTGGCACTGCTCTCTCGCCGCTATCTTAACGGCAGCCCTAATTTGATTAAGGCCAATGTGCCCGTCAACTTCTTACTGGAAGACATTGTGGAGGCCGACACGCAAGCACGCGCAATTTTCCTCTATTGCAGCTTAGCAGATTATCTCTTGGCAATCCTGCGCAGTGATAACCATCGGGCTTGGTTGCGAAATGTCACGGGGCAGCTCGGCCACCATCTGGGGTCCCTGCCATCGCTATCCGATGCCGAATTGGGCGCGGCATTATGGATAGCGCAGTTGCGCCGTTTCGCCGCCGCCATCACACAAATGCCGCATGCGCGCAGCTTGAATGCCGAAGACTTCTTTGCACAGCCCGCCAAAACGCTTGATGCTGCGGCGAAACTTTTTGGGAAGAACGCGGACACACAAGCCATTGACACGCTTGTCTCTGGTCCTTTGTTCAGCACCTATTCGAAAAACCCTGCACATGCCTTTGACAATAAAGCACGATTGGCACGGCGCGATCTGCTAGCCGGCCAAATCTCCGGCGAAATTGCAGAAGCCGAACGATGGATCACAGGCAATGCCCGTGATTCTGACGACGCAATAGCCATTATCATAAACGCTACACTCCGCGCGTAAACGCCAGCCTTCGCTAAAATCCAATCGGAATTACGGCGATGTTATGGCCCGCTCCCGCTCCCTTGCGCTTTGTCCAACGACAGCATCCGCCCCATTGGCCGCCCGCCTTTGGGCGACGCGTTGGGCCGTAGGCGACGCAAAGCATCAACAAGCAAGCCCGGCTGCCCTGAGCTTGTCGAAGGGTCGCTAGTCGCAGCGGAGAGAAGCTGAACGGAGAGGTCGGCGCACTACCGCCCCCTCTCCACTCCGCCTAAGCACCTGTGGCGCTAAGGCTCCATACCTCTCCCCTAAAGGAGAGAGGGTTGCTCGCACGAAGGCACAAAGCAGAAAAGCAGGTTTTTCAGGTCACCGCCCCACGACAAACCGGGTACTCCGCTCTCACGGTATACGTTCGGCAGGTGAACCTACTTCCTGACGGTCGCTCCCTGGGAGTTGAGGCGTAGCCGGAACAACTTTGCTTTGCAAATCAGCAAAGCGCAACCTTTGGCTCACACCAACCTATAGCAGTTCCACTCACTCCCTCCCCGTCACCCCGTGCTTGACACGGGGTTAGGCTTTGTTGGACGCCCGCTCAGAAAAGCCAAGCCCCGCATCAAGTGCGGGGCGACGGACCATAAGGAGATAACGCCCCGCTTCCGCGCCACCGGAAAGGCTGACGACGCGGATTTAGGGATTTTCGCAACGGTCGCCATCACTACGCAACAGCGATGGGAATTAAGGACTGGTCGGATTATCGTCGCCACCGCCCGATGCGACTGCGGCCAGAGCGGCGAGTGCTGCTACGCCGCCGAGCACTGGTAGCAACGATGATCGGGTGGAAACATCGTCATCGCGCACTTTTGGCCTGCCCTTTTTCGCGGTCGAGGGTGGGGTGCCCCCGGGGCCGTCATGGGCTCGGCGTTCGGTCGCGCTGCTGCAGTTGGGGCGCCCTCTGCATCCCCTGTCAAGTATCTGGCCATCCACGCCATATTCAGCAGAAGGCGGCGTGGCGGCGTCGTCGACCGGCGGCGGAACAGCCTCTTTCCCGGTCATGCCGCAACCGCTGCAACTTTTGACGCCTTGGTCCTTGATGCCCTTTTCGGTCGATGGCGGTGCTTCTCCTTGAACGGGATCGGTCTTGATCGTGTCGGATTTGCCTTTTTCGGCAGGTGCATCGACTGGCTGATCGCTTACCGGTTTTACCTTCTCGGGCGGCGATGGCTCCATCTTGGACGATTTATTTCGCGCCGCCGCACCGTCGGTGCCGATCATGCTCAGCGCCACAGCTGACAATGCGACCGAAGCCAATATCTCTTTCCAAACCACCTTCATGTCCATCTCCTTCGCCCACCGAAAACATTCGGCGCAAAGGCAAGTCGGTCTGAATTGCGAAATGGTTCAAAGGGATTCAAAATAAATTAGGGGATGACGGTGATAGGTGCATAAACGCCTAAATAGGCCACCAATATCACTTGACTTCGTAATTGTGTTCCTGTAATGTTCTAATCGGCTCTTTGATATTGTTTGCGATCCCATTCCCAATTTATCAGCGAGGGTGTACCCGTCGCACAAACCCAACACCGCGCAGGAAAGCCAAAGCCCGCATCGCTGGTAGACTGCGGTAATCCGTAATCAGTACGCGACAATGTTCATGTTCACTAAAGCAACAAAGGATACAATTGGCTCCCCTTTATGCGTGTCTTTTGTATCTTTAGGATCAGCTCCTAAGAGCCGGCGGAATGCGTTTAAGGTGAGTCTTTAGTTTGACTTTCCACCGGTCTGGCGCAACTCGCACAACCCTCTCCCACTGGAGAGGGGCTTCGCTCTCCTCAAACAAAAGCGTAATTTCACTGTAAACTTGCGCAGTTTTCTGCGGTTTTCGGCTATCCGTCCCCCCAACAAAAAACCCCGCCCGGTTGCCCGGACGAGGTTCCTTGCGACCCTATCGCTGTCTTCCAGGGGGTCGGAGACAGCGGAGGGCGAAACTTATGCGTTTATGCGCGCGTGCGTTATGGCATCACCACGGTGTCGATGGTGTGAACGACGCCGTTCGACGCAGCGATATCGGTCGCGGTGATCGTCGACTTGCCGCCTTTGGCATCGGTCAACACGACCTTGTCGCCCGCCATGCTGGCTTTCAATTCGCCGCCTGCAACGGTTTTAATCGTCGCAGTGCCTTTGCCGTCGGTGATCATCTTGACGACGTCGGCGGCCTTTACGTTACCGGCAACGACATGATATTTCAGGATGGCGGCCAGCTTATCCTTGGCTTCTGGCTTTAACAGGCCATCGAGCGTTGCCTTATCAACCTTGGCAAAGGCTGCGTTCGTTGGCGCGAACACGGTGAATGGACCTGCGCCCGACAGTGTTTCGCCAAGGCCAGCAGCGGTGACGGCTGCGACCAAGGTCGACAGATCGGCATTACCTTGTGCCAGCGCTACGATGGTTTTTGGTGCGGTGGTATCGCCCGCGACCGGATCGGCGGCGGCAGTTTCGTCTTGGACGACGACGTCTTCAGCAGGCGCATCGGCCTTGCCCGAGCAAGCGCTCAAAGCGAGTGCGGACAGGCCCGCAATCATCGAAATTTTCAAAGCTTTCATGATCCTAATCCTTTTTTGTTTTCCCTCAGGCTTAATAACGCGCGGGAAGACTAAAAGGATGCACTGGGATTACAAAATTTTACGAGACGGCTTTTATACTAGGGTTTTTACGAGCACCTTATCAATAAGTCCCACGTCCTCGATAGCGCCAACCAGCACAACGCTGCCATCGGCATCGCGGCGGGCGACTAGGACAACGAACTCCTCAGAGCCATGCGCAAACTCTGCCAAATCCTTGGCCCGCGCACTGCGCAAACGCGGACGCGGATCTGCGGCTGCGGCCGGCGCAACATGCCCGCCCTTTGCCACTTTACGCGCACGGCGTTCTGCTTGGACAATGCCTTTCAGGCCGCCGTCATGGTCAGATAGCAATTCGCCAAGCTTGCCCTGCCCCACGATATTGCGGTGCGCATAGTCGAGCGCGGCGGCAAATTCGGTCAGCCGGGTTTTATCATAGTCTGCACCGAATATCAGTTTCACCACGGGAGTCATTGGCGCCCGGTCCTGCACCGTCAGCCCAGCATCAGTTAGCAGTTCAGCATAATCTTGCGGGAACCGAGCGGCAGCGAGCGAGAAGTCATAGGCGCGGCCAATCGCGCGATAGAGCGCATCACGGCTGCGGACATCCGCTTCGGCAGCAACCGTCGCGCTGTTACGGGCGGCGTCCAACCAATCGGCAAGATTTGAATCTTCACAAGGTTCTGCTTCGCCCTCGGCATATACGCCAAGTTCCAAAGCGCCGGCGGCGTGATCGGTCGCTATTTTCATTGCGCCACCGACCGGTCCATCGGCCCAAACTGGAACATGTTCGCGGTGGGGCGGCATAACGGCCAGAGCGTCTTCGACCTCGATTTGCAACGCAGAAGCCAGTTCGGCGGTTGCCGCCTCTTTCCAGTTGATAACGCCGTAAATGAAATCAATGGTATCATCATCCGACGAATAAGGCAGCAAGATGCCGCGATACATGATGTTGATTCCGCGATCATTGACGAATTCCGCCTCGAACCCAATCGGTGCGCGGTTGGCAATAATCTGCATGTAATGATCAGTGATCCGCGATAGCAAAGACCGCGGCGGCACTTCATCCAAATAGCCTATATCGGCCTGTACACCGCATTCGATGCGCAACGCTTCGCCGAGAAACTGGATCGACGGATTTTCGATGCCAGACGTGAAATCAAGCAATACGCTAAAATCGCGAAAGTCCTCAACGCCTTCGGGATCAAGCTCTTCGACATTGGGATAGTTGCCCTCAGCCAGTTGCGACGTCCAGAAATTATATGCACGGACCTGCATGCGCCGCTCATCATTTCCAAAAGATGGCGGTGCTTCGATGCCTGCATCTTCGGTATCTTCGGCGGTTTCTTCGTTGACAAGCATATCATCATCAAACGAGGCATAAGCCGCCGTTTCGTCCTGCTCGTCGCTGCCAAAGGGGCCTAAACCCCGATACGTGTCCATAAACAGTGGTCCCTGTTTGCCGGGCACATCCCGCCCATTCCCCCATTGTTATGCCCTTCGATGGTTAACAGCCGGTAAACCAGCTCAGCACAATCACGGCGATAATTGGCAGCGATTGCGCTTGAAATCGCCGCCTGCCGCCGCTAATCGACCCCGATTAAAGCGCGCCGCTTTAGCTCAGTTGGTAGAGCACATCATTCGTAATGATGGGGTCGTAGGTTCGAATCCTATAAGCGGCACCATTTCCGCGATTCCATCGTTGTATCGCGACGGCGCCCTTAAGCCGGTGCAGGGCAATACTGCTGTAGATACTCGCCGTGCGCTGGCATGTGTTGAACAACATAGCGAATCGACTGCTCGATACCGTCAATCTCTTTTTTCGTTGCAGCGTCTTTCAATCCATCGGCCATGGCATTGTGCCCGCCCATCCGGATGCCCTGCCCCATCATCACTGCGGCCCAACTGGTTTCGGTAAACAGCTCATCATCTTCTCGAAAAATCTGGCCATTCTGGCGGAACAGTTCGACTTTCTCGGTTAGGCTATCGGGTACAGCCATCGTCCGGCAGTAATTCCAGAATGGGCTGTCATCACGCGCCGTTGCGTTGTAATGCAGGATCAGGAAATCACGAATACGCGCGTATTCCTTGGCCGTCAGCCTGTTGAATGCGTCCTCTTGCGTCTGGGTAATCCCATCAAGCGAGAGCACCGCAATAAGCTTATTGATGCCTGTGTTGATCAAATGAATTGATGTGGACTCCAGCGGCTCCATAAATCCACCGGCCAACCCAAGAGCGACAACGTTTTTGTTCCAGAACTTCTTGCGCCTGCCGGTCACAAAACGCAGGTAATTGGGTTCTGCCCCAGGCTTTCCCGCGATGTTGCCTAGCAAGATATCAAGCGCTTCTTGGTCCTCCATAAAGCTGCTGCAATAGACATGGCCGTTGCCGTTACGATGTTGCAGCGGCACTTGCCATTGCCAGCCCGCCTTGTGCGCGGTTGCTCTTGTATAGGGCAGCGGTCCGCTGCCATCCTCACGCTGACATGGCAGCGCCACAGCGCGATCGCATGGCAGATAATGCGTCCAATCCTCATAGCCGGTTTCCAACGTCTGTTCGATCAACAGGCCGCGAAAGCCGGAGCAATCAATGAACAGATCGCCGTTGATAACGGTGCCATCCTCCAGCGTGATCCCCGCTACAAAACCGGATTCGCTATCGACGGCAACATCGGTGACTTTGCCCTCTTTGCGCACCACACCGCGTGTCTCAGCATATTTGCGCAAATATCCTGCATAGCGGCCTGCATCCAAATGATAGGCGTAGTTTACCGGCGGCAGATCGTCGCGCTGGTAATCTTCGGTTCGTGCAAAGCGTCCGAAATGTGCAGCCATCGTTTCCATGTTGAAAACCTGAATTGGCCTTTTATCCCCAGCCTGCTGATAGCGATGCCAGACATGGTGGAACGAAACGCCCTCCATCTGATAGCCGTAATTGCCAAACGGATGAATGTAGCTATCGCCCAATTTTCCCCAATTGATGAACTGGATGCCCAGTTTGAAACTGCCTCCGACCTCGGCTAGCATTTCGCGTTCGTCGATATCTAGCAGGCGGTTGAAGTCAAGGAACGGCGGAATCGTCGCTTCGCCAACGCCGACAGTACCGATTTGTTCGGATTCAACCACAGTGATCGCCACCGGACGCCCGGCGCGTAGCTTTGACAGCGCCGCCGCCGCCATCCAGCCGGCGGTTCCGCCTCCAACAATGACGATATGATTGATAGCCATGATCTTTACCTTCTTTACCGCTGTATAACGTCATAACGCGATTCGGCAAATTGTGAACGTTCATTTTCGTTCTTGTGAACGCTCTCAATTGTGATAATGCTTGCATATGACGGAGGGAATCAAACCCCCGCATGGGATAAATGGAGGATAGCCCGGTGAAAATTTCAGCATATGCACGTTCGTGGCGCAATGGCGTGATGACTACGGCCTCTACTTTGGCGCTATGTGCGATCTTAGCACAGCCTGCTTTCGCGCAGGATACCGCGGCGGCCAAAGACGAAGCCACTGCCGAAGAAGCTGAACCCGAGGGCGATATTATCGTTACCGGCTATCGCAAGGCACTTGAAACCGCGCAAACCCTAAAGCGTGACTCCGACACTTTCGTCGATGTGCTGTCCGCAGAGGACATCGGAGCACTTGCCGACCGTTCGGTTGCAGAGGCGCTTCAGCGCGTCCCGGGCGTCAACATTTCACGTTTTGAACAGCGCAACGACCCTGACCGTTTTTCGGTTGAAGGGTCTGGCGTCGTCATTCGCGGGCTTCCTTATGTGGCATCACGCCTCAACGGTCGCGATATTTTCTCGGCCAATGGCGGACGCGAATTGTCGTTCAACGATGTTTCGCCTGAATTGGTTGGCCGGATTGAGGTTTTCAAAAACTCGACCGCCGACATGATCGAAGGCGACATCGCGGGCTCCGTCAACCTTGTGACCCGCAAGCCGCTGAACAATCCTGGTTTGCATCTCGCGGGCGCAATTGAAGGCAATTATGGAGATCTGGCCAAGGAATGGTCGCCCGGGTTCACGATCCTTGGATCGAATACGTTCGAAACCGGCATCGGCACTTTTGGTCTGCAACTGTCGTACACCCAGTCGCAGTTGGCAACGCGTACAGACGCGTCGCAGATTACCGACCCTTGCTTCCGCGACAGGTCTCTCACCGGACCGTGCATCCGTGTTCGTCCTGTTGGGTCAGGCGGATTTGGCGGTGGAACGCCTTTGAACGCATCAAATTTTCCACCACCAAATTCGGTATTCGTTCCGAAAGGTGCAGGCGTTCGCACAACCGATCTAACCCGTGATCGCAATGCAATTTCCGCTGTTGGCCAATGGGAAAGCAATGATGGCCGGGCTGAAGTCACGATCGAATATTTGCGGGCCAAAACCGAAGCGACGTTGAATGAGTTCGCGGTGCTGGCGCTGGTCAATGATGATGGCCTATTCCCGGTTCTGGCTCCCGGAACAACGGCAACCTATGACGGCAACCAGTTCGTCAGTGGAACATTGACACAGCTTCAGCCCTTTACCGGCGGTCGCGGGATCCCGACCGAATTGCTGCGTTTCCAGCGTGAAGATACGGCAAAGACCGAAGATTTTTCGGCGCACATCAAATTAAGCCCCACAGATAAGTTGCGATTCAATTTTGAAGTGCAACATATCAAATCAGATCGAACCGAAGATGGTTTTATTTCGGCGATGCAAACCTACACCGATTTGCGGATCGACAATAGCGGCAGCACGCCGCAGGTCGAGTTTCTCCAACCCGGCAGCACGACATCGCCTTCCAGCTATTTTAATGATCCTGCGCGGACATTCTATTGGTTCCTGATCGACAACCAGGTGAAGAATGAGGGCGACCTCACCACCATGCGCGCTGATGCTGAGTACGACATCAGCGAAGAAGGTTTCTTCAAAAATGCACGTTTTGGTGCACGCTGGGGTGATCGTAGCCGCGTAACGCGCAGCGCGAATTTCTCCAACTGGGGCAACCTTGGCGCGCCTTGGACTGGCCGTGGCGGCAATTGGAACTGCGGTGATTTTCAGGCATTTGGTTGTGGCGGTGCTTATGTCCGCGACTTCCCTAATTCTGCGCAGCTACGCAGCCCGTTTGGCGATGGTTTTCAGCGTGGGAACGGTCCCGTTCCGTTTGGTGATGGCTCGGCCTTCTTTTTTGGCGGCGACAATCTGGTCGCCGATTATTTAAGCGGCGCTATCCGAAGGCAAGCTAGCGCAATCACCGCTTATACTCTGACGCCGAACGCATGGTTCCCAATATCGGCGCGCTCAAGCAACTTGCCCGGTGGCGTTTGGAATGCAGGCGAAATATCTGACGTTGAAGAAAACACTTTCGGTGCATATGCACGCGTTGATTTTGGCGCTGACATCGGCGGAGCGAAACTTAGCGGCAACGTCGGCATGCGCTATGTAAGCACAAAGGTAAAAAGCGGCGGATCGTTTAGCCTGCCAACACCAGAATTTTTCGACGGCAATGGCAATCGGGACGGCGTGGTTCAACTGGCGGAGGTTCAGGGTTCCTGTACCTTTATCGCCAACAACAATATTACGCCTGTGCCTGGTTATTGCGCCTTGTCACCTGCCCGCCAAGCTGCCTATGCTCGGTTGTTCACGGGCGAGATTATTCCCGACCCGCTTAATATTCGTTATTCAAACTGGCTACCCAGCATCAATGCCAAGCTTGATTTCGGCAACGGCATTTTGATTCGCGGCGCGGCATCCAAGGGGATTTCCCGGCCAGATCTGTCAGCGTTTGCATCAGGTGGCGGTGCCTTTGACAACACCAATAACCTGCGTGCCGGTGGGCTGTTGGCGACTGGTCCGTTGCTTGGAATCAATACGGGCAACCGGTTCCTGCGACCTGTCGAATCGATGAACTATGACCTTTCGATCGAATGGTATTGGGACGATGTTGGTTCCTTGACCCTTTCCGGTTTTGTAAAGGATATCAAAAATATTGTTAATAGCGGCGCGGTCGTACGACCGTTTAGTACGTCGTCAGGTGTGGCCGATGTTATCTTCAACACGCCGGTTAACGCCGACGGAGGTGTCCTCAAGGGAGTCGAGGTGGCATATCAACAGACCTACGACTTCCTGCCCGGATTGTTGAGCGGATTGGGCGCCGGTTTGACCTATACATATGTTGATGCGAATGATTTCAGCAACGCATCGCTTGGTTCAGAGCAAAGCCCGCTTTCTGGCGGCTTGCCGTTGGCGGGCGTGTCGAAACACACGATCAACGCCGTCGGCTTTTATGAAAAAGGGCCCTTGTCTTTCCGCCTTGCCTACAACTGGCGGTCCGAATTTGTGCAGACACCGCGCGATGTGATTTTCCCTTTCTCTCCAATTTACGGTGAGAGCACCGGACAGTTGGATGGCTCGATATTTGTTAAAGTCAGCCAAAATCTGAAACTGGGCGTACAAGCGGTCAATCTGCTGGACGAAGTCACGCGGACCAGCCAAGTGATCGATTTCAGCGGAACGAGGGCGACCCGCTCGGCGTTCCGTAATGACCGTCGATACACATTCCTCGCGCGCTTCGACTTTTAGGCGTAGCTGAAACGAACACCCAAAAAACGGGCCTCTGTCATCAGACCGGGGCCCGTTTTTCGTTTGAATTGAGGTGCTTTAGGGTAACATAACACGTGAGCATTTTTCAGCATGAAGGCCGGGAATATGAAGATCGGAGTTTCAATCGCTTTAGCCGGCAGCATCATTGCTGGCCCAACCTTTGCCAATGCCTCACAAGCCAGCGAAACGCTCAAATGGGATTTGGTATGGTCCGACGAGTTTGACGGCAAGGAACTCGATACGAAGAAATGGAAGCCGGAAAAATCCTGCTGGGGCGGCGGCAATAATGAACGGCAATGCTATACCGGCCGCAAGGAAAATATCCGCGTTGAAAATGGCCAACTTCGCCTGATAGCGCGCGCAGAGCGTTTTACCGGACCGGACCGCCCACCCGAAATTGCCTCGATGCCTAACCCGAAAACCACGCAGCCGTTTACCTCGGGCAAAATCCGCACCCGCGGGATCGCAAGCTGGCGTTACGGCAAAATTGAATTCCGTGCCAAGCCGCCCAAGGGCCAAGGCACATGGCCCGCTGTTTGGATGATGCCGGAAAAGGACTATTACGGCGCATGGCCATTGTCGGGCGAAATTGACATTTTGGAAGGCGTGAATCTCGGCGCGACCTGCACCGAGTGTAAGGGAACTGTCGGGGAAAATCGGATGCTAAGCGCCATTCATTTTGGCAACAAGCCGCCCAAGAATACCCACATCCACAAACGCGTCGCGCCGCAAAACCTTGCTTTGCCGTCGGACGATTTTCACGTCTGGACGTTTGAATGGGGCGCTGGGTTGATGCGGTTTTACCTTGATGGCAACCAGTATTGGGAAGTGAAGGCTGACCAACTGTACAGTGGCTCGCCAAAAGCCAAGGGGAATCCGGTTGCACCTTTTGATCAGCCCTTTTACATCATGGCCAATCTCGCCATTGGAGGGAAATTGGCGGAAGACAATAATGACAAGGGGATAGTGATGGATTCCGTTCCGGCGGAATTGCTGATCGAATGGATCCGTATCTATCAATGCGCGGGGGACCGGGAAACAGGGCTTGCGTGTATGCAAGGCGTCAAAGGGGACAATTGAAACATGGCGAGACGCCGCCAAGCCGTAACCATAAAGCATGTCGCCGCAGATGCAGGGGTGTCCCTGCAAACAGTCAGTCGCGTCATTAACAGTGAACCCAATGTACGCCCGGCAATGCAAGAGCGCGTGCAGGCGTCGATCGACCGGCTGGGCTACGTCCCCTCCATCGCGGCACAGCGGATGAGTGGCTCCAAGTCCTATCTGATCCTTGCCATTAACGACCGCGATCGCACCATCGCCGATTGGCAGACGCGGCAAGGCAGCGACTGGGTTGGGCAGATGTTGCTTGGCGGGATGCTGAAATGTGCCGAACATGGCTACCGGATGATATTTGAACTCGTCGATACGCATAGCGACCATGTCGAGCGCGAATTGGGTGCTGCTATCGCAGCACTGCAACCCGACGGCGTGATCCTGACCCCGCCACATTCTGAAAATTCGCAAATTACCGGGTTCCTTGCCGACCGAAAAATTCCTTTTGCGCGGATCGGATCGACCGAACCTGGTCCAGGCATATCAATGACAATGGACGATGATGGTTCGGCGCGGCTGGCCACTGAGCATCTGATTGCGCTGGGACATCAACGGATTGGGTTCATTGGCGGGTCGCAGGAATACAGCCTGTCTGAATGGCGGATACAGGGTTGGCAGCAATCGTTAGTTGCAGCGGGACTGTCGCCCGGTGGCTTGTTTGCGCAAGGCGATTTTGGTTATGAAAGCGGCGCTGCGGCAGCGCAGATTTTGCTAGCACTCAAGGATCGGCCAACAGCAGTCATCGCCTGTAGCGACCAGATGGCATTAGCGGTGCTGGATGTCGCGATTGGTAAAGGTTTGAATGTCCCTAACGATTTGTCGCTGATCAGTTTTGACAATTCCTCGGTGGTGCGGTTTACGGAACCGCAATTGACGGCCGTTGATCAGCCGATTGCAGCAACCTTTTCCAAAGCCGTAGAATTGCTGATTAACTATCCAGATCTGGGGATTTCGGCACAACCTGTGGTGACCAAAGGGAGCCTCATCGAACGCGGCAGCACTGCCCCTGTGGCAGCCAATGCCCGCCCCTGACGCTGGCGCTGGCACTGGCGCTGGCACTGGCACTGGCGCTGGCACTGGCACTGGCGCTGGCGGCGATCAAGACGCAAAGCAGTCACTACATTTCTTGTTTTTTTATGCGCTGGCTGTGGCTGGCGGGACCATCGGCTACATTCCGTTCCTGACATTGTTGCTTCCCGGGCAGGCAAGTCGGCAATTTGGCGGCGATGCGCTGAATGTTATCGCTTACGCCGCGTTTACCGGAGCGATTGCGGCAAGCTGCGCAAATATTGGCTTTGGCTGGCTAAGCGATATTACCCGGCGGCGGCGGCCGTGGATCGCAGCGGGGATGCTGTTGTCCAGCGCCCTCATGGCATTGATGCCCTATGCGAGCAGCGTCGCCATGCTGATCGCTATGATTGTTGTCTGGCAGTTGTTCCTGAACATGATGCTCGCCCCCTTGGGCGCATGGGCGGGCGATTGCGTTCCCGACCCACAAAAGGGATTGCTTGGCGGGTTCCTGGCCTTTGCCCCTGCCCTTGGGGCACTGTCAGGCACAATCATAACGCTCCAAGGATTTGCAACGGCGCAGGAGCGCCATCTGGCCATTGCATTGCTGGTCATCGTGTTGGTGACGCCGGCACTTTTTGTAGTTCGCCCCGTGCAAATGCCAACATTGCAGCCGGACCATTCGGTAGATCAGCAGAGCGACCCTACCCATCGCCGCAGCAAAGGCGATGCCACCCGCATGTGGTTGGCGCGGCTATTCGTTCAAATTGCAGAGGCCTCGCTCTTTGCGTTTCTGTTGCTTTGGTTTCGCAGCGTCGAACCAGGCTTCCGCGAAAATGACGTCGCCAATATCTTCACCGCCGTGCTTGGCGTCGCGGTAGTGTTTGCGATCATCGTTGGTCGCTGGTCCGATCGCACCAACCGGCCTATCCTGCCTTTGGCGATCTGCGCGCTAGCAGGAGCAGTCGGCCTGGCGATCATGGCGATTGCATCCACTCTGCCGATCGCATTGCTCGGCTATGTCATCTTTGGTCTGGCGAGCAGCGTATTCCTTGCGCTACATTCGAGCCAGACATTGCGCGTTTTGCCCTCTGCACAGCATCGCGGCAGAGACCTTGGCGTATTTAATCTGACCAACACGGTGCCGTCCTTGGTCATGCCATGGCTCACGCTGGCTCTCGTTCCGGTTTACGGTTTTGACGCACTGTTCCTGTTGCTGGCCACACTTGCGATTGTGGCCTTCATCCTGCTGCTGACTATGGCGCTCGCCAAGAAGGCCGCAGACGACGCTTGATAGGTCACATTGCCTTTGCAGGGCAGGGAGCAAGCGCTGTCGCGGCATCAATGCGGACGTTGCGAATTGTCGCAACAAAGCCTTTGGGCGCTGCAATCCGCAAGGGCGATCCCACTGACGCCAATTTGGACCCTGCTTCGCTGAAGCAGCGCAATGGAACAAGCAAAAGCGAAACTGCGCCAATGGGCTGCGATGCGACCGCTGCCGTTAGGTCCAAAGTCGCCTCGCCCAATGAAACCCGAATTGGGCCTTTAGCGGGTTGATCAATCCGCCAGTCTATCGATAATGCCGAATCTGATTCCAATTGTGCAAGCAAATTGACCACGGGACCATTGATCGCAAACATGCCGTCGGCATTCCAGATGAACTGCTGAGCGTCCTCCTGCGCTGAAACATCAACCGCGCGTGTGCTGATCGCGCCGTCGATCCCCAAATGCCAGGGCGCGGGAACTTTGCCGCGCACGATGAACGCGGTGTTGTGGGCAAGCACCGACAGATCGACGCCTGCATCCTCGTTGACAGGCCCCAGCCGAGACGCCTTGGCGTAATCCAGCCCATATCCTGCCGGAAAAAGTGGCTCCTTGATCGGCGAAAGCGAATTTGCGGGCCATGCAAATGGTAAGCGACCGGTGAACTCCCGCTTCGGCTTGCCCTGCGCTCCGGCGACCAAAACATCTGCAACGCCGTTCCCCTGCGTCCCTGGCAACCATGCCGCTACAAAAGCATCAGCCTGATTAATCAGCCTGCCGGTAAACATCGGACGGCCCGACAGGAAGACAACGACCACTTTTATGCCTTGGGATTTCAGGCGCGCGATCAGTTCGCCTTCGCCCGATTGGGTTTGGAACGCGAGATTGGGAACGTCACCTTCAAATTCCGCATAAGGTTTTTCACCAAGCACAACCACCGCAACATCGGGCTTCGCGGTAAACGTTCCCTCCGTCGAAATCTCGGCGTTGCCACCATTGGCCGTCACCGCGTCGACAATCGCATGGCCAATAGTCTGGCCATTGGGAAAGTCGTCAGCACGCGTATCTGTGCCTTGCCATGTGATTGTCCAGCCACCGGCCTGCATCGCCATCTTGTCTGCGCCGGGGCCCGCGATCAGCACTTTCTGGTCTTTCCGGATAGGCAGCACAGAATCATTATTCTTCAAAAGGACCAATGACTTCGCCACCGCTTCGCGGGCCATTTCCAGATGCTGGGGCGCGCCAACCGCCGACGTATCGCCTCGCTGCGTGAGCGCATCCCCCATAAGGCCCAATTTATATTTGACGCGCAAGATCCGCCGGACTGCATCGTCGATGCGCGCAGGCGCAATGCGGCCCTCCTGTGTCGCAGCTAGCGTCGATTCGAACACGCCTTTCCAGCTGTCGGGTGCCATGAACATATCAAGGCCCGCATTGATTGCCGAAGGGCAATCGGTCGCGGAGCAGCCGGGAATTTGCCCATGCCCGTTCCAATCGCCGACAACCAAACCCTCAAATCCCATGCGCTTTTTCAGCACATCGTTCAAAAGCGTTGCGTTGCCGTGGTTTTTTACACCGTTCCAACTTGAAAAGCTGACCATCACGGTCAACGCGCCGGCGTCGATTGCGGCGGGATAGCCCTGCGCATGTTTGGCCACCAGCTCGGTTTCGCTGATCCTGGCATCGCCCTGATCACGGCCATCAACGGTGCCACCATCGGCCAGAAAATGCTTAGCAGTTGCGGCAACATGTGTTTCACCCAATGGCTTTCCAGCGACCAATCGCCCCTGAAGACCCAACGTCATCGCCCGCGCATAGCTTGCAACTAATGCAGGATCGGCGGCATAGCCCTCATAACTGCGCCCCCAGCGCATATCCTGCGGCACAGCAAGCGTTGGTGCAAAGGTCCATTCTATGCCGCTACCGGCAATTTCAGCCGCTGTTGCTGCGCCGATGCGCCCGATCAAAGCGGGGTCGTGTGCCGCGCCCAAACCGATATTATGCGGAAAAATGGTTGCGCCCGGCAAATTGGAATGGCCGTGTACCGCATCGACACCAAAAATGACGGGTATACCTGCCCCCGATTTGCGCGACGCCGCACGATATTCGCTCACAAGCTGCGCCCATTTTGCGGCACTCGCGCGCTCATCACCATAGGGACCAGAATTTCCGCCGGCCAGAATGGAACCCAATGGATAGCGCGCCAAATCGCCGGGCGTTATCGCGCTGATGTCGGCCTGAACCAGTTGACCGACTTTCTGTTCCAGAGTCATCTTTTGCATCAAAGCGTTGATAGCGGTTTCGGTCGCTGGCGTAGTTATTGCAGCCGGGCTAGCCGATGTCGGCCATACGGCCGGGTTGGCTGTGCCGTTTTGGCTTAGAGCGACTTCGGGCGCAGATTGGCTAGCCGGCGAAACACAGCCCGTAAGACCTAGCGTCAATGACGCTGCAAAAAACCTGAACTGCATCAATCCCTCACCCGCTCTACCGTTATGTGAACGTTCTCATTGTTGATTGCAGGAAGTGCGACCGGAATCAAGCGTCAACATGCGTTGAGGCGAAGCCAAGGGTCAGAGACTAATGGTTTTGCGTCATCGCAATCTGCGGGTCGGGCATCAAATTGGTCGCAGGTCAAAGGCAACGCAGATCCGCTTTTCGCTTGTGCCGTGCGGGTAAGTGCGATGATAGACATGCGACGGAAAGGTAAGCAGCAGCCCCGACTGCGGCCTGACAATATGTTCGCCGAAATGCGCACTGGTTTCCGCACCGACGAATTCCTCCGGCAAGCCAAAAGAGAGGCAACCATCGCGGTCAGTTCCATTCACAATCGTTTCAGGCATTTGAACGTAATAGACGCCGCTTAGCCAACCAAATTGATGCACATGCCACGTTTCAAACCCGATGCTTTCCGTGATGACGCACCAGTTGCGCAACAGTGCTTTTTCCGGACAAGCGGCGACCCATACATGATCACTACCTTCCAGTGCCGCGACATGTTTGCCCAATGCTTTTACGATTTGTGCGATCAGCACTTTGAACAATGGCGTATCTGGGCGCGAGGGATTTTCGATCCGCCATGTTAGTTCAGATGCGCTGCCATAACGTTCGTATCGCATCGCCGGATGGTTCACCAACTCTTGCGCCAAAGCGGCATTGAAAGCTTCGATATTATCCCAGCCCGGCGGTGGTTCCAGCTGCTCGCTGCGATGCAAGACGTCGAATCCCTCGGCCGCGCGAGCCGCTTCAATGTCGCCTGATTTCGCAAAACTCAGCACGCGCGCGCCAAAGAGCCGGGCATGGTCCACGCCCTGTAGTAACATGGCTTCTGTCCATTGGATCAATTCTGGCAGTTGACCATCATCCAACATGATCGCGGCCAACCGCTTGCAGGCATCCTTATTGTGCGGATCAAGCTCCAAGGCTTGGCCAAGCGTGGCTTTTGCTTGTTCAACCAACCCCAAACGCTTTTCGCACTTCCCACGGTCCGCAAGCGCAGCTGCGCGCTGCATATCATTTTCAGACAGCGCAAAGGCCCGGTTCGCCGAATCAAGTGCGCGCGCGTCATCGACCGATTTCTCGTGCGAAATATAGGCCTGCAATAGGAACATCTCTTCGCGATATTCCCGCTCCTCAGCATCCTGCAACAGCGTGATCACTTCATCAAACAGGTCATCCAGTAACAACATCTGGGCCAGTTGGCTTCGGATTGCTGAGACGGGCGCGCGGGCGTAAGCGGCCTGAAGCAGGTTCAATTCTTGACCAACAGTGAGCAGTTTTTCGCCTTCGACTTCAATATGCACGATTGGCGATGGCATCATTTACATCCGTTGACTGGTGTTTGTTGGCGTCGCGCTTGGTATCAGGATCGAGCCGAATGGCAACGATGTCCGCCGGAGGACCGCCCAATTCAATTTCTGCAAGCCGGTTAAACATACGGTCCAATACAACGACCGCCCCCGGCAGTGCATCACGATTTTGCCTAGGGCCAAAGCTTGATACGCCGACAATCATCGTATCAGCTGTCAACGCAAGACCGCGAGTCATGCGGTCAGCATCGATTTTCACACGGCAGCCCGCAGAGGACATAAGCTCACCCGTCATCGACGCCGAATGCCATAATACACCCGTTTCATCCTCAACGATATCGTGACAATGATGACCAGCTAAAGGAACCCGTTCACACAGATTCCAATCGGCATCCAGCCACGCAAGCTCACTACATTTTTCCGGTAGAGCCTTTCCGTTGTGCAGCATGGCTGCGATCCGATCACCAATTTGAGCAATCGAATTGATGTGCAGATGCGCGCCGCTACGGTCGTTCGGCGGCGACACTAGAAACGGTGTTTTGATATCTACCGGAGTGCCGTCGAGCTTGAAGCGCAATATGGCTTGGTTTGCAGTGTCGACCACACATAACAGTCCATCTATGACTGCAATTTGGTGACAATTGGCATGGAGGCCTTTTGTAAGCACCAAAGGATCGGCGAGTTTTCTTGCAACTATCGTCATTCTTACAATCCGGCCGAGGGCAAGCGTCCGGTTTCTCTGAGCGCAGTTTTCAAAAAGAAATAGGTTCTGTCCATGCAGGCAAATGCCAAAGAACCAGCCGTGTGCAACCAGCCTGGCACCGCTCAACGAGACCGCGAACAGACCTTTGTGCGTCGCAACTAGCCAGTCACGTTCGCTGAGGTCAGGGTCGACAATTCTCACCCTGTCATTGTCATAGCTGTCACGCACCATCGCCATTCGGATTGCCCGGCGCGTATCAAGCGTAAAGGTATCGACCATATTTGGCGTTTAGCCCCCAATCGGAAGCGATCCAACAGAAAAGGCTTTCGCTGTTGCTCAGCCAATGCCATGCCGCAGATATGTCGAATATGAGAGCTGCGCCGCGTACAAGCGGAATATACGGCCTGTTCAACATGGACGGCGCACCCGTTGATACAGGCGACGCACCTGCATTGGGCTTTGACCCGACAACCGATCCGCGATCTTGGCTCGCAGCGGGGCATGATGCCCATTTCCAAAATGCCATCTCATGCCATCACAGCGCGGCAGGATTTACGCTCCTGGTTGGTGAAGTTGAGGAAACCGATGCGCTCTGCGCCACGCTCGGAATCCGAAGCCATGCATCCCCCGCCGCTTTGGCTGAAGCGGCTTTGAATCGATTTGGCGGCGAATTGCCGACAAAGTTAATCGGCGAGTGGTCTTTATTGCATCGCTCACCGAATGGCCAACTGACCTTGATGCTCTCCGCTGCACAACGCGACCGGCTTTTTTATGCTATCCGGGGGAAACGTATCGCAGTCGCCCCCAATCTTTTTGCGTTCAGGCAGCTTAATTGGATAGGCAATACCATTGACGAAGTAGGGCTTCTGTTCCCGCTGGGACGCGCCAAAGTCCGCGCAGGGCGGGGGGACTTGACGATGCTACGGTCAGTCTATCAATTGGAAGCGGCTTCAAGTGTCGTCATCGACCCGTGCGGCAACATGACCAAGAGCATCGCGCAAACGCTGATCGAGCAACCCTGCTGGAAAGGTAGTTTTGACGATGCTGTTGCAGAAACAGAAAGCGTACTTCGCCGTATTTTGCGAAATAGCCTTGCTCGTAGTGCGAAAGTTGTACCGATGCTCAGCGGTGGTCTCGATTCATCATTGCTGACTTGGCTTTGTGCCGAGGAGTGTGGACCCAACACCAGTATACTTGCGTTGACATCGGTTGCTCCGCCCGACAGCGGAATTGCCGACGAAGCCCATTTTGCCGATATGGTTGCCGAAGCTTTGGGAAGCGATAGTCGCCACATATTTCCCGCACATAACGTCAACATCTATCGCCCGCCTGATATTGTCTTGACTGGCGGCAGCGGGCCGATCCTTTCCAACCGGCACTGTTTGACCAATGCGTTGCAAATTGCCGCCAAGGAAGCAGGCGCAACACTGATGATAGACGGTAATTACGGAGAAATGAGCGCAACTGCACGATTACCCAACCCCACGCCGTCACGCCAGTTGCGGACTTTGGCAGGGCGGCTACTGCGTTCCACCCCGATGTTTCGTGGTGCCGAAATCGAAACCACACCGTTCCACGCACGGCTGGCACCGCATCTTTTAGCACAGCTGCCAGAACCAATCCGCGTCGCACAGGCAGCACCGCTTGCCGGTTCTGTGTGGCCGAACCCCAATGGCTTGCTAGGTTACATGCCAGGAATCGAAAAGGCTTTGACGTTACCGAACGAATTTTATCCCGGCGCAGTGCGCATAACGTATCCCTATCGCGATATCCGCTTACTTCGATTATTCGCCGGATTTCCATTTCAAATGCTGGTGAAGGGCGGCGCAGACCGAGGCATTGCGCGGGCCATGATGGCCGGACATCTGCCCGATGCCATCCGGTTGCGGCGCAGCGGGATGCCAGCATCGCCCGACCATCTCCCCCGGCTGCAACGCCAAGCGGATGCGGCGCGGCAACGCATCCCACATTTTCGCAAGGCCGAAATCGATGACTGGATTGACTTAGATTGGCTAGATGTAACGCTGGGAAGCGTTTCAGCGCGGGGGCCTGCAAATGTTGAGGAAGCCAATGAGGTGCAGCTGACTGCAATTGCTGCGGAGTTTTTGCTTTGGTGGCGTTTGCAAAGCTAGTGGCAGAGTTGATGGGTTGTCGCTCGCCGAGTTTTCGTTGACAAACTTCAACCTCGGTCGCTAGCAGCAATTATTAGTGAAATTTGGCCTAAAGGCATTCGTTATGACTGATCTCGTTAAGTTACCTTGGATTGAACCTGAAATCCGCGATTTGGAGGTGCAGGAAACCAACGCTGCCCCAGGCCGCGGTGGCGACGGAGGCTTTCCTTTTCCGGATTGTCAGCGTTCCTAATTTCTAGCTGGGACAGGGTCGGCTTTGAACCACGCTGGCTGGCGAAAACAGTTTCGCTTTTTCTAGGCGGACTTTAGGGTTGGCGAATGGCCCCATCGGACATGCCCTATTTTGTGATTGGTAAAACCGATACGCATATCCATTTTGATCCCGATCACATAAAACCCGCTTATGCAAAGCAGCGGGCTTTGTTGTGTCGGGGTGCTATCGCGCCAGAACTTTTAAATCAGTTGGCCAACGCTGCCGCAAAAGCCCTTTATGTATCCGACACTGTAGAGCATTTGGGGCATCGCTGGATCGAACGACCGTCAATTATTGGCAATGCAATCCAGCTGGTTCTGAACAGGCCCGTGCTGCATGATTGGCTAAAGACAGTCGCAGGGTGCACCGCCGACGGAGCCTTTGAAGGCAGGCTAGTTGAAACGCGTCCGGGCGGTAAGGACCATTTGAGCTGGCACCGCGACAATATGCTGAACGCGCGATATGAATTTGGCCTCACATTACATCTGCGCCCATGCCAATATCAAGGCGGTGCGTTTGAAATGCGCGACAGCAAAAGCAAAGAACCCTTGTTTCGGCACTATCCGGCTGATCCCGGCGACGTCTTGATTTTTGAGGTTGATCCACGATCGGAACACCGTGTAGCGCGGGTGGAGTCTGGCGAAGCGCGGCGGGTCTTTACAGGCTGGTTCATCGCAAATGCGACCAACTGAAACCGCGCAGCCAATCCGCTAACAGCAACGCCGACGAATAGGCCGCGATAAAAGCGACCTGATGGGTATAAGCCTCATCGCAACACGCTTCCCGGCATAAACGCCCGGTGCCGGCACAAGTTTGCTTGCAATGATGGCATCACGCGCAATGGCCGTTAGTTAGAGCTCTGGCCGGTTAAGCTCAGTTTTTGAAATACAGCGTCGCAATAGTTCGGACAATCGAGGCGGCGATTGTCACGTCCATACAACGGGGTGCTTACCCGACCAAGCCGCTTGTGCGATAATACCGCCGTAAATTGCGGGGCAACGGTCATGTCAGCAAAGCGAAAATGGCTGTGCCAGATTGCCAAATAGCCGCCAAGTTTCACACAGCGCGCCAGTTCAGTCACGAGCCGGTCAACAGATGCAAAATCGATCCAGGGCTCGCAACTGTCGGGCATGCTATCTTGCAACGCACCATGGCGTAACACCGCAAGGCATAATATTGCGTCGTAGCTTTCGGCAATTTCATGCACCGGAGAACCGGCGCAGCGAAATTGGATGTGATTTTGACCACCGCGCTTGGTAAGCTTTCGGTTGCAAATCGCAATATTGCGCGGGTTAATATCAATGCCGAGCAATTCGGCATCCGGTAAATATGTCTCCAGCGAAAAGAGTTCCTCTCCGGTGGCGCAACCATATGACAATATGCGCGGAATTTCCCGCTTGGAAAACGCTTCCCCCAGAAAATTGAACAGCCAAGGATAGCGATCTGTGCTGGTATAGTGTGACGGCTGCAACAGCAAACCTGGCGATAGTTTTTGCGCGCGACGTAAGCCCCAAGAATGGGGGTCAACTATGCTCCGCCATGTTCGCCAAAGCCATTTCGCTCCGGGAATTGCTTTGGCATGTGTGCGCAACATTTCAGTGATCGATGCCATGCGCTTACACGGGTCGCTCAAGGCGGTTGGGCGCGAAATACAGTGTCATTATCCTTGATCTAGCATTATGCCCGACAAGTGGCCAATAGAGAGCGCAGTCGCTGTATCTGGGGGTTCGAAAAAGTTGAACGACAGCATGCCTCGAATTCTGCAACGCCATTTGACCATGCGCGACCTGTTGCGTAATACCTCGGTCGGACGGCTCATTTTTCTAATTTTTTTGATGATGGCAGGTGCACTGACCGATGGGATCGGCATCGTAATGCTGGTTCCGCTTTTAGGGGCGATGAATCCGGGAAGCCTTGGTGGCATTGGCAGCGATGTGCTCGGAAAAATTGGCCTGCCACACAGCGTTCCATTTTTTCTGGCACTGTTCATCGTTTTGGTTGCGATCAGAACTGCTGTTATTTTCGTGCTTGGGCAAACCAGAATCCAGTTGCAGCACCAATTGGTCGATCAACTGCGGCGTCGTTGTTATACAGGATTACTTGGCGCGGAATGGCGGTGGCTTTCAAGCCAAAGGGCTGCCGATCACAACGCCATTTTGACCACTAACATCGCTGCGGTCGGTGTCGGTTTTGACCAGATGATCGGCTTGTTCGCCAACGCGTTGATGATTGCCGCCTATGTGCTGGCGGCACTATTTTTATCATGGCCAACGACTTTGATGGCGATTGCGTTGGCCGCCGCGACGCTACTAGCGATGGCCGGATTTCGCAAACGCGCAACGCAATTCGGCAGCGTATTGAATAGTGCCAATCGTGATTTGCACCGCCACGTTCAGCAAGGCTTGTCATCAATCAGGCTTGCGAAGATTTTTGGTAAAGAGGCCTTGCTCGACGACGGCTTCACCAACGCCATTGGTGCTGTTCGCAAAACCAAAATGTTATACTCACGCGACACGGCAACCGGACAGGCTATCATCCAAATTGGCGCTACGCTTTTGCTGGCGATCCTTACGTATATCGCGATTGCGCTTTGGAAAATGCCTTTAACGGTGTTGCTGCCCCTTTTGCTGGTGTTCATCCGGCTGGCGCCGATGGTGGCTGCGATCCAACAGGGCTGGCATCATGCTCTTCATGCCTTACCCGCATTAGAGGATGTCCACGCGTTGATCAACGAAGCGCAGCGACATGCGGAGCCTTTGTCGGCTGCAAAAGCAATCGATCTTCAGCAGGCGATCACTTTTTCAGATGTCTCATTCGCTTACTCTACGCGCGAAACGCCGACATTGCGAAACATCTCGATCTCGATCCCCGCCAACACCACTACCGCCATTTGTGGGGAATCCGGTTCGGGGAAAAGCACATTTGCCGATTTGGTCATGGGGTTACTCGAACCCAATAGTGGCTCCATTCTGCTCGATGGTATTCCACTGGATGGCGCGCATCGCAGAGGCTGGAGAGAGAGGGTGGCCTATGTCGAACAGTCACCGATGCTGCTGCACGATAGCATCCGCGCAAACCTGCTTTGGGGCAAAGCAGATGCTTCCGATGCCGAATTGGTCGACGTGCTTACGCAGGCATCTGCCGAATTCGTTCTAGCGCAACCAGGCGGGCTTGATGCGATAGTCGGCGACGACGGCATGCGATTATCGGGTGGCGAGCGGCAACGCATCACGCTCGCGCGGGCGTTACTGAGGCGTCCGGCGTTGTTGATCCTTGATGAGGCGACCAGTGCGCTCGACCCGGAAAATGCGGCGGCGGTGCGCAAAGCCATTGCCGCGCTTCACGGCAGGCTGACGATTATCCTGATCGGCCATCAACGGTCTATCCGCGATGGTGCCGACCAAGTGATCGAGCTGGACAACGGCAGAATCGTATAGCGCTCTGTCGCCCAAATCACACTCTAAAGGCGAACAACCTCTTCGAACTTCGCTTTTTCGCCTCTGCCGGTAACCACGACCGAGCCTGCGACAAGCCATGCGTGCGCGACCATCGGCAAAGCTGCGGGATTGATGCCAAACGACAATTCGGAGCGATAGCCTATCCGCGCCAAAACCCGTTTGGCAGCGATACCGCAGATCAGGCATTTTGACCGTTCGGGCAATGCGAACGAAATCATATCAACGATACGGCGAATGTCGCGAGCCAGCTGCACTGGCGGCACCCCGGCCAAAGGATCGTTTTTTAACCCAGCACTATACTGCTTGAAAGGAACAAATCGAACTGTCCAGGCCGCGAACGCAATTTGCACCAGCAGTTCCAGGCCAAGAAATACCAATCGGACGATTCTAACGCTTAAGCGGAGAATTTCGGAGAGATTGCTCATCAAGTAATACTAGCGCGTTATAGCAAACGCGGGAAGTGCCGGAAACGGCTTACTCGACAAGTGCGTTTTCAGCGGCGATATAGGTTGTGTGATGACCGCACTTTCTGGCTTTCGCGCTTACGGGCTTAATATCGCATCGGAATTTGACATTCCCGGCGGCATCCGCGCTGAAGTCTCGTCGTTCAACGCGGACATCGTTATCAGGAAGGGCGCCGCATCGATCGGCGAGGTGCAAGCGACGAGTGGTCCCTATAGCCGCAATGGCAAAGCATTGCTGTTCGACGCCGCCGGTGTTGCACGCTATTTTGCACCGTCATCGCGTAAGCTTTTCATCGAGCCTTATCGCGACGCTGACCCACGCCATGTTTGCGAACTGCTGATCGCGACGGCGCTACCGATGTTACTATGGATGCGCGGCGGCATCGTTTTGCATGCGGCTGGAATAGTGCCGGCGGGAATGGATGGAGCGATCGCCATTGCCGGACCATCTGGCATTGGAAAATCTACGCTTGCCGTTGGCTTGATGCAAGCGGGCGGTCGTTTGGTTGGCGACGACAGCCTTTGGGTAACGTTACGAAACGGCAATGCGAATGTAAGCGGGCTTTCGGAGGCGTTGTTTCAATCAAATGAGCCGAACTATCCCCGAGCCAGAATATCCATCCCGCTGGAATCGCAAGTTGAGGAAGTCAGCTTATGCGCAATCATTACACTTCGCATCAACGACAGCGAGCCCCCGGCAGCACCGAGAATGTTGCAGGGCCCTGATGCGATAGAGGCACTTTTGCGAGTCCGGCACCGCCCCAAAATTCCTGCCATATTAGGTCTGGAAGCAGCACTTTTGCCGCAATGTATATTGCATTGCCGCACTTTGCCGATATACGAGGCCCACTCGAGATATGGGGATGTTGCTGGGTCGCAGCAGCAAATTGCCTCCATGATTTTTGATCATTGCGGGAGCGCGTAGAAGATGAATGCGACACTATGGCAACGGAACGACCATTGGGTCGGAACTCAGATCGACGACTCCTTTGTTATGCTGGATTTCGAGAGCGGGACCTATGTTTCGCTCAACAAAACCGCGACTGATGTCTGGAATGCTCTGGAGCAACCATCAAGCGCTGATAACATTGTTAACCTGTTAACCGAGCGTTATGCCGTGTCTGATGACCAATGCGGTGCGGCGGTTGACCGAGTTTTGGCGGATTTCCAAACCAAGAGACTTATCCAGCCAGTTGAATGAGCGCCGTGTTGCGGCGATATCAGGCACGATCTTTCGGTCTGCTATGGCAGTCTGACATCGAAATGGCGCATTTTGTCGATGCAGCCTCCTGCCATGGGGCCCCCGACATCGACGTCTATGAAACGCCCAGCCTATCCAAACGCAATCCCATTCATCGGATCAATCGGGGCCTTGTTTACACCGACGGCTTCCGGTTTGAATGGAATGATATTGCCACTTTCGACATGTTCCACGGCAATCGCATCGAGTATTGTCCGGGTCCAAGTTGGGCTGGCGAACTGTCATGGCCATTTTACAGCACAGTTACTGCCTTGTCGCTGGCGTGGCGTGGCAGCCTACCCTTTCACGGCTCTGCGATCTCGGTTGACGGCCAAGGGCTTTTAATCTGTGGAGAGAGCGGTGCTGGAAAATCGTCGCTTACTGCGGCGCTGACGGCAGAGGGCGCGCAATTTATCTCCGATGACCTTTCGGTGGTTGCTCCGAGTAAGGAGCGATCTGATTGGAATCTGGTCAAGGGTCGCCCGGGCATCCGGCTCTTCCCCACTGTTGGAAAATGGTTTTTTTCCGGTGACG
>JAYUOS010000069.1:0-2633 GCA_043760725.1 Sphingomonadales bacterium
GTGCAATGCTCAACTTTCACATCTGGAAACTCAGTGGCAAGCTGAACGCTTTGGTCCATGTAACCGTAAGAAGTTGTGAAAATCAGCTTGTGGCCTTGCTGTGCAAGATCGCGCAGGATTGGAAGGGCGCTGGCATCTTCTTTGACGTTTTCAACGAAGGTGGTGGTTATTTTGTCACCAAGTGCCTCGACCATTGCCTTGCGGCCTTTGTCATGTGCCCATGTCCAGCCAAAGTCACCGACTGGTCCGAGATAGATAAAGCCAACCTTTAGCGGGTCCGCAGCCAATGCACTGCCGCCCATTAGCGGCAGGGTGCTGACTGCTGCGGCAGTTTTGATAAAATTACGACGGGTGATGTTGCTCATTTAGACTTCTCCTTGTTAAACTCAAAACTTACACGCTGGGCATAAATGGCTTGCCTAAACAGGCAGGAGCTTCGCTCCCTGTGCGTTCGCGTGCCGAAATCACAGCCAAGACGATGATTGCCATCAGATAGGGCATAGACGCCCAAAACTGCGACGGCAAAAACGAAAAACCAGACGCTTTTGCATAAAGCTCAAGCGTCATTAATATTCCGAAAAAATAAGCGCCTGTCAAAAGCCGGCCAGGCTTCCATCCGGCAAACACGACCAGTGCCAGCGCAATCCAGCCGCGTCCCGCAGTCATTTGTTCTGCCCACATAGGCGTGATGACGAGCGAGAAATAGCAGCCCGCTATGCCGGACATGGCACCTCCAAAGGCGATCGCCGCATAACGAATGCCAACGACCGAATAGCCGATGGAATGGGCGGACAGATCGTTCTCACCCACAGCGCGTAGCACGAGGCCTGCACGCGTGTGTTTCAAAAACCAGCCGACTAAAAACACCATTATCAGTGCGAAATAGACCAGCGGGCTATGGCCGAAAAGCACTCGCCAAACAGGGTCTTTCGCCAGCGCGGCGGGAAAGATGGATGTGAATGGCATAACGATTATGCCAACGAAACCAGCGCCTATGAGCGTTGAAACGCCAATGCCAAAGATGGAGAGGGCAAGACCAGTGGCGACCTGATTGGACCCAAAGCCAAGAACTAACACACCGAACACTAGCGACGAGGCGGCGCCCGCAAGCGCAGCAGCGAGCACGCCTAGCCACGGATTGAAGGTGATGAATGTGACGGCAAAGCCAGTGACAGCACCAATCAACATCATGCCTTCGACGCCGAGATTTAGGACGCCGCTTTTTTCGACAACCAGCTCGCCAGTTGCCGCCAATAAGATTGGTGTTGAAATGCCGATAATGGTCACGATTGCAGAGATGATGAGGGCCAGTGTCATGTCGCTGCTCCTGTGGCCGGAGATGAGCTGAAGCGCAGGCGGTACCGCACTAAAATGTCGCCGGCCAAAATGAGGAACAGCATCATGGCTTGGAAAATGCCGCCAACGGCAGCTGGCACATGAACGACCGTCTGCGCTACCTGACCGCCAACGGATGTGATGGCTATGACGATGCCCGCTATGAACACGCCGACCGGATGCAGGCGGCCAAGGAATGAAACGATAATGGCGGTGAAGCCGAAGCCGGACGGGAAGCCTAAATTGATCTGGCCCAGTTGGCTGGTGGCTTCGAGTATGCCCGCAAGTCCGGCCATGCCCCCGCTTATCATCATTGTGGACCAGATGGTGCGCGAGGCATCAAATCCGCCGTATCGCGCGGCGTGGGGTGCCGCGCCGCTGACCCGCACATCAAAGCCATAAATCGAGCGTTTCATAACGAGCCAGAACACCAGCATAAGGATGAAGGCAACCACTAAACCGGGCGGGATGAATGTGCCGGGGATTGTGTGTGGCAGCAATTGTGCTGGCGTAAAAGCGGCGGTTTGCGGGAAGTTGTGGCCTTGCGGGTCTTTCCACGGGCCGGTGATGAGATAGCTCAAGAGCTGCAATGCGACATAGACCAGCATGAGGCTGGATAGCACTTCATTGACCTTGTAGCGGGTTTTCAAAACAGCGGGAATGGCCGCCCACAAGGCGCCGCCGACTATGCCCGCTAGAAGCATGGGTATAATGACAAGGCCTGACTGAACATTGGGCGTGAGATAGGCCACGAACGCACCTGCGAGTGCGCCAACGATGTATTGTCCTTCAGCGCCGATGTTCCAGACTTTCGCCTCGTTGCCGAGCGAAAGGCCCAAAGCGATGATAATGAGTGGCGCGGCTTTAGCGGCGACATCTTGCCATTTATAAGACGCGAGGATGGGCGTGAAAAACACTTCCTTGATGGTTTGCTGACCATCAAAGCCGAGCGCGTCAATCAACAACGCGCCGAAAACCATTGTGAGAAACACGGCGCCAATTGGTGTGAACAGCCGCATGAAACGGCTTGGTTCTGGCCGTTTTTCAAAGCGGATGCGCATGCAGAACCTCCGTAAACTTATCGGTTGATGACGCATCGCCGTGAACGCCGCCCATCAGTAGGCCGATTTCCTCGATGGACGCGTCACCAACCTTTTTGGCTTCTGACAAACGGCCTAAATTCATCACCGACATTGTGTCGCAAAGGCTGAGCAATTCGTCCAAATCTTGGCTAATGACGACGATTGCCGAGCCTTTGAGGGCAAGATCGACGATGGCTTGGCGGATGGCTGTAGCCG
>JAYUOS010000070.1:0-2542 GCA_043760725.1 Sphingomonadales bacterium
ACATCAGGGCGCAAAGTCCGTCTGCCTGGCAAGTTGACCGATTGCTCGTCTGATGATCCCGCAGGCACTGAACTGTTTATCGTCGAAGGTGACAGCGCAGGCGGCAGCGCGAAACAAGCACGGGACCGAAAAAAGCAGGCGATCCTGCCGATACGCGGTAAAATTCTTAACGTAGCCTCAGCCACGGCCGAAAAAATCCGCGCCAACACCGAAATCGCTGATTTGCAACTCGCGCTAGGTTGTGGCGTTCGCAAAGACTGCAACCCCGATAACCTGCGCTACGAACGCATCATCATTATGACCGACGCCGATGTCGACGGCGCGCATATCGCCACGTTGTTGATGACCTATTTCTTTCAGGAAATGCCCGAAATTGTAAAAGCGGGCCATCTGTTCCTCGCCCGCCCGCCGCTCTACCGCCTGACGTCGGGCGCAAAAAGCATTTATGCGCAGGATGACGCCCACCGCGCCGAATTGGAAGCTAGCGTTTTCAAGGGCAAGTCCGTCGACGTCGGCCGATTTAAGGGCTTGGGCGAAATGAACCCGGACCAACTTCGCGAAACGACTATGGACCCGAAAACGCGTTCGTTGATCCGCATAACCTTGCCCCATGAATATGAACGCCGGGCGATGGTATCTGACTTGGTTGACAGGCTGATGGGTAAGAACCCGGAACACCGGTTCAATTTCATTCAGGAAAATGCCGCGCAATTGGACGAGGAAGCGATCGACGCCTAAGAATTGGGAAGAAATGACATGAAACGTTTTCCGAAATATTATGTGCCGGTTGTGGCCTGTGCTCTTGCCTTGTGCTCGCTTGTATCTCCTGCTTTTGCCAAAACACCTAAGGCTGCCAAAACCGTTTCCGCCACTCCTTTACAGCAGCGCGTTGACCAAATCCCTGCAGTACTTGATGGAACGATGAAGCAGCCAGATTATTTCGACGACAGTTTTCTGGCCGCAATTCCACCTTCACAATTTATCGCGCTGACTAGTCAAATGCGTATACAAATGGGCAAACCGTTGCGGGTAACCTCAAGCACGCCTTATGGCGCCAATATGGCAAGCGCGGTGATCGAATTTGAAAAGGCCACCGCAACGGTTGAGATCCGAATTTCCGAGACTGCGCCCAACAAAGTCACCGAATTTCTTATCAAGCCGCCTGTAATGAAGGGCGCGACAACGCAGACCGATAGCATCGAGAAAATCAAATCCGATTTCTCAGCACTTCCCGGTAAGGCCGGTTTCGTTATAGAAACGCTGTCAGATGGCGGAACCCAAGTGAACGGCGGCCTCGCCACCGATACGCAGTTTGCGATTGGCTCCACCTTCAAACTCTATATCCTCGCCGAACTTGCAAGCCAGATTGAGGCAGGCGAACGCAAATGGAGCGATGTGGTGCCGCTGTCCAAACGGTCCTTTTCATCCACTGCGACGCGGGGTTGGCCCAAAGACACACCTATGACCTTGCAGACGCTGGCGACGATGATGATCTCGGTCAGCGACAATAGCGCCGCCGATACCTTGCTGGCTGTTTTGGGGCGAAGTGCCGTGGAAGAAAAACTCGCCACAATTGGCCATAGCGACCCGGACAAGGCGCTGCCGTTTCTAAGCACGGTTGAAGCATTTGCGATGAAGGGCAAAGCGAGCGCTAATTTGCGTGACCGGTTTCTGAAAGCCAATGAGGTAGGGCAACGTGCGCTTTTGACCAGCGAGGCGTCAAAACTTGGATTTGAACAGGTTGATCCCGCAGCGTTTGCGGACGGGCCGGCCTTTATCGATACACTTGAATGGTTTGCCAGCCCCAAAGACATCGGTGCGTTGATGAACAATCTCCACCGCATCAACAACAAGACCGCCCTAGAAATCATGGGTGTGAATGCCGGTGTCGCACCAGCCACCGCGGCAAATTGGAAATATCTAGGCTATAAAGGCGGCTCAGAGCCCGGTGTCATCTCAATGAGTTTCCTAGGCGTCACGCCAAAAGGCGAATGGAAAGTTGTAAACGGAAGCTGGAACAATCAGGCCAAGGCAGTTGACCAGGCGACATTTGTCACGTTGATGACACGGCTGCTTGATGTAGCCAGCAAGTAAACCCCGGGTTCTCTTGCAATGTAGGATTTGAACTGCAACAGATATTTCCACATCGTCAACCGCCCGAATAGCTGTCAGGGCCATCAAACAGCTTGTGTTAGAACTGTGAATCGAGTGTGAACTTGTTTGGTTTTCTGCGGGTTTGGGACGTGGAGATCGATCTGCTCTAGGCTGTCAAAGCCTCGACCAGTGCCTTCACCTTTTTCTGCCGCCACTGCGGCAAGGGCGCGACGAGCCAATAAGCCAACTCACTTGCTTTTGCATTATCAACCACACGAACTCGGCCAGCGGCGATATCTCCCTGCGCGAGAAGATGTGGCACGCAGGCCTTGCCCAAACCAATGGCGGCGGCATCTATCGCCAAGCCCGCGTCACCCAGCCGAAGCGCTGGAGCGCCTTCTTCAATCGGGCAACGCGGCCAGCTAATCAATGTATCCGCCCCGCCTTC
>JAYUOS010000071.1:0-26177 GCA_043760725.1 Sphingomonadales bacterium
AAAAGGGGCAGAATATGACATTCACACGCACGCAAACTGCACCGATTCTGGCAATATGCGCGCTGTTTTTTGGGTTCAGCCTGCTTAACGCCAGCTGGACCGCCGATGCGCCGGTTGGCGGTCCAAAGCTGATCGCCAATGGCCCCGCTGCATTGCCCACCGATGCCACAGGCTGCATTGTCGACCCCGAAGTTGGATTCGGCGCGACGTTGCCATCCATTGATGTCCGCATGTTGCAAGCCGCCATTGGTTCGGGCGCAGCGGCGGTGAATGTGCCGGTTGATCCCGGCGATGAAGGCGCGGCGATCGCGCGCATATATAAGAGCGCCTGCGCCGCCGATAACGCCCGCCCCCGCGCGATGTTGGCCGAGGCGCCGCCTGCATTATCCAGCGCCGAAATGTTCTTGCGGACTGAAAATGCCGCGCATGTACTTGACTTGCTAAACGCTATTCCGGCGAGCAGCAAAGCGGTATTTTACGGCAGTGACGCCGCCGTCGGCGCAATCAGGAAGGCCCGCCCCGGTGCCGCCGCATTCTCGGTCGCCAACGCGCAGGCGTGCGTTTCGGATTACAAAGCAACCGGCTGGACAGGCAGCATTCCGGCCACCTGCAAAGGCGGCGCGGCGTTGGTTATGATGGACCAAATCGGCTACACCTTATGGGGCTGGCCCAACCGCTTTCTGGCGCGGATGCAAGCAAGCGGCGTCCGCGTAATCATCGCGCAGGATGTGCAAGACGGCGGTATCATCGGCCTGACCACCGCCGACCAATATGGCGAGATTGCGAACAGCTATAACGGCTATATCTGGGTGGATAACATCGCCGAACTCGGGCCTGCGTTACAACGGTGAATTTTGCACAGTCATTTTTCACTCAACGCTGCTCCAGCGAAGGCTGGAGCCCATCACGTCTCGCCGCAAAGCACCGCGCTAATCGGATAGCCGAGATAGGCCCCAGCCTCCGCTGGGGCGACGCAGTGCTTTCATTTTCGAAAAAGCTCGCTTAAAGCGCGTGTTGATATGACCGACGAACCCAAAGCAATCGACTATAAAGACACTGTCTTCCTGCCCAAAACCGACTTTCCGATGAAGGCCGGATTGCCGCAAAAGGAGCCAGCGATCCTAGCGAAATGGCAGGAGATGGACCTGTACCGCAAACTGCGCGACGCGCGTGCGGGGCGCGAAAAGTTCATCCTGCACGACGGCCCGCCCTATGCCAACGGGGATATGCACATCGGCCATGCGCTGAACCATATCCTGAAAGACATGGTCTGCCGCACGCAAAGCTTGCTCGGCAAAGATGCGCCTTATGTCCCCGGCTGGGATTGCCACGGGCTGCCGATTGAATGGAAGGTCGAGGAGCAATATCGCAAGAAAAAGCTGAACAAGGACGAGGTTCCGGTCAAAGAATTCCGCGCCGAATGCCGCGCCTATGCGCAGCATTGGGTGAATGTGCAGCGCGAACAGGTCAAACGGCTGGGCGTGCTCGGCAATTGGGACAAGCCTTACCTCACAATGGATTTCGATAGCGAAGCGACGATTGTGTCGGAGCTGTTGAAGTTTGCGGCTGGCGGTCAGCTGTATCGCGGCGCCAAACCAGTGATGTGGTCGCCGGTAGAAAAGACTGCGCTGGCCGAGGCTGAGGTGGAATATGAGGATATCGTCTCGACGCAGATCGATGTGGCGTTTGAGATTGTTGAATCGCCGATTGCGGAACTGGTTGGCGCACATGCGGTGATCTGGACAACGACGCCTTGGACGATCCCGGTCAATCAGGCGATCGCTTATGGGCCGGATATTGATTATGTTCTACTAAGCGTAGTAAATCTTAGCGAAGGCGGTTCGGTTGGACCTTACCTCGTAGCAAAAGCACTGGTGGACGACTTCATGGAGCGAGTAGGGCAATCGCTTGCGCCCGAAATTAGTTTCGAGCCTCGGATATCTTGGGAAGGCAAAGGCTCACAGCTGAAAGGCACTGTTACTTTCCATCCAATGCGAGCCCTTGAAAGCCCCTCCGATTTCTTCCGTAGGTCCCGCCCCTTCCTGCCCGGCGATTTCGTCACCACCGAAACCGGCACAGGTCTTGTCCATATGTCGCCCGATCATGGCGAGGATGATTTTGATCTGTGCAAAGCCAATGGCATCGAGCCGCAATTCGCGGTTGAGGGCGACGGCAAATACCGCGCCGATTGGGGCTGGCTTGGTGGGCAGGGTAGCGTCATCAATCCTAAGTTCAACGCGCCGGACGGCCCGATTTGTTCTGACCTGCGTGAGGCAGGCGGCTTGCTGGCGGCGAGTGCGGACTACAGGCATAGCTATCCGCACAGCTGGCGATCAAAAGCCAAAGTCATCTATCGCTGCACCCCGCAATGGTTTGTGCCGATGGATAAATCCCTCTCCCATAGGGAGAGGGAGGGAGCGCCGCAGGCGCGGAAGGGTGAGGGTGCCGCCCTCACAGCCGCAGAACTAATCGTTGGTCACCCTCACCCCGACCCTCTCCCAGAGGGAGAGGGAGTTACCCTGCGCAAACGCGCAACCGCCGAAATAAACCGCGTCCGCTGGGTCCCCGAAAAGGGCAAGAACCGCATCAACAGCATGGTGGAGGGCCGCCCAGATTGGGTGCTGTCCCGCCAACGCGCATGGGGCGTGCCGATCACATTGTTTGTTGACCGCAAAACCGGCGCGTATCTGAACGACCCCGCCGTCAACGCACGCATTGTTGCCGCGATCAAGATCGAAGGCGTCGATGCGTGGGAAGCGGCGCGCGCGCAGGAATATCTGGGTAGCGCCTATAACGCCGATGATTACGAACAGATTTTCGACATCCTCGACGTCTGGTTCGATTCGGGCTGCACCCATGTGTTCACGCTGGAAAGCGGCAAATGGCCGGAGCTTAGCTGGCCCGCCGATCTTTATCTGGAAGGCAGCGATCAACATCGCGGCTGGTTCCAAAGCTCGCTGTTGCAAAGCTGCGGCACACGCGGGCGTGCACCCTATGATGCCGTCCTGACGCACGGCTTCACCATGGACCAAAAGGGCCTGAAAATGTCCAAATCGGTCGGCAACACCGTCGATCCGCTAAAGGTCATGGAAACCAACGGCGCGGATATCATCCGGCTGTGGGCGCTGTCGGTGGACTATACCGAGGATCACCGGATTGGTGACGAAATCCTGAAAGGTGTGGCCGACCAATACCGCAAATTGCGCAATACATTCCGTTATATGCTGGGCGCGCTGGAAGGCTTTTCGGACGCGGAGAAGGTCGATGTCGCCGACATGCCAGAGCTGGAGCGGTATATGCTGCACCTGCTGGCGGATATGGATGCGAAGTTGAAGGTTGCGGTCGATGACTTCGACTTCAACACTTACGTCCGCCTGCTGTCCGATTTTGCCAATGAAGACCTGTCAGCCTTCTTCTTCGATATCCGCAAAGATTGCCTGTATTGCGACGTCGGCGCCAATGCTCCTTTAGGCTCTCCAAAGCGGATGGCGTATCGGACAGTGCTCGACATCCTGTTCCACGCGATGGTGAGATACGCCGCACCGGTTTTGGTGTTTACCAGCGAGGAAGTGTGGGGGACGCGGTTCCCGGATGCTGAAAGCGTGCATTTGCTGGAATGGCCGGAGGTTGATGCTGGTTGGTTGAACGAGTTCCTCGGCCAGAAATGGACCGTAATACGGAGCGTCCGCACCGAGTTGACCGGTTTCATCGAGCCATTGCGGCGCGAGAAAATTATAGGCTCTTCACTTCAAGCCAATGTAACTGTTTCAATCGGTTGGCAGGATGATCGCTACAACATCACACAGCTCGATTTTGCCGAGATCGCAATTGTCAGCGAGGCTCGACTGACGCTGACGGATCAGAACATCATTGCTGACGGCCCTACACCTTGGGTTCATGCCAATGTTGAGGTGACAACAAACCACAAATGCGGCCGGTGCTGGCGGCATCTGCCCGAAGTGACCGAAGACGGCGCGCTGTGCGGGCGGTGTGAAACGGTGCTTAATGCCTAATCTTCTTGGCGTCTTAGCGTCTTTGCGCGAACAAAAAGAGGTTTCGCGCAAAGACGCTAAGACGCCAAGGGGTGCGGTTTACGCCTTCCCTCTCGTCTTCTCGTCATGCTGAACTTGTTTCAGCATCCATCGTGCAACCGAGAGCTGACGGTAGTGAGGCGAAATGGACCCTGAAACAAGTTCAGGGTGACGGTTTGGGTTTTGAAGGTTAATTGACGCATATGACTATTACAGCAAACCCCAAATTCCGCCTCCAAGGCTTGATGCTCGCCAGCTTTATCTTCATCGCTGACCAAGCCGTGAAGTTCATCATGATTGGTCCTTTGGCGCTAGCAAGCCGTAAGCAGATCCATATCTTGCCAATGTTCGACCTGACATGGGCGACCAACTGGGGGGTTTCCATGGGCTTCCTTGAGGCAAAGAGCGAAACGCAGCGCTGGGCGCTGGTCGGCCTTACCGCCCTCATCGCCACGATAGTCGCTATATGGATGTGGCGCGAAAAGCTGCGCGGTGATGTGCTGGCGCTATCGCTCGTCCTTGGCGGTGCGCTGGGCAATATCGTGGATCGAATCCGGTATGGCTATGTCGTCGATTATGCCGATCTGCATTTTGGCACGTTCCGGCCATTCTACATCTTCAACCTTGCCGACGCTGCGATTACCATCGGTGTGTTGATATTGCTTGCCCGCGCGTTCCTGATGCGCGAAAAGGAAGCCGTTCAGGAAGTGGCAACCGAGCCAACCCTAAGCGAATAGAAAATGCGCGGAGTGACAATGAAATTGAACAACCTTTTTGGGAAATCAAAGACCCTTTTTGGCGCAGTTGCGCTTGTCGCTACCTTGGCCGGATGCAGCTCATCCGGCGTGCTTGACCGCGAACGTCCCGATGAATTCGCTGTGACGAAGGCTGCGCCGCTGACGGTGCCTAATGATATGGCAACGTTGCCTGCGCCGCAACCCGGCACACCGCGCGCCGGAACCGACACCAAAAAAGAAATGCTCAACGCCATGTTCGGCGCGCCAAAGCAGTAATGGGCGACAAGGAAAAACTGATGAAATCGAAAACTGCCCTTTTCCTTACCTTGCCTTTGCTGGTGACGGCATTGTCTGGCTGTCAGTCAGTCAGCAAAGCCTATCAAGGCCTGTATGATCTGGACATTCGCGGTAATGACGCGCCACAACAGGCAACCACAAGCCGTGTTGCGCCCCTGGTTGTACCGCCGGATTATGCATTGAAACCATCGCAAACGACCACAATCCGCACGACAGAAGGTAAGCAAGAGGTTGTGCTTGACGCCCTATTCGGTGGGCCAGCGCAGCGTTCGGTCGGCGAAACCTCAGTTGGAAATCTTGCCGGAACCGCCGAGGCTGGCATCCGCTCAACCGTTGGCGATCCCGACACCGTAACGGTCAATAAAGGCAGCGTCACCCGCGACATCATCGCTGCGCCAGAGGGCGACGGCCAGACCGCACAGGCGGCCGTTCCAGAGAATTAAGGGCTGATTGGTTTAGGCGGCCGGTTACGCTGCCTTTGCCCCCAACCGGTTCGCCGCAAACAGCATCAAAGCAACGCTGACGCCTTCGACGATCATCGCCTGATTGTTGGCGTCTGATGCAGGGTCGCCCATCGACAACCCCAGCAAGCGGCCTAGCAATGCAATGCCAAACAAGGCGGCGGGAAGATAAAGCAGTCTGGCTTTGCTCGGCTGCCAAGCGCCCCACAACGCGCCAACCGCCGAAACCAAAAAGAACGCCCCAAAATCGGCGCGAATCGTATTGATCGACGCGCCCGGTGCCTGAAATCCGAATTGCGCTAAAAAAACATTGGGGTCCAAAATCCCCCGCACCGCCAGCAAACCAAAACCAAGGCCCCATAGGCCTACAATAATCCGCAAAATCATATTCATAACATTCCCCCTTCGATGCTGAAGAGTATCGGGCAATTGAGCGACTGGCAACAGCGCCGATAATATACCGCGCCCTTGAATTATCGCCCTCAGCTTCCGATTTCAGATGAAGTAGATTCCACGAGAGGACCGCCCAAATGCGAACCGAAGACCAAGTTGCCGCCATGTCCTGCCCTTCATGCCGCGTGCCTTTGGCAATGAGCGACCGGCAAGGCATCGAGATCGATTACTGCCCGCAATGCCGGG
Organism: Sphingomonadales bacterium; assembly: GCA_043760725.1. Taxonomy (GTDB): domain Bacteria; phylum Pseudomonadota; class Alphaproteobacteria; order Sphingomonadales; family Sphingomonadaceae; genus Sphingorhabdus_B. The sequence continues at coordinate 6,166 of JAYUOS010000071.1, forward strand.
GCGTCTGGCTTGACCGCGGCGAACTCGACAAGATTATCGAACGCAGTGGTCCAGCCGCGACCCCAGAGCGGCAAGCCCAGCCGCAAACAAACTATCCGGGCCAAGCCCCGCAATATGGCCACAAAGCGCAATACGGCTATAAGAAGAAGCAGAAGAGCTGGCTGCACGATATCTTTGATTGAACTTGGCCCCTCCTCTTTAACGGAGGGGCAACGAGACTTAGCGCTGTTAGGTGCTGAGTCGCAGTGGGGTGGGGTTTTGAGGCGTAGCACCACGCCGACAAACGCCACCCCAATCCCTCCCCCAAAAGGCGATGGGCTTAGGCAAGCACAACGAAGCCAACTAGACAGTAAGCAGCCTCTCCATTAACGGGCCTCATGTCCATACAGCCCTCTGACTCCATCCTGATTGTCGACTTCGGCAGCCAAGTCACGCAACTCATCGCCCGCCGGGTACGCGAAGCAGGCGTTTATAGCGAGATTGCCCCGTTTAATTCCGCCGCAGAGGCGTTTGCGCGGATGCAGCCCAAAGGCGTGATCCTGTCGGGTGGCCCCGCATCGGTCACCGACGAAGGCAGCCCGCGCGCACCCGATTGCGTGTTTGAAAGCGGCCTGCCGATCCTTGCGATCTGTTACGGCCAGCAAACTTTATGCACGCAATTGGGCGGCAAAGTCGAAGGCGGGCACGCCGCCGAATTTGGCCGGGCCGATGTCGAAATCTTGAAGTCCAGCCCGTTGTTCGATGGCTTTTGGGAAGTCGGCGGCAGCTATCCTGTGTGGATGAGCCATGGCGACCGCGTCGTCGAGGCACCCGAGGGGTTTGAAATCATTGGCACATCACCCAATGCGCCGTTCGCGATCTGTGTGAACGAAGCCAAACGATATTACACCACGATGTTCCACCCAGAGGTCGTCCACACGCCCGATGGCGCAAAGCTGTTGTCGAATTTCGTTCACAACATCTGCGGACTGGCGGGCGACTGGAGTATGGGTGAATTCCGCGCCGCTAAGATCGCAGAGATCAAAAAACAAGTGGGAACTGGCCGGGTGATTTGCGGACTGTCGGGCGGCGTTGATTCATCCGTCGCTGCGATCCTGATCCACGAGGCAATTGGCGAGCAGCTAACCTGCGTATTCGTCGATCACGGCCTGTTGCGGTTGAACGAGCGCGAGCAAGTCGAGAGCCTATTCCGCGACCATTACAACATTCCGTTGGTCGTCGTCGATGCGGAGCAACGCTTTATGGCGGGGCTTTCGGGCCTCACCGATCCCGAAGCCAAACGCAAATTCATCGGCGGCGAATTCATCAATGTGTTTGAGGAAGAAGCCGCTAAAATCGGCGGTGCAGATTTCTTGGCGCAGGGCACACTCTATCCCGATGTGATCGAGAGCGTTTCGTTCACCGGTGGGCCATCGGTGACTATCAAAAGCCACCATAATGTCGGCGGACTACCCGCGCGGATGAATATGCAACTGGTCGAACCACTGCGGGAATTGTTCAAAGACGAAGTCCGGGCATTGGGCCGCGAATTGGGGCTGAAAGACGCCTTTGTCGGCCGCCACCCCTTCCCCGGCCCCGGCCTTGCCATCCGTATGCCCGGTGAAGTCACCAAAGACCGCTGCGACATCCTGCGGCTGGCGGACGCGGTCTATCTCGACGAGATCCGCAATGCCGGGCTGTACGACGAAATCTGGCAAGCCTTTGCCGTGCTTCTCCCCGTCCGCACCGTCGGCGTCATGGGCGACAGCCGCACCTACGACTATGTCTGCGCGTTGCGTGCGGTGACGAGTGTGGATGGAATGACAGCAGACATCTACCCCTTCGAAAGCGCGTTTTTGAGCCGAGTTTCGACGCGGATTATCAATGAGGTGAAGGGGATTAACCGTGTGGTCTATGATTACACCAGCAAGCCGCCAGGGACGATCGAGTGGGAGTGAGGGTTCTTTCTAGCTCGTTTCAGACTTGCATTGGTTGCAGTTTTGAGATTGCGGTACGAGCTGAGCGTCAATTACGTAAATTATCATTCTGACGCTGCTGGAGTTAGCGCGATAGAAGGAGATTGATCGGTGCGTCCTGTCTAACAGGACGTATTTGTTGCAGTGGCACTTATAAACAGGCGCAGCGATAAGGACTGCGTCCGTCATTGAGAATGTTTTTGAGAAATTATTTAGCCTTATCTCACAACTAACAGGAAATTGATCTCGTACCTTCAGGCTGTGATTTTGCAGATAAGCCCCGTCTTTTTCCTTTCCCCAAACGGTATATAAATCACCTAATTCGTCCCGATCTTGGATTTCGAAACAATCCACACGAGCGGCATTTGCGACAAGTGATTTCCATTCAACTGGAACGCGAATGTCCTCATAAAAATGAAGCATAAATTGTTCAGCACTGATATCGCTAATTTTTTGCATAGCTCACTCCCCGAACAAATCGGAATGCGTCCCCGTCCTCGCCAGCATCAATTCCGCTTCGGTAACGCGATACAACAACACCCAATCCGGCTCGACATGCAGGTCGCGATATCCGACCCAATCGCCCTTTAGCGGGTGATCGCGGCGCCGCGGCTCAAGTGGCTTATCGTCGAGCAGAAGCAGAATGACAGCCCGCAGCTTGCGCATATCCTTGCCGCGCTTTGCCGCGCGTTTGACATCTTTCCTGAACGCCGTTGAACGAACGACTTCGCGCAATGGTCAAATACCCAAATCGTCGAACAGCGCATCGGCTGACTTAAACCGTTTGCCTTTGCCCGATTCCAGCTCATGCTTTGCCAGTAAGCTTTCGGTGTTGGGCACTTTCACCTCAAAAGGCAGTCGCTTTTCATCGGCGACACGGCGGAGCATCATGCGGATGGCATCGGACACCGACAAACCCATCGCGGCAAGCGCTGCGTTCGCGGCATTCTTGGTCTTGGTATCTATGCGCGCACGGACACTATCATTCGATATCATTCGAAATTCCTTGATCTGTTGCCTCATTGTAGCTACAATCATCGCTTATTGCAAGGGCATAGAATATGGTATTTTCCCTAACGATGCTTGAACATGGCCGCGTGACTCTTCCGGTTGCGATGCGCCGCAAATATGATCTCAATCCGGGTTCCCAATTCGACTTCACTGTTCCACCCGACTGCGATTATGGCATTTTGACCCACCTGCCAAAAGCCGGAGAGTCCTATAAAGGAAGCTGGACGTTCCGAATTGTCGAAGGCTAAGTGCTCGCTGCACCAAAACTGTCACTTTTGACAAAAAATTTGCGCGACTTGAGGGCGTTGAGTTGCTTGCTTAGCCCGCGAGTATCATAGCAAAAGCCCCGTGGTGACAGCATAGTCCCGCCTGTCCTAAGCTCTTCAAATGTTATGGGAACCGACCAGAGAAGCGGCACTCGCTCGCCTTGCCGCTTTTGTGCCGCATGCAGGGCGCGATTATGCGTCGGGGCGCAATGTTGATCGCGGGCCGCTGGACCGGTCAAATGTCTCGGCGCTGTCGCCTTATATACGGCGGCGGATGATAACCGAGGAAGAGGTTGTCCGCGTTGTCCTTACCCAGCACAAATTTGCTGCTGCGGAAAAGTTTGTTCAAGAGGTTGCGTGGCGCACATATTGGAAGGGTTGGCTGGAAATGCGGCCCTGTATGCTGACGCGCTATCAGGCTGAGCTGGCGCAGGTGGATGCTGGCTTAGCCGATAATTCCGCTCTGAACCGGCGTTATCAGAAAGCCGTTGAGGGCCGCAGCGGAATTGATTGTTTTGATGTCTGGGTCGATGAATTGCTGACGCACGGCTGGCTACACAATCACGCGCGCATGTGGTTTGCCAGCATTTGGATCTTTACGCTCGGCCTGCCGTGGCAATTGGGGGCGGACTTTTTTGACAGGCATTTGCTCGATGCTGATCCGGCTTCGAATACCTTGTCATGGCGTTGGGTTGCGGGGTTGCACACGCGCGGGAAACACTATGTCGCGCGGGCAGAGAACATTGAACAGAATACGCTGGGTCGCTTTAACCCCGCTGGTCAATTGAACGAGCGAGCCTTGCCGCTGCCTGAAGACGCCTCGCCGCCGTCTGCGATGATGCCGCAGCTGGATCGGCCACAGCTGGATAAAAAGGTCGTGCTGGTTCTGACCGAAGAAGATTTGCATCCGGAAAGCTTGGCCATCGATGCCGAGGTTGTGGCGATTGCAGTTCTGCCATGTGCCAAGCGCACCGATGACAACAGCCCAGCGGCGGAGTTTTCACGGGGCGCGTTGGACGATGCAGCGGATCGGGCGCAGGCGTATTTTGGCGTCGCGGTCGAGACCGTCGGCGCTGACGATCTGTCTGCTTGGGCCAAGAGCCGCAGCGTTCGCCAACTGGTAACGGGATACGCTCCGGTTGGCTCTGTGGCGGCAAAGCTTGCGGCGGCAGAAACGGCCCTTAAACCAACAGGCCTCGAACTGGTGCGCCTCACCGGCGACTGGGACCGTAAGTTATGGCCGCTGGCAACTGCTGGCTTTTTCAAACTGAAAACCAAACTGCCCGATATCGCGCAGGAATATGCACTCGGCTAGCCTAGCTGCCCGTTGCCACAAACTTGCCAGCCGCGCGGTCTTTCCGGACTTTCAGCCCGTCAAACACCTGCCCGCTCATCGCGATGTAGACGCCGGGTGTGGCGACCTGCGCGGTTGCAAAAGCCATGCCGAGATTAAAGTTCGCATCGGTCTCGGCAAAGCGCGCAGGCGATAGAGCTCCGGTTAACACCATTGTCTTGCCGGGAACTAATGCGGCGAGAACGTTCGCCGTTTCGGCCATCGTATCGGTGCCATGGGTTATAACGATTCTCGTCTCAGGCGCTTCACGCGCGGCCGAAGCGATAAGCAACCGGTCATCGCCTGTTAGCTCCAGACTATCTTTGCGCATCAATTCGACCAGCCGATACGGCATCGCCACGCGCGCCTCGGTCAGTAACGCTGGAATGCCGCTATCGACGATCTGATATTCCGACAATGCATCGAAATAGTTTTTATCGATAGTGCCGCCGGTGGTGAGAATAAGGATTGCGCTTTGCGTCATGGCACTGCGCATAGCGCAAGCCGGTAGGCAGGGAAAGCCAGCGATACTTGCCTCGACGGGTGATGCCACTAAAGCTATGACGGGTAAGATCACAGCGGCATCAGGAGGAAGCCATGTCCATCGACTATATCATGATCGGGTCGAACGACCTTGGCCGGTCACGCACATTTTATGACGCGGTGATGCCGCATCTGGGCGGCGTATTGGCGCATAATTACGAAGGCTTCACCTTTGGCTATGTGCTGGCGGGCGGAGCGACCGTCTGGATTGTGCGTCCGCACGATCAAGAGGCCGCGACGCCGGGCAACGGTTCAATGCCAGGCTTTGGCTGCGCATCGCACGCTGCGGTCGATGCAGCCCATGCAGCGGCATTGGCGCACGGTGGAAGCAACGAAGGCGACCCCGGACCGCGCCCGCTATACGGCGCCAATTTTTACGGCGGCTACGTCCGCGATCCAGACGGTAACAAAATGAGCTTTGTGCTCGCAGGTACATCGCCAGAGGACACAGCAGAATGAGCGTTACGGTCTATGGCATTCCCAATTGCGACACGGTGAAAAAGGCGCGCAATTGGCTGGATGCAAATGCCATTGCACATGCTTTCCGTGATTACAAAAAGCTGGGTGCTGATCCGGCAAAGTTGAAAACATGGTGTGCGGCCAAGGGGTGGGAGACGATCCTGAACCGCGCGGGCACGACGTTCAAGAAACTACCTGATGATGCCAAGGCTGGGCTAGATGAGGCAACGGCCATTGCGTTGATGGTGGAGCAACCGAGCATGATTAAACGGCCTGTGGTTGAGCACGCGGGCGGCCTGCTTGTCGGCTTCAAACCCGCCGAATGGGAAGTGGCATTTGGCAAGTGATCGTGCTGTCACGGTGCTGAAACATAAAGCGGGAAGGACAGCTCTATGATCCGCCCAGTTCTCGCTTTGTCACTATTGTTGATAACCCCCGCATGCGCGACGAGCGGGGCAGAGGAGGCGAAAATGGCCACCGCGGAACCGATTATCATCGCGCATCGCGGCGCCAGTGGCGAGCGCCCCGAACACACGATCGCTGCTTACACGCTAGCTATTGAACAAGGCGCGGACTATATCGAGCCTGATCTGGTCCTGACCAAAGACAGCGTATTGGTGGCTCGCCATGAAAATGCCATCTCTGAAACCACAGATGTTGCGGCGCGTGCCGAATTTGCCGACCGCAAGACAACAAAAACCATCGACGGCCAAAAAGTCACCGACTGGTTCACCGAAGATTTCACGTTGGCCGAGCTGAAAACTTTGCGTGCCAAAGAGCGGCTGCCGATGCTGCGCAGTGCCAACACGGCGTTTGACGGCCAGTTCGACATTCCGACGTTGCAAGAAATCATCCAACTGGCGCAGGCCAAGTCGAAGGAAACGGGGCGGGTGATCGGGATCTATCCTGAAACTAAACACCCCAGCTATTTCGCGGCCATCGGCCTGCCGCATGAAGAGCCATTGCTGAAAACGCTGGCGCTGTTTGGGATGAACAAAGCGGACAGTCCGGTTTTCATTCAGAGCTTTGAGGTGAACAACCTTAAGGCGTTACGCGGCAAAACCAAAGTGCGTCTCATCCAGCTGATGGACAATGACGGCGGCCCCGCCGATCTGCCGGGAACGCGATATGCCGACATGGCAACACCGACCGGGCTAAAGGCGATATCCGAATATGCCAATGGCGTCGGCCCCAACAAAGCGATGGTCATCCCGCGCACTGTGCTCGGTAATTTGGGCGCGCCGACGGCGTTGGTTGCTGATGCGCATGCTGCGGGCCTCAAGGTCCATCCTTGGACATTCCGGCGCGAAAACTATTTCCTACCGCTCGCACAGAAATCCGGAATCAATCCCGCCGCGCATGGTGATGTCATTACGGAAATCCGCGCTTTTATTGCCGCTGGCGTCGACGGCCTTTTCAGCGACAATGTGGCCGAGGCGGTTAAGGCAATAAAATAGGGACGGTCCCTACTGGGTGGATCCGCGCTTCGATAAGGTTCGCCACAGGATCGCAATTGCGATAGCCAATAATATCATCGCCAAAATGAACGGCGCGCCGGGCAGATACAGCCCCTTATTGTCGGCGAACATTCCGAAAATTGACGTCATGACCAACGGACCGATGATCGAAGTCAGGCTGATCGTGCTGGCAATCGCGCCTTGCAACTCGCCCTGCGCGTCTTCGCTGATCCGATTTGACATTAATTCCTGCAGCGCGGGGAAAGTCATAGCAGTCACAGCCCCGATCAGAATCGCAGCGATCGCATGCCACGTGGTGGTTGCAAAGGCGAGGATGAGGTAGGATGGCAGGCCGAACAACAGACTCCATCGCGCGGTCATGACCGGCCCAAAGCGGGAAATCGCTTTGCCTACCAGCAATCCCTGAGTGATCGCAATAGTTGTGCCATATAGCGCTACTGTCAGCCCAATCGCCAGCGGGCCCCAGCCAAATTGCAACGCGCCATAATAGCCCCAGACCGAGATATTCGCCTGCGCCGAAAGCTGGATGAAAAAGACTGTGAGCAAGCAACCCATCACCAACGGCGTCTTCATCATTTGGAGCAAAGTGCCGAACGGATTGGCGCGCGCCAGCGTAAAAGCACGGCGGCGTTCCAGCGGCAAAGTTTCGCGCAAGATGAACCATCCCGCAAGCGCCCCGCCGAGCGACAGCGCGCAAGCGATCACGAAAGGCAGACGATCATTATAAGTGCCCGCCAATCCGCCGATGACGGGGCCAAAGACAAAGCCGGCGGCACCTGCGCCACCCATCATCCCGAACACCGCACCGCGCTGGTCTGGCGGAACAGTATCGGCGATGCAGCTGTTCGCGGCACCCCATGTCGCGCCCATGATCCCCGAAATAATTCGACCCACAAACAGCCAAGCCAAAGTCGGCGCCCACGCCATCAATGCGTAATCGACGCCCAATGCAGCAAGCGTGAACAGCAACACTGGCCGCCGCCCATATCGGTCGGAAAGCCCGCCTATGATTGGCGCGAACAGAAATTGCATGATCGCATAGGCGAAGAAGAGTACCCCGCCAATCTCTGCCGCACGGTCGATGCCGACATCGGCAATACCCATGATCAGGGACGGCGTCACAGGCATGATCAGGCCGATCCCCATCATGTCGATAAACACGATAAACGCAACAAGGCCCAAAAGCGCGCGGTTATCCGGTGGTGATATTTCTGCCCCCATAAACAAAGGGTAAGCTGCAGCTGTGCTGTGGTCAACCGGTGTGAACGGGCGCATCGATTACGACCCTCAAGCCGACAAACGACAAGAAACTGTCACAAGACTGCCGCCTGCTTGTCAACTTGACGGCCTAAGCGCCGACGGAGTCGATCAAGGGGATATTGACATGAACGATGCGACACTGAACGTTGAAAATCCAATATCGTCGCTAGCTTCGGGCACAACGCCGCCCTGGCTCAATCTTCCTGAACCACGCAGTTTCCGCCCGCCGACAAAGCATCGCACCGTTTGGATTTCCGATATCCATCTGGGCACACGGGGGTGCAATGCTGAAATGCTGGTCGAATTTCTACGTTCTATCCAATGCGATACGCTGTATCTAGTCGGCGACATTATTGATGGTTGGCAATTGAGCAAAAGCTGGCATTGGCCGCCCGCACATAACGAAGTTGTCCGCCGCATCCTGAAAATGGCGCATCGCGGTACACGCGTCGTTTATGTTGTCGGCAATCATGATGAGATGCTGCGCGATTATGCAGGGTTCAGCTTTGGCGGTGTGGAGATTGTCAACGAGACGATCCATGACTGCAAGGACGGCCGCAAGTTGCTGATCACGCATGGTGATGCTTTTGACGCGGTCGTCATGTATGCCCGCTGGCTGGCGGTGCTGGGCGACAAAGCCTATTCGTTGCTGTTGCGGCTGAACATCTTGCTCGCGGCAATCCGCAAGCGGTTTGATCTGCCCTATTGGTCACTGTCAGCCTATATGAAACGCCGTGTCAAAAACGCTGTCGAATTTGTCGGTCGGTTCGAAGAGGCGGTTGCACGCGCCGCGCTTGAGCGCGGTCTCGACGGCGTAGTCTGCGGTCATATCCATACCGCCGAAATTCGCCAGATCGGCGAGATCACGTACTATAACGACGGCGATTGGGTCGAAAGTTGCACGGCGTTGGTCGAGGAACTTGATGGCAGTTTCAGGATCGTCGACTGGGCGCTCGCAAAACGCGACGCGGCAGCTGCAAAGATGGCCGCATGAGGATCGCCATCGCCACCGACGCGTGGACGCCGCAAGTCAACGGCGTAGTCCGCACGTTAAGCACCACGGTCAATGCGCTGATCGCGCGGGGCCATGATGTCGAGCTGATCACGCCCAATCAATTCTATACAGTCCCGATGCCCGGCTACCGCGAGATCCGCCTTGCCGTTGCTCCGCGTTTCGGCGCGCGGCGGGCGCTGGCGGAGTTTAAGCCAGATATCGTCCATATCTCCACCGAGGGGCCGATTGGATGGAGCGCGCGGAGCTGGTGCATGTCGCAGAAAAAGCCATTTACCAGTGCATTTCATACGCGTTTTCCCGATTACGCCTCGGTCCGCACTGGGCTTTCACCGGATCGGTTCTGGCCGATTATGCAGCGCTTTCATGCGCCGTCCAAGGCGGTGTTGGCCGCGACGCCGGGATTGATGGCGGAACTTGCCGAGCGCGGCATCCCGCAGACGCGCCTGTGGTCGCGCGGCGTGGATACTGCGATTTTCCATCCCCAACAGTCGCCGTTAGCGAGCCTGGCACATCTTCCCAGACCGTTGTTTTTGTCAGTTGGTCGTGTCGCCAAGGAGAAAAATCTTGAGGCATTTTTGCAATGTAAAATCCATGGGTCAAAAGTCGTCGTTGGTGACGGGCCGATGCTGGAGGAGCTGAAGGCCAAATATCCTGAGGTCCATTTCACCGGTTCCTTGCAGGGAGCCGAGCTAGCCGGGGCCTATACCGCCGCCGACGCATTCGTGTTCCCCAGCAAGACCGACACGTTCGGGCTGGTGTTGATCGAGGCGCTGGCATGCGGGGTTCCGGTTGCAGGCTATCCCGTTTCGGGGCCGCTCGATATCGCCGGCATCAATGGCCGTGGCCCTACCTCGCATTTGGAAAACCCGGTCGGTGCGTTGAACGACGATCTGGCCGTTGCGATGAAACAAGCGCTCTCTTGCGGCCGCGACGATGCAGCGGCTTATGGTCAGACTTTTTCGTGGGATCGTTGCACCAGCCAGTTTGAAGACGCGCTGGAATCCGCCATCGCCAGCCGGTCGTTAGTGACGGCCTAGTCCAGCACAGCCTTACACACGGCGCGGATCGCGGTTGGATCAGAAATAAAGGCCATATGCGAACAATTGAGTTCAGTGTTTCCATCAGTCTCGCCCGGCTCTCCGCATGCAGAATGCGGCGCGACCACGCCGTCGCGGCGCGACCATAAGGCGACAGTTTCAACCGGCGGCTTTTCGTGCGGGGTCGCCGCAATCGGCGGCATATCGACTTTGTGCCCGGCAACCCATTCATAAAGCCGCCAAGCATTGTTGGCGCGCATATCGCCCGAAAACGGTGTGCCCAAAGTGATCACTTTTCGCACCCGATCCGGCGCGTATTTGGAATATTCGCGGGCGACCAAGCCGCCGAGGCTCCAACCGATCAACGTTAGAGGTAGGTCCAGATTGAGCAAATCAAGCCTGCGATCCAGCCGTTGAAACAAATCCGCCTTAATCCCGGCATTGCGGCCGAGACCCCAACCATACGACGTAAATCCTGCACCCGATAGCGAGGTGCGCAGCCGCGTTGTCGCGATATCAGAGGCCAGAAAGCCCGGCAGCACCATGACCGCCCGGCCATCGCCTTTGACGTCGGTTTGCACAGGCGCGGCAAAGCTCGCTTTTGCGCGCATCGCTGCAAAGCTGCCCGCTTCGCGCATCAACAAAGGTAGCGAAGGGGCGGAACGGTTTAGCCCATCATAAGTGGTGAATCGCGTTGCCATGACAACGCATCATATCCACTCTGAGTGTTTATGAAAGATTTATGAAATAATCTTTTCACTTTGGCGACAAGCGCCGAAGACGCAGCGGTCACTCGCCCGCCGATGGCAGTAGCTCTGGATCGGCTTGGGGCAAAGCTTGCACCGGAGCAAATACCGGAGCTGGCGTTGGCGTCGCCGCGCTGCGGCTCAACTGATCGAGCGCCTGATGGACGGAAATCGCCCGCGCCGCATCGCCCATCCAGTCGGATGCTAATGCCGCCCCCGGCATCGCACGGACAAGTCGCGCTGCCTCTGCAATATCGCCCGATATGATCAGCCCGCGAATGCGCTCTATCCGCGCCGCACTCGCAGTCAGCGGTGCGTCGTGTGAGCGCAGAACGAACAGGCTGTTCAATTCACGGCGCATCCGATCCCATAATGTCTCGACTGGCAAAACCAGTTGCGGTGATATGCGGTCGAAGCCGCCAAGCAATTTGGCGTTCGAGATCGGCTTTCGCGCTGCATTGGCGATGATCGCAAGTGCCTGGGGCTGGCTGGCGGCAAAGGTCACTTGCAAACGGCTGCCGAGCGGGCCGAGCGCTTTCCCGGCATCGATGCTGTCGCGGACATCCCGAACCAGCAGCTGGGCTTCGGCTTGGCTGGCGCTGGGCTGGATGATCGTTGGAACAGCAAAACCAACGGTTGGGGCCAAGTCGGCGACTTCGTCCTTCGGATCTAGCCCTGGCTCTATCACGTCGACTATCTCGGTTTTCGCCGCCCAAGGCATTTGTCCGTTAGAAGCCAGATACGCAAAGCCGATAGCACCGCTTGCAAACGCGAGGATCAGCAACGCTGCGATAGAACGCCAGCTCATATTTCTTCCTTCCGGTCGTCGGGGTCGGCAGGCAGCTTACCAAGCTCTGACAGTGCCGACAACAAGGCGATGTCGGCAGGGCGCTCAGCCACCGCCACCGCGCGCCAGCCTGTGCCAGCCGCATCGGCTATGGAGGGTGAGAATGCGGCGAGGGTGATGCTGGCTTTGTCGAGGCCAAACTCCACAACCGCTTTGGCAAATTCGATCGCAGCACGGGGGGAGTGGAGGGCAACAGCATCCACCGAGCTGATTACATCAGCCATATCGGCCGGCAGCTTTTTGGGACCAGAGGCGTAGCCAATAACGGTCGTCACCGTCAACGCCTTGGGCATGTTCTTTGGCATCTTGATCGGGCGGTGATCTGCGCCAGCCAACCAGCACAGCCGCCTGTGCCCCATATCACTTGCAGCCTTAACCGCAGCGGCGGCATCCGATGTGCCAACGGTCGCCACATCCAGTCGCGCCGCCCGTGCTGCTTCAGCTGTCCGCTCTCCGACAGCGTGGACAGGGAGCGTGCGCAAACTTTCCAGACCCGCGCCGCCAAAGCGCACGGCATTAGCGCTGGTCAGTAACAGCGCATCATAGTCCGCCGGATCGGGCAATTCCCACGCCACTGCCTGCACTTCGAAAAACGGCAGGAGCACAGGTTCTAGTCCAGCTTCGCGTGCTCGCTCAGCACTAGCGCTAGCGCCCGGTTCGGGGCGGATGAGAAGGAGTTTCATGTGATGAATAGTGCTTTCAATGCAGGGCTGGCTTGAGCCAATAAATGCTGCGCCAAAGCGACCGGATCTTCGCCTTCGCCGCTGATGCTTTCGCTGCCGTCTTCGGACAGTATCTGCCCCGACAACCAGACGCAGCCATCTTTGACCATGGCCAAAGCCGCAACCGGCGAATGGCAATTGCCACTTAACGCCTTAAGGAAGGCACGCTCGGCCATTACGCAAGCGAAGGTTTCGGCGTGGTTGATTGCGGCCAATACCGGCCTAAGTTCGACACGCACGCTCAGGCAGTCGATGCCTATTGCGCCTTGCGATGCCGCAGGCAGCATTTCATCAACCGCAATCGCTGCGCCGGTGTCGGCCAGCCCCAGCCGGTCGAGCCCCGCCGCCGCCAACAACGTCGCGGTAAATTCGCCGCTGGCAACTTTCGCCATTCGCGTGGCCACATTCCCTCTGATCGGCCCGGTCTTCAAATCAGGCCGCAGGGCCTTCAGTTGCGCAGCACGGCGCGGGCTGGATGTTCCAACTAGCGCAGACGGCGGCAGACTCAAAATTGAATCCGCCCCGATCAACCGGTCGCGAACATCGGCACGCGGGAGCATCGCGGCGACACGAAAGGTATCAGGCCGCACTGTCTCGACGTCCTTCATAGAATGCACCGCAATGTCGATTGCGTCGTCGATCAGCGCGCGTTCCAGCTCTTTGGTCCACAATGCTTTGCCGCCGATATCGGCAAGCGGACGGCTCTGATCCTTATCCCCAGACGACAGCATCGGAACCAACAACACCGCGTCTGCCTCCCACCCATGCGCCGCACACAAAGCGGTCTTTGCCATCTCCGCCTGCGCGATTGCGAGCGGGGATGCGCGGGTGCCAATACGGAACGGGGCGAAGGCTGTCGGATCCATGCGGCTTGTCCATAGCGAGACAGAGCCGTAAGGGGAAGCGGATGGCGATTATCCTTGGTCTTGAATCGAGTTGCGACGAAACAGCGGCGGCAATTGTGCGGTCTGACCGGACGATATTGTCGCACGCGCTGGCGGGGCAAGAGGATCATCACCGCGCCTTTGGCGGCGTCGTGCCGGAAATTGCCGCACGCGCGCATGCCGAAATGATGACGCCGTTGGTGAAGGTAGCGCTCGCCGACGCGGGGATGACGTTGGACGATGTTGATGCGATTGCCGCGACCGCAGGCCCCGGACTGATTGGCGGCGTGATGGTCGGGCTGGTGACGGCAAAGGCGCTGGCAATGGCAGCGGGCAAACCGTTGATTGCGGTGAACCATTTAGAGGGGCATGCGTTGTCCCCGCGTTTGGTCGATGCCACGCTAGAATTTCCCTATCTGTTGCTGCTGGTGTCGGGCGGGCATTGCCAGCTGCTGCGCGTCAACGGCGTGGGCGATTACAACCGGTTGGCGACCACTATCGACGATGCGGTTGGTGAGGCGTTTGATAAAAGCGCCAAGATTTTGGGGCTTGGGTTCCCTGGCGGCCCGGCGGTTGAGCAAGCAGCGAAACTTGGCAATGCCAAGGCCGTGCTGCTTCCCCGCCCGTTGAAAGGCGCCGACGAACCGCATTTCAGCTTCGCGGGCCTGAAGAGCGCGGTGCTGCGCGCGCACGATACCGGCCTGCACCGGGCAGAGGATATTGCTGCGTCGTTTCAGGCTGCAGTCGTTGATTGTTTGGAGGATCGACTGGAATACAGCCTGTCGCGGATGCAAACCCCCGCCGCATTGGTCGTCGCAGGGGGTGTTGCGGCAAACGAAGCCGTCCGAGCGATGCTGCAAACCGTCGCCACGCGCCACAACATGCGCTTTGTCGCGCCGCCGCATTGGCTTTGCACCGATAACGCAGCGATGATCGCATGGGCAGGTGCGGAGCGCTTTGCCGCGGGCCTGACCGACCCGCTCGACATGCCCGCGCGCCCGCGCTGGCCGCTTGATCCCCACGCAGAGGCTGCGCGTGGAGCCGGAGTAAAAGCATGAGGGCACTGCAATACCCCGTTGGCATCATTGGCGCTGGCGCATGGGGAACCGCGCTCGCCACCGTGATGCAGCAAGCGCATTCGGACGCCTTAATCTGGGCGCATGAGGCAGAGGTTGTTGAAGGCATCAACACCGACCGGCGCAACGATCTGTATCTGCCGAGCATTGCATTGGCAGAGGGCATCCGCGCCACCGGCGACATCACCGAGATGGTCAATTGCCGCGCGTTGATGCTGGTGACGCCCGCGCAACATCTACGCTCCACTCTATTGGCGATGCCTAAATTCGCCAAGCCGCTGATCCTGTGCTGCAAAGGGATTGAGGCGGAAACACAGCTGCTAATGTCGCAAGTTTCCGCTGAAATCTACCCCGACAACGCCATTGCTGTGCTATCCGGTCCGACCTTTGCCCATGAAGTCGCGGCGGGAATGCCGACAGCAATTACGCTGGCTTGCGCGGATGATGCTGTAGGAGCGCTTTTGATGCGGCTCGTTGCGGCTCCCGCTTTTCGACCCTATTATTCGGGCGATGTTGTTGGTGCAGAAATTGGCGGGGCGGTCAAAAACGTGCTCGCCATTGGTTGCGGCGTAGTTGACGGCGCGGGGCTGGGGCTGAACGCGCGGGCATCGCTGATCGCGCGCGGCTTTACCGAGATGCAGCGTTATGGGCTGGCACGCGGGGCCAAAGCGGAAACGCTTTCGGGGCTTTCTGGCCTCGGCGATCTGGTGCTGACCTGCAGTTCGGAAAACAGCCGCAATTTTGCGCTGGGGCGCGGATTGGGCCAAGGCAAGTCCGCCACCGAGTTGCTGGCAGACCGGCGCACTGTGGCGGAGGGAGCCTCGACCGCACCAGTCTTGCTGCAATCGGCGCAGGCGCTCGGTGTCGATATGCCGATCGTTGAGGCGGTGTGCTCTTTGCTTTCCGGAGTTACGACTGTCGAGCAAGTTGTGGAAGCACTGCTATCCCGCCCATTAAAGGCCGAAAGGTGACAAGTCCTAAATCGCGGTCTAAACCCGCTGAATGTGTAGGCAGCCGGCACCGTTTCAGCTTAGCTGAAACTACAAATATGGCCAACAAACGGAGGGGAGTTTGACGGCAACTGTACCCAATGAGACGGTGCATACCGAGCAGGACGAAGCTGACCTTAAGGCGCTGGCCAAGGGCGGGCGGACCAATGTGTTCGGATTTGTCCTGCGGCTGGCGGCGCGTATCCCGTTTCTGTTTATCGCTGGGCGTTTATATGGGCCAGAAGCTTTGGGCCGTTTTGCCTATGCGATATTGGTCGTTGAATTTGTTGCGCAATTGGCCACGCTTGGGCTGAGGCGCGGGTTGGCTGAGGCATTGTCCAAAGATGACCGGCCGCACAGCCATATTGTTGCGGACGCTCTGTTGGCGGCAATGCTTGCCTCTGCCGTCGGAGCAGCGATCCTGATCACGCTGCCTGATTTGATGTTCCCCAACAGCGTGATTAACGGCTTTGATCGGTTTTTGCCGCTGACCATTTTCACTGTGGTCGCAACCGACATCGCCTTGGCGGCATTGGCTTACCGCTTCGACGTTGCCTCCACAGTGCGCGCACGGGCGGTGGTCGAGCCGTGGACGATCAGCATCGCGGCTGGGGCTTTGGTGTTTTACTCGACCCGTGACGGCCTGATCCTGTCCTATGTCGCATCGGTTTTCGCCGGAATGTTCACTGCATTGTGGCCGTTATGGCGCAGTTACGGCCTGCCATCGGGATGGCGTCCGCGTCCTGCCGAGCTGATTGCGCTTGCCCGCCGCAACCTGCCACTCGCCGCCGCAGACGCTGCCGAATGGGGCAGCAGGCGGCTTGATCTGTTCATCCTCGGGCTTTTTGCAAGCCCCGCTGTCGTCGGGATTTATTACGTCGCGCAACAGGTCGCCAGCCTGCCGCAAAAACTGAAATCCAGCTTCGATCCCATTCTCGGCCCCGTCATCACGCGCAATTTGCAAGCCAAAAACTACGCCGAAATCTCCCGCCAAGTCGGCCAGGTCGGTTTCTGGATCATCGCTGCGCAGGCCGGAATCGCGCTGGCGCTTGGCATTCCTGGCGAAGCGGTCATGGGCCTGATCGGGCCGGAATTTGTCGGCGGAGCCGCCGCCATGGCCTTCCTCCTCGCCGCCGAAGTCGCCGCCGCCACCGCCGTGGTCAGCGAGAGCGCATTGGTCTATATGGCGCGGCATAGGAACCTGATGCTCAGCCTGATGATGCTGCTGCTACAGATAGCCCTAAGCCTGATCCTGATCCAGATGATCCCAATGCTGCCAATCAAGCCCGAATATACAGGGCTTGCCCAAGCCGCCGCCGTCGCCGCTGCGTTGATGCTGGCACTTGGCTTTGCCTCGCTGGCCAAATCCATGCTGCTGGCCAAGCTACTCGGCGAGCCCTTAAGCATCTGGCGCTGGACTCTCCTCCCCGCCGTCGCGGCCGCCATCATCATAGGCGTCGCCGCAACGCAACTCCCCGAATGGGCCGAGCTGGCACTGGGCGTCCCCGCGATCTTGGGCGTCTATCTATGGATCATCTGGCGCTGGGGCTTTGGGCCGGAGGATAGGGTTTTGTTTAAGCGGTAGGCAAGATACAGGCGAGAGCGCGTTGCCGAAAGCCACAGATTTCCCTCCAAGTTCACACTGAAATCGGGTTGTGCTTCTGCGCGTTGGTGTGCATTTGAAATACGGAAATTTTTTTGTTTCGCGCAAAGAAGCTCTCTCGCGCGAAGCGCACTCAATATCCCGAAACCCGCGATTTTCTCAGCAAGTTTACAGTGAAACAGGTGTTGTCGAACCAGCCACTTTGCGCCTTAGCGTCTTAGCGTCTTAGCGTCTTAGCGCGCCAGAACCTTCTCGACCCTCAGGCCAAAGCGCAAAGCCCGCGAGGGAGATCAAGATTCCGCGTCCGTATAGACTGCGACCATACGCCAAAAGTCACACTAAGGACTCACCTTAAACGGCGTTACGGCGGAACAAATCCCCTAACATTAGGCCCGCTATATGCCAAAATTCGGCGTCCATCGGACTGGGCCGATGGACGCCGAATGAAGCCAGGCGATATCAAAGAGCAAGTGAGAACAATACACGAACATTAATAGGTTGTCAAGCGGGTAGGGATGGCCTGTATTATCCCTGGTTCGGCCAAGATTGGAGGTCTTGACCAAGCCTATGCGAAACAGTATTACCAAAAGTATGAAAGTCGCTGTCTCTATTCCCGATCCCGTATTTGCACAAGGCGAGGCCTTGGCCAAACGCATGAAGCTTTCGCGTAGCAAGCTGTATGCAAAGGCGCTCGATGCCTTTGTCGCGGACAACAGCGAGTATGAACTTACCGATTTTGCCAATAAGCTTGCTGACGCAATGGCAGGCGACGATGATTTGGCGCAGTTCCGACGCGCAGCGTCGCGAAACGTGCTAAAACATACCGAGTGGTGAGATAGAGGTTGTTGGTTTCCCGGCGCGATGTTTGGTGGGCCGATCTGGGCGAACCTATTGGCTCGACATCGGGCTTTCACCGGCCGGTAATTATCCTGCAATCCGACGCGATCAACGTCAGCCGCCTCGCCACCTATCTGTGCGTCCCGTTGACCGGCAATTTGCGGACCCAGGTTGCGCCGTGGAACATGCTGCTCCCTGCAAAGGCGACCGGCCTCGATAAGGATTCGGTCGCGCAGCTGACGCTTATGCTGGCAATTGATGAGGAGCAGTTGATCGAGCGCATTGGCCGGATCAGCGAGCGGCAATTGGCGCAGTTATTTGCGAAGCTGGATTTGGCTTTGGGACGGGGTGGGTAAAGGACGGAAGTTGGGTGCGAACAGCTATTCGTTAAGTTGACAAAAGTACCACATACGTTCTATTTTTAGCCAACGTCATCGGATTCAACAGTCAAGTTTATGAAAGTGAAAATAAAGTGCAAAACTCAAGTGTTGATAGGATCGCTGAAAATCATGAAACTTTTCCAGCTTTCATTAGATCTTCGAAAATCAATGAAGCCGAGTTGCCGCAGTATTTGAGTGCCGCCGCTGAACGTGCGTCTAAGAATCCACATAGAGACCGTCTACCCAAAGGACGATCTGCTTTTGATAAGGCAATCTCGGGAGTCATTGAAGAAAACACACTGGCCCGATCTTCCATTGCAGGAACGCGAAGAGGGATCGCAGAAGCTTCGAGTTTAGATCGTATTGCTGGCGTCATCAATTTCAAATCAGAAAAGCGGGCCAGTGTCGGTAGCATCGCCGGCAGGCTTATGGAACAAATGTACAAATCACAAAAAATGGGCGGTCTCGAAGACCGTCTAAATGATTATTATAAGTCATTAGACCATGTTCGGGATGTATTTGATCCCACGACCCGTGCTAGCGATTTTGGTTGTGATTGGGCTGACCAAAAAGCACAGAGAGAGGTTACCACCTTTACCCCGGCTCAGCCCAATCCGATACATCAAACAAATGAGCACTTGGCGGGCCTAAGTGAAAAGATTGATGCGCTTGTTGGTTTGCAAGCTAAACATGCTGAGGTAATTGACAAGCTGCTTCAAGCTCAGATCGCTAACGAGGCAGCGCAAGATCGAACCGGTAAGCGCGCTCATCGTCTGAGTATTCTAAATATGATACTTGCAAGCACTCTAGGACTTTTGGCAATCATCGCCACGGTAATGGTTGCGGGGTAAGTTTCTCAAGCCGCCCGCTGCAAACGCGCAACATCCGGCTCTCGCTTGCCCAGCTTCACCTGCGCCAGATCATAGCCCACCTGCATCCGCAGCAGCGTATCCGCGCTGATACCGAACGCCTTTTCAAAACGCAGCGCCATCATTGCGGTCAGGCTGGCATGGCCGTTTAGCAACATGCTCATATTCTGACGACTGACGCCCAGATGCGCGGCTGTTTCGGTGACGGTCATACCGTAAGGCTCAACCACTTCGCGCATCAGCCAAGGGCCGGGGTGAACAAAAAGCGAAGGGTGCATCGTCAGTGCCATCAGTGATAATCCTCAAGCCGCCCGCTTCAAAACCGTCACGTCCACCTGCACTTCACAACCGAGCCGGTCCAAAATCGTCATCAGCCGGTCAATCGTGAAGCGACCCAATTTCACATTTCGGATGCGGGAGAAGTCGGCGGCGGCGATGCCGGTTTTGGCTTCGGCGGCGCGCACGGTCAGCTTTTCGGCATCGAGTGTCTTGAGAATGGCAGACGCAAGCAATGCACGTAGTTGCTCCATCTCTGGATTGGGCATGCCAAGGTCGGCAAAGACATTGCCCGATCCACGAACAAGCTCGAAATCTTCATACGGTTCGACCGTCATTTCATTGTCTCCTTCAATCGCTTGATCCG
Source organism: Sphingomonadales bacterium (assembly GCA_043760725.1). Lineage (GTDB taxonomy): Bacteria > Pseudomonadota > Alphaproteobacteria > Sphingomonadales > Sphingomonadaceae > Sphingorhabdus_B. The sequence continues at coordinate 26,119 of JAYUOS010000071.1, forward strand.
TTCACGGACCAAATCTATTTCATGCTTTGGTGTCGCAATGCCGGTGACCGATTTCTTTT
>JAYUOS010000072.1:0-90466 GCA_043760725.1 Sphingomonadales bacterium
CAATATACCAGTGCAGGACCTGCAACATTCAGCTATGATGCCAACGGCAACCTGACGGGCGATGGTGCGAACATTTATGTTTATGATGTGGAAAACCGATTGGTGAGTGCAGCGACGGCCTCTGGCGGTGCGACGACCGCATCCTTGCGCTATGATCCTTTGGGGCGGCTGTATGAGGTTGGCGGCGGGTCGGGTGGTTCTGGCGGCCTGACGCGGTTCCTGCACGATGGTGATGAACTGGTCGCCGAGTTTGATGGGAACACCAACATCCTGCTGCGCCGCTATCTACACGGGGTCAGCGTTGACGATCCGGTGATCGCGTATGAAGGCAGCGGGTTTAACCAGCCGCGCTGGCTCCACACCAACCATCAGGGCAGCATCGTTGCGATATCCGACAACAGCGGCGCGATAACAGCCAAGAACACGTTCGACGAATGGGGCATCCCCGGCAGCAGCAACGCAAGCATCGCGGCGGGCGGCAGGTTCAGCTATACCGGCCAAGTGTGGATACCCGAGCTTGGCATGTATTATTACAAAGCCCGGTTCTACTCCGCCACGCTGGGCCGGTTTATGCAGACTGATCCTGTGGGGTATAAGGATCAGATGAACCTCTATGGCTATGTTGGCAATGATCCGGTTAATATGACAGATCCAACTGGGGCTTATAGTTGCAGCGGAAAATCTGGGCTAGTTTGTTCTCATTTCAATGCAAGACAAGATGCGTTGGCATCGAAACTTGCGGCAGCAGCAGCTTCTTTGTCGGGACTAGCCAGCAGTCTTGAGAAAGGGAAAGGCATTCCTGCAAATTTGAAGTCCTCGGAGCTCGTTAAAAACATGGAGAAATATATTGGAAAAGGCAGTTCAACTGACCTGAAGGTCGTTAAAGAATTCACTAAAATTGTAACTAACATAATAGGTGTCTTAAAAAGTGATACTTTAGCTTATTTTGATCCAAAATTGAAGCCGGGTGCTGGTAATTCTGATTACTTTGCCGCTTCCCGTTTCGGTTCAAAATCACCGGACGAGAAAGTCTTACTACATGAAGCAATTCATATAGCAACTAGGCGACCAGACCAAGGACTTGGAGACCGAGGTGCTTATGGTCAAGATGTTGCCGAGGCATGGGGGCGTCAGGGTTCGTCGTCATCACTGAAAGCCGTCGAGGCTCTTACCTATGCTATGGGCGGTCGCTGGCCGGGAGATGAACCATGAGGATCAATTGTCTATTGGTTACTTTTTTTGCATTTTTTGTCGCTACCTGCTCGGCACAAAATCCAAAAGTTCCAACGAAGGAAAATTTGAAATTCTCTTTTGTCGACCAAACAACTGACACAAATTATCATTTCAAAATAGATAGGCCAGAGCGCGTTGTAGTTCTATCATATGATGTTAAAAATAAACCTGTCTGCCTGAATTCTGATGGTGCAATTTACAACGACCGACTAAAATTTGAAAAATCTACCGGTGAAATTGTCAGAAAAACTCCGTCAAATTATTCTGGATTGAACTCGTTTATGGCCTCGGAATTTGGCAGCAGACAGTTAAAGGTTCTAGTTGGTAAAGGTGATATAATATTGGATGTAGGTAATAGAAAAGGAGAATACTCGTTTTATATATTAGATTTTGTGAACTGCGATGAATTGTGGAATGGAAAATTCAATGGGATTCAATTTTTAATTGAAGTCCCAGAGTAACACAGGACCTCTGGGTGAGTAGCAGGGAATTGAATTACCGTGACACGCGCAACAATCCCTAATTTAAGGGGCCTTGTCAGTATACAGCGCTACCCTCCGGGCAACCTGCTCTATTCGCTACGCTCACCAAGCCCCTTTGGGTCTTGGCCCTTCGGGTAACGATCAGGAGCGAAAAGAGAAAAGTCAGCCACTTGATTGAGTGAATATGCGGCAATCGACTGGCCGCATCAAGGCCAAGCCTGTCGGCGCTACGCGGCCTTGACCCGTCCAGTCGATAACCTCGTTTTAGCTATCATGGAGTGGTTGGTGAAGTGGGCTGATTTGAAATGAGTGAGAGAAAAAGAAGGCGTTTTCGGATGGAGGCGAAACGTCACATCCTGTGAAATTTTACCTCCTACCTCACTGCTACGCAGTTCGTTTATTATGTAGTGATGATCGAACGTCACAATCCAAATGTATCATATTTCGCCACCACCAACGGAAGACAACCACACCAACCCTTTGGCATATATCAACATGACAGGATGCAGCATGTCTATGTTTTAGGGAAAACGGGGACAGGTAAGTCTACGCTTCTCCAGACCTTGTTCATGCAAGATATATCGGCTGGAAGAGGTTGCATCCTACTTGATCCACATGGAGACCTGTCTAGTGCTATCGCACGAGAGACTCCCGTGTGCCATCAGGGGAGGCTTCGATATGTTGATGTAGCAGATGAACACTGCGTGTTTGGCTACAATCCGCTCAAAGCTGTTCCCAAAGAGCTAATCCCACTGGCAGCATCTGGCTTACTCGAAACCTTCCGTCACCATTTCGGCGAGAAAGCGTGGGGATCACGCATGGAGCATATATTTCGGAACACCCTTTATGCATTGCTTCAGTATCAGGAAGCCAGCTTGCCGGATGTTTTGCGGATGTTGTCGGAAAAAGAGTTTCGCGCGCATGTGCTGACCCGAGTAACAAACCCCCAAGTTATATATTTCTGGCAGGTTGAGTTTACCAAACTCTGGGGCAACACTCTGTTTGAAGCTATTGCGCCGATCCAGTCCAAAGTCGGTGCCATGCTGACCGACCCCAAGCTGCGGCAGTTCCTTGTCGATTTCAACGAGCCGCTGTCACTGCGAAAAGCGATGGACGAGGGGCAGATCGTGATTGTGAATCTGGCAAGAGGCGTACTGGGCGCAGATACCTCAAACTTGTTGGCTGGACTCTTACTGCAAACAATCGCCCTAGCTGCCTTGTCGCGCCAATCCATGCCCGAACACGCACGCCGCCCCTGCCACCTCTACCTTGACGAGTTCGAGCATTTCCTCACGCCGGGAACGGCTGGGATGTTGTCAGAGGTTAGAAAAGTTGGCCTTTCTGTGACCCTCGCCAACCAATACCTATATCAACTAACCGACGGCGTGAAGGCAGCGGTCATGGGAAACGTCGGAACGGTGATCGCTTTTCGCGTCGGGCCAGAGGATGCCCGCGCCATATCGCGCCACTTTGAAGGGGTTGATGAGATCGACCTACAGAATCTGCCGAACCATGACCTCTTTGTCAGGATGATGATTGATGGGGAGCCGAGTAGGGCGTTTTCGGGAACTGCCATCCGGCAATTATCATCGTAAACTGGACTCAGTTGGACTCATTTCCATTTTGGACAACAGACCAATATGCTAGTCTGACGCGATGATGAACACCCCCAAACAAGTCGGTATCTGGCTTCGGGTTTCGACCGAAGATCAGGTCAAAGGCGAAAGCCTTGCGGTGCACGAGCATCGCGCCCGTGCCTATGCAGAAAGCAAGGGCTGGACAGTTGTTGAAGTATACAGGCTAGAGGCAGTTTCCGGCAAAAGTGTGATTGGCCACCCACTTGCACGCCGGATGATTGCCGACCTTGAGGAAGGCCGTATCAGCGGACTTATATTCTCAAAGCTAGCGCGGCTATCCCGAAACACCAGTGAGCTTTTGCAATTTGCAGAAATCTTCCAAAAAGCCAGAGCCGACCTCGTGTCGCTTGCTGAAAGCATCGACACCTCGACACCTGCCGGACGTATGTTCTATTCCATGCTGGCGGCGATGGCCAATTGGGAGCGAGAAGAAATTGCTGCCCGTGTCGCAGCTTCGATCCCGATCCGCGCCAAACTCGGACGCCCCTTGGGCGGACGTGCACCTTATGGTTATCGCTGGGAGGACAAGGAACTCGTTATCAATCCCGATGAAGCCCCTATCCGTGCGCAAATGTATACCCTGTTTTTAACGCATCGCCGCTTTGAGCGCGTAGCCGCCGTGTTAAACGAAGCCGGTCAGCGTAGCCGCCAAGGCAAGCCTTGGAGCGGCGGCGTCATTGAGCGCATATTGCGTGATCCAACCTCCAAAGGCGAAAAGCGTAGCAACCATACAAAGGCAGAATCCGATGGCGGGTGGGTCAACAAACCTGAAAGCGAATGGGAATGCATCAAGGTGAAGCCAGTTGTCTCGGTTGAGCTTTGGGACAACGTCAATGCACTCCTGACCGAGAAGAAGATGGTCGGCCAACGTGCAAGCCGCACAGCAATCACCCTATTCGGTGGCTTATGTTACTGCGCCTGTGGATCAAAAATGTATGTCTTTTCCAAGACCGTCAAATACTGCTGTATGGCCAAGGGCTGCGGACATAAAGTTCCTGTCGAGGTGATCGACGCCTGTTTCAGGGATGAACTTAGCAGACTTGCATTCTCACCAAGCGACATCAAATCTGCCAAGGCATTGGCTCACGAACGGCTACACAATATCGTTAGCCTCATCGAAAGCCACGAGCGCAGCATCAAAGCTGTGGATCACAAGATCGACAGCTTGCTTGGCCTCTATGACGCAGGCAGCATCGACAAGCGCGGTTTTGAAAAACGCTATGGTGCGTTCGGTCAACAACTCCAAGAGCTTGAAGCCGAACTTGAGCGCATGAAGATTAAAGAAGTAAAACACCGCGCCCATCTAGCGCGAGACGCGGACATCACCACCGAGACCGAGGACATTGCAAATCGTTTCGCTACCATGACAAAACCAGAGCAGCGTCATATCGTTGAAACAATCCTTGAGCGCGTTGTTGTCGGTGATGGTGTGATGGAATTTGTCTATCACTTTAATCCGGGCTAAGGTTCACGCCTTCACTGAAATACTTAACAAAGGTTTCCTTTGGAATCCTTTCCAAACCGATCACAACTGATATACGTAAGGAGAGAGTTAAATCGGGGAGAGAGTCGTGGGAATTCGGCATATCGCATTGATAGCATTGAGCGCATTGACGCTTACGAGCTGCAAGCTTGCGAATAATCCGGGGGCGGAGAACCCAGCCTTTGCCAAAATCGACGGCGAGTTTCTGAAAACCGGGGGCAATGGCGATGACTGGGCGTTTCCGGCTCAAAGCTATGGCGAAGCGCGACACAGCCCGCTGACGCAGATTAGCGATAAAAACGTCGCGCAATTGGGCATCGCCTGGTTCGCCGATATGCCCGATGCGCGTGGTCATGAATCAACGCCGGTTGAGGTTGATGGCACGCTTTACGTCACCGGCCCGTGGTCGAAAGTGTTCGCCTATGAAGCCAAAACCGGCAAGCCATTGTGGACGTTTGACCCTAAAATAGACAAAGCGCGCGGAGCCAAAGCGTGCTGCGATGTCGTCAACCGCGGCGTCGCCTTTTGGAAAGGCAAGCTCTACCTTGGCACCATAGACGGTCGCCTGATTGCGCTTGATGCCAAAACTGGCAGCGAAATCTGGTCCGAACAAACGCTTGATCCCAAATCCAACGGCACAATCACCGGCTTCCCCCGCGTGGTCAAAGACCTTGTCATCATCGGCAATGGCGGTGCGGAATTCGGGATGCGCGGTTATGTGACCGCTTATAATGCCGATACAGGAAAGCAGCAATGGCGGTTCTACACGGCGCCCAATCCAAAGGGCGAACTCGACAACGCCGCCAGCGACAAAATCTTTGCTGAGGTCGCCAATAAGACGTGGAGCCAGACAGCCAAGAAAGGCGACTGGCATGAATCCGGTGGCGGCGGAACCGTTTGGGACGCGATTGTTTATGACGCTGAACTTGACCAGCTCTATCTCGGCGTTGGCAATGGCAATCCGTGGAACCACGGTATCCGGTCAAACGGCGAAGGCGACAATTTATTCTTGTCGTCGGTCGTTGCGCTAAAGCCAGAAACCGGCGAATATATCTGGCATTATCAAGAAACGCCCGGCGAAACGTGGGATTATACCGCGACACAGCCGATCATCCTCGCCACCGAAAAACGCGACGGCAAAGATGTGAAGGTGCTTTACCATGCACCCAAAAACGGTTTTTTCTTCACGCTTGATCGGACAAACGGAAAACTGCTGGCCGCCGATCCGTTCATTAAGGGCATCACCTGGGCATCGGGCTATGATTTGAAAACAGGGCGTCCAATCGAAAATCCCGCATCGCGTTACGAAAAGACCGGCAAGCTTTACATGGCGAACCCTTCGGCGCTCGGCGCGCACAATTGGCATCCAATGAGCTATAATCCGGCGACTGGGTTGGTCTATATTCCAGCGCAGCAAATAGGCGGTGCGTATATGCCGCCCGTTGCGCCGAATGAGCAGGACCGTAAGTCGATGGGCTTTAACACAGGTGGCGCGATGGTGACCGCAGACCTGCCCGATGATTTCAACATGGTGAAAGCTATTCAGGCGGCGACCACTGGCCAATTGGTTGCGTTCAATCCGAAAACTGGCAAAGCCCAATGGACCGTCGATTATCCTGTGCCGTGGAATGGCGGAACAATGACGACCGCAGGCAATCTGGTGTTTCAAGGTGACGCAATGGGCAAGTTTCATGCCTATGCCGCGGATACCGGCAAAGAACTCTTTAACTTAGACGTCCAGTCCGGCGTTCTAACCGGAGCCTCCACTTATCTCGTCGACGGCGAACAATATGTGGCGTTTATGACCAGCAAAGGCGGCGCGTTTCCCTTTGTATCGGGATATGTGTCGGGCAAAGCACAAGAAATCCCCAACATCCCGCGCCTGATCGTTCTCAAAATCGGCGGAACAGGCAAGTTGCCTGCTTTGCCGCCTGTAGAAAAATGGGTGTGGAATCCGCCTGCGATGATCGGCACGCCCGCCGTGATCGCTGCTGGCACTTCGAACTACCAACGCTATTGTTTGGTATGCCATGGCCCCGGCGCAGTCGGCACTGGGGTCCTGCCTGACCTTCGCAAGTCCAGCACGATTGCCGATGCCGCGACTTTTAAATCCATCGTGATCGACGGCATTTTGGCTGGGAATGGAATGGCCAGTTTCAAGCCAGTATTGTCTGCCGAAGAGGTCGAAGGCATCCGCGCTTATCTGATTAGTCGGGGCCATTTTGCTAAGGCTAATGATGATAAATATAGGGCGGGGAAGTAGCCCCTAAGCCCCTCCCCTTAAGAGGAGGGGCTTAGTGTCACTGCCCGATTATCCGCCACCTGCCTAAAAATTAGGCAGCGCATAATAGGCAATTCCAACCGCTAAACCGCAAATCCCCTGCTAAACCGTGCCCCTAAAATTGGCACGATACTTGATACGTTGCATCCATACTCGCGCACGCGCGATCCCTAGTGTGCGCCAATAATGGGGATAACCATGAAAAAGATCGAAGCGATCATCAAGCCGTTCAAGCTCGACGAAGTCAAAGAGGCGCTGCACGAAGTCGGCGTATCAGGCATCACCGTCACCGAAGCGAAAGGCTTTGGCCGCCAGAAAGGCCATACCGAGCTGTATCGCGGTGCTGAATATGTCGTCGATTTCTTGCCCAAAGTGAAGCTGGAGGTTGTCGTCGATGATAGCCTTGCCGACCGTGTGGTTGAGGCAATTGCTGCGGCAGCGCAAACCGGCCGCATTGGCGATGGCAAAATCTTTGTCATCCCTGTCGAAACCGCTGTGCGCATCCGCACCGGCGAACGCGATAGCGACGCCGTTTAATCCTACACCAAAAACCAGATAAGAAACGCAAAGGAAAGCATCATGGGCAACACCGCCAAGGACATTATCAAGCGCATCAAAGAAGAGGATATCGAGTGGGTCGATGTCCGTTTTACGGACCCTCGCGGTGCATGGCATCACCTGACCATGTGCAGCAGCGTCATCGGCGAAGACGAGCTGGAAGACGGTTTGATGTTCGACGGATCGTCGATCGAAGGCTGGAAAGCCATCAACGAATCCGACATGATCCTGAAGCCGGATTTGGACGCTGTTTATATTGATCCATTTTCAGCCACGCCGATGATGATCCTTTTTTGCGACATTGTGGAGCCGGCGGATGGCGCGCTTTATGCCCGCGACCCGCGTTCGACCGCAAAACGTGCAGAGGCATTTTTGAAGACAACCGGCCTTGGCGACACCGTTTACATCGGACCCGAACCCGAATTTTTCATGTTCGACGATGTTACGTTCGAAAACACATACAACAGCAGCTCGTACAAGCTTGACGACACTGAACTGCCGACCAATTCGAACACCAAATATGAAGCCGGCAACATGGGCCACCGTCCGCGCGCCAAGGGCGGCTATTTCCCTGTCGGTCCGGTTGATGTCACCACCGACATCCGCGCCGAAATGGTATCGACGATGATGGAAATGGGCCTGCCCATGGACAAGCATCACCATGAAGTCGCTGCCGGCCAGCACGAATTGGGCATTACCTTTGGTAAGCTTGTCGAAACCTGCGACCGGATTCAGATCTACAAATATGTCGTGAAGATGGTCGCGCATGCTTACGGTAAGACCGCAACGTTTATGCCGAAGCCGATTAAGGCCGATAATGGTTCGGGCATGCACACGCACATCTCGATCTGGAAAGACGGCAAGAATACCTTTGCGGGCAACGGCTATGCTGGTCTGTCGGAGGCTTGCTTGTTCTTCATCGGCGGCGTGATCAAACACGCCAAGGCTATAAACGCCTTCACTAACCCGACGACGAACAGCTACAAACGGCTTGTCCCCGGTTTCGAAGCGCCTGTACTGCTCGCTTACTCGGCACGCAACCGCTCGGCTTCGTGCCGCATTCCTTATGGTGCGGGTGACAAGGCAAAGCGCGTCGAATTCCGCTTCCCCGATCCGCTTGCCAACTCATATCTTGCAACATCAGCATTGCTGATGGCGGGTATCGACGGCATCCGGAACAAAATCCACCCCGGTGACGCAATGGACAAGAACCTATATGACCTGCCGCCGAAAGAACTGAAGAAAGTTCCCACGGTGTGCGGATCGTTGCGCGAAGCATTGGACGCGCTGACCAAAGATCATGCCTTCCTGCTTGAAGGCGACGTGTTCACCAAGGACCAGATCGAGGCCTATATGGAATTGAAATGGGAAGAAGTGTCCCGCTGGGAAACCGCGCCTTCGCCGGTCGAATTCGACATGTACTACAGCGGCTGATTTTTCAGCAGAGTTGAATACCGGGAAAGCCCGGCGGGGAAACTCGCCGGGCTTTTGTGTTAGCGCGGTATCAATAACCCCCTGCGCCCGCTCGCTATAAAGATCGCCATTAAGAAACCGCCGGAAATGATCGCCACCAGCGCGAGCGGCGTTGGCGCTGCGATTAGGCCGAGTGATGCGGCGGAGGCCCAGATCATCAATGTTCCTCCGATGCCGCAAAACGCAAGGTTCCCGGCATCCCGGCTAAGCTGCAACATCATCTCGTCATAATATTTCCAGTCTCGGATCGAAATCACGGCCAAAATCACCAGCGCCGCAAGCAGTCCGCCGAGCGCTGTAAGCGGTGATATCGCGCTATCTGGCCCCGCCAGAGGTAAGGCCATCAGCGCAGCGCCCAAAGCGACCATACAAATCGCCGACCCTGTCAGTATGCGGCGCTGATCGCGGATCTCGTCTGCGTCCTCGACATTCAAAATGTTCGCTCCCAATTTAGGTGCAAGCAGGCCAAAGCCTGCAATCAAGCCCATCAGCAAATAGATAAGGCCAATACCGCTGACGATCAGCTGATCAGCGGCAAGCTTTTCGGCACGTAGAACGCCGAGGCCGACAAAACTCACAACGCCGCCGAGCAAGCCGCCAAAGGCCAGTTGAAAAATCAGTTTGCGTCCTTTTTGCATTTTCGGCTCCGATGCTATTGTGGTCATCTCAAATTCCTTCTGCTTCCCAATGGTCGACAAAAATATCTGGCACTTGGCAGGCAAACAGCTTTGCCATGCGCAGCGCCAGCGGCAGGCTGGGATCATATTTGTCGGTTTCCACTGCATTGATTGTCTGCCGCGAAACGCCAAGCCGACGCGCGAGTTCGCCCTGGCTCCATCCGGCTTTTTCACGATAGTCTTTTAGGTGGTTTTCCAATAAGCCAACTCCTGCCTGTAAAGAGCTCTTTACAGGCAGCCAGCACAGTGTCAAGAACTCTTTACAGCCCCGCCTCTACGGCAATGCGTATTGCATCCGCTGTCGTTGCCGCACCAAGCCGCGTCATCAATACCGCGCGGTGCATTTTGATGGTTTGCTCACTGAGGCCCAGCGAGTGCGCGATCTGTTTGTTCAAATGGCCAAGCGCAACTTCAGCAAGCACTTCGCGCTGGCGCTTTGTCAATGCTTTCACCGCGATGGCTGCGGCCATACGGCGATTGGCATTGGTTGTCGGCGAATCCGGTTCTAGCTCGACCTGCGACCCTAGAAAATAGTCCAGCTCGCTATCATCGTCGAATATCGGTGCCACCAAAACGGCGTTGCGAAACGGTGTGCCATCGCGTTTGTAGTTCAGTATTTCCACCAGCACAGGCGCGTGTCGGCGGACGCCATCTCTGATCGCTTCGGTCAACCACGGCTCGGTAGCTGGCCCGGCAAGAAAGCGGCAGTTGCGGCCCAGTATCTCTTCCTCGGAATAGCCAGTCAGCTCAATAAACGCCGCGTTGCACGAAATGATCGGGTTGTCCTTAACCCGCGGGTCGCTGATAACCGAGGCTATCGGGCTGTCTGCGATCAAAGCATTCAGCCGCTTCTTGGCTTGTTCGTGATGATCCAAATCGGGCGGCCCAGCCCCCCGGTTTTCGATATCTAACGGCATGTGTCATTCCCTCCAGAACGTAACATGGTATTTCGTATAGGTTGCCGCTCGTCAATACCGGTTCCATTCCATGCCCACCTTCGCAGGTGGAAAAATAAAAAAAGGGCAATTGTCATGGAAACACTATCTTATGGCCAGTATTCGCTGGTCTACAACGCATTTTCGTTCACTTTCGCCACAATGGCCGCGGCAACGCTGTTTTTGTGGCTCGGTCGGTCGCAAGTAGGCCAAGCCTATAAAACGGCGCTGACGATTTCGGGGCTGGTCTGCGCAATCGCAGCCTATCACTATTTCCGCATTTTTGAGAGCTGGGAAGCAGCCTACACGATCAAAGACGGCGCAGTCGCGGTGTCAGGCGTCGCGTTTAACGATGCCTATCGTTATGTTGACTGGTTGCTGACCGTGCCATTGTTGTTGATCGAACTGATCCTTGTGATGCGTTTGTCATCCGAGGAAACCGTATCGAAGTCGATGACGCTCGGCGGCGCTGCTGCGCTGATGATCATTTTGGGCTACCCCGGCGAAATCGCAACGGACAATAGCACACGCATGTTGTGGGGCACATTGTCGGCGATACCGTTCGTCTACATCATGTGGCAGCTGTTTGCGGGTCTGGGCGCATCGATCAATAATCAGCCAGAAAGCGTTCGTGAACTGGTCAAAAAAGCCCGCTTGTTGACATTCGCGTCATGGGGCTTCTACCCAATCGTTTACATGATCCCGTACACCAATCTCGGCGGTGCAGACGTCACCGTGGCTGTACAGGTTGGCTACACGATTGCTGACTTGATCGCGAAAGCCGGCGTTGGCGTATTGATCTACATGATCGCCGTACGCAAGTCCGAGGCAGAGTATGGACAGGCCGCGCATGCATAAATCGATTTGGCCCGGCACCCCGAAGTCCGGGCCAACTCGTATGAATGTATTTCCTATCCGCAGGTCCACAGGCGCAGCATTCCCTCCTTTACTGCGCCTGTGGATTTTGCCGTTGTTAGTAGCGGCCCTCGTATCAGCCGATCTGATGTTTGCCGGAATGAACAGCTTGCAGGTGACAATGATCGCCGCTTTGTTCATCGTCATAGTGGGTGTTCCGCACGGAACGCTTGATGTTGAAATAGCTTCAACCCGGTTTGGCCGGTCCACGGCCTCGGGCAAAATCTCCATCCTTATCGGATATCTCGCTTGCGCAGCGGGAATGGCACTATGCTGGATGATTGCGCCGGCGATGGCGCTATCTCTATTTCTTATTATTTCGATCATCCATTTCGGCCTCGATTGGCGCGGTGGGGCTGACCCGTTTTTGGCGATGATGGTCGGCTGGGCGTTGATTGCGCTACCCGCATTGTCGCATCCACAACAAGTCTCCGACATTTTCGCAATTCTGACCGGGAATCCGACCGGAACAACTATATCGGCGGTGCTTGCTTGCGCTGCTGCGCCCGCCGCTCTGGGTAGCCTTGTCTTTGCGTTCTGGGCATTCAAGAATAACGAACGGCAAAACGCTGTTGATGTAATAGCGTGCATAGCCGCGGCAGTTTTCCTCCCGCCACTCGTTGCGTTTGCTATCTTTTTTTGCGGCCTCCACTCTCCTCGCCATATGGCGGAGGCTTTACGCGAAAGTGCTGGTATCTCATCCGCCAAAAAAGGCGTCATTATCGCTGCCGTATTTCTACTTTCACTGGCCATAGGCGTGCTGCTATTTATGGGACAAAGTAATTTGCAGGTGGAATCGGGCGTCATTCGCACAGCATTTATGCTAATTTCAATACTGACTGTCCCGCATTTCGTGCTGGAGCATTACCGACCTACCGCTAAGCTTTAACACAATTTCATCGCGCAAACCCCACCGGTCGCTGGCATTTTTAATCACCCAATTGAAACGCCGGTTGACGTTCGCGTAAAAAGTCCCAAATCAAAACCTAAGCGCGATCGCATCCGACTCGCATGGCTTTGAGGAGAGACATTATGGACAGCTATCTGAAAAACTACATAAACGGCAAATGGGTCGATAGCATCGGTGGCAAGCGCCACGAAGTCATTAGCCCCTCGACCGAAGAAGCCTGCACAGAGATTACGCTGGGCACAGCTGCCGATGTTGACGCCGCAGTCGCAGCCGCCAAAGAAGCCTTCAAAACCTTCAGTCAAACAACCCGCGAAGAACGGCTCGCATTGATGGGCCGGATCGTTGAGGAATATAAAAAGCGCATTCCCGATTTCGCTAAATCGATGGCGGCAGAAATGGGTGCGCCGGTTAGCTTTGCGACGATGGCGCAGGCCCCCGCTGGCCTGGGCGGTTTTCTTGGAACCGTTCCTGCCCTCGAGAGTTTTGCGTTCACAGAACAGCACGGCAAAAACACCGTTGTCTATGAACCGATGGGCGTTGTTGGCCTTATTACGCCGTGGAATTGGCCGTTGAACCAGATCGCGCTGAAAGTCGCGCCGTGCATCGCGGCGGGGAATACTATGGTCCTGAAACCATCGGAAGAATGCCCCGGCAACGCGGCGATCTTTGCCGAGGTTATGGACGCTGCAGGTGTTCCTCCGGGCGTATTCAATCTGGTGCAGGGTGATGGCATGACGGTGGGTGCAGCGATTTCCGCGCATCCTGGCATCGATATGGTCAGCTTCACCGGTTCGACCCGTGCGGGCATCCTTGTGGCGAAGTCCGCCGCCGACACTGTGAAGCGTGTGCATCAGGAGCTGGGCGGCAAGTCGCCAAATTTGGTTTTGCCCGATGCCGATTTTGCGGCAGTGCTTCCTGGCACAGTATCCGGCGTTTTGATCAACACCGGGCAAAGCTGCATCGCGCCGACCCGCATCTTAGTTGCCAAAGAACGCGAAGCTGAAGCCGCCAGCTTTATCACAGCGATGTTCGAGGGCACAAAGGTTGGCGATCCATTGGCAGAGGGCGGCCATATCGGCCCAGTCGTCAACAAATCACAATATGAGAAAATCCAAGGCCTGATCCAATCGGCCATCGACGAAGGCGCGCAATTACACACCGGCGGCACTGATCGACCCGCCGACCTGAACCGTGGCTATTATATCAAGCCGACGGTCTTTTCGGGCGTGACCCCCGACATGCGCATTGCGCGTGAAGAAGTGTTCGGCCCGGTTGCGACAATCATGGCCTATGACGATTTGGAACAGGGCATCGCCATTGCCAACGACACCGAATATGGCCTGTCAGCGGTTATCTCTGGCGATCCTGCTAAGGCAGCCGCCATCGCACCACGACTGCAAGCTGGTATGGTGGCGATTAACGCGTGGGGCCCAGCGCCCGGCGCGCCGTTCGGTGGCTACAAGCAATCAGGCAATGGCCGCGAAGGCGGCATATTCGGCCTGAAAGACTTTATGGAAACTAAATCGATCACCGGGCTTCCTGGTTAATGATGAGGTCGATTACACCGGGGACTGTCCCTTCTTGGGGACTGTCCCTTCCGGTGGCATGGCGTAATCCTCAAAACGGGACAGTCCCAAAGAAGGGACAGTCCTTGGCTTGGCTTTTGGCAGGGCTAGCGCTCGCCTTTTCGGTTCCAGCGGCTGCGCAACTGAGCAAAGCCGAAACAAAAATGGCTGCCACCGTTGACGCCGAATATGAACGCTCGGTCGCGTTGCTTGAAAAAATGGTCAACCAGAATTCGGGCACGATGAATTTCGGCGGCGTCCGCAAAATTGCCGAGATGATGCGCGCTGAACTGGAGCCTTTGGGCTTTACGCTTGAATGGCAGGACATGGCGGCGGCGAAACGTGCGGGGCATTTGGTTGCGACCAAGACGGGAAAAAAGGGCGCAAAGAAGCTACTGCTCGTTGCGCATCTGGACACGGTGTTTGAACTCGACAGTCCGTTTCAAACGTTCGTCCGCAAAGGCGAGGAAGCCGAGGGTCCTGGCGCGGGCGATGATAAAGGCGGGCTGACTGTCATCGTCGCTGCTCTACGCGCCATGCAAGCGGCAGGCACATTGAGAAACGCCAATATCGAAATCCACATGACCGGCGATGAGGAGGACAGCGGCGACCCGATTGAAATCACCCGCGCTCCGTTATTCGCGGCTGGAAAGCGCGCCGATGTTGCGCTCGATTTCGAAGGGCTGGTGACCGACAACGGTAAGGACATGGGAACCATATCGCGCCGTTCGTCAAACAGCTGGAAACTGGAAGTGACTGGTAACACCGGCCACAGCTCGCTGATCTTTAACGAAACTTACGGTGACGGCGCGATAAACGAACTGGCGCGGATCATCCATCGTTTTCGCGTTGAATTGCCCGAAGCCAATCTGACCTTTAACGTCGGGCTGATCGCAGGCGGGCAAGAAGCATCGGTCGACCCCGACGGCATCCGCATGAACGCTAAGGGCAAAACCAATATCATCCCCGGCATTGCTTTAGCGCGCGGCCATTTCCGCACCTTGTCGCCCGAACAGACAGCGAGAGTAAAGGCCAAAATGGCGGCGATCGTCGCCGACCATGCGCCACTGACCGATGCGAACCTTAGCTTTGATCCCGGCGCCTATCCCGCGATGGCCCCGACCGATGGTAATGCAAAGCTGCTGAACCAGTTGAACGCGATCAACCGCGACCTGGGGCTTGCCGAAATGGCGGCACTTGACCCATTAAAACGCGGCGCGGGCGATATTAGCTTTGTTGCGGGGGACGTTGACGGATTGGTTGGTCTTGGGACATCCAGCCGGGGCGATCACGCGCCGGGCGAAACGGTCGATCTGAACAGCATCAAACGCCAAGCCAAACGCGCCGCGATACTGATGTCGCGGTTGAGCAAGGAAAAGGCTGAGTAAAGCGGGGCTTTAGAAAGCCGCCCTGATCCGTTCAATCATCGCCAGCGGCTCGGGCACTTCGACAGGCTGACGTATCATGCCTTCGCAAATACGCTGGACGCGATAATACAGGTCTTCGCTGGCCATGATCAACGAACGCGCCTCTTCCGGCAATTCATCCAGCCAATAGTCATCGGTCGCAGGCGCATAGCCCAATTGTTCAAGCGAGGTGATGTCATCGAGCGAAAGCTCGCCCGCACGCAACGCCTTTTGGTTCAGCAACCATGCGATGACATGCATCAACCGCGTCGTGACCTTTAGCGATTCGCACGAAAATGCCACTGCGACTTCAGCGGGGCTGATACTGCGCGCGCGGTCGCTATCGAAGTACGACCGCGCTTCATCAGCCAAAAGCATGGATTCGGTATACAGACCATCGACCAGCTTGGGCGTGATTGGATGACTCGGAGCTAACATCCACTCAACATGGCCAAGGCAAGCCCCAGAGTCAGCAACGTTAACCTGATTTATCCACCGCTTTGGCGCGATGTGCCGCTTTGGAACGTATCGCGCGCCAAAATTATGCGAGGATGTCAGGAACCAATTGATCCTCCAACCGCAAGATTTGATCTTTCAGCGCCAGCTTGCGCCGCTTTAACCGGGCGACCTGCAACTGATCAGGCAGCGCTTGATCCTGCAGCGCGATAATGGCCGCGTCCAAATCCCGATGTTCGATTTTCAGCATTTCCAATTGCTGGCGAATGCCATCGTCGTTCATGTGGGTTTGTCTCCGCGCTGATCCACTCTTGGGTTTCGCCTTAGCGGCGCAAAACTCGGCTTGCCAGTCGCAAAAATCATGCTGTCGCAAATCATGCATTTTGGTCGAGACAGAAAAGCAAAATGGTGATTTACTCTCGGCACCTGCGGATGAGTCGCGGGGTCGTGAAGAAAACTCTTGGTCCAACGGTTAAAAGGAGATCGCGGTGAATAATGGTCATATGGCTGCCTTGCAGACAAAACATGCCGAACTCGATTCAAAGATCGAGACAGAAAACAACCGACCGCACCCCGATGACAACCTGATCCACCAATTGAAAAAGCAAAAGCTGCATATCAAAGATATTCTGGTGCAAGACACCGCACCAGCCTGATCGACGCAGTGCCCCGCGAAATTTGTTTGAACGGGTGATAGTAGCTATCGCGCCCGCCGGATCCATCTGCTAGCTCTCGTCTGATGGAATCTGCTGCGCGTTCTGCCCGTAACATATTGACCGGCCTGCATGATGTTATGGCTGCCAATTCGGCTGTCCAGGCAAAGCTGAACCAGGTCGTCAATATAATTGGTGAGGCGCTGAGCAGTGAGGTGTGCTCGATCTATCTGCTGCGCGACGGAGCGCTGGAACTGTTTGCGACACGCGGGCTTAACCAAGACGCTGTGCATGTTACCAAACTGGGTTTTGGCGAAGGGCTGGTCGGTACGATCGCGGAGCAAGTCGACACGCTGAACCTTGATGAAGCCGCCGCGCATCCTGCCTTTCGCTATATGCCTGAAACCGGCGAAGAACGCTTTCACAGCTTTGCCGGCGTCCCGATTGTGCGCGCGGGCCAAGCCGTGGGTGTTGTCGCCGTTCAGCATGCCGATCCGCGCAAATATGAAGAGGTTGAAATCGAAGCGCTGCAAACAACCGCGATGGTTCTGGCCGAACTCATCGCCAATGCCGGATTGATCGATGAAAACCTGTCATTGGGCAGCGCGAAAACCGGAACGGTGGTCTTAAACGGGCTACCGCTTGTGTCGGGCATGGCCGCAGGCGTGGCCATTTTTCACCAACCCAATGACCGCATTGAACATACCGTGGCCGAAGATACCGAGGCCGAACGTGCGCGCGTTTATTCTGCATTTGACCGGATGCGCGAACAGATCGATCGGATGGCAAGCCAGGCTGAATTTGGCGGTGGCGGCGAACATGACGAAATCATCGCGACCTATAAGATGTTTGCCTATGATGAAGGCTGGTCGCGCCGAATCAACGAAGCCATCGACAGCGGCCTGACCGCCGAGGCAGCGATTGAACGTGTGCAACAACGCACGCGAATGCGGATGCGGCAAATTGACGATCCCTTGCTCGCCGACCGGATGCACGATCTTGAGGATCTCTCCAACCGCCTGTTGCGGATTGTCTCCGGCCAAATGGGCACCGCCGCGCAAATGGGATTGAAACAGGATTCGATCCTTGTTGCCCGTAATTTGGGTCCAGCCGAACTGCTGGAATATGACAAACGCCGGTTGCGCGGTGTTATCTTAGGCGAAGGCTCGCTGACCGCGCATGTCGTCATCGTCGCCCGCGCAATGGGTGTGCCGGTGCTTGGCCGGGTAGATGGCATCCGCCGGACGATTTCCGAAGGCGACATGCTGCTGCTGAACGTCGATGAAAAAAGCATCATCGTCCGTCCCTCGCCTGCTGTTCAAGAAGCATTTTCCGGCGATCTGGCAGAAGGGCAAAAGAAAAAAGCGCGTTTTGCCTCGTTGCGCGATGTTGAGCCTATCACCAAAGATGGCCAGCGCATTAACCTGATGATAAATGCGGGGCTACGCGACGATGTTTCGGCGATCGCGCTGACCGGGGCCGATGGCATCGGCCTGTTCCGCACCGAGTTTCAGTTCCTGATTTCAGCGACATTGCCGCAACGCGAACGCCAGCAACGGTTTTACCGCGACGTGTTAGATGCTGCAGGAAACAAGCCGGTTATTTTCCGCACTCTTGACGTCGGAGGTGACAAGGCTTTGCCCTATTTGAAGGACATAGGCCCGGTTGAGGAAAATCCGGCATTGGGCTGGCGCGCATTGCGGCTGGCGCTAGATCATGATGGGCTGATGAAGGCGCAAGCGCGCGCGTTGCTTGAGGCCTCAGCGGGCCGACAGCTGAACGTCATGTTCCCGATGGTGTCCGAACCTTGGGAATTTGACGAGGCAAAGGCGCTGTTCGAGGCGCAGTTGGCATTTCTGGCCGGGCGCAAAAAACAGCTGCCGTCGCGGATTCGCTATGGTGCCATGTTAGAAGTCCCCGCTTTGGCCGAAACGCTCGACTTACTGCTGCCCAATTTGGATTTTCTGTCCATCGGCACCAATGATTTAACGCAGTTTCTGTTCGCCGCCGATCGCGCTGATCCGCGATTGGCAGAGCGTTATGACTGGTTGAGCCCTGCAATCCTGCGCTTCATCCGCCGCGTGTCCGTTGCCTGCGCCGAACACAAAGTCGATCTTGCCGTGTGCGGCGAAATGGGCGGGCGGCCACTGGAGGCGATGGCATTGATCGGCATCGGCTTGAACCGCTTGTCGATCACGCCAGCCGCTGTAGGGGCACTCAAAGCCATGATCTGTTCGCTCGATTCGAAATTGATTGAGGCCGAAATGGCCCGGATTTTAGCGAAACCGCCGCAAAGCATTCGGGCCGCGCTGACCGAATGGGCGCAGGAAAATAACGTGGAAATTTAACAGTCACGTAAAACCGCCACTTCCGCTCCTAATCACCTTGACATTCCTCGGGCCATCGTCATTCTTTAGATGGGGTCCGGGAGAGGCCTGTTAACTCTTGGGTCGCTGGAGATACAATGGACGACGATGTTGCCGCTACCGAAGCGGCCGAAAATGCTGAATTCCGTTTTCACACGGTTGGCGAGCAATTAAAGGCTGCCCGAGAAGAACGGCAGCTTACGCTGACCGATGTTGCAGCGCAGACACGCATTCCTATCCGCCATCTTGAAGCGCTGGAGAGTTCTAACTTCGCCGCTTTGCCGGGAAGCATGTATTCCATCGGCTTTGCCAAATCCTATGCTCGCACTGTCGGCCTTGACCAAAATGTCATCGCAGACGAAATGCGTGCAGAATTGGCGCAGGGTGGGCATGCAGGCTTTATTCCGGCAACTCCTGATTACGAACCGGCTGATCCGGGCCGAGTTCCCCCGCGCTGGCTTGCTTGGGCAGCCGGTGCCATCGCGTTGCTTGGCCTGATCGGCTATCTTGCGTGGCGCAGCTTTGCAATGTCCGCAGATGCACCGGCAGCGGCAGCGGCAGTTGTCGAAACAGAGAACGCCCCTGCCAAAGCAGTCGAAGGCGTCGCCACACCAGCAGCGCCCACCGGCGGCGCAGTTTTGATCACTGCAAACGAAACGGCATGGGTCAAAATATATGACGCTGACAACAAAAGATTGTTCGAAAGCGAGATGAAAGCCGGCGAGAGCTATGCGGTTCCCGTTGATGCCAATAATCCGATGATTGTCACTGGCAGGCCGCAAGCCTTGCAAGTCACCATTGGCGGCAAGCCTGTCGCGCCTTTGGGCGATCCAGACCGAACAATATCCGATGTTGGCGTCAGCGCTGCTGCGTTATTGGCGCGCAAACCCGTTGCCACTACGGCAACGGGCGCAAACGCTGCAGGTGCCGTCGTTACTGGTAATTCCACGCCCTGACGCGATCTATAGACAAGAAATTACGCGGTTTTCGGGCAAGGCACTTTGATGACGCAGCAAGGTCGGCTATAACCCTTTTCTCATAGTGTTTGCGTGGGGAGAATTGGAATGAAACTGCGTGTGTTGTTCGCTAGCGCGGCATTGCTGGCGCTATCCATCCCGGCAGCGGCCCAAGACCCCAATGTCGAAGGCCGCGTGACCAAGCTGGAAAAGGAACTGAAAGCCGTCCAGCGCAAAGTATTCCCTGATGGTGCGGGAAAATATTTCGAGCCCGATATCAAGACCGAGGCACCGGTTAACACCGGCACCAAGGCGGCCTCTGGCACTGAAGTCACCGACCTTATCGGGCGCGTCGATGCGTTGGAAACGCAACTGGCGGCATTGACCGGGCAGGTTGAACAGCAAGGCAACAGCATGAAGGCGATGGAGGCTCGGCTAAAAGCGATGGAGACTCAGGTCAAATCGTTGCATGCCGACGCTGCAACCGCCGGGGCAAAGCCTGTTGTCGCTCAACCAGTCACAGGGACGCAAAAGCCGGTGGCCACCACGGCCGTCAAACCAGTGGTCGCAGCAACAAACAAAGACAAAGCGCGCGAGGTGGCGGTCGCCAAAATTGAGCGGACCCAGTCAAGCAATGCGTTCGAGGATAGCTATTCCTATGGCTATCGCTTGTGGGAGGCAAAATTCTATCCTGAGGCACAAACCCAATTGGAAGAAACCGTCAAAAAATTCCCGAGCCACAGCGGAACCAGCCGTGCGCGGAATCTGCTCGGTCGCGCCTGGCTCGATGATGGCCGCCCGTCGCAAGCGGCAAAGATATTCTACGAAAATTACAAAGCGGATGCCAAAGGAGAGCGCGCGCCGGAAAGTCTGTATTTCTTGGGCGAATCTTTCATTGCCATGGAAAAGCCAGCCGACGCCTGTGATGTGTTCAAGCAATTGGATAAAGCCTTTCCAGATGAGGCCGCTGGACGATTGGCCGCACGGCTGGCAGCAGGGCGTAAAAAGGCAAAGTGCACCTAGGTCCGCCATCTGAGCTGGCGGTCGCCAAATTTACCAGTGCAGCCCAGAAATTGGTGGGGGATGAAGCCCGCGTGCTGCTTGCTGTGTCTGGCGGCCCAGATAGCGTGGCGATGCTATTGCTAGCACATGCCGCGATGCCGCGCCGGATTTCGGCTGCTACAGTTAACCACCAGTTGAGACCAGAAGCTGCCGCCGAAGCAGATTTTGTTGCGGCCTTGTGCGAGAAATTAATCATCCCGCACACCGTCCTGCGCCCGTCGGAGCCGATCAGCGGCAACCTCCAGTCAGAGGCACGCGCAGTGCGCTATGCTTTATTGCTGAGCCAAGCCGATAAGGCCGGATGCGATTGGATAGCGACTGCGCACCACGCCGACGACCAACTCGAAACCGTGCTTATGCGCATCGCAAGGGGCAGCGGAATCGACGGACTAGCAGCGGTGAGGGCGCGGCAGGGTCGAATCTTTCGACCCATGTTGAGTTTTGCAAAGCGGGAGTTGGAAGAAATCTGTGACCTATATGGCATCACTCCCCTAAGCGATCCCAGCAATTCCAACGACAGCTTTGACCGCGTTGCGATGCGGCAATGGCTTGCTTCAAATCCGCATCCATTTGACCCGCATCGCGCGGTACGCACCGCCACAGCATTCGCCGATGCGTCAGAGGCGCTGGACTGGATGACCGATGCGTTATTCCAGACTCATATGTCACGCGCCGACGATGGCTTTGCGATCGACGCGGGCGAACTACCCCGCGAGCTTCAACGCCGCATGCTGCTTCGGATCCTTGACCAAATCCAGCAGGGCTATGTCCCGCGCGGTGATGCTGCCGACCGAGCGCTCGACACGCTCAATAATGGCGGTCAACAGATGCTGGGCAATGTTCTATGCGAAGGCGGCGTTGAGTGGCGATTTCGCCCTGCCCCGCAAAGGCGGCAATAAGGCAGAAAAACTTTCGGCAGACATTGTCATTCCCCCAATCTGTCTTACATAGTTTTGAAGACACCAACTCCGAGCGGATAGAGCAACAACGATGAACGACGAAGACGAACC
This sequence comes from Sphingomonadales bacterium, assembly GCA_043760725.1. Taxonomy (GTDB): domain Bacteria; phylum Pseudomonadota; class Alphaproteobacteria; order Sphingomonadales; family Sphingomonadaceae; genus Sphingorhabdus_B. Next base: position 22,059 of record JAYUOS010000072.1, read on the forward strand.
CAAAGGCAACAATCTGGCCCGTAACATCATGATCTGGACTGGGATCATGGTAGCGTTGCTGCTGCTCGTATCACTCTTTAGCGGACCTGGAACAGACGCGTCTAAAGGTATCAGCTATTCCAGCTTTCGTGAAAAAATTACTGCGGGCGAAGTGAAGTCTGTTGTCATTGCAACCGACCGGATCACCGGCCAATTGGCATCGGGCGAAACTTTTGCAACCGTTCCAGTCGCAAGTGACAAAGATCTGGTTACGTTGCTTGAGGAAAAGGGTGTCGATTATACCGCCAAAGCGGTCGAACAGCCGAGCATGTTACTGTATATTCTCATGAACGCGTTTCCCTTTCTTATCATTCTCGGCATCGCCTTTTTTGTACTGCGCCAAATGCAAAAGGGCGGAGGTGCCGGCGGTGCGATGGGCTTTGGCAAATCCAAAGCGAAATTGCTGACCGAAAAGCATGGCCGCGTGACCTTTGATGATGTCGCAGGCATCGATGAAGCGCGTGAAGAGTTACAGGAAATCGTAGAGTTTTTGAAAGACCCGAACAAATTCAGCCGTCTTGGCGGCAAAATTCCTAAAGGTGCACTGCTCGTTGGCTCACCTGGCACAGGCAAGACACTGCTTGCCCGCGCGATTGCCGGTGAAGCAGGAGTGCCGTTCTTCTCGATCTCGGGTTCCGATTTCGTAGAAATGTTTGTCGGTGTCGGCGCAAGCCGCGTGCGCGACATGTTTGAACAGGCAAAAAAGAACGCCCCTTGCATTGTTTTTATAGATGAAATTGATGCCGTGGGGCGCAGTCGCGGTGCAGGTCTTGGCAATCAAAACGATGAACGCGAGCAAACGCTCAACCAGTTGCTGGTCGAGATGGATGGTTTTGAGGCCAATGAAGGTGTGATCATCGTTGCCGCAACCAACCGCCCCGATGTGCTTGATCCAGCCTTGCTGCGTCCAGGCCGATTCGACCGTCAGGTCGTCGTCCCGCGTCCCGATATCGAAGGCCGCGTCAAAATCCTTGAAGTGCACATGAAGAAAGTGCCGTTGGCGCCGGATGTCGACACACGCACGATTGCGCGTGGCACTCCTGGCTTTTCCGGTGCTGACCTTGCAAACCTTGTGAACGAGGCTGCATTGCTTGCCGCCCGCCGGGCAAAGCGTCTGGTCGCTATGCAAGAGTTCGAGGACGCCAAAGACAAGGTCATGATGGGCACAGAGCGCCGGTCGATGGTCATGACCGACGATGAGAAAAAGATGACGGCCTATCACGAAGCCGGACATGCGATTGTCGCTGTTCACGAAGCCGCATCAGACCCGATCCACAAAGCCACCATCATCCCGCGCGGTCGTGCATTGGGTATGGTCATGCGCCTTCCCGAACGGGACAACTACAGCTATCACCGCGACAAAATGCACGCAAACCTTGCGGTCAGCATGGGCGGCCGTGTTGCCGAGGAACTGGTGTTTGGCCATGATAAGGTGTCGTCGGGCGCATCAAGCGATATCCAATATGCCACCAGCCTTGCCCGCGACATGGTAACGCAATGGGGCATGTCCGAAGCAATGGGCCCGCTGCAATATGAAGAAAAGCAGGACGGCTATCTTGGCTATGGCATGACGCAACGTGCCGCGATGTCCGATGAAACCGCAAAGAAAATCGATGCGGAAATTCGTAAACTGGTTGAGGGCGGCCATAACAAAGCGACAATGTTGCTGAAAAAACACCGTAAGCAGTTGAATTTGCTGGCGGAAGCTTTGCTCGAATTTGAAACACTTTCTGGTGAGGAGATCACAAATCTGCTCGCGACCGGCAAGTTTGAACGTGACGCTTCAAAGTCGGCGCAACCGGCGCATGTCCCAATCGTCGGCACCTCCATCCCCAAGGCAGGGCGCGGCAAGCGGACAGGGTTAGGCGATGCTAAGCCGCAGGGCGCATAAAGCCGTCTGACCGGTCGCCCGATATGCCCATTTACTGCGATGAATCGGGCGGAGTCGGGCGCGGGGTCATGACATTGGCGGCAGTCGATATGTCGGCCGAGGAAGCCGACTTTATCCTCGCCCGCTTTCGCGACATCACCGGTTATCTTGGTGAACTAAAAGGCAGCCGCATCGACCTTGTCAGGCGCGGGCTATTTTTCGAACTGTTCACCGGTTCCAATGCGCATGCGACGGTGGGCATCGCCATTTCTGCTCTCAAGCCCGACCCAAACGAAGACCGCGGCGACCATGACATCGCAACTTACGCGGCATTGTTAAACGATGTCGTCGGCGCGATGCTTCCGGCCATAGCCAGTTGCGAAAGCGTCATCATTGATGACGGTCGCTACGGGCCAGAAACGCTTTCCAAAGTGCGTGACGATATCGGACGGCTCGTTGGTCCATGCGGCTCTGCGCAATTGGAACTTAGCCATCGGCTCGCAGGCCTGCAAATCGCCGACGTTATCGCCAACAGCTTCTTCAACCGCGCGCTGGTAAATGACCGGCAAGCGCGAATGGCCGCCTTTGTCGCTCCTTTGTTGGAAAACGGACGGATCAAAATGCGTGTGTTATCCGGTGATACCTAGGGCGATAATCATCGTCGCGAATAAGGTAAGCGCGGTCATCGCAAAGACAGACAAGATGCACATTCGCCAGAATGCACCAAACCGTGACGTTTGATAGGCATGATGCAATTGCCGGTACATGTGAATCGGAGGATAGAAAGCTAACGCAAGCCCGCCAATCCATTCGGTTGCCGGAAACTGGATGAACAGGGCGGATAAGGTTCCTAGCCACATCATAAAAGTCAGCGAATAAGTAACGAACACGGCGTGATCGAACATCTTGAACTGCCTACGCCAAAAAAATAGCAGCCAAACAAATGGTGTGGAAATCGGGATCAGCGCCCAGCTAAATTTATAGGCGCTTGATTGAATTTTATAGACCGCCAGCTGAGGATTTTCCATCGCATGCTTGGCCGCTTCATTAAGGGCTTTCCCACCGGGAAGGCTAGGGTCGGTAAATGTCCAATTGCCCTCGACGCGATCCGATTTATCCTGCTTTAAAGAGGCCAACGCACCGTCCATCACTTTCGCATCAACCCGCTGTGATTCAAGGCTTTCTTCGATCGACTTTATGGGCTTGCCAGCTTCACGCGCTGCTTGCAATTGCGCCTCTAGCCGAGCGATATTGGCGTCGCTTTCCGCTTTAGCTTTTGTAATTTTGCTCTTTGCCAGTTCCGACTGACGGACTTCCTTGCCACGGCCGTCCTCTAGTGCCTTTAGATCGCGTTGCTGTCGCGCAATTGCGCGGTCTCTCCATTCACCACCGGGCTGCTGTTTTGCATCTGCCGTCTTTTTGTCAGCCTGTAACTGTGCGAGATCGTCCAATATCTCTTTACGGTCAGCCTGATATTGGGCTCCGGCCTTTTCGTCGTCGAATATGGCATCGGTATTTTGCGGCATCAGCCAACTGAATACCGCGAATGTGAGAAAAACGCTGAACAGGAACAGCGCAAGCGGCGAGACGAATTTGGCGCGTTCGCCATGCACATAACGCCGCGTTAATTCTCCGGGGTTCCAGAATAACAGAGGCAATGTCCGCCATATCTTGCCGTCAAAATGCAAAACACTGTGCATGAAATCATGGCCAAACGCGCGGAGTGTGCGGTGCGCATGACCCTTTTGTCCGCAGCCATGACAATGTGCGCCAAACAAGATCGACCCGCAATTCAGGCAGGCGTCGTCGTTTCCCCGGCCTTCACCGGCTTCCGGTTCCACCGCGCGCGCAATAGTCGCGCCGGTTACGATATCCGCTATTCCAACCAATTCCTCGCTCATGCGGTCTGTCTAACAGTGCTATGTGCGTATACCAAAAGGAAAAAGGCTCGGACGAACCGAGCCTTTTCAAAATCTGAGACCTGATAATATGGGGAACCAGCCCCAAACATCTACCGGTCGTAGTCGCGGGCCACGCCAGCGCCACGTGCAGGCGCCGCAGCGGTAAGACGGAGAGCTTCAGCCGAACGCGCGAGCGAGCCGATTTCATCGGGTGCCTCGTCTTCATCGACTTGCATTTTCTGCAGCGACTGAACCAGGCTTTCTTGCAGGCTATCGGTACGAACGGTTTCTTCGGCGATTTCGCGCAGCGCAACCACAGGATTTTTATCGCGATCGCGGTCGATGGTCAGCTCTGCGCCGCCCGAAATTTCACGAGCACGCTCGGCAGCAATCAACACCAGATCAAACCGGTTGGATACTTTGTCTACGCAATCTTCAACGGTAACGCGCGCCATGTCGGCTCCTGAATCATTTGGAATGTTTGGAAAGTTGACATCCGCTAATATGCAGCGCCCCGATTGTCAATGAAAAGGAGGGGCCACGCCGGTTGCGTGCGGTTAATCCACGCCCTATCGGTATGGGATGGAGGATGTGACTGACCCATTGCAATTCCCCGGTAAACGGTTCGAGGTCGCCGATCACCAGCTTTATATCTTGCATGCGCCGGATGACCGGTTGCAAGCTTTGTTGCTGATGATCGAGGCGGCGACGGCGACTATCACGCTTAGCATCTATATGTTTAGCAACGACTCCAGCGGCACCGAGGTGCGCGATGCGCTTGTCGAAGCGGCAGGGCGCGGCGTCAAAGTCGATATGCTGATCGACAGTTTTGGCTCGGCCAATGTCCCTGTCGCGTTCTTTCAACCGATAGCCGATGCTGGCGGCAAATATCACTATTTCAGCTCGCGTTGGCGGCTGTCATATTTGATCCGCAACCACCAGAAAATCCTGATCGTTGATGACCGGCAAGCTTTGGTCGGTGGATACAACATTACCGACCAGTATTTTGGGCGGCGTGGGAACCAAAGCTGGGAGGATTTGGGGCTGATCGTATCGGGACCAGAGGTCGCACGAATTGGACGTTATATAACCGAACTGATCCAATTGTCAGCAGACGGAGGCGTCAGTCTATTGGCGTTGCGAAGGCTGATCCGGGATTGGCGATCCGGAACCGGACCTTTGCAATGGTTGGTGGGCGGGCCGACCAACCGGATCGCGCCTTGGGCATTAGCATTAAAACGCGACCTGCAACACGCCAAGTCCGTTGACATTGTTGCGGCCTATTTCTCACCCACGCAAACGATTCTGCGGCGGCTGGCCAAAGCCGTGCGCGACGGCGGGCAGGTGCGGTTGGTGTTGGCGGGGAAGACCGACAACAACGCAACAATTGGCGCAGCGCGGATACTCTATGGCTATCTACTGAAACGGCAGGTGCAGATTTGCGAATTCCAGACGCGCCCTCTTCATGCCAAAATGCTGGTCATCGATAATACCTGTTATCTTGGTTCCGCCAACCTCGATATCCGCAGCATGTTTATCAACGAAGAGATTATGCTGCGGATTGATGACATAGGGGTAGCGGATTATTTACGTGGGTTGGCCGCCGAACTGGCTCTGGAAAGCAAAGTGCAAACCGCTGACCTGCACCGCGACCGTTTATCGTGGTTCAACCGGCTGCACTGGTCGTTGGCCTATCTGCTGGTGAACACTGTCGACTATAACATTGGTCGCCGTATCTCGACGCGGATCACGAAGATGTTGCGCGGGAAAATGCCTAAAAAACTCTCTTAGAAAACGTACTTAGCTCTTCCAACCCCAGAACAAATAACATGGCAGAACATTCCACAGTTCAAAGCCGTTATCGATGCGGTTGAAATATGGCTCCATAAAATCACGAGCACGGGCACGGAATTGATAGACAAGGAACGCGCCGCCGGGGCGAATAGCCTTTGCGGTTTCCTCCGCAATTTTCGGCCCAAGATCCCCGGGCAGCGTCGAAAACGGCAGCCCTGACAAAACATAATCAGCATGTTCAAAACCGAATTCGCGGATCGTCGCATTTACATCGGCTGCCGAACCATGAACCGCAATGAAGCGGCTGTCGCGGAAATGTTTGTTGAGGAATTCGATGAAATCGGGGTTAGTGTCGATGACCAGCATCGTCGCGTCCTTACGCATCCGATCAAGCACAGGCTGACAGAACGTACCAACGCCCGGACCATATTCGACGAATAACTTGCATTCATCCCATTGCACCGGCGCGAGCATCTTGTTGATCGTACGGCGCGACGACGGAATGATGGAGCCAACCATCACAGGATGTTTCACGAAACCTTTGAAAAAGACACCCCAAGGGCCGAAAAACCGCTTAACATCATGCTTGATCTGGCCAAGTCGGGCACCAATGGCCATGGAATTGTCGGTCATTAATCTGCCTTATGTTTGCAAAGATTTTGACATCTTACTCGCAAATGCGGCGATTCGATGCAACTGCATTAAGCAAAAAAGATGCTGATACATCGACAGGGCGGGTTGCCCTGCCCCTCATTCCGCCTTTAAGACTAATGCGATGACAACGCGCGCGCCCGGAACAATTGCCGTAATTTTTGTGGCGCAGCGCAGTCTCGACGATGACGCGGGTTACAGCGCGGCAGCAGCCGATATGGACGCGTTGGCAGCACAGCAGCCGGGATATATCGGCATTGATTCTGTACGCGGCGCTGATGGCCTCGGCATAACTGCCAGCTATTGGGCAGACGAAGCCGCCGCCAAAGCGTGGCGCGATCATCCGCGCCACGCAGCGATACGCGATCGGGGTCGAGGGATTTGGTACACGCGTTACGACCTGCATGTCGCCGCAGTTACGCGCAGCTATGATTGGACAAAATCTTGACCGTCGGAAAAACGGCAGCGATCCCGTCCGATCGAGTCGTGATCCTTTTCATGGTCATGCTCGTGTCCGCGGCAGGAAACACCGCCATGCAATCGGCGCTTCCCGCCATCGCTAGCCAGCTGGATATGCCGGACGTCTGGGTCAGCCTTGCTTTCAGCTGGTCCGCTTTATTGTGGGTGATGACTGCCCCTAAATGGGCGCGACTGTCGGACAAGCGTGGGCGCAAAGCCTTGATGGCGGTTGGTATGATCGGCTTTGCTGCATCAATGGGGCTCTGCGGGCTGGTTTTGTGGCTCGGGCTCAACGGCTATATCGGCCCTGCTATCACATTTGTGATCTTTGCCTTGTTCCGAAGCCTTTACGGCGGTTTTGGATCTGCCGCCCCGCCCGCCGTGCAAGCCTATATCGCCGCGCGGACGGAACGAGCCGAGCGCGCCAAAGCGCTATCGCTGCTCGCATCATCTTTCGGATTGGGAACTGTTATCGGTCCAGCGCTGGCCCATTTTCTGGTGTTTGAACCATTTGGTCTTGCAGGACCGTTGATAATCTTTGCGGCGTTCGGGCTGTTGGTATTGCTCGCATTAAAACTCCGCCTTCCTAACGATACGCCGCGTTTTGAAGCGCGCGGCATTGTCGCGTCTTACCCCAATGCAGCATCTATGAATCAGCCAACACGCGACGATGCAGCAAGCGAAGACGAAGCGAACTCTGCTCTGCCGCAAGAACAGGTGCGATTGCATTGGCTAGAATCGCGATTGAAAAATTGGATGGTTGCGGGCTTGCTTGGCGGCCATGCACAAGCAATCTTGCTGGGGGTTGTCGGCTTTTTGATCCGTGACCGGCTCAATCTGCACGACCTACCAAAAGAGGCTGTTGAGGCAACCGGTTCGGTCATGTTTGTTGGCGCGATGGCGACTTTGTTGGCACAATGGGGATTGATCCCGATTCTGACAATCTCGCCGCGTAACTCGGTGTTATGGGGATCACTACTGGCATTGCTGGGCGTTGCGTTGGTTGGCGCAAGCTACGACTTTTACAGCATCACGTTGGGATTTGCGATCGCATCACTGGGTTTTGGACTTTACCGCCCAGGCTTTACCGCCGGGGCATCACTTGCCGTTAAACGCAACGAACAGGGCGATGTCGCGGGCAAAATCGCCTCTGTCAACGGCGCGGCTTATATTTTTGCACCTGCCGTTGGTGTGGCGTTGTTCAATTGGTGGGAACCAGCGACCTTCATTATGATCGGCGCAGCGTTGCTGTTCCTGATCGTGTGGGGCCGCAAAGCGCTTAACGAAGTGCTATAAGCTTTTCGGGTTTGTTGTTATAAATGAAGCCATGCAGCGGATAGGTTGTGCGGCCCATATCGCCGATGGTTGCATACCAGACGCGAACCGCACTCCAATCGCCAGCAGCCGACACGTCTATTACGCGCGAACCGCGTTCGATGTGACCACGACTTCCTCCGATCAACGACCAGTTAGCGTGATCGACAAGGACTTCACGGTCGGACACAATTTTGCTGACCATTGCGACATGGCCCAGCGGATTGCCGCGCGTTGCCTGAAAGGTCATCACCGCACCAACCTTGGGTTCGGTACCACGGTCATATTTACCCGCAGCCTGACCCCACCAAGTGTTTGCATTACCAAAAATCTGCACGCCCGATGCCTGACGGGCATAGGGCACGCATTGCAGCGCCATCGCTTGCGCCGGAATAAGCAAAGCCAATGCGCCAAAAGCGGCGATCAAATTTTTGCGAAACATGGAAGCGACCCTGAACCGTTATCTTGTGCCATGCTGATGGCCAAGGAGGGGTTTTGCCACAACATCTTATCGGCGACTCGCAGGGTTGCCGAGATGAACCGTTGTTCATTTTCGGCTCATCGCCGGGGAGCATCAACTCACCGGCGATGGCTTTAGGGTCAGGCTTTGACTTTCAGCGAATCGGCGACGGCGATGCCATGGCGTTCCAGCGCCTCGACAATCTTGCCTTCACCTTCCAACGTGCCCCAGAACATCGGTCCACCGCGATAGACTGGCCAGCCATAGCCATAGATCCAGACGACGTCGATGTCGGACGCGCGCTGGGCCTTGCCCTCTTCCAAGATTTTATAGCCTTCATTGACCATCGGATAGAGTGTGCGCTCAATAATTTCCTGATCGCTGATGTCGCGCTTGGGTAGGTTTGACGTCGCGCGGAACTCTTCAATGATGCCAAGTGCCTCTGCCGATTCTGTACCAACGCGCTTGGCATCATAATCGTAAAAGCCTTTGCCGTTTTTCTGGCCAAAACGGCCTGCGGCACACAATGCATCGCGGATGGTTTCGACCTTTGTCGGATCGCGGTGCCAGCCGATGTCGAGGCCAGCCAAATCGCTCATTTGGAACGGCCCCATTGGCATGCCGAAATCGGTGTGGACTTTGTCGATTTGTGAAGGCGTTGCGCCTTCCAACAGCAATTGCATCGCCGGTGCTTGGCGGGTCGACAGCATTCGGTTGCCGATAAAGCCGTGGCATACGCCCGCGACAACTGCGACTTTGCCGATCTTTTTGCCAATCGCCATCGCGGTTGCCAGCACATCATCAGCGGTCTTTGCGCCGCGCACAACTTCTAGCAACTTCATCACGTTAGCGGGCGAGAAGAAGTGCATGCCAACGACATCTTGCGGACGCGACGTCGCGGCGGCAATCGCGTCAACGTCAAGATAGCTGGTGTTTGACGCCAAAATCGCGCCGGGTTTGCAGATCGTGTCGAGCTTACCGAACACCTCTTTTTTGACGTCCATGCTTTCATACACAGCCTCGATCACCAGATCGCAGTCGGCAAGATCATCAAGCGACAGGGAAGGCGTCAACGCACCCATCATCGCCTCAACTTGTTCGGTCGTAAAACGCCCCTTGGCAGCGGATGCCTCGTAATTTTTGCGGATCACACCGACGCCGCGATCAAGGTTCTCCTGCACCATTTCGACGATGGTCACAGGAATTCCTTTGGACAGGAAATTCATCGAAATGCCGCCGCCCATCGTGCCTGCGCCGATCACGCCGACTTTCTTGACGTCGCGCAGCTGAATGTCTTTGGCAAGACCGTCGATCTTGGCGGCTTGACGCTCGGCAAAGAACATATGCCGCTGCGCCGCAGACTGGCTTCCCATCATCAGCTTGATGAACTCTGTGCGTTCAAACGCCATACCTTCATCAAACGACAATCGCGTTGCTGCCTCGACACAGGCCAGATTGGCGTAGGGCGCGTCAAAGCCTTTCCATTTGCGGGCATTCGCGGCCTTCATGCCTTCGAGTGCGCTTGCATCCCCCTTTACCGGAAGATCGCGGGTGGCGCGCGGCCCGTTGGCGATCATCTCGCGGGCAAAGGTGATGGCGTCGGCGGCTAGGTTGTCTTCGCCCGCCATCCTATCGACCAGCCCCATCTCGAACGCCTTGGCCGCGGGAACAGGATCACCACCGGAACACATGGCAGCAGCGGCCTCAACCCCCACCAAGCGCGGCAGACGCTGGGTTCCGCCAGCGCCGGGCAACAGGCCAAGCTTCACCTCTGGAACACCCAATTTTGCCGATGGCACAGCGATGCGGTAATGGCAGCACAAAGCCGTTTCCAACCCGCCGCCCAACGCCGTGCCGTGGATCGCGGCGATAATCGGCTTAGTCGCGGTTTCCATTGCATCCAATGTTGCGCCCAATGCGGGCTCTTTGGGTGCTTGCGTGAATTCTGTGATGTCCGCTCCTGCAATAAAGGTGCTACCATCACAGCGGATCACAACAGCCTTGATCGACGCATCGCCCAATGCTTCGACAACGCCATCTTTCAGGCCTTCGCGGACATGCCAGCTTAACGCGTTCACCGGCGGATTATTGACAATGATGACGAGGACATCGTCATGACGTTCGGTTGTTACAGATTGCATAGTCAGTCTCCAGTTGGTCAGGCGGCGAGCGCCGCATACAGCATTGTCTTTATCTCGCGGCGCACAGGATAGATGCTTGATGGCATCAACTGCGTCATGAAAATCATGATGATGTCCTCAGCAGGGTCCACAAAGAACGCGGTTGAAAACATCCCGCCCCAATAAAACTCCCCTTTCGATCCGGCCAACATCGTCGCAGCAGGATCGATCGTAACGCCAAAACCCAGCCCGTAGCCAGCACCGGCATTTTCCGCTTCGCTGAACAGAGACGTGCTGTGCTGCGTCAAGTCGCCACCGCTGGGCAAATGATTCGCTGCCATTAGTTCGAGCGTTTTCGGGCTGATAATCTGTACACCATCTAGCGCGCCGCCGTTCAACAGCATCCGGCAAAACCGGTGATAATCGGAAAGCGTTGAACATAGCCCGCCGCCGCCCGACAGAAACGGTCCGGGCTTTGCCCAGCGGCTGCCGTCGCCATTGTCGAACATCACTTTCGTTTCGGTCGGGTGAAAATGGAAGCAGTCGGGGACGCGGTCCATTTTTTCGGGCGCTACAAAAAAGCCAGTGTCGACCATGCCAAGCGGGCCGAACAAGCGTTCCTCAAAGATTTGGTCGAGCGGCTTGCCCTCAATCCGTTGGATGACCGCACCGAGCACATCGGTCGAAACCGAGTAGTTCCAGTAAGTGCCGGGATCGAATTGCAAAGGGATTTTGGCAAGTTCGGCAACAAATTCGTCAAGGCTGCGCTTCCCGTGGAAATCATCAAGTTTCAGCGCACGGTACGCCGCATCCATCGGATTTCGTTCCTGAAAACCATAAGTCAGCCCGCTGGTGTGTCGCAACAGATCGACCATTTTCATAGGCGTTGCGGGCGGGCGCATGACGAACGGAACATTGCCGCCGCCCGAGACGAATACACCCATATCCTTAAATTCTGGTAGGAAGCTGGCGACAGAGTGAGACAGCGCGACTTTGCCTTCCTCGACCAGCTGCATAAAGACAATCGAGGTAATCGGCTTTGTCATCGAGGCGATGCGGAAAATGGCATCGTCTTTCAAGGGCTGCCCGGGGCGGGCATCGCCTTGCAGCGAAAGATGCGCGATCTCGTCACCGCGCCCAATCAGCAGCGCCGCGTGGGGCAGCTTTCCGCTGTCGAGATATTTCGCTTTGAGATAAGCGGGAATACGTTCCAATCGGTCGGGAAGGAAGCCAAGCTCTGCTGGATTTGAAACTGTGATCATATCAGTGTGAAGTCTGTCCCAAAAGTTGGCGGGTGACGGGATGCGAACTGGTGAGGCCACCATCTACCGCAATGGCTTGACCGTTGACATAGCTGGCCTGATCGCTGGCAAGGAACAAGGCAACATTGGCAAGCTCCTCAGGCTGGCCCGCACGTTTCAGTGGGTTCAACTGCCCGACTTTGTGCATCACATCTTTGTCTCGCGCATAATCGAATGTCGGCTTGGTCATACCGGTTTCGGTCAGGCCGGGGCAGATTGCGTTTACCCGAACGCCCGAAGTGGTCAGCTGCTGCGCCGCCGTCTTGGCCAGATTGATCACGCCCGCTTTGGATGCCGAATAGGTCAGCGGCCCTGCGCCAGAGTTAAGGCCAGCAACACTTGCGGTCAGCACAATCGATCCACCGCGGCCTTGATCGACCATTGCTTTGCCCGCATGTTTAACCATCAAAGCGGGGCCGATGATATTGACGCGAAATGTCTCCGCCATCGCGGCGGGATCGATTTCAAAGATCGCGCCCATGTCGCCGATAATCCCGGCATTGGCAAAGGCGATATCGACGCCGCCGTAATTGGTGATTGCTGCTGCCACCAGCTTGGCGACATCGGGTTCGATACCTGCATCGATTTGCAAAGCCGTGACTGCACCGCCAGCGGCCTCAACCATTTTCGCCGTTTCAAAAACGCCTTCGCTTTTGTCACCGATAACCAGCTTTGCGCCCTCAACTGCAAAGCGGATTGCCGATGCGCGGCCAATGCCTGATCCAGCACCAGTGATAATTGCGACTTTACCTGATAATTGCCCGCTCATACCACTACGCCTCCGTCTATAACGATTGTTTGGCCGGTCATAAAACTCGAAGCATCGGATGCCAAAAACACCGCTGCGCCTGCAATTTCCCGGGGCTCGCCGATGCGGCCCATTGCTGCGCTCGCTGTTGAATGTTTCAGGTTCTCCGGGTTCTCCCACAATGCCTTGGCGAAATCGGTTTTGACCAGACCCGGTGCGATCGAATTGATCCGCACGTTGTCCAGCCCATATTCGCGCGCCAGATTCTTGGTCATCTGAATATCAGCGGCCTTGGTAATCGCATAGGCGCCCAAAATCGGCGACCCGCGCAGACCACCGATGGATGAGACGATAACAATCGACCCCGATTTTCGTGCAATCATTTCGGGTACAACCATTTGGATCAACCAATGTTGTGACACGATATTATGGTCCAGCGTCTTGCGCAGCTGCTCATCGGTGATAGTCGCCATCGGGCCATAATGCGGATTTGATGCTGCGTTGCAGACAATGACGTCGACTTTGCCGAAAGCCGTGCGCGTTTCATCGACCAGATTTTGCAACGACTCTTTTGACGACAGGCTAGAAGACACCGCAATCGCAGCCCCTGGATGCTTGGCATTGATGCCAGCAGCAACCTCTTCACACGGGCCGATGTTGCGGCTGGAGATTACCACCTTTGCGCCGTGATCGGCCATTTCCTCGGCAATAGCTTGCCCAATTCCGCGCGACGATCCTGTAATAATGGCGACCTTGCCGGTCATATCAAATAGCGACATGTTTATCTCCCATAATTCCTCCCTCGAACGAGGAGGAAGCTAAGTCACGCTCCGGCGATTTTGGCGAACTTCATCGCCGCTTCGGCCAGTGGCAACACCCGTTCGGACATAGCCTTTGCATGCGCCGAACTGGCGGTGCCGTCGATCACGCGTTTTTTGATGCCTTGTATAATCCCCGCCAGACGGAAGAAGTTATAGGCAAAATACCAGTTGAGATCAGGAATGCCGTCACGCCCGGTGGCTTTACAATAATGCTGAACTACTTCGTCCAATTCGGGAATGCCAAGCGCTTTGCGGTCCAAATCCATCACGCCGGATCGTCCGGCATTTTCGGTAACCCATGCCATCGCGACATAAGAAAAATCGGCAAGGGGGTCGCCCAAAGTTGACAATTCCCAATCGAGCACCGCCAAGCACCTGGTGCCGTCCCGTTCAAAAATCGCATTGTCGATACGATAGTCGCCATGGACGACGCTGGTCCGTGTCTGTTCAGGCAAAGTCGATGGCAGCCATTCGATCAGCCGTTCCATATCCGGCATCGTCTCTGTTTCCGACAACCGGTATTGCTTGGTCCAGCGATCCACCTGCCGCCCGAAATAATTGCCGGGCTTGCCATAATCAGACAGGCCTGCTGCCTCGACATCGGTGTTGTGCAGTTGTGCCAGCACATCAATCATCTCGAAGTAGACCGCGCGGCGTTCGACTGGATTGCTGCCTTGCATCGCGCCGTTCCAGATCGTTCGACCATCCACCATGCCCATGACATAGAACCAGCTGCCAACGATGCTGTCGTCGGTGCATACGCCATATTGACGCGCGACCGGAAAGCCCGTTGTGAACAACCCCGCCTGCACCTTATATTCGCGGTCCACCGCATGTGCAGACGGCAACAACATGCCAAAGGGTTTGCGGCGCAGCACGTAATTGCCCGATGATGCTTCGATCTTATAGGTCGGATTGGACTGGCCGCCTTTGAACTTAGTCAAATGCAGTGGGCCTTTGAAACCCTCAACATTCGCATGCATCCATTCGGTCAGCTTGCCCTCGTCGAGCCGGTCCGCACCCTCGGGTTCGACAGTGCCCACAAAAGCTTCATCGGCGTCGACAACCTCGGTCACTTGTCAAAAACAATAACGCTACGCGCGCTATCGCCTTTCTTCATTTTCTCAAAGCCGCCGTTGATCGCCTCCAGCGGAATACGCTCGGCAATGATGCTGTCGAGATCAAGCAACCCGCGCATATAGAAATCAACCAGACGCGGAATATCGACAGGGAAGCGGTTGCCGCCCATGATCGCGCCTTGCAGTTTCTTGCCCGACAACAGGTCCATCGCGGATAGGCCGACGCTATGCTGCAATGGCATCATGCCAAGGATCGTTGCTGTGCCGCCGCGCTTCAACGACTTGACCGCAAGTTCACCAGAGGCTGGCCGTCCGACAGCCTCAATCGCATGATCGACGCCGCCTTTGGTCAAGGCCAGCACCTGTGCCGCGGCATCATCGGCCAGCGCATCAACCACATCGGTCGCGCCAAGCTTCAAAGCCAGCGCACGCTTTTCAGGGATCGGGTCACAGGCAATAATCCGGCCAGCGCCTGCAATCTTTGCGGCGTTAATCGTAGCCAACCCGACGCCGCCGCAGCCGATAACGGCCACCGTCTCGCCCGGCGTCAATTTGCATGCATTAAAGATCGTGCCAGCCCCAGTGGTGACCGCGCAACCAATCACCGACGCCCTATCTAGTGGCATTTCAGGGTCAATCCGCACGCAGGCATGTTCGTGGATCAGCATCATTTCGGCATAGGCGGAAAGGTTCAGCATTTGCGCCACGGGCGAACCATCTGACCGCGAGATACGTGGTTCTTCACCCGATTTACGCCGCGTGTCCCCGCCCAGGCAAAGCGACATCCGGCCAGTCACACAAAACTCGCAATGCCCGCAAAATGCCGACAGGCACGTAACAACCGCATCGCCGACCTTCACTGTCCGCACTTCGCTGCCAACTGCCTCAACGATACCCGCCGCCTCATGCCCCGGGACCGCCGGAAGCGCATGCGGATAGGTGCCTTCGATAAAGTGCAGGTCGCTATGGCACAGCCCACAGGCGGCGGTGCGGATCAGCACCTCATGCGCCTGTGGTTTAGAGATTGAGAGGGTCTCAATCTCCAGTGGGTGGCCCGGCTGGATTAAAACCGCTGCCTTCACCGTGTTGCCGCCATATCGCCAGAGGAAATTTCGCCAGCACTGTTCGATCCATGCTTACCGAATTCAATGCGGGCAATCGCGCGCGCGTGGACTTCATCGGGACCATCGGCCAATCGCAATGTGCGTTGATGCGCATAAGCCGAGGCCAGACCAAAGTCGTTGGAAACGCCGCCGCCGCCATGCGCCTGAATGGCATCGTCGATAATCTTTAGCGCCATGTTCGGTGCCTGCACCTTAATCATCGCGATTTCGCCAGCGGCGATCTTGTTGCCCACAGTGTCCATCATGTGCGCAGCCTTTAGGCACAGCAGGCGCGTCATTTCGATGTCGATGCGAGCGCGGGCAATGCGTTCTTCCCACACACTGTGTTCCGCAATCCGCTTGCCAAACGCTGTGCGCGACAACAGCCGCTTGCACATCTTCTCCAGCGCCTCTTCGGCGACACCGATCGTGCGCATGCAGTGGTGGATGCGTCCAGGCCCGAGGCGGCCCTGCGCAATCTCAAACCCGCGTCCTTCGCCCAGCAACACGTTTTCGGCAGGCACGCGGACGTCTTTCAGTTCGACCTCCATATGGCCGTGCGGCGCGTCATCATAGCCAAAGACCGGCAGGTGGCGCAGCACCTTAACGCCCGGCGTATCAAGCGGCACGAGGATCTGTGATTGCTGGGCATGGCGTTTTGCCTCGGTGTCAGTCTTGCCCATGACAATCGCGATTTTGCAACGCGGATCGCCCACGCCCGACGACCACCACTTGACGCCATTGATCACATATTCGTCGCCATCACGCACCATTCGCGTCTGGATATTGGTGGCGTCGGACGAAGCAACCGCAGGCTCCGTCATCAAAAAGGCCGACCTGATTTCGCCGTTCATCAACGGTACCATCCAGCGCTGTTTCTGTTCAGCCGTGCCGTAACGCATGAACACTTCCATGTTGCCAGTGTCAGGCGCTGAGCAGTTGAACACTTCGGATGCCCAACCGATGCGGCCCATTTCCTCGGCACACAAAGCGTATTCCAAATTGGTCAGACCGGGGCCGTCGAACGCAACGCTGTCGTCAACATGCACGTGCCCCGCATTGGGCGGCATAAACAGGTTCCAGATGCCAGCGGCCTTGGCCTTGGCTTTCATCTCCTCAACAATGGGGATGACTTTCCAACGCTCGCCCTCATGCTCTTGGCGCATAAATTCGGGATGATTGGGGCGGACGTTTTGTTCGATAAAATCGCGCACGCGGTCGCGCCAAAAGCTCTGCCGTTCGGTGAGTGTAAAGTCCATGTGAGTCGTCCTTTTTTAATCGTCCGGTTAATTTTTCATCTTTGCGCTGAAGTCTTCAGCGCTTCAATTGCTTTTTTCACTCGCCGCAAGCAGGCGCAATCTTTCGTCATGATCGTCGCGACCGATGGGGAAATTGCGGAACACTATCGCCCCTATGATCGCCAGAACCACAACAGCCAACGCATAAAACATCATCATGTTATCGATCACTGCAGGGGCAACGGCTGTCGGATCGGCCTTTGCGGGCAAGCCGGACCAATGCACGATTAGCCCGGAAAACAAGATACCAAGTCCGACGCCGCATTTCTGTACAAAGAACCAGCCCGCCGAAAACACACCCTCGGCGCGCTTGCCGGTTTTAACCTCTGATGCTTCAACCAAATCGGCAACCATCGATTGCCCGGCGATCATCGACATCACGCTGGTGCAGTTTGAAACAAAAGAGAACGCAAAGACCATAGCAGTCGATAAATCGGTTCCCGTTTCTGGCCACATCCCTGAAAGCTTGAGAACGAATGGCGTGGTCCAAAAACACATGCCGATCAGGCCTCCACCGATCACCACAACTTTTTTGCCAAATCTGGCGACCAAAGGCGTGACGAGAAAAAACGTTGCAACAACACTGGCCATCAACAGCAAAGGATAGAGTGCAAAGGCACCGGAGGAAAAGCGCCAAACGAACAGATATAGATAGTTGCTTATCGAAAAGGTAATCCCTTGGCTAACATAGGCAAACGCTGCGCCAAGCAGCAGAATCACCGCCGCAGGATGGCTGAGCGCTTCAAAAATTTCTCCGAAAGCGCCATTTTTGTGTTTAGCGACATTCCGTTCCTTTGGATAATGGGCGACATGTTTGTGCTGGCCAATGGCTGCGAGCAAAACGCTGACCACCATCAGCACCGCGCCGCATAACCCGTAATTCCAATAGCCATTGGGGTTCAGTTGCCCGACCGGATATTGCGCACTGGGCACCAGAAACACGTCATACGCAAGGAACAGCAAAACCAGCCCGCCTGCCCAGCCAAACAAATAGCGGAAACGCATAATCGCGGTGCGCTCGTCATAATCGGCGGTCAGTTCGGGGATTAAAGCCGCGTTGGGAACCTCAACCGCCGACACCAAAACGCGCACAAAAAACGCCGTGACCAATAGGTAAACGAACGCGCCGTCGCCCATGCCTTGCGGATTGACCCATAGCAGCAACCACGCAAGCCCCAGCGGAACGGCGCAAACATACATCCATGGCAAGCGCCGCCCCCAACGTGTGTGCGTGCGATCGCTGAAATAGCCGATCAACGGATCTGCAAAGGCATCGGCGATCATCGCTATCGTTAGCGCCAGCGAAACCAGCCGCGCGTCGAGCCCGATAACTTGATTGTAAAACAGCAACAAAAAGGTCGAAAAGCCGTTGTCTTTGACGCCATACGCAATCGATCCCAGCCCGTGGAAAATCTTTATCCGGGTCGGAAGCTTTGCCGCAACGGTCATCCTTGGACTACCCTGCGGGCGCGGGACATAGCTTCAGCGAATCTCATTTTGCGCTCCTTTGCCCCGACTCTCTCGATGTCACCCTGTGCGCTTAAAAAGCCGCGGTCAACGGGCGCAAAAATGCCGTTACGGAAACAAGGCCTGTTAAGTTGACGCTTGCGTAAACCCTTCAAAAGGACATAGTGATGCGGTAGATTTTGAGGAGCTTTGTGATGAGCGAGCATGACGCGTTCCGGACAGAAATCCGGAGCTGGATCGAAACCAACTGCCCTGCAGAAATGCGGACACCGCAACGTGGCGACGAGGATGTCTGCTGGGGCGGGCACAATTTTGTCTTTCAATCCGATGCGCAAAAACTGTGGCTGGATCGCAGCGCAGAGGCTGGCCTGACGGTTCCTGATTGGTCGAAAGATTATGGTGGTGCTGGTCTGTCGGCGGCTGAAACCAAAATCTTCCGTCAGGAAATGGCGCGGGCAAATGCGCGCAGCCCGCTGAACAGTTTCGGCATTTGGATGCTTGGCCCTGCATTGCTGAAATTCGGCAGTGAAGAACAAAAACGACATTATCTGCCACAAATTGCACGCGGCGAAATCCGCTGGTGTCAGGGTTATTCCGAACCCGGTTCGGGCAGCGACCTTGTCTCGATGCAAACCTATGGCGCGGATATGGGCGACCATTGGGTCGTCAACGGCCAGAAAATCTGGACCAGCTATGCTGATAAAGCCGACTGGATTTTCTGCCTTGTCCGCACAGATAAGACCAACAAATATCAGGGAATATCGTTCTTGTTGTTCGACATGACCACACCGGGCGTTTCGACCAAACCGATCAAGCTGATCTCTGGCAACTCGCCGTTCTGCGAGACGTTTTTCGACGATGTCGTTGTGCCAAAGCATCAAATTGTTGGTGAACTGAATCGCGGCTGGGATGTCGCCAAGTATTTGCTCGGCCATGAACGTGAAATGATATCCGGCATGGGCGGCGATGGCGGCGTGACTTCGATTGGCGCTGCGATGAAAGCGGTGTTGGCCGAAGAGCCTGTGCTCCGCGCGCAAATGGCGTTGTTCGATGTCGATAACCTGACATTCCGCGCGCACGGCGAACGCTTTATGGACGAATGGAAAACCGGTCGCGCACATCCAGCCTATTCCAACCTGATGAAATATGTCGGCACTGAATTGAACAAGCGCCGCCACGAGCTTGTAATGGCAACCGGCGGTTCATCGGCGCTGGAATGGGATAGTGAAGCCTCGAACGGCGGATCGAAGGCGCGCAACTGGCTGCGGACCAAAGCGAACAGCATCGAGGGCGGCACCAGCGAAGTGATGCTGAATGTAGTATCGAAGCGCATCCTAGAAATGCCGGGAGCTTGATCCAATGGCTATGACATTAAACGACGACCAAAACATGCTGCGCGACAGTGCGCGTGATTTCATGGTTAGCGAAGCGCCGGTCGCGCATTTCCGAAAATATCGCGACATGGAATGCAAGGACGGCTTCGCCCACGGCCTGTGGAAACAATTTGGCGAAATGGGTTTTACCGGAATACTGATTCCCGAGGATCAAGGCGGCCTTGGCCTTGGCCATATCGAGGCAGGGATTGTGTTGGAGGAAATCGGTCGCAATCTATCGCCGTCACCATTCCTTAGCACCTCGGTCGCTGCAGTTGAGGCATTGAAGCTTGCCGATAAAGCGATGCGGGATCGCTGGTTCCCCGGCATCATCGCTGGCGAAACAGTCATCGGTCTCGCCATCGATGAAGGCCCAAAGCACCGCCCCGAAAAGACCGCGTGCTTCGCTGAACGCAGCGGCAATGGTTTCAAGCTTAACGGACATAAGCAGTTCGTTGTCCAAGGTGCATCGTCGGATATGCTGATAGTTGTCGCCCGCACTGCCGGTGCCGCGGGCGAGCAAGATGGCTTGACTGTGTTTGCTGTCGAAACCGACGCCGACGGATTGTCGACTGAGGCAGCGCGGTTGGTCGATTCCAGCATGGGCGCGCACGTTAAATTCGATGGCGTTGAAGTAACCGCCGATGCAGTCATCGGCGATGTCGATGGCGCCTGGTCCGTCCTGTCCAAAATGCTAAGCGCAGGCCGCGTCGGCGCGGCTGCCGAAATGGTTGGCGTTGGTACCGGCGCGATGGACATTACCTTTGACTATCTGAAAACCCGCAAGCAATTCGACCGGGTGATCGGCGAGTTTCAGGCGTTGCAACACCGCGCCGCGCATCTTTATGGCGAAATGGAAGGTGCGCGTTCGATTGTGCTAAAGGCGCAATCGATGCTGGACGAAGGTCATGAAAAAGCCGAAATTTACGTGTCAGCCGCCAAAGCCAAGGCGGGCATCGCCTGCAACCTGTCTGTCCGCGAAGGTGTGCAAATGCATGGCGGCATTGGCATGACCGACGAATATGACATCGGCCTATATATGAAGCGCGACCGCGCACTCGCCGAATTTATGGGCGACGTAAATTATCACGCAGACCGCGTGGCAACAATGAACGGATATTAGGGATCGGTTGAAAAAAACCGTTAGTGCTGAGCTTGTCGAAGTAGGTCCCACAGCATTGCGCCACCCTGAGAGGCGCCCTTCGACAGGCTCAGGGCTAACGGTGTTGATATAAGGATATTGATTATGGACCTGAATTCCCTGTTTAACCTGAATAGCAAAGTTGCTGTCATCACTGGCGGATCACGCGGGATCGGCAAGATGATCGTCGAGGGCTATCTCGCCGCAGGTTGCGCGCGTATTTATATCAGCGCGCGCAAAATCGATCAGATCGAGGCCACTGTTGCTGAATATGGTGACAAAGTCATCGGCATCCCGTGTGACCTATCAACCGTTGAAGGCTGTAATAGCCTTGCCGCGCAAATCGCAGAGCGCGAGGAAAAAATCGACATTCTCGTGAACAACGCAGGGGCGGCATGGGGTGCGGAATTCGGTACTGTTACTGACGCGCAATGGGATCGCGTGTTCGACCTGAATGTCAAAGGCCTGTTCTTCCTGACGCAAGCGATGCACCCGCAATTGAAAGCGGCGGCGACCTTTGACCGCCCAAGCAAAGTCATCAACATCGCATCGATAGACGGTCTGAAAGTCAACCCATGGCCGACCTTTGCCTATCAAGCATCGAAAGCAGCCGTGATCCATCTGACGCGAAAAATGGCAGCGGAATTGATCAGCCACAATATCCAAGTGACCTGCATCGCGCCGGGAGCATTCCAATCCGACATGAACACTACGGCGCGCGACCATGCCGATGCCGTTTCCAAAGGCATTCCTTTCCCGCGCATCGGGACACCAGAAGACATGGCAGGGCTCGCTATCTTCCTCGCCAGCCGCGCGGGTGATTATATTGTCGGGGACACAATTGCCTGTGATGGCGGCATCGTCCACGGATCATTACCGGGGAACAGCATCCAGCCGTGAAGGCGCTGATCTGCACCGAGTTAGTGCCGGACCTTGCCGGAGTCGCTCTGGCCGATGCGGACATGCCACGCATCAGCTCGAACGATGTACTGGTTAAAAACCGCGCCGCGTGCATCAACTTCCCCGACCTGCTCATGACCGAGGGGAAATATCAGCACCGGCCAGACCTGCCGTTTACTATCGGCATGGAAAGCGCGGGGGATGTGGTTGAGATTGGCAGCGAAGTGTCGAGAATAGCCGTTGGCGACCGCGTCATCGTTGGCGGCAAATCGGGGGCTTTTGCGGAATACCGCGCGGCGCCGTCGCACATGGTCCGACCCATCCCCGCAGGCCTTGATTATGCCGAGGCAGCAGCACACACCGCCGGATTACTGACCGCATATGTCGCGTTAGTCCGCTTGGGACAGATGCAAAGCGGAGAGACCGTGCTGGTCCACGGCGCAGCGGGCGGGGTTGGGTTGGCCGCAGTTTCGCTGGCGCAGCATTTGGGCGCTCGTGTGATCGCAACCTCGGCAAGTGCGGCGAAACGGCTATGGTTGCGCGACAAATGCGGCGTTGCGCATGTCCTCGACACCGGCGAACATCTGCGCGACGAAGTTAGGGCCATCGTGGGGCCGTCGGGCATCGACCTGTGCTTTGACCCTGTAGGCGGCGACCTATTCGACCAATCGGTGCGCGGCATGGGGTTTGGAGGACGTTATCTGGTGATCGGGTTCACCAGCGGGCGCATTCCTGAAATCAGCGTCAATTATCCACTGATAAAAGGATTTTCGATCATCGGCGTTCGTGCTGGCGAATATGGGCGGCGCTTTCCTGACAAGGGCCAAGAGAATATCACGGCAATCGACGCGCTGGCGGTCGCTGGCCTAAAACCGCACATCGGAGCGCGGTTCGATTTGGCCGACGGCTTGGAAGCGTTGCGTGGCCTGCAGTCGCGCACTGCAATTGGCCGCATTGCAGTAACGATGAGCTAAAATAGTTGCATTCCTTGCAACTACTTCCGTTTTTTTCGCAATTGCACAAAAAGTAATACATCGTCATTTGTAACTCAACGGAAGCGGCACAGTCGCTCCGATATTTGATGGCGCGGGCCTCTCTCCTCCTCTCCCCCCGCCCGCCCGTCATAACGAACGGCCTCCATGCACAGCGTGGGGGCCGTCTTCGTTTGAATTGACGTTGTACGCTGTTTTATCCACCACGAACCGCTGCGCCTGTGGATAAGTCACAAATTTGTCATTGTCCGACTCAGTGTTTGATGAGAGATTGTGCTTGTCAGGCAGTGATGCCGCCACGAAAAAGCAGACCTTCGGGAAAGCGATGGAACGGCAGCAAAGCGGTCAGATACCGGAACGGAATGCTTCGGACGCGCAAGCGGAAGGAACAGGAAGTAAAGGTTGCTGCAGGACAACTGAAGCCATGTGCGGGTCAAAGCCTCACCGCTGAGATCAACGCCGGGTGACAAACCAACAGCAGTTTGGTGACCCAAAGATCCCTCGGGATGTTTGGTAATCCGGACGCCAGAAACCGGAAAGAATTGCCTTCGGGCAAGGGACCTCCAAAGTTTAGGCGTAGTGGGCGCTGGTAGCAATGCCAGCGCCCATTTATCGTTTGTAATCGGCGAAATCAGCGGCATTTTACTGAGGGTCATAGCCCTAGCATTGCAGTTCTAACCATTTATTCACTTTGACTGTGCTACCTGTTTAGGAATGCTCGCAAAAAAATCTTTTAGCAGACTTGGCGACCGTTCAATGGGGCGGCTAGCTACGGGCATAGAAGGTTCGTTGGTGATGTCTGGTAGATCAATCACCTGCATCGTCGAAAATCTGTCGCGCAAAGGTTGCCGGCTGCATGTGGACGAACCCCCTCGCATTGGCTCAACCGTTGTATTGCGCGTCGAGCGAGTCGACGCATTGGGTTATGTGGTCTGGGTGCGCGGAACAAAGTGTGGCGTCGTGTTTGACACAGCGGTCCCAGTTGAGGCTATTGACCGAGTTCGGTGGGCGGTCGAACATTCACAAACCAACGAAAAACGAAAAATAAACAGTGGGTCTGCGAACTGGCGATAGACCGTGATGTAAATCACGGATTACGCGACATTGATTCGCCATAGCTGCGCAGCGACCCTGCTGTTCCAGATTTCTCTCTGCTACAGCCTCCTTGCCAATAGGGGGCAGCGCAACGATCATGCGTCCTTTGCTGCTCCCGGCCTTTTAATCCCTTGGCCGTTCATTCAAAGTTTGAATCAGCCGCGTGATCGATGCGAACTGATCAATGGTCTGGCCTAGCAACTGCCGATCCTTTTCCGGATCAAGCGTCGCGCTCTCGAACAGATCACCGGTTTCAATCGTAACCAGCAGATCCCCTTTATAAAATAGAGCACATAATTTCTCGCCGGAAAACTGGCTTTCTAATTCCAACAGCCGCTCGCAATAGGACGGATGCACAAGATAGCGCCCCTCAACCTGATCTGTGCCGTAAACGTCGAACGCCTGTTCAAAGCGCGGATCAACCATTTTAACGCGTTCAAGCGTTTGTCCGCCATAGCTTTTGGATTCGCCGAAAAGCGAAAACTTAATTCCGTTCCGCTTAACCAATGTAGTTCCAAGGAATGGCCTAGCAAACCGCATCCGTAAAATCATGCCTCGAAATACAGTGACAGTTTTTCGGCTTCGTCCGGACCCACTTGTTTCGGTCAGTGTCAGTTCGAAAAGCAAAAACTCGGTTCCGCCGACATTGCCGCGCCATTCATCCTGAAAATAGGAATCGTCATGGGACGGCAAAAGCTCATAATCTTGAGCAAGCTCAAATTCAGGGCCTGATTCAGGAACCAAGTTATAGGCTATACCAAGCGCACGAGCGAGCGTGCCATTCATCGCTTGCTTTAGACTATTGATCATCCCGCGTTGAAGACGCTCTGACCAGCCGAGCCCGCCTGAGACGACCAACGCCGAGACAAAATAGGCGGCTGTATTCATATCCGTGACCCAAACAGCCAAGGCAACGATAGCTGCAAGGCCAACTGTAATGAAATTTATCTTTTGGATCTTACGTCGGGTTTGGGCACGCTCAGCCGCTTTCTGCTCCAGCCAATCAGCCAGACCCGCAGCCATCAGGGTGTCGACATCGGGCAAATTAATCATGTCTGGTCATCTCCCCCTGAGATGCTAAATGTAACAGCATAATTACGCCAACGGGGAAAGAGTAAAGCCATGATGTTGATCGTGCTAATTGTGATCGCGGTTCTCGGCCTGATGGTCGTGATCATCTACAACCGGTTGGTAGGCCTTCGCCAGAACTGTCGTCAGGGCTGGGCCGACATCGACGCGCAATTGCGGCAACGCCACGATCTGATCCCCAATCTGGTCAGCACGGTTCAGGGCTATGCAACGCATGAAAAATCAACACTCGATTCGGTCATTACTGCACGCAACGCTGCGCTTGCCGCACGCGATCCGGCATCAATGGCTGCGGCAGAAGGCGGCCTTACCAGCGCTCTTAAAGGTCTATTCGCACTTTCCGAAAGCTATCCCGATCTGAAAGCGAACCAGAATTTCCAAACGCTACAACAAGAACTCGCCGATGTTGAGGATAAGCTGGCGGCATCCCGCCGCGCGTTTAACGCCGCCGCTGCTGACTATAACGGCGCTAGAGAGTCGTTCCCGGCGGTACTGTTCTCCAACGGGCTCGGTTTTAGCCAGCAAGGTTTCTGGGAATTGGATGCCGAAGACCGCCCGGCCATTTCAGCCGTCCCAGAAGTTAAATTCTAAACGTCCGCTTTTAGCAACCAATCATGAAAAATCCGCACAGCCCGCTGCTTTAATGCACGCGGGCGGCATACGAACCAATAGCTGTACGGACTCTCAACCTCGGTATCGAACAACCGCGTTAGCCGGTCGTCCTTGGCATCGCTGAAATGGCTGCCATGCATGATCGCTACGCCAAGGCCGTTTGCCGCCGCTTCCAGCATCAACGGACCACTGTCTATATGGTCGATTGCTTGCGGTTTTAGCTTTGGTTGGCCGATGGCGTTGCGCCATGCGTCAAAGATCAGCGGCATATCGCTATGCACCAGCACCGTGTGGTTTTTAAGGTCCGCTGGCGTTTTAATACTCTGCTCCCGCATCATCGCCCGTGACGCGATGGCATAGACAGTGTTCCGGTCCAGCCGTACACTATAAAGCTTTGGATCAACGGTATCCGCAATGATGATCGCTGCATCAACAACATCGCCCAACAGATTTTCGGCATGGCCCGATGTATCGACATCAATGTGCAGTTTCGGGAACAATTTGCGCAATTCGGGTAGACGCGGGATCAGTCGTTGGGTTCCGAACAATGGAAGCACGCCAAGGCGCAGCCGGTATTCACCACCCTCGCCCGCCAGCTCCTCGACAATTTCGCTGAGCGATTCCAGCACTGGGTCAACCGCGGCCATCAAAATCTGACCATCGGCATTCAAGTACATCGCTTGTGATTTGCGGTCGAACAGCGGCTTACCCATAAAATCTTCAAGCGCTTTGATCCGGCGGCTGAGTGCAGGAGGCGAAAGCGACAATTCGCTGGCAGCGGCTTTAGCCGAGCCTAGCTTTGCTGTGCGGACAAAGGCTTCCAAAGAACGGAGGGGAGGCAATCGACGCATGGTCTATTTTATCCTATTTTTGATGCATTGCAGCATCTTTGCTAAGTCGGTTTCCGCACAATGCGAATTCTTGGTTTCGCTTGTATTCTCAATAAATCCCAATTCCGTTTTTTGCAATCTCAATTGTTTTCTTCGCACTTGCACAAAATTCGTCTAGGGGTGATATCTCGTGTGCCTTTACAGGCATCCTCTCCTAAAACTTTTTAAGGGCCGACGTTCACGTCGGCCCCTTTTTTTGATCTTGGCAGTTGCCGCCTTTCACACGTGTCCCTATCTTTGGTCTTAACCCGTTGGCCAATAAGGAAAGACCGTAATGGCGAAAGCAAAGGCACAGCGGCTACAAGTCGCAAACGCAAAGGCCGAAGATTCAGGACGGGGTTTTGCGCGACTGTCCCGTGCAACGCTTGCCGAACTAGGCCTTCAACAGGGCGATGTGATCGAGATTATCGGCAAACGCTCCACCGTTGCTCGCGCGGTTGACCCCTATCCAGAGGATGAAGGGCTGGACGTGATCCGGCTCGACGGTTTGCAAAGGGCCAATGCAGGGGTCGGTGCAGGTGATCAAGTCGAACTGCGCAAAGTGGTGTCGCACCCCGCAAAAAAAGTTGTTTTCGCACCTGCACAAAAGGAGATCCGGCTTGAAGGTCCCGGCGATGCGTTGAAGCGTAACTTTATCGGTCGCGTTTTGGTGACCGGCGATGTGGTTGCTACTCATGGCCAACAGCGTGTAGCCCCCGACAACCTGCCCCCGCAATTACGCCAGATGCTAGCAGCGCCTGCATTTTCGCTCACCGAAATCCGGCTGACGGTGGTCACGACGACTCCAAAGGGGGTCGTTCATATCGACCAAGACACCGAAGTGGAGCTGCGCGCCGAATTTTCGGAAGCGGGCGACGTCCGCCGCGCCGATGTTACCTATGATGATGTCGGCGGCATGGGCGATACCATCCGCCAATTGCGCGAAATGGTGGAATTGCCTTTGCGTTATCCCGAATTGTTCACCAGGCTGGGCGTCGATCCGCCTCGTGGCGTGTTGCTGCATGGCCCGCCGGGGACAGGCAAAACCCGGCTTGCCCGCGCGGTTGCCAATGAAAGTGAAGCAGCATTTTTTGTCATCAATGGCCCCGAGATCATGGGTTCGGCTTATGGTGAATCCGAAAAGAAGCTGCGCGAGATATTTGAAAAGGCAACTAAGGCCGCACCATCAATCCTATTCATCGACGAGATCGACTCGATCGCTCCTGCCCGCGACAAAGTCCACGGCGAGGCCGAAAAGCGTCTGGTCGCTCAGTTGCTGACCCTGATGGACGGGCTGGAACCACGCATCAATTTGGTAGTGATTGCGGCAACCAACCGGCCAGAAGCGATTGATGAGGCGCTACGCCGTCCGGGCCGGTTTGACCGCGAGATCATTATCGGCGTTCCTGATGAAAGCGGGCGGCGCGAGATTTTGGCGATCCACACGCGCGGGATGCCGCTGGATGGCAAAGTGTCTTTGCGCGAGTTGGCGCGGACCACGCACGGCTTTGTCGGCGCTGATTTGAATGCATTGACGCGGGAGGCCGCCATTGAAGCTGTCCGCCGCATCATGCCCAAAATCGACCTATCGAGCGGAACGATCCCGGCGAATGTGCTCGAAAACCTGAAAGTCACACGCGATGATTTTCTCGAAGCGCTCAAACGCGTCAATCCATCGGCGATGCGTGAGGTTATGGTGCAGGTACCTGATGTTCGTTGGGAGGATGTTGGTGGGCTTGATGAAGCGCAAGCCAAGTTGAAAGAGGGCATTGAACTGCCGTTGAAAAACCCCGAGGCGTTCCGCCGTCTGGGCATCAGGCCAGCCAAGGGCTTTTTGCTTTATGGTCCGCCTGGAACTGGCAAGACTTTGCTGGCAAAGGCAGTCGCGCGGGAAAGCGAAGCCAATTTCATTTCGATCAAGTCATCAGACCTGCTGTCCAAATGGTATGGCGAAAGTGAGCAGCAAATCGCAAGGTTGTTTGCGCGCGCGCGGCAAGTTGCACCGACGATTATCTTCATCGACGAGATCGACAGCCTTGCCCCTGCGCGCGGACGTGGCGGCGGCGAACCGCAAGTGACAGAGCGCGTGGTCAACACTTTGCTCGCCGAAATGGATGGGCTGGAGGAGATGCAGTCGGTGATCGTCATCGGCGCAACCAACCGCCCGACCCTCATGGACCCGGCTTTGCTGCGGCCCGGCCGGTTCGACGAGTTGGTATATGTGACCGTGCCTGACGAAAAGGGGCGACGGCGGATATTGGGTATCCACACATCGAAAATGCCTTTGGGCAAAGATGTCGATCTTGACGATTTTGCCGAACGCACCGACCGTTACTCCGGTGCTGATCTGGAGGATCTAGTGCGTCGTGCCGGTCTGTTTGCTTTGCGCGACGAGGGCAGCGATGCCAGCGAAGTGCGCAAAAGCCATTTTGAAAAGGCATTAGAAGCCAGCCGCGCGACCGTGACGCCGGAGATGGAAACCGAATATCAGGCGATGGAGACAAAGCTGAAACAGGCGGCGCTCGTGCCCGCCGGTATGGGCTTTGTGACGCCGGGGATGTTGAAGCCGGTAAAGGCGATGAAGCATGACGATTGATCGGGTCTAGCTTAGCTTAAGCTGCGTTCCACCGTTTCGCCCATGCCGATGGCTTTGACCAGCACCATTCCCTCAATCGTGACCAACAGCCGCGCTGCATCTCGTGCGCGGGTTGCGGAGTCAGCGCTGGCAAGTTGCACTTCGCCCCAGGCCAGAAAGCCGCTGCCGATCTGCACTGCGATTGGCGCATAGAGCGGGTCGCCGCGTCCTGCTCGGCTCGCCAGTTCCAGCCAGACGCACATATAGGGCCAGAACTGGTCATCGAGCACCACCGATGACAGATGTGTAATCAGCTCGCCGAGCGGCAACGGTTCGGGCGCTGTGCGGGCGCTCAGCAACGTTGTCATCCGCTCGGCGATGCATTGCAACGTCGCGGATATAATCTCGGTTTTGTCGGTGAAATAATAGAGCAGCATCCGGTCGCTCGTGCCCGCCGCTTTGGCGAGTGGACGCAGGCTGGCGGCGACCAATCCATGCGCCAATACATGATCCGCCAGCCGTTCGACAATCGCGGCGCGGCGCGCTTCGGTTTTGTTTGTTGCCATGGTTTACCGGCCCTAGGCTATTTTTACTCTTGTAGCGAATGCTACTTTATTGTAGCATTCGCTACATAATGATTCGCTGAAGGGATATAATAATGGATAAACATTGGCAAAATTGGTTCTCCGCATGGGCAGTTTTCGTGGCACTGTTCGGATTGGTCTTAGCAGGCGGTGCCTTTGCCGCAACCGACGGGCTGACCGCCGCGCTTTTCGCGCTCTTCGGCAATCCACTCCCCGCCGACATCGATGCTCACCACCGTTTCGCCATCGGCCTGATGGGTGCAGTGACACTGGGCTGGGGGTTGACCTTTTATGGCGCTTTCAAAGCCTTGTTCGCGCTCGAACCCGCAACAGCAGCCCCAATCTGGCGCTATCTGCTCAGCATTTCGCTGATCTGGTATGTCGTCGATTCAGGCATTTCAATTGCAACGGGATTCTGGATGAATGCCGTTTCCAACACCATTGTGATAATCTTGTTCCTAGTTCCTCTGATCAAAAGCGGTGTTTTGAAAGGCTGAGCATTGGCGCAGGCGATAGCAGGAGAAGTCCTGTCTATCGCTCTAGCGCCGCTCCGTGTAATGGTATTAGGATGAAAACATTAATAGCTGGCATCGCCTTATTGTTGCTCTCGGCCTGTGCCGGCTCCCCAGGGCCGGTGGGTAACACTGCAGTGCCACAACCCGCAAAGTCGGTCGAATTGGATCGCTATCTTGGCCGCTGGTATGAAATGGCTCGATATGAAGCGCCTTTCCAAAAAGGATGTGAGGGCGTCTCTGCCGATTATTCGCTCCGCGATGATGGCCAAATTAAAGTCATCAACAGCTGTCGTAAGGGCGGCATTGACGGCAAATTGACGCAGGCCGTTGGCAAAGCAAAAATTGTCGACACGTCCACTGGCGCGAAGCTAAAAGTCTCTTTCTTTCGGCCATTTTATGGCGATTATTGGGTATTGGACCGCGCCGACGATTACAGCTGGTCCATCGTTGGTGAGCCTAGCGGTCGCTATTTGTGGATGCTAACGCGCAACGCTAAACCCTATGCCGCAACACGCGCCAAGTTGGAGGCCCGCGTCAAAGAAATGGGCTATGATTGGTCACTTGTGCGCATCACGCAGCACTAACGTCAGCCGTTCAACCCCAACCCGTCCAAAAACGGCGACGAAAACAAGTCCCGCTCCGCCGCATCAGTTAAGATCAATCGGCGCGTTGCATTCCACCGGTCTACCGCACCGCCAAAATTCGTCCGCACACGCGCCTTTGTCAGGTGGTTGGTTTTTCCCCAGTGCATACAGTAGGGCATCCCCGCCTCGTCAAACCGTTGAGCAACCAGCTTGATAAGCTTGTGCGTCGCATCGGTATCAACGCCATCAATGTCGAAAACACAGGTCGGATCAAAGCGGGTGAACGACAGGATACCCGGCGATTTCTGCACATAGCGGCAGGTAAAAACCACCGGCGCGCTTTTGTGCGTTTCGAACGCGACACGGGCAATTTCCAGCGCGCGCGTAACTTGCGCAATCGGCACTGCAAAGCCGCAACTGGCAATCCCTTCGCGCGCACTGGTAAAGGTATATTGCTCCCCCGGCGTCGTGTATTCAGCAGGAGTGTCGGCGCGGACGCGCAGCTCGATCGACATTAATGTGCTGACAATCAAGTCGCGCAGGCCGGGTACGGTTTGGATAGCGGTCGCGATCATCCTTGGCACATCAGTGCCCGGCTCACTGCCGGTAACCTGATTATAATCAGGCACAAAGCCCGGCGGACAAACTTCTTTATAACGCACGGTCGCATAGACCATATCGAAACGGCGTGGGTCGATGATCGTTTGAAAGAAATACGGCCGCCGCGTGGTATCGGGGATACCCGAGCCTGCAAAGTTCAGCGTGTTCATCGCGGTCGCAATCTGCCCGATGGCGATGTGCGACAGGGAACTGTTCAGCAGGTAGCGCCCGGTGGTTTTCAGCAACGCCGAATGGATGATTCCAAGCGCACCCAGGCTGACAATAGCGGCTTCAAACTTGGCATCGTCACGCACCAACGTTGCGCCCAGTTTTGCGGCGAACGCAGCATTCAGCGTCGGCGCACTGGCGCGCTCAATCCAAAGGTTTTGCGTCGCGGTTAAAAGCTGGATGCCCGCAACCTGGCTTTCCAATCCGCCGACATCGATCGCGGAGCCATGGATGCCGGTGCCCAGCGAGCCGCCAATGGTTTGACCATTGCTCGCCCCCGATGTCCGCAATGCTCGCTTGCGCTGCGGCGTTTCCAGCGCTTCGTTGATGCGCGAAATTTTGGCGCCGGTTTGCGCAAGGATCAGTTCTTCGGCGGTGCCAGAATAAGCCGCATCAAGGTCGTTGAAGCTCACGTTGAATCGCCAGTCTATCTGACTGGTTTCCAATATCCATCCATCCTGCACCACCGGAATATCCGAAAATGACCAGCGCGAGCCGCAGGCCCGAAGGCGGGCGCCAGCGGCCAGCGCGCGATTGATGATGCTTTGAATTCGCGCCGCAGTCGCGCGCAACCCTGCCATCGTCGGTTGGGTCGGTAACTCGTTCTGAACCGTCAGCCGTTTTGCAATCGGCACCTGCACATTTTCATGATGGTTGATCCAGGTGACGTTATCCTGTTCGGACACAAAGGGATCGGCGGGCATTGCAAATCTCCTTAGTTATCAGTGTTTCCGACGTCGGACGGCACGTTACCGCAGATATATTCAATCGTCGTCGGCATATAGAAACCAAGTGTCAGCAAGCTGACCAAAGCCTGCCCGACATTCTGCTTCACACGCACTTCGTCGATAATATTGGATTCGCAGTTCACAACGGTCCGCTTTTGCGAGGCGCCCCAGCCTATGGCGGCGCTTTCCACCGTCGTCGGAGGCGTACCGGGATTTGGCGTTCGCACAACAAGCCGGTGCTCGGCGCATCCAGCCAACGTCACGATACAGGCTATTAAGATCAACGGTCGCATAACAAACTCCCCATCACCGGCATTCGGTGCGTTTAAAACGTCAGGAATAGCTCTTATTTTGTTTACGGCCTGTGATGAATGTCACAGTTTATGCGCGCGACGGCAAGCAAAAAAGCTTAGGGTCCGGACCTAAGGTCGCGCCTTAGAAATCGACCAGTTCATAATGCTTCGGCGGAGTGATCCCCTCCATGCGCTCTGACAGCAAAGGCCGGAAGCTTGGGCGGCTTTTGAATTTGGAATACCAACCCTTGGTCTGCTCATGCCCAGTCCAGTCGATCCCGCCGAGATAGTCCGCAACCGACACCTGCGCCGCTGCGGCCATATCGGCCATGCTCATCGTGCCGCCTGCCATCCACGCGCGGTGGTCGATCAGATAATCGATGTAATCAAGATGGCCGTTCGCCAGCCGCATCGCTTCGCGCAACACCGAACTGTCGGGCGGCTGCCGGTGAACCAACCGCTTGCGCATCCGTTCGTGCAGCAATGGTGCTGTAACATCGCCATAAAATTGTTGATCAAACCACGCAACAAGTCGACGAATTTCAGCGCGATAGGCCGATGATCCGCTGATCAACGGCACTTTGTCGCTGACTTCCTCAATATACTCGCTGATCGCAACCGAGTCAGAGATGTTCAGCCCGCGCGCTTCATCCTGCATCACTGGTGTGCGCGCTGCTGGATTGATATGCAGAAACTCGTCGCGGTGATCCCACGGATTTTCCCGCTTCAAACTATAGGCAATGCCTTTTTCGCCCAGTTGCAGACGGACCTTGCGCGAAAATGGACATAAAGGAAATTGGAGGAGTTGCCACATTTGCGTCCTGTTAAGGATGAAACGCAGCAAAGGGAAGAGTCTGTCGCTGACTTATCGCTTTGCTGCGTCCAACCCTGGCGAATAGGTCGAAAATCTATGAGCTGACCGAACCGACTGGATGCCGGTTCGCGTACAGCCCAAATGATGCGATGATGGCGTAGCAAGCCACAGGAACGATCAGAGCAGCCGCAAGCCCGCCGAAAT
The DNA here is from genome assembly GCA_043760725.1 of Sphingomonadales bacterium. Classification (GTDB taxonomy): domain Bacteria; phylum Pseudomonadota; class Alphaproteobacteria; order Sphingomonadales; family Sphingomonadaceae; genus Sphingorhabdus_B. The sequence continues at coordinate 55,680 of JAYUOS010000072.1, forward strand.
CAGCTACCAGCCCGAATAGCGGCGGCACAAACGCACCCCCAACAATCGCGGTGCATAAAATGCCTGATGCTTGCGGCGCCTCTTTATCCAGACCTTCGGTCGCCAAGCTAAAGATCGTTGGGAACATGATGGAATTAAACAGACCGACAATGATCAGCGTCCATCCCGCCAGTGCACCTGTAGAAATGCCCGACACAAAATTTAGCGCGATCGCGATGCCGGCAAAGGTTAGCAACAGCAATCCAGGGTTCACAACGCGAAGCAGAAATGCTCCGACAAGCCGCCCAACCAGCGCACCGCCCCAATAAAGTGCAAGCAGTTTTCCAGCGGCTGGCGCTGCAAGGGCCATCGTCCGATCATCGCCCAAATAGGCAATCAGATTGCTTCCAATCGCTACCTCAGCGCCCACGTAACAAAAGATGCAAAGTGCACCGAACGCAAGCCTTGGCCGACTCATCAGCAGCGCCCAGGCACCTTCGGTTTTGACATCGTCGGCAGCTTGGCCATCCAGTGCGCCGCGGTACATCCAAAATATGGATGCAATCACCATCATCGCAATAGCTAAGCCAATATAGGCATGCCCGATGATGGTTGATTCAGCGACACGAAATGCAACCAGCGCATCCGGCGATAATGTTGCTGGGTCGACCGTCGAACTCTCGCCCAACAGCAGTTCAGAACCGCCGTAAATCATCAAAAATACGCCGATGGAATTGAACAATTGCGCAAACGTTAAACGGCTATGTGCGGTTTCCGGCTTACCCAGGCTAAGCGTCACAGGATTCATCGCCACCTGAAGCAGCGTTATCCCACCGCCCAGAACAAATAGTGCGACTAAAAACCAGATATATTGTCCAGAATACGCTGCTGGCAAAAACAACAAAGATGCCAATGCGATAATAACAAAGCCTGCAACGAACCCACGGACATAGCCTATCTTGCTCAGCAACCTGCCCGCTGGAATTGAGAAAATCGCATAGCTGGTAAAAAAGGCGAACTGCACCAGATTGGCCTGAAAATGGCTCAGCTGGAATAGCGATTTGAATTTCGGGATCAGTACGTCATTGATATTTGTGACGCCGCCCAGAATAAAAAATACGGCAAAAACCAGTACCAACACGATTTTTGTTTTATCGTTTGGTTGTCCGCCAACCTGTGTCGCCTGCGACTCACTAATCGGCAACGCCATCGTCATCTCCCCCCGTTTTGTGATCTTCTCCGCCAGCACATCTGGACCATTGGAGCAAACATTCAAGCAGTTTCCCGTTAGCATTCGTATGCACAACGATATTTTCTCGCTTCGACCGACTGCCGGGCAGCGAAAATTGCGAACGTTAACATTTTTTGTGTGAAATTGGACGTGCAACGACTTTGGCGCTGATCACTTGAGCGTTCACATGGATCATCAGGAGGCGGAAGCGATGATGAAGCATAGCAAAGAGTTGGATCAGCTACTGGTGCGTGTAGCGTTTACAAGCGGGTTGTCGCGCGGATGAATTAGGAGGGCGTGGTGCATTATCGATACTGGGGGCTGATCGTCTAGCCATCGGCGTTGAGTTCCGGCGCATTGCTCGGTTGCCAGCTTTCAGAGGCAAAGCGGATGGCGGGCGCAATGTGATGCGCCTCGTCATGCACAACCCATAATCCGCGTTCGGATATATGCGGCGCATCCAACGCTTCGCGGAAATCCAGCACAGGTGCAAAAGCGACGTCCTTGTCGGCGAACCAAGCGACCCATTCGGCGCGGCTTTTGCTGATGAAAACACCGCGCAGATACGCGATCAGCTCGTCCTGCTCGCCCGCCTCACGTTTGGCATGGTCGATCAAATCTGGGCGGCCAAGCGCAGTGAGCAAATTCACGGCAAATTTGATTTCGCGTCCACCCAAAACGATGTGGTTTTCATCGCTTGTGGCGTAAACTTGATAGAGAGCTGCGCCGCCGAGTGATCTTTGCTGTGCCGACACAGGGGCGTCACCACCCGCAATTGCACTGCCTGCGGTATGCACGCACCAAGGCAGCAGGCTGTCGAACATGGCGCAGTCGATATAGTCGCCCTTGCCGGACTGCTGGCGCCCGATTAGCGCCATCAGCACAGCGGACAATGCGGTCAATCCAGCGGCCATATCGGCGGACGGCGCACCTGGCACCACTGGCGTCCCATCCGATCCATTATTGACCGACAGGAACCCAGCAAGCGCCTGCGTCGCCATGTCATGCGCCGGGTGATGCGCCATCGCACCGGTCTGGCCGAATGCCGAGATGGAGCAATAGATTATGCGGGGATTACGCTCCGAAACCGCGGCATAATCAAACCCCAGCCGCTGCATCGCACCGGGGCGAAAACCCTCAACAAAGACATCGGCGTCGTCGATCAGTTCCCACAGCTGCGCACTGCCCTGTTCGCTCTTCAAATCGAGGACGATGCTTTTTTTGCCTCGATTAAGGTTGCGGAACCACACCGACTGCCCCGCCTCGAACGGGGCCTGTTCGCGCGCCGGATCACCTGCCGCCGTTTCAATCTTGATGACCTCCGCGCCCTGGTCGGCCATCATAACCGTCATCATCGGGCCGGGAAGAAAAACGCTAAGGTCCACAACCTTTATGCCCGACAGCTTACCCACTCCGAAGTTCCTTAGACGATGCCATGGACGCGCAGACCGAAGCTGCCCGCGTTGCAAAGGCAAAATTGTGGCGGAGACGGTGGGATTCGAACCCACGATAGAGTCACCCCTATACACACTTTCCAGGCGTGCGCCATCGACCACTCGGCCACGTCTCCGCATCCCCTTCGGGAAGGCAAGCCCCTAGCCGCAGATTGTGGCTTTCGCAAGCGTTGCTGGTTTGGCATGATGTCGCCCATGAGAAAAACATTCCTGCTCGCCTGTGCCGCCGCCTTCGCTGCGCTTCCGCTGTCTGCTCAAGACGCAAAGCCGGAATATCCCGCGCCGTCCGAAATTGTTGCGAAGGCCGGGCCGCAAGAATGGGTCGCGATTGCACCATCGGATCTGTTGGTCATGGATCTGGCACCAGACGCAAAGGGCAAAGCGCGCCGCGTGGTCATCCAGTTGATGCCCGCGCCGTTTTCGCAAGGCTGGGTCGGCAATATCCGCAAGCTAGCCGCCGCAAAATTCTGGGACGGCACCAGCGTTAACCGCGTGCAGGACAATTATGTCGTGCAATGGGGCGATGCGACGGAGAAGAAGGCACTGCCGGATGGGTTGGCGATGGTGCCGGAGAAAGAATATGGAGTGTCAACACAAGGCCAAACATTCTCGGGCGCATATGATCGTGATCCTCAAACCGGGGAACGTGTTCCTATGGGATTAGCTCGACACACCTACAAAGACCCTTTTGCAAAATATGTTCGCTGGACAGGAGGCTTTCCAATAGCTGGCGATTTTGAAAACAAATGGCCAATCCACTGCTACGGCATGGTCGGCGCAGGCCGCAATCTGTCGCCTGACACGGGCACAGGCGCGGAACTCTACACCGTCATCGGCCATGCGCCCCGCCATCTGGACCGCAACATCGCTTTGGTCGGGCGGGTGATCGAGGGGATCGAGCATCTGTCCAGCCTGCCGCGCGGCACTGGCGCGTTGGGCTTTTATGAAAGCGACTCCGAACGCACGCCGATCATGTCCGTGCGGATTGGCGCGGACGCCACCGACCTGCCCGCGTTTGAATATCTCTCCACCGAAAGCGAAAGCTTTGCCGCCTATGCCGATGCGCGGGCGAACCGGCGTGATCCGTTTTTTAATGTGCCAGCGGGCGGTGCGGATATTTGTAATATTCCGGTTCCGGTTAGAAGGAAGGCCGTTCCCTAACCCTCTCCAGTGGGAGAGGATACGAAGCCTTAGCGCGGAACGCGGTTAGGCGTAGTTGGTGAGGGGTTGTGGGTTATCGATGGGACACAACCCCTCACCCAGCTTCGACTAGCAAGCAAGCTTGCAAGTCTGCGCAACCCTCTCCCACTGGAGAGGGCCTAGGATTAGTTCATGACCGAAGCCCACACCATAACCGCCCCCCTTTGGATCTGGACGACCGACAAAGCTCCGGCCAGTTGGCATTTCCTGACCCTAGACGGCAAAGTGGCAGAGGCAATCCACGCACTCGCTTTAATGCGGCGGTTGGAGGGTGAGCGCAAACGCGGTTGGGGATCGATGAAGGTGCGCGCGACTGTTGGCGAGACCAGTTGGGAAACGTCTATCTTTCCGGCCAAGGAAATGGGTGGTTGGCTGTTACCGGTCAAAGCGGCGGTGCGCAAAGCCGAGGGGTTGGTTGCGGGAGATTTGGTTAGGCTGATGGTTGCGGTGGAGGTTTGAGGTTAGGGAACCGACCTAAAAGAAAACCGTTAGTGCTGAGCCTGTCGAAGCATGTCCATCAGCCAAACACGGCAGCTGAAACTTTGGGATACCCTTCGACAGGCTCAGGGCTAACGGTTATATTTTCACGGAATGTTGGCGGTGAGAGCCAGCACCCAAACCCTACCCACATTGCGCGCGGTGCAGCAATTTCTGATCGGCCAGCACCAAAGCCATCATCGCCTCCACCACTGGCGTACCGCGAATACCGACACACGGATCATGGCGGCCTTTTGTGATGATCTCGGTCGCATCGCCGTCGCGGGTGATGGTTTCAACCGGCGTCAGAATCGAAGACGTCGGCTTAAACGCCACGCGGCAAACCACCGGTTGTCCTGTGGAAATACCTCCAGCAATGCCGCCCGCGTTATTTGCCAAAAACTGCGGCGCGTTGCTGCCCATTTGTTCTTGGGGGGGCCGCATCGGATCAGCATTGTCCTCACCGCGCAAACGCGCCGCTTCAAAGCCCGCGCCAATCTCCACAGCCTTTACCGCGTTGATCCCCATCATCGCAGAGGCCAACTCGCTATCAAGTTTCGCATAAAGCGGCGCGCCCCAGCCCGCCGGAACGCCAATCGCCACACATTCGACGACTGCGCCCAAAGAAGATCCCGCCAGCCGCGCTGCATCGACCAGTTTTTCCCAGCGTCCAGCCGCCGCCTCATCGGGGCACCAGAACGGGTTTTTGCCGATCTGGGCCTTTTCGAAATTGGCCGGATCAATCCGGTCGCCGCCGATTTCAACGACATAGGCAAGGATCTCTACCTCTGGAATCACAGACCGCGCCACGGCCCCAGCCGCAACCCGCGCCGCAGTTTCGCGCGCGCTAGACCGGCCACCGCCGCGATAATCGCGGAAGCCGTATTTTGCGTCATAGCTGTAATCGGCATGGCCAGGGCGATAGGCTTTGGCGACTTCGGAATAATCCTTTGACCGTTGATCGACATTTTCAATCATCAGCGAGATCGGTGTGCCGGTGCTTCGCCCCTCAAACACGCCAGATAGGATGCGCACCTGATCGGGCTCCTGCCGCTGCGTGGTATATTTGCTAGTGCCGGGGCGGCGTTTATCAAGGAAAGGCTGAATGTCAGCCTCTGATAATGCAATTCCGGGAGGGCAACCGTCAACGACAGCGCCAAGCGCCGGACCATGACTCTCACCCCAGCTAGTAAAGCGGAATACGCGACCGAAGGTGTTAAAGCTCATATGTCCGCCTTTCCCGAAAAGCGGTCACAGGTCAATCTGCGCCGTCGGTCGGGGGCTTTACCCGAACCTTCCGATATTTGACCTGTTCCTTGCCAATCCAGGTACGCATAGCGCGGTAAATGATGACGACCACTGTCAACGCTAAAAGCCGTCCGGCGTGAGGGTGATCATAGACCCCGCCAAAACGCCCGCCAAAAACAAAAGCTGCGGCGAACATTACGAACCCAGCCGCAGAAATAAAGCCATCCAGCAGCGGCGGTAGCCCTTCCCAGAACCTAAGCGCATGGAAATAGCCATGCAACCCGACGAGCAACGTACACCCAGCCAATAGAAGATAGAGTTCGTTGCTATGTCCCTCAAACATCATCATGCAACCGCAATATCCGGCGCATCTTCCTGCTTCATGCCGACGGTGTGATAGCCCGCATCGACATGGTGCGTTTCGCCAGTCACGCCCTTTGACAGGTCGGACAACAGGTACAGCGCGGCCCCGCCAACATCGTCGATGGTGACATTGCGGCGCAGTGGTGAGTTTAGCTCGTTCCACTTCATGATATAGCGGAAATCGCCTATGCCGCTGGCAGCTAAAGTCTTGATTGGCCCCGCCGAAATCGCGTTTACGCGGATGCCGTTTGGCCCCACATCATTGGCGAGATATTTGACGCTGGTCTCCAGCGCTGATTTGGCGACGCCCATCACGTTGTAATGCGGGATGACTTTTTCGGCACCGTAATAGCTAAGCGTCAGCAGTGATCCGCCGCCGGTTCCGGTTTCGCGGTCGTAGGGCACCATCATCCCCGCCGCGCGCTTTGCAACGGCGGTGAAGCTGAACACGCTGATATTCATCGTCATGAGGAAATCTTCGAGGCCGACGTCGAAATATTTGCCGCGCAATGCCTCTTTGTTGGTATAGCCGATGGCGTGGACGACGAAATCGATGGTCGGCCAACGCGCCGCCAGCGTCTCAAACGCAGCGTCCAGATTGGCCATATCCGCCACATCGCAATCGATCAGGAAATCACAGCCCAATTGCTCAGCCAGCGGCTTTACGCGCTTTGCCATGACTTCGCCTTGATAGCTGAACGCCAGTTCCGCGCCTTCGGATTGCAGCTTCTTCGCAATCCCCCATGCCAGCGACTTATCGTTCGCCAGCCCCATGATGAGCCCGCGTTTCCCTGCCATCAAACCGGTCATTTTGCCTCGCTTTTACGTAACGTTATTGGTTGGGTTATCCTTTAGGCCATTTTCGGTAGCATTGGCTAGGGCCGCATTCAATTGCGCGCCAGTCACCATGCCAAGGCCTATGAGGTAAAAGAAAATCAGCGCGACCATAACCCCTGCGAGGCTGCCATAGGTCAGATCATAATTGGCCATGGAATAGACAAACCACGGCAAGATCGTGGTGCAACCAAGCCACCACAGGCTGACCAAAACTGCGCCCGGCCATTTCGGATAAATGCGGGGTCGATACTCGCGCGGAGTAAGACCGCGATAAATCACATAGATAGCGGCAAACAGCATCGCGAACGGGACCACGCGACCCCATGCGAAATACTCGGCTGCGTTTTCGGCAGCGGGGATGAAGCGATAAACCAGATCCTCAATCGCGATCACCAGCACCTGCGCACTGAATGCAGCCATTGCCAGCGCAACCGCCATGATAACGCTGAACAACGATCCCAGCCGGTATTGCCAGAAATGCCGTGATGGCGCTGTGCCATAAGCGCGGTTAAGAACGTCGCGGATTGTCTCGATCAAGCTTGTAATTGTCCATAAACCCACGAGCGCGCTCATCCACAATAGCGGCCCGGTACGTGCCGTCATCGCCGCCTCAACCGGTTCACGCAGAGTATTGGCAACACCGGCTGGCACTGTTGCAAAGAACGTATCGATCAGTTGCAGCCCATCCTCGGTTCGCCCCAGTCCACCGGCGATAGCGGCGGCAACGATGCAAATCGCAAAAAGTGTCACCAGTGACAAATAGGCAAAGTTCCCGGCGTGAACAAAGCCGTCGGTGTAGACGCCAACCGCGACGCGGCGGACCACCTCTCGGGTTTGCCGCACCGTGTTGAGATCTTGAAACCACTCCGCCTCGCTTTCAACGTGCAGATCCGCTTCATGCGCACGCGCCTCTGGCGATAGGGGTGAGTGTTCAGACACCGAGGTCCGCGCGGATACCCGGTTCATCGGGCAAGTCAGCTGCTAGCTTTGCAATAACCGCCGGATCGCTGGGTAAGTGGATTTGCAGCGTCACCAACTGGTCCCCGCGCGCGCCCGTCTTGGTCGTAAAACCGCGGCCTTTGATGCGCAGCGTTGACCCAGATGGCGCAGATGCCGGAACCGTCAGCATAACTGCCCCGTCCAAAGTTGGCACTTTAACCTTCCCGCCGGTAATCGCCTCTTTCAGCGAAATCGGCAAATCAAGCCTGATATGGTCGCCATCGCGTTCGTAGTACGGGTGCTTGCCGATCTTTAGCATGACCATCGCGTCGCCATTGCCGCCGGGGCCGGGCTGGCCTTTGCCGGGAATGCGGATTTGCTGGCCAGCGACGATGCCATTTGGCAGCTTAAACTCTACCGTCTTGCCATCGCGCAAGGTGATCCGTTGCGCCTCAAGCTTTGCAGCATCGGTGAACGAAACCAGATGTTCATAGGCGATATTGGCGCCCTTGGGTGGTGGCCCCGGGCGCGGTTGCGGACCACCGGGACGTGCGCCTGCGCCGCCACCGAACAATCCGTCAAAAATATCGCCCAGATCAATCCCGCCGTTAAAATCATGGCCGCCGCCGGGTTGTGTGCGCCCGCCGCCACCAAACGGGTTCCCCCCGCCATAACCAGCGCCAAAGGGCGAGCGCGGCTGACCATTTTCGTCAATTTCACCGCGATCAAATTGTACACGTTTTTGCGCATCCGACAGCAGATCATAGGCACGGGTCACATCGCTGAACCGCTCCGACGCTTTGGGATTATCCTTGTTCTTATCCGGATGAAGTTCTTTGGCGAGCGTGCGATAGGCGGTCTTAATCGCCTTTGCATCTGCGCCTTTGGATACGCCCAATATGGAATATGGATCGGCCATGTATTGCCCTGTTGGAAAAATCTATGTGTATTACATTGGCATGACAGCCCATTTAGTCAACTCGGTGCAACAGCATTTTCCGGTTTTGTGCCAATAAACTGCCGAACGATTAGATAGAGCGTCAAACCTAGCGGGCCGAGCATGAAGATGAAGAACAGCGCCGGCACCTGAATGATCCGGTTGATCCCGCAGCGATCCGCATTGCGCGCAACCCAGATGCCAACGAACAAGTCGAAAGCGAGATAGTGAATCCAGCCAATCGTCGCACCGCCGGGGGCATCGAACAACGCCTGAACGCCTGCCAACGTCGTAAAGTCGGGGCTGTGTCCACCGCTTGCCCCGCCATCGCTGATCAGGCCGCCAAGCAAGCCGGTAATCAGGACTGCATAGCTGATCGCCAGCAAGCCGACACCTGCATAGAACAGCGGCGTGATGATCCGCTCGCGTCCTGGAGCAAGCGCAAGAACCGCCCAGCAAAGCATTGCATATATATTGGCGAGCCCGAATATCTGGTCCCACGGCATATTTACATCCTTCCCTCTTTTCCCCTGCCCCGCTCTAGCCTATCGCAGCAAAATGGAAAGCCAAGACCCTTACGCCCTATTCGACACATGGTTCGCCGACGCGCACACCAGCGAGATTAACGACGGCAATGCCATGGCACTAGCAACAGCGGACGCCGGTGGTCACCCTTCGGTGCGGATGGTATTGCTAAAAGGTCACGGCCCCGATGCGGACGGCAGCGGCGGTTTCATTTTCTACACCAATCTGGAAAGCCGCAAAGGCGACGAATTGGCCGCGAACCCACATGTCGCGTTGCTCTTCCACTGGAAATCTTTGCGCCGTCAAATCCGCATTGAAGGGCCGGTACGCCGCGTCACCGATGCCACCGCCGACGCCTATTTTGCCACCCGCGCACGCGATTCGCAATTGGGGGCCTGGGCATCTGACCAGTCGCGCCCGCTCGACAGTCGCGCGACGTTTGAAGCAAAGTTTGACGCGGTAAAAGAACGATTCGACGGCCAAGACGTCCCTCGCCCGCCGCATTGGACAGGCCATATCGTCACCCCGGAACGTCTCGAATTCTGGCAAGACCGCGAATTCCGCCTCCACGAACGATGGGTGTTTGAACGTCAGGGAGAACGTTGGGCGACGGGGATGCTGTTTCCCTGATTCCGCGTCAAGCCATGGTCGAGGCCTTGCAATGTAGGACTTCCTCTGCCACCCGTTAGGCCATGAAAGTCGTTATTATCCCGCTTCAACAAAAATGTGCAATTCACTATCAAGTTGCGCAGTTTTCTGCGGTTTTCGGGATAATGGGGAAGGTCTGATTCATGTCACTTGGCCACAACCATCATCACCAAAGCCACGGTGATCTGACCACTAAGGCAGCAATTGCCAGCGTATCGATGGCGCTGTTTCTGCTTGCATTGAAAATTTATGCGGCTGCCGAAACCGGATCAGTTGCTTTGCTGGGCTCGCTTGCCGACACAGGTTTTGATGTGCTCGCATCGCTGCTAACGTTATTCAGCGTGCGCTATGCGACGCGCCCGGCGGATGATGACCACCGGTTCGGTCACGGCAAAGCGGAATCGCTGTCGGCGCTGGTTCAGGTAATGCTGGTTATCTTCACAGCGGTTGTGATTGGCTGGCGCGGCATCACCAGATTGGGCAACCAAGAAGCAACGCAACATCCCGAAATGGGCATTGGCGTGTCTGTGATCGCAATCGTCGCGACGGGTGCTTTATTGGCCTATCAACATCATGTGATAAAAAAGACAGGGTCAGTCGCGATCCACGGCGATCATGTTCATTATCAAGGCGATGTGCTCCTTAACATCGCGGTCATCATCGCCATTGCCCTCGACGCATTTTTGGGTGTTCGCGGCGCCGATCCAGTTTTCGGTTTGGGCATTGCCGCTTGGCTCTTATGGGGTGCGTCACGTTCGGCGCGAATGGCTCTGGATCAACTCCTCGACAAAGAATGGCCAGCCGAAAAGCGGGAGCGGTTTCTGGCTGTCGCGTCTCAGCATCCCCGCGCCACCGGTATTCACGACGTGCGCACCCGGTCGAGCGGAATGCACGATTTTGTGCAATTTCATCTGTGGTTCGATCCCAAAATGACCTTGGGTGAAGTCCATGATATCATGGACGAAATCGAACATGAACTGGCGCATGAATTCCCGGGTGTGGAGGTGCTAATTCACCCCGAGCCCGAAAATCAGATCCACGACCATATTCACGAGCATCAAATGCCATGACCGCTGCCCGCGCATTCAAACAAGTCGATGTCTTTACGCAGGTTCCGTTAAAGGGAAATCCAGTCGCCGTCATTCTTGATGCCGAGGGGCTTTCGACCGAAACCATGCAGGCGATTGCGAACTGGACGAACTTATCCGAAACCACGTTCGTTATGCCCGCTACTGATCCTGCAGCGGATTATGCAGTACGCATTTTCACGCCAAGAAGTGAGCTGCCCTTTGCAGGGCACCCAACGCTTGGCACCGCGCATGCTGTGATCGAAGCAGGGCTTGCGTCAGTCAACGGCGGAAAGATTATCCAGCAGTGCGCGGTCGGTCTGGTCGAGGTCAGCCAATCGGGTTCGGGATTGTCGTTTCGCTTGCCGCGTTATTCCTATGAAGATGCGCCCGATATCGGTTGCTTAGTCGCCGCGTTGGGTGATGGCGCAATTGTTGGAATCCCCCAAATCGTCAATGTCGGCCCGCGCTGGGTGATTGCCGAACTGGCTTCAATCGCTGTCCTTGAAAGCCTTGCGCCTGATCTGGGCAGCCTCGCCAACTATGATCGAAAGCATCACACCACGGGACTGACGGTTTTTGCAAAAGGCCAAGACGAAGCCCTTATCGTGCGCAGCTTTGCCCCTGCGGACGGCGTAGCGGAAGACCCTGTCTGCGGAAGCGGCAATGCCGCGGTCGCCGCTTTCCGCCTGCGATTGGGACAGGTGGCAGCGGGAAGCAGCTACGCGGTCAGTCAGGGGCGGCAGGTTGACCGCGATGGGCATGTGCGGGTTCGCATCGACGGCGATGTTATCCATGTCGGCGGGGAATGTGTGACTGTAATGGAGGGGAGCCTTCGGTTACCCTAAACTCGCCGGACCAAATCCATGTGGGAGCAATTCTGAAAGCCGGTATGTGACAAAACCACCGTCTTTGGCGCAATGTACTGGCAGATCGATATCAACGAGATCAGCCACTTCTTTGATAATCTGGCGGCAGCGTCCGCACGGCGAAATCGCATCGGCTCCTAACGTGGCGCTACCGTCAGCTGCTTCCGGCCCGCCGGCAACCGCAATCGCCACAATCCGCCGCAGCTGCCCGTCGCTGTTCGCTTTCGCAATCGCAACCGTTTCCGCGCACAAAGTCATGCCATAGCTCGCGTTTTCGAAATTGGCCCCGGTGACGATGCGGCCATCGTCCAGTTCCAGCGCCGCGCCGACATGGAAATGTGAATACGGCGCATAGGCCATTTTCGCTGCCTGAATGGCCGCCGCTATTAACCTGTCACTCATTACTGTTACCCCGCACCACGACCCAGCGAACCCGCCCGTCAACGCCATCGATATTGCGCGCCGTGTTCGCTGTCCACATCACCCAGGGCTTGGCCGCATAATCGGGCAACAACCAGTTTCGCTCCAGCCAGACATTGCGGTCGACGGCCGCACTGATCCGGTATTGCTCCTCAAACTCTTTTGCGATCATCAGCACCGCTGGCGTCCCGGTATGCGCCTCAATCTGCGACAGAAACGTCGAAACCTCTGACAGGATCAGCGCCCGGTCAGGCTTGCTGGTGCAGGTTTTGGAATAATCGAGCGCAACCGCTGGCGGCAACGCCCTGTCGGAACGCGGCACTGTGGTGATAAACAAAGTCGCCTGATCGGTCGCCAACCGGCAAATGTCGAATATGTGCAGCGCGCCATAACGCACACCGACATCGCTGATCGCCTCCAGATTGCTGGCAAAGCTGGCGTCGCGTGTCTTGTCCCCAATGGTCGCAGTCAGATAGGCAAAATCCACGCCGGTCGCCGCCAAGGTTGACCAGACCGGTTGGCCATTCGAGGCATCGACGACAATCCCCTGCACCGGATAATCATCAAGCGACGGGGTCCAGCCGATGACCACGCGCCAAAGGACGAAAACGCCGAGCATTAACGCCAGCGCAATCGCACCCAACCGATATCGTTTTGTTTGCCCCTCAGCCATAATGCCGACCCGATTGCCCCCGAAAAGTCTATTGTTTAATATGCAGCACGCAGATGAGCGTAAACAACCGCCGCGCCGTTGGAAAATCGATCTCGATTTTGCCTTCCAGCCGCTCCGTCAGCAGTTCAGCACCCAGATTATGGACCCCACGCCGCGCCATGTCGATGGTCTCAATCTCTGATGCCGATGCTTTGCGAATTGCTTGGTAGTAACTGTCGCAGATCGCGAAATACTCACGCACCGGACGTTGAAACCTTCCTAGACCAAGGATCAATGTTTCGTGCGGGCTGCCATCTTCGCGCGTGATTTCCCAGATCAACCGGCCTTCGGTCACGCTCAACTTCAACCGATATGGCCCCGCATAGCTATCGCCCAAATCGCGCAATGGGTTAAAGACATTGTCTTCGATCAGATCGAAAATCGCGACGCGACGTTCTTGCTCGATATCGGCGTTGCGACGCAATATCGTCGCCTCGTCTAAATCGACAGAAATGATGCGCGGGTCGGACATTTTGTTCCTCTAACCTATGCTACGATGGTAGCAAGGTCTGCGGGGGTAAATTGTCCACAGCCCTGTCCCCCATTCTATTTTTCACAGCCCTTGTCAGCCGCAATGTGGTAAAGGATAGCGTGATTATGGTTGAACCAATTCGTCTTGCCGCCTTGCCTTCTGATTCTGCTGAAGGCGAAGAGCACCGCCTGCCCCGCAATGTCGAGGCGGAGGCTGCGTTTCTCGGCGCACTTCTGATCGACAACCGGATTATCGAGGATGTCTCGATCAAGCTGCGCCCCGAACATTTCTTTGAACCACTGCACGAACGGATTTTCGACCAGATCTTGCGGCTGCTTGACCGAAACATGCTGGTCACACCGGTCACGCTGAAGCCGTTGTTCGAGGCGGACGTCGCGATGAGGGAACTGGGCGGCCCCGGCTATCTGGTGAAGCTGACGGCCGATGGATCTGGCTTGATCGGCGCACGCGATTTTGCACAACAGATTTACGATCTGGCGCTGCTGCGTGAATTGGTGACTGTGGGGCGCACTTTGGTGAACAATGCGCTCGACACTAGCGAAGCGGTTGATCCCAAGACACAAATCGAAGACGCCGAAAGCGCCTTGTACAAAGTTGCCGAGGGTGAAGGCGACACCGGCTCGATGAAGAGCTTTTTGATGGCATCGACCGAAGCGATCAAGAATGTCGAAAAGGCGCTGAATTCAGGCGGGCATTTGTCGGGCGTGACCACAGGCCTTGATAGCATCAATTCCAAATGCGGCGGCTTGCATAATTCCGACCTTATCATCCTTGCCGGACGTCCCGGCATGGGCAAAACCTCGCTTGCCACCAACATCGCCTTTAACGCCGCCCAACGTTGGCTGCGTGACCGCGAAGACGGCATTGAGGAATCGAAAAGTGCTGGGGCAAAGACCGCATTCTTTAGCCTTGAAATGTCCGCTGACCAGCTGGCAACGCGTATCTTGGCCGAGCAATCGGGGATTAGTTCCGAGGCATTGCGCATGGGTAAAATCAGCCGCGATGATTTCCGAGAGCTCTCACGCGCATCGCGTGAATTGCAAGAACTGCCGCTTTATATTGACGATACGCCAGCCCTCACCATCGCCGCATTGCGCACCCGCGCACGGCGGTTACAGCGTAAACACAATATCGGGCTGATCGTGGTCGATTACCTGCAATTGCTGCAAGGCTCAGGGCGCGGATCGAACGATAACCGCGTCAACGAAATCTCTGAAATCTCTCGCGGGTTGAAGACGCTGGCAAAAGAGTTGCAGCTCCCGGTGATTGCACTCTCGCAGCTAAGCCGTGCGGTAGAAAGCCGCGAAGACAAACGACCACAGCTTTCCGACCTGCGTGAATCGGGCTCAATCGAGCAGGACGCTGACATGGTCTGGTTCGTGTTTCGCGGTGAGTATTATTCGCTGATGATCAAACCCCCGATCAGCGAAAGCAGTTCCGAGGACGAGAAAACGAAGTATCGGACTTGGGAAGAAAAACACATTCCGTTGGTCAACAAGGCACTGCTGATCATCGGTAAGCAGCGTCACGGTTCAACGGGCAACATCGCTCTGAAATTCGAAAGCCACATCACTAAGTTCAGCGACTTGGCGGATGACAGCTATGATCAGAGTTATGACTAGAAAAATTCTATCGGCTTTGCTGCTTACCCTCGCGCCAATATCGATGGCCTTTATTGCCAAGGATCAAACTATGCACCACGCCGCCGGAGAATTTGAAGTCAAGTTGCAACCCGTTTCGGCAGCGGACGAACCGGTCATGCGCATGTCCATCGACAAGCAGTTTAGCGGCGACCTTGAAGCGCATAGCGTCGGTCAGATGATGGCGGGCGGTAATGAAGCCAATGGCGCGCGCGTTTATGTTGCTTTGGAAACGGTCACCGGCAGCCTGAAAGGACGGACAGGTAGTTTCGTTCTGGCGCATCGCGGGACGATGACCAAGGTTGGACAGGCGTTGTCGGTGATTATCGTTCCGGACTCGGGAACTGACCAGCTGACAGGCATCGCGGGCGAACTGAGCATCGACATCCGCGATGGAAAGCATTTCTACACGCTGGATTATACGCTGCCTGAGTGACGCGCGGCCAAAATATAGTTCAACGCGGTGTTCTCGCTAAGGTGCAATCCTTTCAGCGGTGAAAAGGCGATGCCCTCCATCGCTGTGACTTCTAGGCCTACATCAACCAACAACCCGGTCAACTCGTCGGGCATCAAAAACTGATCCCAGTCATGTGTCCCGCGTGGCACTTGGCCAAAACGCTCTGCTGCCTCAACCAGCAACAGCTTTGACGCAGCGGTCCGGTTCGGTGTGGACATAATCAACAAACCATCGGGTTTCAAATGTGCTACCAGCTCGGCAACAAAGGCGGCGGGATCGGTGACATGCTCGATCACCTCCATCGATGTTACCAGATCGAACATCGCCAGATTCTGCGCCGAAAGTTCGCCAGCAAAATAATCAATTGCTAGCCCTGATTGCGCTGCATGCGCCGCCGCCGCCGCGATATTCTCTGGCGCTGCATCAACGCCTATGACCGCGCCCCCCATCCGGGCCAATGGCTCACACAACAGCCCGGCACCGCAACCGACATCCAGCGCAGCCTTACTCGCCAGCGGCTTCAACGACCGCTCGTCACCACCAAAATGCGCGTTGATCATCCGCCGGATAAAACCCAGCCGCACCGGGTTCAGCTTATGCAGCATGGCACTCGACCCCTTTGGGTCCCACCAATCCGCCGCGAGCGCGCCGAAATGCGCCGCTTCATTTGGGTTGATGGTCAATTTTCTGTTCGCGCCTTGGCTTGCCTTTGTCATATCCTGTCCCTATCAGCGCGGCTGGTTGTAACAAAGCCATAATTGAGGAAAATAGTGGCCAAAATTGTCATGAAATTTGGCGGCACGTCAATGGCGGGGACCGAGCGTATTCGACGCGTTGCGCAATTGGTAAAGCGTCAGGCGGAACGCGGCGATCACGTCGCTGTGGTTGTCTCCGCAATGGCGGGCGAGACGGACCGGCTGGTCAATTTCTGCCGCGAGGCCAATGCGCTCTACGATCCGGCCGAATATGACGTAGTGGTTGCGGCGGGGGAGCAAGTTACCTCAGGCCTTCTTGCTATCGCATTGCAAGCACTTGGCTGCAATGCACGCAGCTGGCTTGGCTGGCAGATGCCGATCCATACCGATGCTGCACATGCCAAAGCGCGGATTGGCACAATCGACAGCGATGCTTTGCTCGCCTCTATGGCGGGCGGAACCATCGCGGTTATCCCGGGCTTTCAGGGTGTAACCGACGACAACCGCATCTCCACTTTGGGTCGCGGCGGTTCAGACACCTCTGCGGTTGCGGTTGCCGCCGCAATTAAAGCAGATCGCTGCGATATCTACACCGATGTTGACGGCGTCTATACCACCGACCCCCGCATCGTGGCGCGCGCGCGGAAGTTGAAAGCTGTGACTTACGAAGAAATGCTCGAACTGGCCTCGGTCGGCTCCAAAGTGTTGCAGACCCGCTCGGTCGGTCTGGCGATGAAAGAAGGCGTGCGCGTGCAAGTGCTGTCATCCTTCATCGACGAGAACGCGCCCGACGCCGACAGCATACCCGGGACGATGATCGTCACCGATGAAGAATTGGAGAACGCTCAAGTGGAACGCCAACTGATCACCGGCATCGCCGCCGACAAGAACGAAGCCAAAATCACGCTAACCCGCGTGCCTGACCGTCCGGGTGCGGTCAGCAACATCTTTGCGCCGCTGGCCGAAGCCAATATCAACGTCGATATGATCATTCAGAACGTCGGCCGCGACAAAGGTGAGACTGACGTGACCTTCACTTGCCCGCAGGCCGATCTGGCACGCTGCACCGATGTGCTGCAAAACCAGCGCGAGAAGATTGGCTATAACCGGCTGATTTCGGATACAAAGGTCGCAAAGATTTCTGTCGTCGGCGTTGGTATGAAAAGCCACGCAGGCGTTGCCTCCACGATGTTCACCGCGCTGGCCGACCGCAAAATAAATATCCAGGCGATCTCAACGTCAGAGATTAAAGTATCGGTGTTGATTGACGAGGATGAGACAGAGCTTGCTGTGCGGGTGTTGCATACGGCCTATGGGTTGGATGGGGAGTGAGAGCCTAGGCGGCTAATCGCTTCCGTTTAATCCAAGTACCAATATAAGCACCACCTAGCCACATGGCCATGCTGCACGCATAACCCATTTCTGGCGTCATATTGTAGATTGTGACGTTAGGTCCCCACCAAAAATGAAACGGCGCGTCAAAAAACGTTGAGAGCAAAAGTTGGGGAAAGAATTGGTGGCTGGCAAAGCCCAGCATACCAACCAAAATTGGCAAACGCCAAAGCCTTACCATTCCCAAAAGAATAGCGAATGGCAACTGTAGCGCAATCGTTGGCAGGCTCATGATGACATGCGGCAGGCCCGAATCTCGTAAAAATAGATAGTGGAGACCCGTAGTTACGCCTATCCCAACGATAAGTGCGACTAGCGGCAATAGGATTATCACGCCTATAATCGGTGTCGCTGTCTTTACTTGATTCACCAAATGTGTAGCTAAACAGCCTGCAGCCCACGCCATATGCCCATTTTCCAAAACATCAAATTCTCGCTGCATTGCTATTGTCCAATCGCAATCACTGTCGCCACCAATGTGGTCCATTATCCAAGTTGCCAGCCATTTCATGCGAATTTCTCCTTCAACCCTTCGACGGACTGCTTTGCTTGCGCATCACTGAACGCGCTCAAACCAGCCGTTGTAATGCGATAACCATGACGAGGCGGACGACCAGATCGTTCGGGTTCGAGCCAGCAGCTTTCGAGCAAACCCCGCTCATGACAGCGGATCAGGATTGGATAAAGACTGCCTGACTTTAGCCCTGTAGCCTTGCTTATCTCTAGCCCATAACTCCATTCCTGGTGAGCATCGAAAATTGCTTCGAGGACAGCGATTGTTTGGTGAGATAGCGGCCTGTTACGAATAGTCATTCCTTAAATCTATATATATAGCTTTAAGAGTCAATGCCTCATTTCACTTGCTCGCCAACAATGCGTAAGGCTACTGCTACCCCATGACAAAACTAACCCATCTCATGCAGCGCGGCACTGAATTCCTTGGCTGCGAGGTCGCCATCATGTGCGGCGCGATGTCTTGGGTGTCTGAGCGGAACCTGGTGTCGGCCATCTCCAATGCGGGCGGCTTTGGCGTGATTGCGTGCGGAGCGATGACGCCGGAGTTACTGGATGCGGAGATTACTGCGACGGAGGCAATGACCGCCAAGCCCTTTGGCGTGAACCTGATCACCATGCACCCGCAGGTTATGGATTTGATCGCAGTTTGCGCGCGGCACAATGTCAGCCATGTCGTGCTCGCAGGCGGATTGCCGCCAAAGGGCAGCATCGAGGCGATCAAGGAAAGTGGTGCGAAGGTTATCTGTTTTGCGCCCGCGCTAACCCTCGCCAAGAAATTTGCGCGCTCGGGCGTTGATGCGTTGGTGATCGAAGGCAGCGAGGCGGGCGGGCATATTGGGCCCGTGGCGACGTCGGTATTGGCGCAGGAAATCTTGCCCGAGCTGGGCGAGCAACTGCCGATCTTTGTCGCAGGCGGCATTGCGCGCGGCGGATTGATCGCGAGCTATCTGGAGATGGGTGCGTCGGGCGTGCAGCTTGGCACACGCTTTGTCTGCGCGCATGAAAGCATTGCGCATCCCAATTTCAAGGCCGCGTTCCTGCGCGCCAATGCCCGCGATGCGGTGGCGAGTGTGCAGATCGACCCGCGCCTGCCCGTCATCCCTGTGCGCGCATTGAAGAACAAAGGCACCGAGTTGTTTACCGCCAAACAGGTCGAAGTCGCGGCCATGCTTGATCGCGGCGAGATCGATATGGAAACCGCGCAGCTTGAAATCGAGAAATACTGGGCCGGAGCGTTGCGCCGCGCAGTCATTGACGGCGATGTCGAATATGGATCGGTGATGGCCGGGCAATCGGTCGGCATGGTGCATATGGAACGGCCGGTGGTGGATATTATTGCCAAGTTGGTTGCCGAGGCACAGGAAGCTTTGGCCCGGTAGCTACAGCAGCCACAAAGACCGTTAGCCCTGAGCCTGCCGAAAACGAAAAGCCGCAGAAATGCTGGCAAGGTAACATAAATATGGTCGTAACCGCCAGCAAACACTACGCCTGAAACACACGCCATCAGGGAGTCGAAGCATTCTACAACAATGTCAAAGAGCATCAGAACAAATACCGAACAAATGTCAAAATGTCAAGCAGCTTAACCCTTTCGTTGGTAGAACCAAAACCGTCTTGCCAACACAACACAGCGCCGTCATATCCGGCCTATGGATGAAACCGACCAGCTTACGCCGCTTGATCCCGCCTATGTAAAGGTGCTGCGCATTTTCAGCGGCATCATGGCGCTGATCCCGATCATCGGCGCGGGCGCACTGGAAATCGCGCGAATAGCACCGATAGGCATGATTATCACGCCTGTAATCTTGCTCGCCTCTTACTACGTTTGGGTCATACCCGGGCGGCGTTACAATCGTTGGAGCTATGAGGCTGGCACTGACCGGCTGCGCATCGTGCGCGGCTATCTATTCTATAGCGACACTGTCGTTCCTTATGGCCGCATTCAGCATATGGATGTCGACCAAGGACCGATTGAGCGGCCTTACGGGTTGGCGACATTCTCCGCACACACCGCCGGAACGCATGGGAGCACGATTGTGCTGCCCGGCCTGCCCCATGCTGATGCCCTCGCACTGCGCGAACGCATCCGCGACTATATCAAGCAAGCAAACACGTGAGCGAAGAATTGGCCGAGTCTTTGGAGGCCGGTGAAGGCGAACGGACGCATCCGCTTGGGCTAATCATCGCGTTCATTACCGGATTGCCTCAGCTGATTTTCCCGGTTGTCGCTTTGCTATTTGGGACAGCCCGCAGCAACAAAGGCACGCCATACACGCTTTATATCATCGCTATAGTCTTGGGGATTAGCCTGCTATTTCGCTGGATCGCGTGGATGCGGTTCAGATTTCATCTTGATGAGGATGATATTCGCATAGAACAAGGAGTCATCAACCGCACCGTGCGTTCTATCCCATATGATCGGATTCAGGATGTCAGCATTGAGCAAAAGCTATTGGCGCAGGTGTTTAACGTCGGCGAAGTAAAGTTTGAAACCGGCGGCGGCGAAGGCGAAGATGCTAAGCTCAGTTTCGTCAGCATGGAACGCGCCGAAGCGTTGCGGGCGACGATAAGAGCGCGTAAAGCTGATCACGTCACGATAGCTGATACTGCCAAAGCTGGCTTTGTTCCAGAGGCACCGCCTTTGTTCGCGATGGACACCAATCGGCTTGTCACTTTGGGCCTGTATTCCTTCAGCCTAGTGATCTTTGCCGTATTGGGCGGCCTTGCCCAGCAGTTTGATTTCTTGCTGCCGTTTGATTTTTGGGATTTCAAACACTGGATCGGGATGACGGAGGATCGCGGCGTTAGCATGGACGGAATCAGCAACGGCGCGCGTATCATCGGTACGTTGTTTGCTTTGCTGGCCTTGATCACGCTTGGCTTTGCGACCGGCATCATTCGCACGGTATTGAAAGAATATGGCTTTCGTCTGGACCGCACCGAACGCGGGTTCCGCCGTCGCCGGGGACTTTTGACCAAAACCGATGTGGTGATGCCGGTCAATCGCGCGCAGGCAGCTATTGTCGTCACTGGCCCAATCCGCAAACGGCGCGGGTGGCATGCCTTGAAATTTGTTAGCCTTGCGCAAGACAGTAAGGAAGAGAGCGACTTCATGGCCGCGCCTTTGGCCAAGCTTTCAGAAATCTGGCCGATAGCAGCACAAACCACAATCACGCCGCCCGATGGCGATATGCCGTTTCGCATAAGCAGTTTTGCCTATTGGGCGACAGGGCTGATCGGGCTCGTTATCGCGATGTTTATTGCCATGGTCGCCGCAATGATTTTTGCCGATGCGCCATTTGCCAAGGCGGTCGGATTGCTCGCTGTTCCGCTTCTTTTCTTGCCGCTCGCATGGGCGAAATGGCGGCATTATGGTGATTTAATCGACCCGCAGCAGCTTTATGTGCGCGACGGTTGGTGGCGGCAACGATTGGCTATCGCGCCGCAGGTTAAGGTGCAAAGCATCGAGATATCGCAAGGACCGATTACGCGATTGCTTGGCCTTTCGACGCTGCATTTTGGGATTGCCGGCGGCAACATCACCTTTTCTGCACTGCCGCTTCCAGAAGCCAGAGCCATCCGCGACCGGGTGATGGCTGTCGCTGCGCCAGTGGATTTCTCAAAAGCCTAACCGAACGGGCTAATTTCCTGTTCCTCAATCACGCTGTTATCATCGCGGCGCAGGCTGAACTTTACCTTTTTAACCGCCCAGTCGATATCGATGACCGAGAAATTAGGCACCGACCACAACCCGCCAGTACGCGCTGGATCGGGTTCGCGTGCGCCATCATCACCTTTGCCAAAGGCGAAATTCAGAGACGACGATGTAACTTCCCACAAAGGTGCTTTCATCCCCGGAACATTGGTTTTGTAAAAGCCACCTGCATGCCGGTCGCCGGTCAACAGCACCGCATTGTTAACGCCCTTTGCCGCTAGCAACCCATAAAACCGGTCGCGCTCTTTGGGGAAATTGGCCCAGCTTTCATACCCATGCGCGCTGGTAATCAACTGGATTGAGGACACGATGAAGCGCAGATCGGCAGGCTTTGCCAATTCCGCCTCCAGCCATTGCCACTGCGCATCGCCCAGCAGGGTCGCTTTGGGATCGGTGTTGGCGATATACCAACCAAGCGCCGGGCCGGGGTCGCGATAGGGCATCGCCACCAGATCAGAGCGAAAGAACCGGCTATCTAGGATGATGAACTGAACCTGCTTTCCCGCTGGCCCCACGATCCGGCTTTCATAAACGCCAGCGCGCGATTTTACTTCGTCTGACGAACCCCAATAGCTCTCATACGCTTTCTCGGCATATTCCTTGAACGCAAAGCTGCCACCTGCATCGTTTGCCCCGAAATCATGGTCATCCCATGTCGTCATCATCGGCACGCTGCGACGGAATCGGTCAAACTCCTGCCGCGCCGACAGCTTGCGGTAACTGGCGGTCAGTGTCGGGATATCCGCGCCGTTAGTGGCCCGCGTATCGCCGTAAACATTATCGCCAATAAGCAAAAACGCCTGCGGCTTTTGCGCCGCGATCACATCCCAGAACGCCATCGGCCGGTTTTCATTGACGCACGAACCAAAGGCGATGCGCGTTAACACCGTGTCCTGCGCCAGCGAGGCGTTAGGTGGTGCCACTGGAAGTTTGCTGGTTAGCCCGGCATAATACGGCCGCAACGCCTCTTGCGCGGTGGCGGGCGGGGCGATCGATTCGGTCGCAATGGGAGGTGTCGTCGCACATGCGGCTAGCAGCAAAAATGGCGCAATTCTGCCGAAGTTGATAGTGAAATGCACATGTTTGCGGTGCTGCAACTTTAGCATTGCAGAGACCGCGCGTAAGGGAGATTTTGCTGAGTTTACCATACCGAGGTTATGCCAAACGAGCAGCGTGTAGGACAGCAAAATTTGCGATCTGGCCAAGATGGTTTAGCCACCCTAGAACACCCATCCAAACATCGTCACACCGCACTTGATGCGGGGTTAGGCTTTGTTACGCAGAGCAAAAGAAGCCCCGCATCAAGTGCGGGGCGACGAAGGAGATGTTTGTGAGGAGAGAGATAATGATGCGCAAACTCATGGCCGCGCTGGCATTAATGATGGCCCCGACAGCGGCCCATGCCGATGCGGGCGCGGATCTCAAAAAGGCTGTCGATGCTTACTGGCAGATGGTGCTGAAAGAATCGCCGACCATGGCCAGTTCTTTGGGTGATGATCGCTATGCCGGGCAGGTCGGAGATTACAGCCTGGAAGGGCAGGATCGTTTTGCCAAAGCGAGTAAAAAACTATTGGCAAAAATTTACGTAGCCATTCCCGAAAGTCAGCTCAGTCCAGAGGATAAGATAGAGCATGCAATCCTAACACGTACACTATGGGATAACATCGCCGCAAATACGGTTGGCCAACGCGCCATGAACTTTACAACCTATTCGGGATGGCATCAGAATTTCGCCGGACTTGCCGACAACAGCCCGTTCCGGAACAAGGCCGATTACGAAAGCTATAACGCGCGGTTGAAGCAATATGCGCAGGTCAATGACCAGTCGATTGCCGTCGCCAATACCGCGATCAAAGGCAAGTACACGCTGCCGTGCGAAGTGTTGGGCGGTTATGAAAAAGGCGTCGCCGGCCTTATCAAAACTGACGAGCGCGAATCCCGCTATTTCCAGCCTTATGCCGGAAAGCGCCCCGATGCGGTCAGCGAAGAGGATTGGAACGGCCTCGCTGCGCAAGCCATTGCCACGATCAACGCCATCATCAATCCGGCGCTGCAAAAACATCTCGATTGGTATGCCAAGAGCTACAAGCCCGCCTGTGCAAAAGCACCAGGCGTGTCCGCGCAGCCCGGTGGTGCGGAGTATTATAATTTCCGCATCCGGCAAGAAACCACCACTAATCTGACCGCCGAACAGATTCACACTTTGGGCCTTAGCGAAGTTGCACGCATCCGCGCCGAGATGGTCACCGTCGCAGAGACAGCGGGCTATGATAGCCTTGATGCGTTCATCAAACATCTCCGCACCGACCCGCAATATTATGCGAAAACCCCCGAAGAGCTGATGGAAAAAGTCGCGCGGGTTAACAAAACCATCGACGGCAAAATGCCCAGCCTATTCAATCGGCTGCCGCGGCTACCCTATGGCATTAAGGAAATTCCCGCCGAGATCGCCGAGGGCACAACCACCGCTTATTACTCTCCCGGCTCACCCGCCATTGGCATCGCGGGCACCTATTATGTGAACACATCAAAACTGGATCAACGCCCGTTTTGGGAAATTCCCGCGCTTTCCATGCATGAAGCCGTTCCCGGTCACCACAACCAGATCGCGTTGCAACAGGAATTGGAGCTGTCCGAATTCCGCAAAAATGGCGTGTCCTTCACTGCCTTTGTCGAGGGCTGGGGGCTGTATTCCGAACGGCTGGGGATTGAGATGGGGCTGTATGACACACCCGCCAAAAACATGGGCCGACTGTCGTACGAAATCTGGCGCGCGATGCGGCTGGTCGTCGACACTGGCATCCATGCCAAAGGCTGGTCAAAGGCCCGCGCGATCCAATACATGACTGACAACAGCGCGATGTCGCCCGCCAATATCGAGGCAGAGGTCAATCGTTATATCAGCTGGCCGGGGCAAGCCCTCGCCTACAAAATCGGTGAGATGAAAATTCGCGAGCTACGCGAATTGGCAACGAAGGAATTGGGTGCGAAATTTAGTTTAGCGGCGTTTCACGACGTTGTCCTGAGCCAAGGCCCAGTGCCGCTAGACGTGCTGGATCAGATGGTGAAGGATTGGGTCGCGGCTGAGAAGGGGAAATAATAATTCTGTCGCGACAGTTTGAAATTTCACCGCAGCCCTGAGCCTGTCGAAGGGCGCTTCAATGCACAGCGCAAACACCGAGAAGCGCCCTTCGACAGGCTCAGGGCTGCGGTGTTGATCGAACCTTAGCAACCACCTCAACCAACCGGTGCGAAGCGCCCCCAGCCATAACCCTATAATCGCCGCGTTCCAATTCCCAGTCATGCGTTTCGGCATTGCGCCAGCGCAGCGTGTCGAGGGCTATATCAAATTGCAGCCGCGCAACCTCGCCCGGTTGCAACGTAACTCGCCGGAACGCTTTTAAAAGTTTGCTCTGCCGCTCGATCTTGACGCCCGGCGGGCCGATATAGATTTGCACAATTTCATCGGCGGCGACGGTGCCGGTGTTGGACGCTGTAACCTGCACCTTCAAACAATCACCAGCACAGGATGCGACAAGATCACCATAGGCGAACTCTGCATAGCTTAACCCGTGGCCAAAGGCGTATCGCGGCGCGTTACCGTCGCGGTCCAGTTTGGTATAGCCATGCCACAGATCATATTGGATGCTGGCGGCTTCCTTATCGAAATACGGATAGTCGTCGGCCTCCCGCGCCACGGTAAAGGGCAGTTTCCCCGATGGAGAAACATCACCGAACAACAGTTTCGCCAACGCTGTTCCACCTTCCATACCGCTATAAAATGTCTGCAAGATCGCACCGACTTGGGGCTCCCAACCCTCAACCATCACCGCCGAACCAGCGACAAGAACAACGACCACCGGCTTGCCCGATGCGACCGCAATGTCGATCAATGCCAACTGATCCGCGGGCAAGCCAAGATCGTCGCGGTCACCGCCGATGGCGATATTATGTGCGGCGGCGCGGACACCGTCGGGCACCTCTTGTCCCAATGCAATGTCACCCGGGATAAACTCGCCTTCCTCTGTGGCGGTATAGCCCGCAACGACGATGATGTAATCGGCGGCGGCAGCGGCGGTTGCGGCTTTGGCCAAATCGCCTTCATCGGCGGTTAGAATACGGCCGATCCCATAAGCGTTCTGCACCCGCTCCAGCCCCATCAGCGGCGTCACAACATAAGGCGGCCGAACACGACTGGAACCATTGTCGCCAGTATTTTCAACAGCCGCCAACCGACCCAAAACTGCAAGTGAACCGATGCCTTTGCGCAGCGGCAGAACGGCATCGTTCTTTAACAGCACTGCCGATTTCTCCGCTGCCTCCAGCGCGATAGCGATATGATCCGCGCTGGCAACTAGGCCCATATGATAATCGGGCAATGGATCTTTGGCAGCGGCAAAACGGTACAGTGTCGTCAGTATCCGGCGGCAGGCGCGATCAATAACGTCAACGGAAACTTCTCCAGCCTCAACCGCAGCGATCAGCTTTTCACCCCATACTAATGGTTCGGGGTTTTCGATATCCAGCCCCGCGACTACGCCCGAGACATCATAAACGCCCTTCACCCAATCCGAATGAACAAAACCCTCAAAGCCCCATTCGTCGCGCAATATGCCGGTCAAAAGTTCGGGATTCTGGCCGCAATAAACGCCATCCATCTTGTTATAAGCGCTCATCACACTAGCGCAGCCCGCGTCTATCGCTTGCTTGAAGTGGGGAAGATAAACCTCGTGCAATGCGCGTTCGTCGATTTGAACATCGATGTAAAAACGGGCATTCTCCATGCTGTTCAACGCAAAATGCTTAACCGTGGCGATGACATTATGAGTCTGAATACCCAGCGCCAACGCAGTTCCCATTTCGCCCAAATGGCAGGTATCTTCGCCATATGTTTCCTGCGCGCGACCCCATGCCGGATGCCGCAAAAGGTTAAAGCAAACGGCACCTGACAAATTGCACCCTTGCGCCCGCGCCTCGATACCCATGACCTGGCCGATCCGCATTTCAAGGTCGGGGTCAAAGCTTGCGCCGCGCGCCATTGAGCAGGGAAAACAGGTTGATTGCCCGCGCGCAACACCGCGTGGTCCATCGGTGAACCACAATGCAGGCACGCCCAATCGTTCGATGCCACCGCCTGCTCGATACGGGCGAGCTGCCCATACCCGGCCATCCTCGACAAAGGCTTTGAAGAAACCTTTGCCAGACAACATCCCGACTTTTTCAGCGAGCGTCGCCTCGGTCAACACAGCGTCGACCAGGTCGGCAATCTCGTCCGCAGTCATAGCCTTTCGAGGCGCGTAATCGGTCATTTAAGTGGTTCCTCTCGCGGCAATATTTTGCACAACGCAACGACCAAGGCAATCGTCGAAGCGATCGCGCGCTTTATCAAAGCAAGCCGTTGCCGTGCCTGTTTACAACCGCTAGCCTGATGCCAGACCAAACGATCAGAGGATGTTTTCATGCGCTATCTCTCCCTTGTCGCCGCCTTGGCTCTGCCAACCGTTCCCGCCTGTGCCGAGGACGCAGTCGCGCCCCAGGCAGTGGCGAAACCAGCCGCATTGATTGCCGACGGTATCCCTGCCGTCCCCACCGAACTGGCCGCCGAGACCCGGCCCTATATGGAATTCCGCACCGCAAGCTTTGTCGGCTGGCATCCGACCGACAAATCGATGGTGATCGCAACCCGTTTTGGCAACACTGCGCAGCTGCACCGCGTGGCCATGCCAATGGGCGCACGCAAACAGATCAGCTTTGAAGCCGAACCTGTTGGCGGCGGAAGCTGGGCTCCTGTAAAGGGTGACGTCTTTGTCACCAGCAAAGACATTGGCGGCAATGAGTTTTTCCAGCTGTAT
This sequence comes from Sphingomonadales bacterium, assembly GCA_043760725.1. Lineage (GTDB taxonomy): Bacteria > Pseudomonadota > Alphaproteobacteria > Sphingomonadales > Sphingomonadaceae > Sphingorhabdus_B. The sequence goes on from JAYUOS010000072.1 coordinate 83,346, forward strand.
ACATTGAAGGACGGAAAGCTAAGCATGCTGACAGACGGCAAAAGCCGCAACAGCTTCGGCGCTTGGACCGAAAATGGAAGTAACATCGGCTTTAGCTCAACCAAGCGTAATGGCACCGACACTGACCTGTATGCGATGAACCCGCGTTACCCAAATATCGTGCGTATGATTGCTGAAGTGAAAGGCGGCGGCTGGAGCATCAGCGCCTTTGCGCCGGACGAGAGGAGCGCAATTGTTGCCAACTATAACTCGGTAACCAACGTAGATATGTACACACTAGACCTCGTAAAAGGCGGGATGACGCCGATTGGCGACACTGCAAAAGACATCGCATTTGGCGGCGGCGAGTATGCGCCCGATGGCACATTGTGGGTGACGTCTGACGAAGGATCTGACTTCCAGCGCCTTGGCACGCTGGATACCAAGACCGGTGTCTTCACGCCAAAAGGCCCTGCGGAGAAATGGGATGTCGATAGCTTTAATATAGCGCCTGATGGCAGCTTCATCGCTTATGTGACCAACGAAGCAGGTCTGGCGAAGCTGAAATTGCTCGACCCCAAAACCAACAAGGCGCGCGAAGTCAGCGGATTGCCCGCTGGCATTATTGGCGGGCTTGAGATCGCTGAATGGGGCGAAATCGGCCTGACCTTCACCTCGGCGCGTAGCGCAGCCGACGCCTATTCGGTCGATCCCAAAACGTTGCGAGTCACGCGCTGGACCGAAAGCGAAACGGGTGGGCTGGATGTCAGCAAAAATTCCGAGCCTGAACTGGTCAAGATCAAAAGCTATGACGGACTCGAAGTGTCTGGCTTTCTCTATCGTCCCGATGCCACCAAATTCCCCGGCAAGCGGCCGCTGATTATGAGCGTCCATGGTGGCCCCGAAGGCCAGTCGCAGCCCGGCTTTTTGGGGCGTAGCAACTATCTATTGAACGAAGAAGGCATCGCGCTTTTCTACCCCAATGTCCGCGGTTCGACAGGCTATGGCAAAGCCTTTGTCAGCTTGGATAATGGCCCGTTCAAGCGCGAGGATTCGGTAAAGGACATGGGCGCATTCTTGGACAGCCTCGCCAAGGACCCTCGCCTCGACGCCGCCCGTTTCGGCCTGACAGGTGGCTCGTATGGCGGCTATATGTGCTATGCAGCGGCTGTGCAATTTGGCGATAAGTTGCGCGCGACCAATTGCGTTGTTGCGATTTCCAACTTCGTCACCTTCCTTGAAAACACCCAAAGCTATCGCCGCGATCTGCGCCGCGTCGAATATGGCGATGAGCGCGTGCCCGAACAGCGCGAAAAGCTGCTCGCGATATCACCGCTGACGCGCGTGTCAGAGATTAAGAAACCGATGATGGTTGTAACCGGCGGCAACGACCCGCGCGTTCCGCAATCAGAAGCCGATCAACTTGTTAAAGCCATCCGCGATAATGGCGGTTCTGCATGGCATCTTGTTGGCACCAACGAAGGCCATGGCTTCGCCAAGAAGGAAAATGTGGACTATCAGTTCTGGACGTCATTGTTGTTCTGGAAACAGAACTTGCTGGCGGAGTGAGGGGGGCAACGCCGAAATCGCAACCGCCGTTGCACCGGCGGTTTTTGTATGACGAGCGCCAATTTACCCGCTGCTCACTTGGGGCTAGGCAAATCCGCATCGGCATCGGCATCAACAGGGGCTTTACCGCCATTCGCCTCGCGTGCTTCTTTTTCTGCGCGTTCTCTTTCGAACTGCTTGACGCGCTGTTCAACTTCTTCGGCCTCAGCATCAATTCCAGCCAGACGTTTCCGCCGTTCCTCGGCAATCATCAACCCAAAAGCGAGACCCGGGTCTTTTGATTTTTCGGCATAGGCTTGATCGATTTCTTTCAGCCCGCATCCAGTAAAACCACCAGCGCCCGATGCCGAACAGCTCATCGTGCCTTCGCGGCCAACATATTGATAGCCGATGACACGGTTCGTCCAGCTTTCGTTGCGGATGTCATTGGGGTCGGATCGCAATGACGGCGGGATGCGATAGCGATCCGCCTCAACCAAAATCGCGCAGACATTGATCTGATCATCGGTGCTTTCGGGGCATTGATCGTCGCCGAACAGGATCACTGTGTTGATTTTTGGATCGGTGCCACTCCCATCCTGCGCCAGCACGGCTGCAGAGCTGAGCAAGAGGCAGGTCGCGATGAGCGATGCGGTCAAACGGGTCATTCGGTTTTTCTCCAATATCATCGCGGTCAATTGCCCAGACAAAGCTGAATAGGGCATGAAAGCATGAAGGCGTCAGATGCGTTTTGACACGGCAATGGCGACACGGCAACCCGCCCGGATCACGGCACTCATCACTGGATAAGCAGGTGCACGCTCGGCGCCCGCTGCCAATGCTATCGCTTTATGTTCTAATTCTTCGGCACGAAATTCAGCGATCAAAGCAGACAATTCCGGCTCGCTATCGCCTAGTTCTTCAAGCTGTTTGGAATAATGCAGATCGATTTCGGTTTCGACCGCAACTGTGCAGGCCATCGCCGCCTCTGGCCCCAATACCGCCGTTGCTGCACCCAGCGCATAGCCCGCCACATTCCAGAATGGATGGAACACCGTTGGGCGCACACCGCGTTCGGCCATAATTCGGTCAAAGGCATCCAAGTGCCGCTGTTCCTGATCAGCCATATGGCTGATGCTGCGCGCAGCAGGGTGACGGTCACCCATAATCGCCAATTGCCCAGCATAGATACGCTGAGCACCAAATTCCCCCGCCTGATTGACGCGGATCATGCTTTTCAGCTGCTGGGGGGTGTTAGCTGCGTTGGTTACGTTCATGCTGATCTGTCCCGTGCTATCAGCCCTAAAATGGTGACTGCACCGCCGGTCGACAAGAGGAAGTTGAAACCGGCAAGCGAAATGCCGAATAATGTCCAAGGGGCGACATCGCAACGGATGGTCGGCGCTGCAAGAATTTGCTTCATCACGTCCGCACCTGATCCGCTGGGAACACCAGCGCATTTGCTAAGGCCCTCCCACCAGCCATATTCAACACCGGCGTGATAGCCGCCAATCGCGCCGCTGGTCAGGATGGCAAGCGCCGCCAGCGCAACCAACACCCGTTTGTATCCAGGGTTCGCAACAAAAAAGCCAAGCATCGCTACAGGAACCGCCGCAAAATGCGGATAACGTTGCCACCAGCACATTTCACACGGATGCAGACCGCCCAGATATTGCGACCCATAGGCGCCTGCCAAAAGCCCGGCTGGGATAAGGAAAGATAGCCAATGCGCGCGTTTGAACTTCGTCATAATGCGCGAATTAACAGGCTTTAATTACGGGCGCTAGGTTTTGTATCTTTGCCAGCTAGTTTCATGGTTTTTCCACCCAAACGCTCCAGCGTTTCCATTGCATAATGCAGCTGAAAATCTTTGATGCCCTTGGCTTCAAGCTGTTCTATCGTCATCGCAAAGCGGGGATCTTCGGCCATATCGCTTTCAAGCTCTTTGTCCTCAACCGCCAGATCATTGACCAAATGGCGACGCAGATCGGATTCGCGCATTGTCGTGCGCTTTTTGTAATCGGGGTCAGAAATTTGCGGCACACTGATGTCCGGCTTGATTCCGCCTTCTTGCACCGACCGGCCAGACGGCAAATGATAGCGAGCAATCGTCAGGCGCAGACCTGTATCGCGCGACAGCGGCAGCACATTTTGTACAGAGCCTTTGCCAAAGCTACGTTCACCCATAATGAGCGCGCGGTGGTGATCCTGCAGCGCGCCAGCGACGATTTCAGATGCTGAGGCAGAGCCTGCATCAACCAAAACAATGACAGGCTTTCCCGCAGCCAAATCGCCCGGAAAGGATTTTTCGGCAAACCAGCGGTTAACGACGACTTTGTTGCGGCCGCGTTCGGAAACAATCTCGCCCTCGGAAAGAAACGCATCCGAGACTTTCACCGCTTCGTCCAATATACCGCCGGGATTAGAACGCAGATCGACAATATAGCCAAGCGGCTTGGCGCCCAATTGCTTATCAATGCCTTTGATCGCCGAGGCCACATCTTCGCCAGTTTCTTCGGAAAATCCGGTGATGGTGATCACGCCGATCTTGTCTTTTACTTCCCAGCGGACAGGCTTCAGGTCGATAACCGCGCGAGTCAGCAACAGGTCAAACGGCGCGTCGCGGCCGGGGCGGAAAACGGTCAGTTTAATCGACGTGCCGGGTTCGCCGCGCATCCGGTTAACCGCTTCGTCCAGCGTGCCGCCGACAATCAGTTCGCCATCAAGGTGCGTGATGTAATCGCCCGATTTCATGCCCGCTTTATCAGCCGGGGTGTCGGCTGTTGGCGCGATGACCTTTACGGTGCCTTCTTCGAGCGTAACCGAAAGGCCAAGCCCGCCATATTCGCCATCAATCTGTGTTTGCAGGCTTTGAAAGTCGCTTTTGTTCAAAAACGCACTGTGCGGATCGAGCGTGTTCAGCATCCCCTGAATAGCGCCCTCCATCAGCTGCTTATCGTCGATCTTGTCAACATAGCTTGCCTTCACCCGTTTATAGACGGCGATGAATTCGTCCATTTCTTTGAGCGGATCTTCCTTGGGCGCGGTTTGCGCGACCGCAGACGACGACACAATCGCGGCCATCGCGGCGACAGCGGTAAACAGGACGGACTTTTTCATAACTTTACCATTTCCAAGCAAGACTCTTCGTAGGCAGGGTATATGCGCCAACGCAATATGGTGAAAGCATGTTTACCACGAAAGTGGTTTGCGGTGCCATGAACGGGGTTCAACCTATCAATAGCCGAGGGCGGCATCCCCAAAACCGTTAGCCCTGAGCCTGTCGAAGGGTGTCCCACAGTCAAAAACGCCAGTTGAAACCTTGGGACGTGCTTCGACAGGCTCAGCACTAACGGTTTTAAAAAGCTTCAAAATGCCCAGACGATTTTTGTTTATATTAACCTGCGATTGTTACTCCCAACGACAACTATGTGTTGCCTCAATCACTCAAAGGACCATTGCGATTATGTCTGCAGCGGAAAAGCCAACGCGACCGGCCCGTCGCACGAGCCCTGATCTCATAATTTTTGTGCTGGTTCTTGGCTATATATTTTTGACTAATGTCATTTCGCCGAGACAAGTCCTCAAGCAAATCGCAGCGGTTGAGGCTGAGCCTTATCAATGGCCGAAGGGGTGCGAGCGAAAACGCTATAGCTATGCTGATAAAATATCATCGCAATGTATGAAAAAACAATATCTTTTAGCTGACGAATACGCAGAACAGCTTGGGGCTGATGTCAGAACAAGACGGTCGAAATGGGTATCTTATCGCGTTGATAATGACATAATAGGATTCTATCCTGAAGGCGATGGGTATAAAGTAAAAAGAATAATTAGAGACATTTATTATCAGAACAAATGACATCACGCTCAAGAAAATTACTGTATCGTGTCAAGCAATCAGCGCGAGCAGATCAATCGTCCGTCCGTAGCGTCGCAGTTCGATCATGATTTCGGGCGTTTCCGTTCCCGCACGACCAATCAGCGCGCCTTGCGCTACATTCGAACCCGCGGCTACGCCGAGCTCCTCAATATTGGTGACCAAAGTCGTCCAGCCGCCGCCATGGTCGATAATCATGATATTGCCAAAACTGCGATAGCGCCCGGCAAAGGTCACTTTGCCGCCAGCAGGCGCGACTATCCGCGCCGATGGAGCGACCGCCAATCGGATGCCGCGTTCACGGTAGCCGGTGGGGTTGAGTTCACCAAAACCTGATACGATCCGCCCCTGCGCGGGCAGGATATATGCAGCACTGCCGCGGACTTCGCCTTGGCCTTTAGGTGTCGGCGCATCGAGCTCGGCAAGCGCAGCTGCATTTTGCGCGGTATCGCGGTCCGAATCTATTTGCTCGACAAGGTCGCGTGCGCGCTCGCCCTGCCCAATGGCGCGTTCATATTCAAGGGCGGCATCAGCACCCAACGTCGATGCCTTGTCACGGCTTTGGTTTTCCAGCGAAGCAAGCGCTGTGCGCCGTTTCGCCAAATCTTTGCTCGCCGTATTCAGCGAACCAATCGCCACCAGTTCCTGTGCGCGCAATTCGCGTTGTGCAGCGATCTGGCGGCGCAATGCCTGGGTCCGCCGCTGGATGGCAGGCTGGATCGCCGCCATATTGGCACGCAGATGGATGTAATCGCGGCGGTCGCCGGGTTGCGTCAGCATCACCGCTACCGGTTGCTGCGTCATTTTTTGCAGTAAGGCGTTGAGCCGCATCAACGGCACGCTTGCAGCGCCTAACGCCGCCGCCTGCCTTTTTTGTTCCGACGATATGATCGCGATTCGTGCCCGAGCCGCCGCGATCTGCGCATTGGCAGCGTCGATTTCGGCAGCCAACGCAGCGCGCTGCGCCAGCAACCGGTCGGCAGCACCTTCTGCGCTGGAGGCTTCCTGCCGCAATATCTCGCTGCGCCGCTGCGCATCTGCGGCGCGCGCCTTGGCATTGCGCAAAGCATCAACATCACTTGATTGCGCCGACAATGTAGCCGTCAGCCCAACCGCTGCTAATATCATCAAGGAAAGTCGGGCAGCGCGATGCATCGTGATCACCCTTCGCGATGATAGGGATGATTGGCAAGTATCGATGTTGCGCGGTACAATTGTTCGGCCAGCATCGCGCGCGCCATCATATGCGGCCAGGTAGCTTTGCCAAAGGCTATCAATCGATCAGCCGTCACGCGGTCGGTATCGTCAAAGCCGTCTGCTGCACCCAGACAAAAACGGGTTTCAGAAACGCCGTCATCGCGCCACCGGCCCAGTAATTCGGCAATTTGGGTGGAGCTTAATTGCTCGCCCTTTTCATCGAAGAGTATGGTTCGGCTGTTACGTTCCGCCGCTGGCATTGCGCCGCCACGATCGGGCAGTTCGGTGATTTTGGTCGGCCAGCTAATCCGTTTCAAATAACGGTCAACCAAGTCTGCTTCGGGGGACCGTCCGATTTTACCGCGCGCAATGATATGCAACCGCATCGGCAGCCCTCCCAAAAAATAAAGTAGGGACTGTCCCTACTTTATTTGATTAGCCTGTGATTTCCTCGAGCCCGTCGCCAAACGACCACATGCGTTCGAGATTATAAAAGCTGCGCACTTCGGGGCGGAAA
>JAYUOS010000073.1:0-2519 GCA_043760725.1 Sphingomonadales bacterium
AACGCAGATGCTCGAATCGATGATCAGTTCGCCTTCGCCCACCCGCGCCGAAGTGTCCGACGTCGCCACCGCGATTTATGACGGCGCAGACGCAATCATGCTGTCGGCGGAAACAGCAGCGGGCGCTTGGCCGATTGAGGCGGTATCCATCATGGACCGGATTGCCGCGCAAGTTGAAGGCGATCCGGATTATTTTGCGCGCGTCCATTTTACCGAAGTCCGCGCTGACGCGACGACAGCGGATGCGTTGGCGGCTTCCAGCGCGCAGATCGTGCAAACCATCGATACCAGCGCGATCATTTGCTTTACGTCTTCGGGATCTACCGCCCGGCGGATCGCGCGGGAACGCCCGACGGTGCCGATTCTCGTGCTCACTTCGCACATCGCGACCGCTCGGCGGCTCGGGCTGTTGTGGGGCGCGCATGCCGTGCGGACCAAGGATATCGGCTCATTTGAAGAAATGGTCGCCAAAGGCAGGCGCATGGCACTGCGCCATCATCTGGGCGAAGCGGGTGCGCGGATCATCATCATGGCTGGCGTACCTTTTGGCACGCCAGGATCAACCAACGTACTCCATATTGTTCGCTTGACGGGGGATGAATTAAAGGGGCACCGGGAATAAAGAACCAAATAGGCTCTTAGAGCGATTTTAAGGTACCGTAGAGGGCCAAAGCTAATGTCTGGGTACTCCGAGGCTAAAAAGTTCGCGACACCCAGCAACAGGGCTTAAAACCGCCCTACAGGCACAATGCCGGTTTTGCGTTAAACGAAAATGCGCCGCGGCTTCAATTTGTCCCCGCATCTTACACAAAGATTCTGTTTCAAGGGATTAATAAGCTCGAGTCCCCGTAGCTATAGAACCGGTACCCTCCGGCAATCGCATGCGCATAGGCCGCCTGCATCACGTCGCGGCCCATGAGTGCGCTGACCAACATGAACAGCGTGCTTTTGGGCAGGTGGAAGTTCGTCATCAGGCCGTCTATCGCGCGAAATTGATAGCCTGGCGTAATGAAAATCGCGGTGTCGCCTGCAAAAGGCTGAATCGTGCCGCCCGCATCAGCAGCGCTCTCAATCAAACGCAGTGATGTAGTGCCCACCGCGATCACGCGCCCGCCGCCCGCGCGCACAGCGTTCAACCGGGTTGCTGTATCGACGTCGATCCGGCCCCATTCGCTGTGCATCGCATGATCGTCGGTGTCGTCGGCCTTCACGGGCAAAAACGTGCCAGCGCCGACGTGCAGCGTCAACGTTTCACGTGTAATCCCGGCGGTATCAAGCGCCGCGATCAATTCGGGTGTAAAATGCAGCGCGGCTGTGGGAGCGGCGACTGCCCCGTCATGTTGTGCGAACATCGTCTGATAGTCGGTCTGATCGCGCGTGTCGGTCGGGCGCTTGCCCGCGATATAAGGCGGCAACGGCACCGTCCCTGCCCGTGCCAACAAAATTTCGACCGGTTCGTCTCCGGCGAAGGCCAATGTGAAGCTGCCATCAGGGTGCCGCACCTCGGCTAGAGCGCGTACATCACTCCCGAAATCAACCGTTTCGCCCACGCGCAGCCTTTTGGCGTTGCGGATAAATGCCTGCCACCGGCGCAGGTCGATACGTTTGTGCAGCGTTGCCCCGATGCTGGCATCCCCGCGCTTTCCTTCCAGCTGCGCTGGGATTACGCGGGTGTCATTAAAGACCAGACAGTCTCCTGCGCGCAGCAGGTTTGGCAAATCACGAACGGTCCTGTCCTCATAGACTGCGCTACTAGACACGCACAGCATGCGCGCGGCGTCCTTTGGAACGACGGGGCGCAGCGCGATATTTTCGGACGGCAATTCAAAATCAAAAAGATCAACACGCATCTTGCGCGCCTAGCTGTTCGAGGCCTTTAAAAACAGGGTTTAATTGCCGTTGAGGGTATCCACTGCGGTTTGAGCCTGCGGTAAAGCCAATCGCGCAGAAGGTGCAGGCGCGGGCACGTTATCTGCTGCAATCGACGCTTGTACGATTTTATCCGGCGAAACCGGCGGTTCGCCACGAGCAATACTGTCGACAAACTGCATCCCGCTGATGACGCGCCCAAGCACGGTATATTTGTTATCGAGCGAAAAGCGCGGCAGGAAGCAGATGAAGAACTGGCTATTCGCCGTATCGGGATCATTCGTGCGTGCCATCGACATGGTACCGCGTAGATGCGGCGTTGCATTAAACTCTGCTTTCAAATCGGGCAGGTCCGAATCACCCTGACCTGTGCCAGTAGGATCGCCAGTTTGTGCCATGAAGCCTTCGATAACCCGGTGAAAAACAAGACCGTTATAAAATCCGCGCCGGGCAAGCGTTTTGATCCGTTCTACATGCGCAGGCGCAACGCTTGGGTAAAGCTGGATCGCCACCCGCCCGCCGGTGGACAGATCAAGATAAAGAATGTTCTCCAAATCTGCGGCGGGCGCGGCAACTGGTGCAGGCACTGTTGCTGCGGGGCTTTGTGCCTGGGCCAGCGGTGTTGCAAAGACCAAGGACGCACCGAGTGA
>JAYUOS010000074.1:0-10747 GCA_043760725.1 Sphingomonadales bacterium
CATGAGTCGCCGATCCGCGCATCCGCACGGCCTCGCCCGGCGCCCAGGCGATGCTCAGCGCACCCCCCGCCATCTCGACCCGCACCGGCGAGGTCGCGCGCTTGCTGACGATTGCCGCCACTGCCGTCGCGCACGCCCCGGTCCCGCACGCCAGCGTCAGCCCGGCGCCGCGCTCCCAGGTGCGCAGCGTTACGACGCCATCATCGACGCTCGCGAAATTGACATTGATCCGCCCGGGGAAGGCCGCATCATGCTCGATCCGCGGCCCAAGCTCGGCCAGCCGTTGCTCGTCGATCGCGTCGACGAAGAACACGACATGCGGATTGCCGACATTGACCGCCATCGGACGTTCTAGCTGTTCCCAGCCTACGGGCATGTCCGACGTATCCATTGGCATGGCAAGCGGAATGAATTCCCAGTCAAAGGCAGGCGGGTTGAACATCACAGTCGCGCTTTGCCCCTGTGGTACCGTTTCAAGAATGCCGCCTGCAGTCTCAATCCGTGACGGTTTTTCGAGCAGCAAGGCGACACAGCGCGTCGCATTGCCGCATGCCTCAACTTCGGTGCCATCGGCGTTGAATATCCGCATTTTAACATCGGCGATTTGCGATGGCTCCAGCAGGATCAGCTGATCGCAGCCGATGCCCATATGCCGGTCGGATATTGCGTTTGCGCGGGCCTTGGTCATTTCAACGGTATGAAGACGCGCGTCGATCACGACAAAGTCGTTGCCCAATCCGTGCATCTTGTGAAACGGCGCTCTATTCATACCGTTTTATTAGGACAGGCGATGATGCCAGTCCAGCGAAAGCCGATATCCTATCGGGCTGAACGGCGCTCTTGTGCTTGCTGCTCATTCCGCTCGGTCAGATTTGCCGTTGGTTTTGCCACCAGCAGTCCCTTGTCGGCCAGCAAAGCGGTGACCTGATCAACTGCCAAAGGCTGGCCGTAAAACCATCCTTGCCCTTTTGTGCAGCCAAGGCTGTGGAGCTTTTGGGCAAGTGCTTCGTTTTCGATGCCCTCGGCAGTGATCGGCACAGACAGGCTTGCGCCAAGCCCTGTAATCGCGCTCACAATCGCAGCACTTTCGGTGTTTTCCAGCATCGTTGACACAAAACTGCGATCAATCTTTATCCGATCAAACGGCAGTGCGCGGAGATGGGCCAGCGAACTGTATCCCGTCCCAAAATCGTCGAGCGCAATCTGAATGCCCTGATTTTTCAAGCTGCCGACAATCGACTGAGCGAGGGTGAGGTTTTTAAACAACGAGCTTTCGGTGATTTCGACTTCTAATCGGGCGGCGGGGAAGCCGGTTTCAACCAGCAGCTTCACGATTTTTTGCGCGAGCCAAGGGTCCTTTAACTGCACCGGAGAGATGTTGACCGATATCGTCAGCTTAGGGTCCCAATGCTTGGCTTCGAGCATGGCTTGACGGATGATGCTAAGCGACAAATCTCCGATCATGCCGGTTTCCTCGGCAACCGGGATAAATTCATCGGGGGAGATCAAGCCACGCACCGGCGAAACCCAGCGGGCAAGCATTTCAAAACCAGCCAGTTCGCCCGTTGCCAGATCAATCTGCTGTTCGAAATAAGGAACAAACTCGCCATTAGGTATGGCGGCGCGAATGTCGGATTCAAGTGAGTTCCGTGTGCGCAGTTCGACTTCCATGCCGTTTTCAAACCAGCAAAATCCGTTTCGGCCATTTTTCTTGGCAGCATATAAGGCAATATCTGAACGGCGGATCAGCATGTCTATCGAATCGCAGTCGATTTCTGGACGGGCGATACCGATCGAGGCCGTGACGCTGTGATCGATGTCGCCAATCGTAACTGGCCGCGCCAAAGCTTCTATTAAGTCTTCGGCAACACGATCGACCGTTTCGGGGAATTCGGGTTCGAACACCATGCAGATGCCGAATTCATCGCCGCCAAGCCGCGATAATATGCTCGACGGCGGCACGGTTTCACGCATCCGGTCTGCAACTTCGCGTAGCAATTGATCGCCGGCGTCGTGGCCGTATAGATCGTTGATCTTTTTAAAGCCGTCGAGATCAAGCATCATGAATGCCGCTGACTTGCCCCGGCGCGATGCACGAGTGCTAAGCTCGGCGGTTTTTTCTTTGATTGCGCGGCGATTGAACAAATTGGTCAAAGGGTCGGTGATCGCAAGATGTTTGGCGCGGACTTCCGCTTGCCGATAAACGTCAACTTCGTTGCTAAGGTTGGTTGTGCGACGCCAGATAAGGAGGATCAGGGCAATATTAAGGAGCAAAGCCGATACCATAGCCTGATCGGTTGATCCAGGTGCGCCTGCAACCTTGCGGACGATTTGCCCTCCGACAGTGCCGCCCAGATAAACAAACATGCCAATCGTGCAGGCAACCAAAAAGATTTGCACCATCTTTGGTTGCTGCGGCGTTGCTGTGCCACCATCGTCATTGCTGAAAGTCACGCTGTCGGCGTCGGATGTCATGCTGTGATGCCCCAGATAATTAACTAACGTTATGGATGCGAAAGGGTCAATTTTCCGTTAACTGCGGTTCGTTCGCATACATCGTGGGCGATAGGCTTTACAGCTTGATTAAAACACCTCCGGTGGCTAAGGGCTCGCAATCCGGATATCCGGGTATCACCAAATGCGGTTAAAGACGCACGCCGGTTAGCGAGGTTTCGCCCACCGGCGTTTTTTGCATTTTATTCGATTTTAAAGGACCAAAGCGCATGTTCGATAAGCTAAGTGACCGGTTAGGAGGCGTGTTTGACCGTCTGCGCGGTCGCGGTGCGTTGAACGAGGCTGATGTTCGTGAAGCCATGCGCGAAGTCCGCGTGGCTTTGCTAGAGGCCGACGTTGCATTGTCGGTTGCACGTGACTTTGTTGAAAAGGTCACTGAACAGGCTGTCGGCCAATCGGTCTTGAAATCCGTCACTCCCGGTCAGCAAGTCGTCAAGATCGTCAATGACGCGCTGGTCCAAATGCTGGGGTCAGAGGCAAGCGAGCTTAATCTGGCGGTTGCTCCGCCCGCGATCATCATGATGGTCGGCTTGCAGGGTTCGGGTAAAACCACGACGACCGCCAAAGTTGCCAAACTGCTGAAAGAAAAAGACCGCAAAAAGGTGCTGATGGCGTCGCTCGACGTCAATCGCCCGGCGGCGCAAGAGCAGTTAGCTACGCTTGGCACACAGATTGACGTTGCGACTTTGCCGATTGTGCAGGGTCAACAGCCTGTCGATATCGCCAAACGCGCGATCCAAGCCGCAAAGCTGCAGGGCTTTGATGTCTTGATGCTCGATACCGCTGGTCGCCTGAATGTCGATCAGCAGTTGATGGACGAGATGAAGGCTGTCGCCAACGTCACTATGCCGCAGGAAATCCTGCTCGTTGTCGATGCTCTGACCGGCCAAGATGCGGTCAATGTTGCTACCAGCTTCGGCGAACAGGTTGATCTGACCGGCGTCGTCCTGACGCGTTTGGACGGTGATGCGCGCGGTGGTGCGGCGTTATCGATGCGTGCGGTTACTGGCAAACCGATTAAGTTCGCTGGTGTTGGTGAAAAACTGGACGCCATTGAAGCGTTCCAGCCTTCACGCGTAGCGGGCCGTATTCTTGGCATGGGCGATGTCGTCGGCCTTGTTGAGCGGGCGGCGCAAGCCATCGAAGTTGAGGATGCTGATAAGCTTGCCGCGAAAATGGCAAAGGGTCAGTTCGATCTGAACGACCTTCGCGCGCAACTTCGCCAGATGACCAAAATGGGCGGTCTGGGCGCGTTGGCAGGAATGCTGCCGGGCATGAAGAAAGCCAAAGCGGCCATGGCGACTGGCGGCATGGATGACAAGCTGCTGCTCCGTATGGATGCTATCATTGGCTCCATGACGCCAAAGGAACGCGACAAACCCGCGCTTTTGAATGCGAAACGTAAAATCCGCGTCGCGAAAGGTTCGGGGACCACTGTGCAAGACGTCAACCGGGTGCTGAAAATGCATCAGGAGATGGAAGGCGCGATGAAGCGCATCAAGAAAATGGGTGGGCTGAAAGGCCTTGCCGCTATGTTCGGCAAATCAGGGGGTGATTTGGGTGCGACCATAGAAGGTATGGCTGGCCTTCCCAAAGGCGGTCTTGGTGGAATGGGCGGAGGCGGTGGCTTCCCTAGCCTTCCGGGAATGCCCGGTGGTAACGCAGGCGGCATTCCAGCAGATCTTGCAAACTTATTGAACAAAAAGAAGTAACCGTTTTAATCTATTGAAATATGTCTGAAAGGTAATTTATTATGTCATTGTCCATGCGTCTTGCGCGCGGTGGTTCTAAAAAGCGCCCTTATTATAAAATCGTCGTCGCAGATGCCCGCGCGCCGCGCGACGGCAAGTTCATCGAACGGATCGGCAGCTATAATCCTTTGCTCGCTAAGGATGACGCACTGCGCGTCACCATCGACGGCGAACGCGCCAAGCATTGGTTGGCCGCGGGCGCACAGCCTTCGGACCGCGTAGCCCGCTTCCTTGACGTCGCCGGCGTCGTTGAGCGCAAAGCCAAGGTGAATGCGCAAAAGGGTGAGCCCGGCCAGAAAGCTAAGGATCGCGCTGAAGATAAAGCCAAGAAACAGGTCGAAGCAGAAGAGGCCGCCGCTATTGCCGCCGCTACTCCTGCTCCTGAGCCAGAGCCAGAGCCTGAAGTTGTTGTAGAAGAAGTCGCTGTTGAAGAAGCTGCGCCGGTTGAAGCTGTCGCTGACGAAGCCGCGCCTGATGAGGCGGTGACTGAAGAAGCTCCTGCAGCTGAAGAAGTTGCGCCTGTTGAAGCGGCAGCTGAAGAAGCACCTGCTGCCGAAGAAGCTGCACCAGTTGAAGATGCTGCTGAGGAAGCACCAGCAGCTGAAGAAGCTGCACCTGCCGAAGTTGCAGTCGAAGAAGCACCTGCGGCTGAAGCAACCGAAGAAAAGGCTGAGGGTTAATCCTTGGCGAAAGACCAAACGGTCAAAACCGTCACGCTTGCGGCCATTTCCGGCGCGCATGGCGTGACGGGTGAGGTGCGTTTGAAGCTGTTTGCCGAAAATGTGGACAGCATCAAACGACACAAAAGCTTTAACGACGGTGCGCTGACGCTGAAATCGCTGCGCCCGACCAAGGACGGCGCGATTGCTCGCTTTGCCGAAGTGGGCGACCGCAACATGGCCGAAAAGCTGCGTAGCACGCTGTTGACGGTGCCGCGCGAGACGTTGCCAGACCTTGCCGAGGGCGAGTATTATTTCGCTGACCTGTTGGGTCTGCCGTGCGTTTCCACAGAGGGAACGGACCTAGGCACCTGCGTCGCGGTCGAAAATTTCGGCGCAGGCGATGTGTTGGAAATCCAGCTTCCTCCCACCGATGGCAAGCCGGGCAAGAAATTCATGGTCCCTATGAACGCGCAAGCTGTGCCTGAATGGGGTGCCGAAGCCGATGGCCGCATCGTTATTGACGCGGCTTTTGTCGTTTAGTATATACATTACGTATATACGGAGTTTGTGATGGGCCAAGAATATCCCGCTAAAAGTTTCAAGTCAGGCAACTCGGTTGCAATGCGAATGCCCGTTGCTTTGGGCGTTGAGCCAGACCGAGAATGGTTGGTGCGCAAAGAAGAAGACGGCCGGATCATCATTGAGGCCAAAGACAAGCCAAAGCGCAAATTCAACATCGACAAAGTGCGCGGTTGCGCAATCGGTTCGGGCTTGCAGTTAATTAAGTCGGAAGATCGTGTCTTTGAAGAAAGGCCTTTGGTCTGGGATGATCCAGAATGGCGCGCTAAATACATGCCGAGCGAATGAAGTATCTCCTCGATAGTAATATATTAATTACGCTTGGCCTCGACACGAATGAAACTCTCAATGCTCGGGCGGGAACATGCGATGCTGATGAGTTGGTGACATCGGCAGTTGTATTTGCTGAAGTTGTTCACGGCTCAGAGCGAGGAAAGCCACCACCGCTGGAGAAGCTCGCGATATTGGCCGAGGAAATTCCGGTGTTGCCGTTCGACGAAAATGCTGCGCGTGCCTACGCTTTGATTTCCTTTAAGCGAGCCAGCTACGACCGCCTGATTGCCGCGCACGCATTGTCGCTTGGATTAATTGTCGTGACCGATAACGAAGCCGACTTCGCCGACGTGCCGGGGTTGAAGGTTGAGAATTGGACGGTTTGATGGGCTTTCTTGGCGTGGCTATCACCATATATTTTTTGATCTTAGCAGTCATTTTTTTGTGGTTAGGACGCACTAAGTTGCGAACTTGGTTGAAGATTTTTGGTGCGCTCGCTGCTATTTTTTTGATACCTACTGTCATGTATGTGGATGGATTGTATCGTGAATTCGAAGATGGCGGCGCGGCAAACACAGTCTTGTCCTTAGTTTTGGTAATTGGCGGTTTTTTGACTGCTTTCGTTGTGTTTGTGTGGCGGTCAATTCGTCATGAGTCAGCGTTATAATGACCTTTCAAACCCAAATCCTGACCCTCTATCCAGAGATGTTCCCCGGCCCGCTGGGCGTGTCTCTCGCTGGCCGCGCATTGGCGGAGGGGAAGTGGACTTGCCAGCCGATCCACATCCGTGACTTTGCGACTGACAAGCACCGGACGGTGGACGATACCCCCGCAGGTGGCGGGGCGGGGATGGTTTTGAAAGCTGACGTAATGGCGGCAGCAGTGGATCATGCTGTTGATAATGCGCCTTCATTACCCATCCTCGCCATGACCCCTCGCGGCAAACCTATCACCCAATCGCGCATCCGCGAACTCGCGTCTGGCCCCGGCGTTACCATTATCTGCGGACGGTTTGAGGGCTTTGACGAACGGTTGTTCGATGCCCGGCCAGCGATCGAGCAGGTCAGCATGGGCGACATTGTGCTTTCCGGCGGAGAAATGGGCGCTTTGATGCTACTCGACGCTTGCATTCGGCTGGTTCCCGGCGTAATGGGCGCGGCTTCCAGTGGGGATGATGAGTCTTTTGAACAAGGACTCCTCGAATATCCGCACTATACCCGACCCGCGATTTGGGAAGGGCGGATGATCCCTGAAGTGCTGCGATCGGGGGATCATGCGAAGATCGACGAATGGCGGAAACGCCAATCAAAGATCGATACACGGTTACGCAGGCCAGACCTTTGGGAACGCTACAAGGGCGTTCGGGACTGACCTGCCTCTGTCGCGCGGCATGAAGAAGGAAGAAGACAGGCTATGAACCTGATCCAGACGCTTGAGCAAGAAGCTATTGCTGAACTTGCCGCCAAGAAAACCATTCCGGCATTTCGTGCCGGCGATACTCTGCGCGTAGGCGTAAAGGTAATCGAGGGTGAACGCACCCGTACCCAGAATTATGAAGGCGTGTGCATTGCGCGTTCGAACAAAGGCATGGGATCGAACTTTACCGTTCGCAAAATGTCGTTCGGCGAAGGCGTAGAGCGCGTATTCCCGCTGTATTCGCCCAATGTCGAAAGCATCGAAGTTGTGCGCCGAGGTGTAGTGCGCCGTGCGAAGCTTTATTATCTGCGTGGTTTGACCGGTAAGAAGGCACGTATTGCCGAACGCCGCGACCCGCGTCCGATTAAGGGAACCCCTGCGACCACATAAGGTCTGATCCCGCACGTTCTTTAACCGAACAGCAGAGGCCGGGGTCCCAACAGACCCTGGCCTTTTTTAATGTCTTGATGACATCACCGAATACGAAGGAAGTTTGAAATGGGTTATCGCGTCGTTGTCGCCGGAGCCACAGGCAATGTGGGCCGTGAAATGTTGAACATTTTGGCGGAACGCGAGTTTCCGATTGATGAAATCACGGTGTTGGCATCGGCTCGGTCGCAAGGGCTTGAGGTTGATTTCGGCGAGTCTGGCAAGACGTTGAAGATTAAGAATATCGAACACTTCGATTGGGCCGGTTGGGACATTGCGCTTTTTGCCATCGGTTCGGATGCCACGGCGATTTACGCGCCAAAGGCAGCGGCGGCAGGCTGTGTAGTCATCGATAACAGCTCGCTGTACCGCATGGACCCCGATGTGCCTTTAATCGTGCCAGAGGTGAACCCAGACGCCATTGACGGATACAAGCGTAAGAACATCATCGCCAACCCCAATTGCTCAACCGCGCAGATGGTTGTGGCTTTGCAGCCGCTGCACGAAGCCGCGACCATCAAGCGTATCGTTGTTGCTACCTACCAGTCGGTGTCGGGCGCGGGCAAAGAAGGCATGGACGAATTGTTTGAGCAATCGCGCAACATCTTTGTTGGCGACAGCGCCGAGCCCAAAAAGTTCACCAAGCAAATCGCGTTCAACGTGATCCCGCATATCGACAGCTTCCTTGATGATGGCTCGACCAAAGAAGAGTGGAAAATGGTTGTCGAAACCAAAAAGATCATGGGATCAAAGATCAAAGTCACCGCAACCTGCGTGCGCGTGCCGGTGTTCGTCGGCCATTCGGAAGCAATCAATGTCGAGTTTGAAAACGAACTATCCGCGGAAGACGCGCAGAAAATCCTGCGCGAAGCCCCGGGCGTTATGCTAGTCGATAAGCGCGAAGACGGCGGCTACGTGACACCGATTGAGTGCGTCGGCGACTTTGCTACCTTCGTCAGCCGCGTGCGCGATGACCCAACGGTCGACTACGGCCTGAACCTGTGGTGCGTGTCAGATAACCTGCGCAAAGGCGCTGCATTGAACGCGGTGCAGATCGCCGAGCTGCTGGGCCGGCGGCATTTGAAGAAGGGGTAACGATTTGACTGCGCAAATTGTCCTGACGATACTTGCCGGGGAGGTCGAGCTTTTCGATCCTGCGGTGACAGGGCAGTTCGCCGATGCCATGGCGCATCTGGCGGCGCAGCCTCAGACGCCGCCTTTTTGCGGATATATCGGGCGGCGCGGTAGCGGTCCCGTCGGTTTTGGAGGGTTCAAGGGTGCATTGACCGATGACGGAATCGTTGAAATCGGCTATTTGACCTTTCCGCAGCATGAAGGCACCGGCGTGGCCAAGGCTATTGCCGCCGGCATGCTTGCTATCGCGCGCGCAAATGGCGCGAAAACTGTCCTGGCCCATACCCTTTGCGAAGAAAATTCCTCAACCGGCGTGTTGCGCGCCAACGGCTTTGTCCGCGATGGCGAAGGTTTTGACGACGAAAAGGGCGTCGTATGGCGCTGGCGGTTAGAATTTTGATGTTCGACTACACCCACGCTCTGGTTCGCCAGCCTGCACCGTCTGTTGTGTCAGGCTTGCGGGCAGGCGAGGGCCCTGATCCGGATTATGCAGCGTTGTTGGCGGAACATGACGCTTATGTCGCGGCGTTGCGCGGGTTGGGATTGGATGTTGCGGCTTTACCCGCCGCCGATGCTTTTCCTGACTCAATCTTTGTCGAAGATCCAGCCTTGGTGTTCAGCATGGGGGCGATCGTCCTCAAGCTCGCGGCAGCGTCTCGCGCGGGGGAGGCGGCGCTGATCGCGCCTGAACTTGAAAGCCGTGTTGAACGCGTGTTGTATATGCAAGGGCCGGGGCATGCCGATGGTGGCGATATTCTGGTTTTGCCCGACCGTGTGTTGATCGGTCTTTCAGGGCGCACCGACCGCGAAGGGGCTGACGAATTGATCCGGCTGTTGGCTCAACTCGGCACGAAAGCCGAAATCGCAGAAACGCCCCGCGGTGTGCTGCATTTTAAAACCGGTTGTAGCCTGATCGACGAAGAAACCATTTTCGCGCTGCCGCAAATGGCGGACCTATCTGCATTCGTCGGTTTGCGCGTGATCGCAGTTCCTGCAGGCGAACAGAAGGCCGCCAACAAACTCCGCATTCGCGATGCAGCGTTAATCGGTGACAACTTCCCCAAAAGCCGAGAAATTATCGAAGCGCATGGCGTCCGCACAATCGCGCTACCCGTAGAACAAATCGGCCTGATCGACGCAGGCTTGTCATGCATGTCTCTTCGGTGGCACAAAGTGTGATGGCGCTGAGTTCTGACCCTAATGAGCCCTCGGCTCATTCTCCGAAGTGAACGCTGCCGACCGGTCCTGTCGGCGTTTTGAGTAAAAAAACCAGCGGAACCATCACCATAGTTACAACTGCCATGAAATAGAAATCGTCAAGATAGGCGATCATCGCTGACTGGCGGGTAACTTCTGCATTTACCGCCGATAATGCAGCAGCACCGAATTCCCCATATTTCGGTGCTTGTGACAGATCCACATAGGGCAAAGTGTTGTTGGTGATGGATGCGCCGATTTCTTCATGGTTGATCTGTATGTTGCGCGCCAACAGGACGGTGCACACGGAGATACCAACGGACGAGCCAATGCTGCGAAGCAAATTGAGTAGGCTGGCACCGTCGGTCCGCCAGCGCGCATCAAGCGTCGCAAAAGCCAGAGCGTTGAGTGGCATAAAGATCAGCCCCATTCCCAAACCCTGAATGAAGCCCGTGATCACAAAATCATTTTGGCTTATATCCAGAGACCAATGAGACATTTGCCAAAGCGAAAAGGAACAGATCAGCGAACCCAAAGCAATCACGTACCGCATGTCAATCTTGTCGCGCAGGCGGCCAGCAAGGAACATCGTCAACAGCACCCCGAAACCGCGTGGCGCAAGCGCAAGGCCTGTATCGATCACTGGATAGCCAAAAAGTTGCTGTAGCATCGGCGGCAGCAATGCCATCGGTGCCATTGTTGTCATGCCGACCAGCAACATCAAAAACAGGCAAGTTGCAAAGTTACGATTGCGGAAAAGGTGACGGTCAAATAACGGTTTTTCGGCGGTGA
>JAYUOS010000075.1:0-2507 GCA_043760725.1 Sphingomonadales bacterium
AGGTTTATTCAGCATTGGCGCTTACCGCTTTCCTAACGTTAGTCGGATGTGCCGCGCAAAAGCAGGTACCTACACCCGTTCAAACGCCGCAACCCGCCCCGCCAACTCTAGCACAAGCGCGGCAGACTATAGAGGCTGAGGCCGCCGCCTTTTTGTCACTCAGTCTGGAAGCTGGTACATACGAGGCCGAGTATGTTGACGCTTATTATGGGCCAAGCGTGCTTAAGAAAGCAGCCGAAGCTGCGCCGCGCACCCGGGACCAATTGTTAGAGGCCGCGCGGGCAAGCATTCGGAACATCAACAATACAGTGTTGCCGCTCAGCGCAGAGCTCGGTCGTGAACTGGCACGCGCGAACATGTTGCGTGGTCAATTGCTGGCCGCCGTCACCCGGTTAGAGATGATCGGAGGCAAGCGTTTCCCCTTTGATGCCGAGGCATTGGGATTGTTCGCAACCCAGCCCGCGATTAAGCCGCTGAGCAGCTATGAACCGATCCTTGCCAGCCTCGACAAGCTGGTGCCGGGCAAAGGGACACTCGCCAGCCGGGTCGACGCCTTTTCGGACCGCTACTTGATCCCCGCCAATCGTCTTAAGCCCGTGTTCGACGCGGCCATTGCTGAATGCAAACGGCGTACGGCCGCGCATATGGTGTTGCCAGCTAGTGAAAGCTTCACGCTGGAATTTGTAAAGGGCAAGCCGTGGTCGGGCTATAATTATTATCAAGGCCAATATAAAAGCCTGATCCAAGTGAATACAGACTTGCCGATCCGGATCAGCCGCGCCGTCGATCTGGGCTGTCACGAAGGGTATCCC
This sequence comes from Sphingomonadales bacterium, assembly GCA_043760725.1. Taxonomy (GTDB): domain Bacteria; phylum Pseudomonadota; class Alphaproteobacteria; order Sphingomonadales; family Sphingomonadaceae; genus Sphingorhabdus_B. The sequence continues at coordinate 813 of JAYUOS010000075.1, forward strand.
GGGCATCACGTACTCAACCTGATGATCGAGCAAAAGCTAGTGAACCAAAATCGCTGGAACGAATATCAGGTCAATCCACTCTATAGCCCGCAAAGCGTGATCTCGGAAGGCAGTGCCAATTATGGCATTGATCTAGCTTTTCCCGGCGACCAGAAACTCGCCTTTGAACGCGACGTGTTGTATCCGCTTGCCGGGCTCGATCCGAAAACAGCGCAAGCCTATAACGATCTGCTAAAAGCGACCGAGACCCTTTCAGGTGCACGGTTGACGATTGCCAAACTCTACCTCGACGGTGAAATTGACCGGGCAAAAGCGATAGAACTCAGTCAGAAATACCTGCTTGTTTCCGCCGCCCGCGCCGAACAGTCGATTGGCTTTACCGATCATTATCGCAGCTATGTGATCAATTATGGCTGGGGCAAAGATTTGGTACGCGGGTTTATCGAACGCGGCAATCCGAGCCAGATAGAGCGCTGGGCGCGGATGGAAAAGATTTTGAGTGAGCCAACATTGCCTCAGGATTTGCTCCCCTAAACGCGCTCCACCACCACCGACTGGCTGATCATATTCGCCGTTCCGAATATGGTCATGAAGCTGATATCTGTCGCATCGCGGCCCACTGCAATCCGCACCAGGTTTTCTTCGGGAGCCAGCCGCGTCGCGTCAACCAGATGCCAGCGGCCTTCCAGATAGACCTCGACCACCGCGTGGAAATCGGGCGGGTTAATGCCCAGGCCGTAAGCCGAAACCATCCGCGCGGGCACATCGGCGGCTCTGGCAAACGCGATCAACAAATGCGCGAAATCCCGGCACACGCCGCGCCGCGAGATGAACGTATCCGTCGCGGTAGACCCGATTGGGGAATAGCCCGGCGCATATTCGATATTGTCGTACATCCACTGCGCCATCTGCAAAATCTGATCGCCCTTAGTCGCGCCGTCAAAACGCGTGGTGACGAAATTCTCGTGGCGGTCTGACGGGCAATACCGGCTGGGCATCAGATATTGGATATAGGCGGGCGGCAGTTCGGCATGGGGTACAGTGCCCAACCCCGCGATATTGGTTGCGGCGCGATTAATCTCGACGGTAGCGGTGTAGCTTATATCGATCCGCCCTGTCGCATGCAGCCATGTCCGCCGCCCAAGCCCGTCCATCCCCTCAATCGTCGTCAGCGGAGAACAATCACCCTTGACCTTGAGCAGATCAGTGAGAAGCTGTTGATCCGCCATCGGTATAGCCTCCACCGCGAGCAGCACGTCGGCGGCTTGCGGCAGGTGGTAGTTGAGGGTGGCGGTGACGGCGAGGGTGGTCATGATTCGTTGTCAATTCCAAGTGTCTGCCACCAATCTTGCGCACCGTGCAGAATGCGCAATATGTCTACGCCACCGTCCACCGGCAGATAGAAAATCAGATAATGCGCAAAGCCTGACACACGCCATTTCCGCAATTGGTCAAATGCGGGTTTCTGGCTTCCAACACGACCGCCCATATACGGCGTATCGCCCAGTGCAACAAAGCTGTCGCGGGCTGAATCGAGAAAGCGCATTGCCAAATCGTTCCCTGCTTCTACGGTCAGATGCTTGGCATGGGCTTCCAAATCCCGCTTTGCTTCGGGCCTTGTTTGGTAATGCGAGAGGCTCAAGCTTCCCGGACCCGACGCTTTAGTGCTTCCCAATCATTATCGGTCCATGGCTC
>JAYUOS010000076.1:0-25544 GCA_043760725.1 Sphingomonadales bacterium
CGGCGGATCAGCATTGGGGGAGACTTCAACCAGATCCAGCCCGACTTCGGCGGCCTGTGCTATCGCTTCTTTGGTATATAATACGCCGATATTTTCGCCGTCCTGATCGATCACCCGCACTTTTTCGCTTGTGATGTATTCGTTAAAGCGTGGACCGCTTTTAATGGGTGGCGTCAGACTGCGGCGTGACGATGGGACAGCGATAGCAATTACTCCAAAATTGATGTTGCGCGCCGCTTAGCGCGATTCTGTTTACAAAGCTAGGGTGTGGGTGTTGCCGCACCGTTTTTGTGCGCGTGCGTTGCATTGTGGCCACGGGGTTGGGTCATGAAAGCAACCTCACCACCGCCGCAATTCCCGCAATCCCCAATATGATCCCAACCAAAGTCCGCCACACCGGCTCGCTGACTTTGCCAAACGCCATCTCGCCCAATCGCGTGCCGATATAGAGCGCCGGATAGAACAACACCGATAACCACAGCAGATGCAGATTGGCCGTACCAATCGCAAACGATGCGATGCTTCCCGCAATGGCGGTGGCAAAAAACACCATCAGCATTGAACCGCGTGCCACAGCAGGCGGCAGTTTGCGGCGCATATAATAAGGCACCACCGGCGGCCCGGGCATGGAGGCAAAGCCAGTCAGCACACCCGCCGCAATCCCCGTAGCCCATGTTTCCTTGCGCCCCGGAACCGCCGCTTCCTTGGCAGGCACGAACATCAACCCAAACGCTGCAATCGCTAGCATCGCAATCGACACCCGCGCCACATCGGCAGGCGTGACCGAGAGCAACCACACGCCAAAGGGCGTCGCCAGCACCGCTGCAATAGCAATAGGGATGGCCGTCTCCCGCTCCCCATCCGCCAATATCCGCTTCAGCCCAATCGGCCCTGCGAGCAGTTGCAACAAGATGGAGATCACCACCGCTTGTACCGGTTGTACGATCAGGCCGAGCAAAGGCACAAGAATGATCGCCAGCCCAAAACCCGTCAGCCCCCGCACAATCGACGCGCCGAACACGAGGGCGAGGGCGATGGCAAAGGTTGTGGGAGCAAACCCGCCGAGCAGTGTGTCGAGCGTCATGGCTTGAGCGTTACCAGCCACGCATCCGGCATCGCGCCATAGCGCAGCGGCAGGATGCTGGTGCCAAGGCCTGCGCCAACTACGACAGTTTGCCCGGCATCATCTATCAGGCCGCAAGCAAAGCGGTCACCAAACCGCGAAACATAGCTGATGGCGCCGATCAACGGCAGTACGATTTGTCCGCAATGGGTATGCCCGGCAAACACAGCGACGACTGGTAACGGTAAGTTTGGCACAACGTCCGGGCTATGCGTCAGCAATATGCGGGGCATTGCGCTCAGGCTTGCCATCGCTTTGTAAGTGGCCTTTACATCGTCATGATTCGTGAAGTCATCATCCACGCCGCCGATAATCAAAGGACCACGGCTGACGGCTTCGTTTTGCAGGACTGTCAGCCCCTGCGCTTCAAGCTCTGTCCTGAGAGCGGCAGGCGCGAACCAATGATCGTGATTTCCAGGTGTAACAATGACACCGAGCGGAGCTTTCAGTTTTCCCAGAGGTCGCACAACCTCTGCCGCTGTGTAGATATGCGTCGCCAACCGCTTCTCGCTTACCAAATCACCAGCGATCAGCACCAGATCCGGCTTCAATCTGTTGAAACTGTGAACTAGCCGCTCAAGCCTTTCGGGCGGCATGTCGGGTCCAGCGACATGGATGTCGGACAGCAGCAGGACTTTGATCGGCTTTTGCCCTTTTGGCCAATCCGCGACAGTGATCGCCGCTTGCCGGATCACCGGATCGCGAGTCGCATTCCAATAGCCTTTGGCAAGGATGCCAACGCCGGTCAGCACAAGCAGTGCCAATACAGCTAGCCACCGCCGCCACCGTCTTTTTGGTCGGGTAGCGGCTTCGCTCAATTCCGCAAATCCGGCGGCGTGGCCTCATCAAGCAACATTGCCAGCGCTTCATCGACGGTCATGATCCGTTGCCCTTCCGAGCCCAACGACCGGATGGCGACTTTGCCTTCTTCGGCTTCGCGTTTGCCGACGACGAGCAGGTGCGGGACTTTGGCCAGCGAATGTTCGCGGACTTTATAGTTGATTTTTTCGTTGCGCAGATCGGCCTCGACGCGGATGCCTGCGGCTTTCAGCTTTGCGGTCACTTCGCTGCCATAGGCGTCGGCCTCGGACGTAATCGTTGCGACCACCGCCTGCACAGGCGCTAACCACACCGGAAAACGCCCGGCATAATGTTCGATCAAGATGCCGATAAAGCGTTCGTAACTGCCAAAGATCGCGCGGTGCAGCATCACCGGGCGGTGGCGTGCGCCGTCTTCGCCGATATAGCTCGCGTCCAATCGTTCGGGCAAGACGCGGTCGGATTGTAGCGTCCCCACCTGCCAAGTGCGGCCAATCGCATCGGTTAAATGCCATTCGAGTTTCGGCGCATAAAACGCGCCTTCGCCGGGTAGTTCTTCCCAACCATAATCGTCGTTGGCCATACCGGCACGCTCGACTGCTTCGCGCAATTCCTGCTCGGCCTTGTCCCAATCGCTTTCGCTGCCAAAGCGTTTTTCGGGACGCAGCGCCAGCTTAACCGCATAGGTAAAGCCGAAATGTTTGTACAGACGGTCGGCCAGTTCGCAAAAGGCCTGGGCCTCGGCCACGATTTGATCCTCGCGGCAGAAGATATGTGCATCGTCTTGCGTAAACTGGCGCACACGCATCAATCCGTGGAGCGCGCCATGCGGTTCGTTGCGGTGGCAGCAGCCATGTTCGTAGAACCGCAAAGGCAGGTCGCGGTATGATTTGATCCCCTGTTTGAACACCAGAACATGCGCGGGACAGTTCATCGGTTTCAACGCCATCCAGTCGGCATTGGCGGCAACGGCGGGCGCGCCATCCTCGCCATCGGGAACGATATCGGGGACGGCAAACATATTCTCTGCATATTTGCCCCAATGGCCCGATGCCTCCCACTGGCGGACATCCATCAACTGCGGTGTCTTGATTTCGCGATAACCTCCGCCATCGATGGCACGGCGCATATACGCCTCCAACTGCCGCCAGATGGTGAAGCCGTGCGGATGCCAAAACACGCTGCCATGCGCCTCGGATTGCAGATGGAACAGGTCCATATCCTGGCCCAGCCGTCGGTGATCGCGCTTTGCCGCTTCTTCCAACCGGTTGAGATGTTCATCGAGCTGTTTTTTGTTCAGCCAGCCGGTGCCGTAAATGCGGCTTAGCTGAGGGTTTTTCTGATCGCCGCGCCAATAGGCACCGGCCACGCGCATCAGCTTAAACGCTGCGGGGTCTAGCTTTCCAGTGGAGGCAAGATGCGGGCCGCGGCACATGTCCATCCAGTCATTGCCCGACCAGTAAACCGACAGCTCCTCACCCTCGGGCAATTCCGCCGCCCATTCAGCTTTGAAGCTTTCGCCCGCTGCCTTCCAAGTCGCGATCAAAGCATCGCGCGCCATCACTTCGCGGCGCAACGGCTTATCGGCACGGATAATCGCGCGCATCGCTTCTTCAATCGCAGGCAAGTCTTCCTCGGCAAACGGGCCTCGCGATGCAGGGGCCATCACGTCATAATAAAAGCCATCATCGGTTGACGGGCCAAAAGTAATTTGCGTGCCGGGAAACAGGCTCTGCACCGCCTCGGCCAACACATGGGCAAAGTCGTGCCGGGCAAGTTCCAGCGCGTCGGCTTCGTCCTTTGCCGTAATCAACGCCAGTTGAACGTCGCCCTCCAACGGCCGCATGATGTCGCGTAACTCACCATCCACTCGCGCCGCGAGCGCCGCTTTGGCAAGGCCGGGGCCGATGCTGGCAGCGATCTCCGCCGGGGTCGTGCCGCGCGCGACTTCTCGGGCAGAGCCATCGGGAAGGGTGACGCGGATCATCTCGGGCGAAATCGAAGACATTTGGAAATAGGTGCTTTCTGGCTTGGTGAGAAGCATCCCTTTGCCAGCCATGGCACCAAGTCGCAAGGGTGCAGGCAAGGCCCCGATTAAGGCTGCGCAACCGCCGCCGACAATATGGCTTTGGCTGCTGCTATCTGTTGCTTGACCACAGCAATCTCATCTGACTGGCAGTTTTCGAAAAAAGAGTAGCTATCCGTCGAGATCAAAAAATCGCTAACTTTCTTTATCGACACCCCAAATGTCGCCTGCCCGTCGGCTTGCGCCGTGGGCAGCGTGCAAGGACGCGACTGTGCTTGGGATAAAATTTTGGGATCCAGTGTTTCCAGCACCTTTTTATAGATGTCCGGGCTGATCTGAAATCGCTCATAATAAGGTTGCTGCGCTCTACACTGCCTGCAACGGTCGCCCGCAAAAAAACCGCTCCCCGTTGCGTCGATGGTCCAGCTTGTGATGCTGTTGTCTCGCGAATAATCGCCCCCGTCGGTAATGGTTATTTGCTCGGGTTCCCGCGCCGCTGCCGCCCCAGAATCTGGATTTGCCGCCAATAATGCAAGTGTGATGATAGCTGTCATGACGTTGTTCCATAGCGGCATTTTGTTGATCGCTGCTGAACGACAGCCAAGAGGACAAACCACAAAGACAAAGGTGCTTGACATTTTGGCGACTCAAAAGTAAAGCGTCCTTGCCATTATGAAAAGGACAATAGACATGATCAATGCAGATGCTGCTGAACCAAACGGAGGCCGGGCAGCTTGGATATGGGCTGCGGCTTTTGTCATCGGGATGTTTGGCGCGGGCATTTTTGCGCGGGCGATTGATCTAGATGAGTTCTGGAGCATGGCGATCATGATCCCGCCCATGCTGTTGTTGATCCCCATGGTGAAATCGGCGCAAAAGCGGCAACAGCTAGTGTGCGGTAATGTATCGCCAGCGATCATTGCTTATAACCGGCGGATGCTGATCTGGTCTTTTGCTTACGTGATCGCATTGTTTGGGGCGATTTCGATCTACAACAATTTTAAGCCTTCGGGGCCGATACTCTGGCTGATCGCAATCCTGCCATCGCTCCCAATCCTCTATTTCGTCTGGGCGCTGGGGCGCTATTTGGTTGAGGAGACCGACGAATATATCCGTATGATGCAAGTGTCAGCAGCGCTTTTTGCTACCGGCTGGCTGCTGGCGTTGGCGACGGTGTGGGGTTTTCTCGAAACCTTTGGCGTAGCGGCGCATGTGCCTGCTTGGGCAGCCGTGCCGGTGTGGGCCATTGGCTTGGGTGTGGCGCAGATTTGGCGGAAGGTGCGCGGCGCATGAAAAACCGCCTGAAAGTCATGCGCGCTGAACGCGATTGGAGCCAGCAGGATCTGGCGGAGCGGCTTTCGGTATCACGGCAATCGGTGAATGCGATTGAAACAGGGAAATATGATCCGTCCCTGCCGCTGGCGTTTCGTATCGCTGATGTTTTCGACAAACGCATCGAAGAGATCTTTGTGCGCGATTGAAGCGGCTTGACCGCGCGCGCCCCACTTGTCATCTGTTGTTCCCTCACAGACGGGGATGAAGACTTTGAGCGATTATGACGAAACTATTGGTGTAAAGCGCCCTGTCTCGGCTTCGGCCTTTGGCTTTCATGGCAATTGGACCGATTTCATGAAAATCGCTGTGCCCAATTTGTTGCTGACGGTTGTCACGCTTGGCATTTACAGATTCTGGGGGACCACGCGCGAACGGCAGTATTTATGGAGCCAGACGCAGTTTATTGATGAGCGGCTGGAATGGACCGGCACAGGGATGGAGCTGTTTATCGGTTTCATCATGGTGTTTTTCCTGATCGGCATTCCCTTTGCGATCATCCAATTGGTGGCGCAGGGGGCAATTTTTCAGGGTGAGCCTGTGGTCGCAGGTGTGCTGACATTCGTGATGTTCATGGCGTTGTTCTACCTGACCGGCGTCGCCTATTTTCGCGCGGTGCGCTATCGGTTGAGCCGCACCTATTGGCGCGGTATTCGCGGGGGCACCGACGATCCCGGCTTTCATTACGGGATTTCTTATCTGTGGAAACACACAGCCGCAGCTATCCCTCTGTTTTTGCTCTATCCTTGGGCGAGTATTTCATTGTGGAATGAGCGTTGGAACGCGATGAGCTTTGGCCCTTACCGGTTTGAGGCGAATGCCCAATGGACGCAATTGATGAAGCGGTATCTGCTGTTTTATCTCGCGCCATTTTTGCTGTTTCTGGTGGGGATTTTCGCCGCAGTACAAGAACGAAACGGCGGCTTGGGCGCGGGCGGCGTGGCGGCGATGGGCGGCTTCGTTGTGCTGATCGTAATTGCAGTGTATATTGCCATGCCATTGGCGGCGTTGCTTTATTATTCGAAATTCCTGCGCGTTGGCGTCGGTGGACTGCGAATCGGCGAGCTGGAGTTTGAATTTAAGGCACGCTCGCCCGACTGGATATTGTTCTTCCTTGCCAATTGGCTGATCTGGGGGCTTGCATTTGGATTGGCGTTCGTGCCGATTTCTCTTGTGTTGGGTGGACAAGGCCTCTCGCCTGAACTGTTCGGGGAGAATATGAGTGCGGCTGTGATTGGTGCACTGGCATTGTCGGCGGTGATCGGGGTAATTGCCATTGGCCTTGTCAACGCATTGATCCGTTACCGCAGCTGGAAATTCTTTGTGACGCATATGGAGGCATATGGAGAGGTCAATCTTGACCGGATGAGCCAGTCCGAAACGGTGGTCTCTGGCCATGGTGAAGGCTTGCTAGATGCCTTTGATGTCGGCGCGATATGAGCCAATTTTTCTCGGCATGGCATTTTGATGGTAAGACTGCGGTGCGCCGCGTCGTTGAGGTGGAGGCAGGGGGCAAGCACTTCACGCTGATCGAACAAGGCAAGCAGCACGGCCCGTTTGGCTTTGCAGAACTACGCTATGTTGGCGAACAAGCGGGTGCGGCGGTGTATCGGCTCGACGGTGATGATGGCTGGCGACTGGGCTTGACAGGTCCGGTCCCGAAAGAGCTTGCCCTGATGTTACCCGCGACCCGCAAATATGGCGGCTTCATCGACCGGATCGGTCTGGGTCCAGCCAGCATCGCGCTTGCCATCGCCAGTGTAGCAGCCGTCGCTGTCGTCGTGCTGAGCCCGCAATGGCTAGCGCCGTTGGTGCCTACTAGCGTCGAAAAGAAACTGGGCGATGCCATGGTTGGCGATTTTGGGGGGCGGTTTTGTGATGGCCCAAAAGGCCGCGCCGCGCTTTCCAAGCTGACCAAATCGCTCGATCCTAAAGCAGGCGAGTTACAGGTTGAGGTCGCCAATATCGACATGCTGAATGCGGTCGCACTACCCGGCGGCAAAGTCGTTTTGTTTCAAGGCTTGCTCGATCAAGCCAAGTCGCCTGATGAAGTCGCAGGCGTGTTGGCGCATGAAATCGGCCATGTCCGCGCACGCCATGTGATGCAGGGTTTGTTGCGGCAAATGGGGCTGGCGGTTGTGCTTGGCGGCTTTGATGGCAATGGCGGAGCGACACTGAACAATCTGTTGTCCACTACCTATACCCGAGAATCCGAAAAAGAGGCCGACGTGCATTCGATTAAGGCGATGTCGAGGGCAGGAATTTCGCCGCAAGCCACGTCGGAGTTTTTTGAACGGCTGGCGCAGATGGATGGCAGTGACCAGATGGGCGATAATGATCAGAACCGCGCGATTGCCAATTATACATCGAGCCATCCGCTATCCGATGACCGCAAAAAGCTGTTCCGCCAAAGCCAGGTGAAGGGCAAGGCCTATCAGTCGGCATTGACCTATGACGAGTGGATCGAGCTGAAAACAATGTGCGCACAGGATCGCGACGTGAAATCTGGCTGGGGTTTTGACATCGGGTGAGTGTGCAGGCTATTGGCATCGAATACCAACCAGCCGGAGCCAACCCATGTTCAAACGCCTTTTCATCGACCATCCCAAAAGCGTTGACGAAAACTACGTCGAACATTTTGGCGTGGCGGGCAGGTTTGGCGTGACTATGATCTGGGGAGGGCTCTGCGCGTTAGTGCATGCCGTCATCCCCGGCTTGTGTGTTACCACCGGCAGCCGCACGATCGAACGGTTAAACGCAATCATGGTCATCCAACGCCGTGCCAAGGGGCAAGATGTGACCCAGATGCTAACCGTGGATTGGGTCATTTGAGCCCAAATGCTTTTGGGGACTCAAATTTGAGTCGCGGCACATGATCCGCTTTTTTCAACCCGATACCGGTCCGAAAATCGCCTATCGCCTTACAAAAGGCGACGGCCCGCTGATCGTATTTTTACCCGGCTATATGTCCGACATGGCCGGCGGCAAAGCGACCGCGGTGTTTGACTGGGCGGTTGCCAGCGGCCGCAGCTGTTTGCTGCTCGATTATTCGGGCTGCGGTGAAAGCGAAGGCGATTTTAAGGACGGCACGTTAAGCTGCTGGCGCGACGAAGTGCTGGCGCTGATCGACCATGTCGGTGCGGACAAAATCATGCTGATCGGATCGTCGATGGGCGGCTGGTTAATGCTGCTTGTCGGGTTGGCACTCGGCGAGCGGCTGGCAGGCCTAATTGGGATCGCGCCTGCGCCCGATTTCACCCGCTGGGGTTTCACCGATGCACAGCGCGAAACGATCCGCGAAGACGGTGTTCTGCGTCAATCTAACCCTTATGGTCCTGACGCAACGCCCACATGGGCGGGGCTTTATGATGACGGGGTTGCGCAAGAAGTGCTCGGCGGACCGATTGCGATCCATAGCGCGGTGCGGTTGCTCCATGGTCAGGCGGACGCCGATGTCCCGTGGAAGATTTCGCTGAAACTGGCCGAGGCTTTGCAGTCAAACGATGTGCGGGTGACGTTGATTAAAGATGGCGACCACCGGCTATCAAGGGATGCCGATGTGGCGTTGTTGATTGATGCGGTGGCGGAGCTGGCGACTTAAAGCCGTCATGCTGAACTTGGTTCAGTACCCATCGTGCAGCACGGCCTGAGCTCGAACGGATAAATGGACCCTGAACCAAGTTCAGGGTGACGAGGGTGTGGGGTCGCCCATCAATATCCAGCCGCCTGACCGTCTTTTCGAAATTCGCTCGCGCCCCAATACACGCCGCTTACTGGATCACGCCAAATCGCCTGATAGCCACCAAAAGGCCCGACCGAATATTTCACCACATGCCCGCGCCGCCGCAATTCCTCGGCGATGCTGACCGGTACGCCGCTTTCAATTTCCAGCACACCGCCCGTACTCATAGGCGCGCCGCCTTCGGGGTCGGTGGAGCCATCATGGTGAAAGCGCGCGACATCGCCTGCGGTTTGCACACCCATGCCGAAATCGACGATGTTGACCACGATTTGGGCGTGACCTTGGGGTTGCATCGCGCCGCCCATCAGCCCGAACGCCATCAATGGCTTACCATCTTTGGTCAGGAATGCGGGGATGATCGTGTGGAACGGACGCTTGCCCGGCTGCCAGCTATTGGCGTGTTTGGGGTCGAGCGAAAACTGCGCCCCGCGATCTTGAAACATAAAGCCCAGCGTGCCGTCTTTTCCGTCATCTGGGATAAGGCCAGACCCCATGCCGCGATAGTTGGACTGGATCAGGCTGACCATCATTCCGTCCTTGTCGGCGACCGTCATATAGATCGTGTCTTTGGCGACATTGTCCATGGGCAGGCCGGGCATATCGCTTTGCGCCGCTTTGCCCATGTCGATCATTGCGCGCTGTTTGGCGGCGCGGTCTTTTGAGAGTAATTCAGCCAATGGCGTTTTGGCAAAATCCTGATCGGCATAAAATCGCGCGCGGTCGGCAAAGGCCATTTTTTTGGCCTCGACCATGACATGCCAGAAATCAGCGGAGCCGCGCCCCATCGCTTTCAGGTCATAGCCCTCCAATATGTTGAGCATTTGCAGCGCAGCAATGCCTTGGCCGTTAGGCGGTAATTCCCACACGTCAACGCCGCGATAATTGACCGAAACAGGTTCTACCCATTCGCTTTTATGCGCAGCAAAGTCGCTGGCCCGGTGCGGTGCGCCGATCCGTTTGAAATAGCCGTCCATCGCTGCGGCAAGTGCGCCTTTATAAAACGCATCGCGTCCGCCCTCGGCAACGGCTTGCAAAGTTCGGGCAAGATCGGGGTTGCGGAAAATCTCGCCCTCTTTGGGGGCTTTGCCGCCGGGCAAAAACACACGGGCCATATTGTCGATTTCCTCGACCACGCCTTCGGCTTTCAAATCCACAAATCCTTGCGTGTTTGATTTCCAGTACGACGCGATCAATTCGGTGACGGGATAGCCGCTATCGGCATAACCAATCGCAGGCTGCAACAGGCCCTTCATCGGCAGCCTGCCAAATTTGCTGTGCATTTCAAACCAGCCATCAACTGCGCCGGGGATGGTGACAGAAGCTGCGCCCCAATCGGGAACTGTCCCTGCGACGTCACGTTTGGAATGCGGTTTGCTATCGACATATTTCTGAAACTGTTTCGGCGTCATGCCTGCTGGCGCGCGCCCGCTGGCGTTCAAGCCGTGCAGCTTTCCGGTTTTCGGGTCCCAGATGATCGCAAACAAATCGCCGCCCATGCCGTTGCCGGTGGGTTCGACCACGCCGAGCACAGCATTGCCCGCTATCGCGGCATCGACAGCACTGCCACCTGCTTTCAAGACGTCGAGTGCCGCTTGCGTTGCCAGCGGGTGGCTGGTCGCAACCATGCCGTTTTGTGCGATCACCGTTGAACGGCTTGCACCAGGAGCGCCTGAATAGCGATCGCCTTGGTCCTTGGGCGGGGTCGCCTCGGTTTGTGCGGCAAGGGGGGCTGTGAGCAGCAGAGCAATGAGAGTGAGTGTGTTACGCATCGTTGGAAGCTATAGCTTCAGGTGAAGCCTAGCAAGCGGTCGTTGTGCAGCTGGTTTCACGCAAAGCTGCAAAGAGAAATAAGGGGTTAGCTGGCGCCTAGTCGCCCGCGCGCAGGGAACTTTTGATAATGCTCCGCTGTGCGAGCTAGAGTTATTCCTTTTACCGGCTCCTTAAAAATCTTTGCGGCTTTGCGTGAAATGAAATTGCAATGCCTATAGGCTCCACACAGCCGAGCTCGAACTTTGCCCAAACCACAGATACTCCGATGCCATTTTTACGTGGCTTTCTTTACGGCGCTATTTGCGTGCCCTTGGTGTTAGCGCGAACGCCGACCGATAGGCCTGCTTCACCGCAGCCAGCAACTCCGCTGTGATAGGCATGTCAATTTCATAATCGCCCTCGGAATAGGGTCCTGCACCATAGGGGTCGATATAGACTGAAAAGCGGTTGAACTTTTTGCCATCAGACGAGCCCAGAATAATCGTGTAGTCCGATGGAATGGGGCATGCCTGCATCCAATCTTCGGTCTGGCTACGATCGACTTTTTCCCCATCGCGTTTGTGGCTGCGCTCGATATCCAGCTTGTCACAAAAAGGGGTTTGCACCAGCGTATCGAATGCGGCTTTGCTGCTGAACATGTCGATCGGGACGATCTGCTTTCCAGTGGCCTTGCCCCAGATAACGCTGCTACGGCCATAATTACCATGCGCTCCGCCGTCGAAACGATATTCGTCAACGGTCAGGCTTAAATAGCCAGCAAGATTTGTGACCTGGTTCCAGCTAATGTCGCGGTCAAGGGTCATGGCTTCATAATCCGTTGGACGGTCCTTGATCCACGCGCTGCTATCCGACTTTATCTCTGCTAGCGTCTCTGCGCGCTCTTTTTCCAACTGCGCTTTTAATACCGGAAATTGCCCGATAATATTGGGATAGCTATAGCTGAAAGTGTAGCCCTTGCCTTTGGTTTCAAACACATTTCCTTTCGGCGCTGCCGAAACGGACTGTGCGGCCAATAGGGCTGGCAGGATAACGGGCTGAATGAACAAAAGTTTGTTTAACAATGGCATGATCTTATCCTCTCTCTATGGCGCTCGCTTAATCCAGATAATATTCCACCGTCGTTACCACGCGGACCTTTTTATAGGGTGTATCGGCCACGCCCCATTCGCCGCTGCTCTCTCCATCGCGGGCGGTCACTTCGAAATAGCCTTGGCTTGCGGATTTGATCGATCCGACATCGGTGCCGCTGTCTTTGGCGAATTGTTCGGCGGATTTGCGCGCGTCTTTGGTCGCCTCGGCAATCATCGGCGGCTTGATCGCATTCAGCTTGGTATAGGTGAAGGACATGCCCGATCCTTCCTCCAGCTCGACGCCCTGTTTGACCAGATCGAACTGCCGCTTGATCGCAGCTTCGGCTTTTTTGATGTCGGTTGTGCGCAAGCTCATGCGCTGCTTGACGGTGTAGGTGGTAATGCCTTCGCTCGAATATTGCGAAACATTGGCACCCGTTGGCTGCACCGCTTCGCCATCAAAACCGAGCGAGCCGAAAAAGGCGCGGATCGCTTTGGTATCGGTATCGGCCTTGGCTTGCGCGCTTTGCAGGTCGCCCGCCTTGGCAGAATAAGCGATGGTCCAGGTGGCAAGATCGGCGGTCACTTCGCGCTCGGCAAGCCCGCGCACCGTGACCGCGCGGTCGGCTTGCTTCATGCGGACGAGGCCGTCGCCCATCAAATAGCCGCCAACGATCAACCCGGTGGCAAGCAAGCCTGTGCCCGCAAGCCAGGCCTTTCCTTGGTTGGCGGTGAGGCGCGCGAAAAATCCGTCTTGATTGGTGTCTGAAGAAACATCCGTCATGGCAATCATCCCTAAAATTGCGGACCGTTGCCCCCTTTACGCACCTTGCGCAGGGCAGCTTTGCGGTCCAAATAGTGCGCGACCTCGCTGATCCTTTGCATAGATTTACAGCGATGAACCGTGCATGAATATAGATGAATGGAGTTTTTGAGCGATGAAGTATCTCCACACGATGATCCGCGTGAGCGATCCTGAGGCGACCATCGCCTTTTTCGCGTTGCTCGGCCTGAAAGAACAGGGGCGGTTTGACAGCGAGGCCGGGCGGTTTACGCTGATTTTCCTCGCAGCTCCCGGCGATGAAGATGCGCAGGTTGAACTCACACACAACTGGGACGAAAGCGGCTATGATGGCGGCCGCAATTTCGGCCATCTCGCCTACCGCGTCGATGATATTTATGCTGTGTGTCGGCGGCTGATGGACGGCGGCGTCACGATCAACCGCCCCCGCGCGATGGGCACATGGCCTTTGTGCGGACGCCGGATAATATCTCGATTGAACTGCTACAGGCTGGAGATCGGCTGGAACCTGCCGAACCTTGGGCGAGTATGGCGAATGTCGGGAGTTGGTAACATGCCGATAGAAATCGTTCGCATCCCCGTCCTCTCCGACAATTATGTCTGGCTGGTACACGAACCTGTCAGCGGGGAGTGTACGGTGGTCGATCCAGCGGTGGCAGCACCGGTGCTGGCCGAAGCCGATGCGCGCGGGTGGAAAATCACACAGATCTGGAATACCCACTGGCACCCTGACCATACCGGCGGCAATGCGGAGATTAAGGCAGCGACGGGTTGCAAAATCACTGGACCAGAGGCGGAGCGCGAGCGCATTCCGACGCTCGACCGGTTTGTTGCAGAGGGCGACAGTGTGTTGCTGGGCGCAGCTGCGGCGCAGGTGCTTGACGTTCCCGCGCATACCGCTGGTCACATCGCCTATCATTTTGCCGACGAGCAGGCGGCCTTTGTTGGCGACACGTTATTCGCCATGGGCTGCGGGCGTTTGTTCGAAGGCACGGCGGTGCAGATGTTCGCCAACATGCGCAAGCTGGAGGCATTGGGCGACGACACCGCGATCTATTGCGCGCACGAATACACGCTATCGAATGGGCGCTTTGCTTTAAGTGTGGAGCCGGACAACGTCGCTTTGGTCGACCGCATGGCGACGGTAACGGCGATGCGCGAACGCGGCGAACCGACGGTGCCAACCAGCATTGGCTTGGAACGCGCAACCAACCCGTTCATGCGGGCGGCCTCGGTTGCGCAACTGGCGGAACGCAGGTTGGCGAAGGATCAGGGCTAGGCGTGGCTTAAGGCGTCCACCTTAATTTGTAAAAATACCGCCAAATGCCGCGCGTTTTCAAGATGCGGAACAATCTCAGAATCGGTGGCACTCGGTAAGGGTAAGCCCAATGGGCCGAATAAGGCGGGAATCAGATCCTCTAGTTCGTCGCTATAGATCAAATAGAATCCGAAAATGCCGTCATCGGGGTTCGGACGGACGCCTTTGGCGCAGTAATTAGCCAGTTCATCATACAGCACTGTTGAAACTGTGGCGCTTACGCCCGAGCTCGTCATCTCTTCAACATACGCAGCGCAGTTTAGCCCGGTTCGTTGCTTGGCAACTGACGCCTGAGATTTACGTCTGCCGCGCGCCTCCCACAACATCATGCCGGTAGCAACAATCACCAGCCAAATGGCAATCAGCAGCCACTTCAAGCCCGAACGCCTGCTTCCTCCACACCCGCGCTGTTGTGGCGCAGTGCCTTTAGCACAGTGTCCACAATCTGAGGCGCATTTAGGCCGGCTTCGTCATATTGTTTCTGCGGAGCGTCGTGTTCTTGAAAGACATCGGGCAGACGCAAAGTGCGAATTTTAAGACCGGCATCGGTCAAGCCAAGGTCGCTGGCAAGCGTCAGCACATGCGCGCCAAGACCGCCAATCGAGGCTTCCTCGACAGTCACGACAACCTCGTGCGTGGCCATCAGACGGCGGATCAAATCTTCGTCCAACGGTTTGGCAAAGCGCAGGTCAGCAACGGTTGTGGACAGCCCCTTGGCCTCCAGAGTGTCAGCAGCCTTCATCGCCTCCGCAAGGCGGGTGCCGAGTGAAAGGATCGCCACCGTTTTGCCTTCGCGCACGATGCGGCCTTTGCCGATTTCCAATTGTTCCGGCACTTCGGGCATTTGGGCGCCGGTGCCGTTGCCACGTGGGTAGCGGAACGCAATCGGTCCGCTGTCGTGCAGTGCGGCGGTATAGGTCATATGAACCAGCTCGGCCTCATCGGCAGGCGACATCACAACGAAATTGGGCAAAGTCGCCAGATAGGTAAGGTCGAACGATCCAGCATGCGTGCTACCATCCGCGCCGACCAATCCTGCGCGGTCAATCGCAAAACGCACCGGCAAATTCTGGATCGCGACATCGTGCACCACTTGGTCATAGGCGCGTTGCAGGAAGGTCGAGTAAATCGCGCAGAACGGCCGCATTCCCTGTGCGGCCAAACCGGCGGCAAAAGTCACGCCATGCTGTTCGGCAATACCAACGTCGAACGCGCGGTCTGGATGAGCCTGCGCAAATTTATCGACGCCCGTGCCGCTCGGCATCGCTGCGGTAATCGCCACAATGCGCGGGTCGGTGTCCGCGATTTTGGCCAGCGTCTCGCCAAAGACGTTTTGATACGCAGGCGGTCCGCCGCCCGGGCCTTTGTCTTGCTTGCCGGTGATCACATCGAATTTGACTACGCCATGGTATTTGTCTGCTGCCGCCTCCGCAGGCGCATAACCATGGCCCTTTTTGGTGACGACATGGATCAGTACTGGCCCTTCCGCATTATCGCGGACGTTTTCCAAAACAGGGATCAACTGATCGAGATTATGGCCATCGATGGGCCCGACATAATAAAAGCCGAGTTCTTCAAACAAGGTGCCGCCCATCGCCATGCCACGCGCATATTCCTCGGCACGTTGCGCGGCGCTGTGCACACGGCGCGACAATTTGGCGGTCAGCTTGCTGGCAAATTTGCGCAGCCCCAGATATTCGCTGGAAGATACCAGCCGCGACAAATAGGCCGACAGCCCGCCCACCGGCGGCGCAATCGACATGTCGTTATCGTTCAAGATGACCACCAGCCGGTTGCCCGCCGCCGCTGCATTGTTCATCGCTTCATAAGCCATGCCGGCCGACATCGCGCCGTCGCCGATCACCGCAATTGCTTTGCCCGGCTTGCCCGAAATTTTGTTGGCAACAGCAAAGCCCAATGCCGCCGAGATAGAGGTTGAACTGTGCGCCGCACCGAACGGGTCATATTCGCTTTCGGTGCGCTTGGTGAAACCCGATAGCCCGCCGCCGGTGCGCAACGTGCGGATGCGGTCGCGCCGCCCGGTCAGGATTTTGTGCGGATAGCATTGATGGCCAACGTCCCAGATTAACCGGTCATCGGGGGTGTTGAACACATAATGGATCGCGGTGGTCAGCTCAACCACACCCAGCCCAGCGCCCAGATGGCCGCCGGTTACAGAAACGGCGGCAATAGTTTCGGCGCGCAATTCATCGGCCAGCTGGCGCAATTGTGTTGATTGCAGGGCCCGCAAATCGGCGGGAAACTTTACCGTATCAAGCAAAGGTGTCTGTGGCGTATTCGTCATAGAATATGGCAATAACGATATTTTTGTGCGCTGTCGAACAGGTTAATTGCGAACGGGCCAAGCTGTTTGTGTGCAGAAACGGTGCGGCGCCGAGGGTTCGTACCCTAGTTGCACTCACCGCATGTCCCGCGGACTTCGACGACCGGGCGCACCGCGCTGAATCCCGCGGCCTCGGCGGCTTTGCGGACATTACCGGTGACGGCGTCATCGTCGATATGCGTGGCGCTGCCGCATGTGTCGCAGATTAAAAAGATGCAATCGTGCAAGCATCCGGGGTGGGAATTGGCGATAAAGGCGTTGGCGCTTTCCACTCGCCGCGCCAGATTGTTGAGCACAAACAGATCGAGGATCCGGTAAACACTGTTCGGCGCAACGCGCTTTCCGCGCCGTTTTGAAACCAGATCGGCGATATCATAGGCAGAGGCAGGCTTTTCAAAGGTCGCCAGCACGGCAAAAATGTCGGCGCGCATGTCGGTCCATTGCTCGCCCGCTGCGACCAAGGCGGCCTCAGCCGCCGTCTCCAGCGATTCGCCTGCATGTTCGTGGTGTTTATGTGCCGATGCCATATTATGAATTTAGGGGTTACCGGCGGCATAAGCAAGGGTGTGGCAATGTTAGGCGGAAAACCGATCAAAGTTTAAGCCGACCTAGATACAATAACCTTGGTAAATGGCTCGATCAGCGCGTCAATCGCGCCCTCCCAGCCTGTCACTGTCGTCGTTACTGGCGAAGGGTCAAACGCACCTGAACGGATAAGTTCAAGTGGCTCGTCGATCACCGATTGCGTGTGCACCCAGCCGGTGTGAAACGACATGGATTTGCGGTACATATCATAGACGGGAAGCTGCGGATCGCGGGCACGGTACATCACGCCTGCCGTAGAAGTGCAAACGCCGCCGCGCGCGGTAAGCTTGATCAGCGTCGGCAAAAGTTCGGCATTGCCCGACGCGTCCACCGTGATGTCAAAACCGCCATCGATTTTATCAAGATCAGGCTTCAGAGTGTCCAAGCGTGTCCGTGACAGTTCGAGCGGCGCAGCGCCCATGCGTTCGGCGATGGCAAGGCGGCCAGCGTCATAATCGGCATAGACCACCCGCTCTGCGCCAGAGGCGACGGCGATACCGGCAGCATAGAGTCCGATTGATCCGGGCGGTGCCATGGCTGTTACAAGCACGCTTCCTCCTGGCCGCTGGTGAAGATGCGGTGCTACTGCGCGCCATCCGTCCGAGATATTATCAGCAACGCCGCACACAAGGACGGGATCGACGCCCTCTGGTAGCCGTGTCAGCATATGGTCAGCCCAAGGGACCACGACCGCATCCGACAGAAAGCCGCCCCAACTGGGTGCGGTCGGCCCCCAACCATAAGCGTCTTCTGCCGGAAAAGAGAGACACTGCGCGCTGTGGCCCCGTCCGCAGGATTTGCAGCTGCCACAAGCGATTTTCCAAGGGATAATTACACGGTCGCCAATTTTCCATCGCGTAACCTTGTCCCCTATATTGGTGATAACCCCTTCACCCTCATGCCCAAGAGGAACCGGTCCACGCAGTTTTAACAGGCCTTGAATGACTACCCCGTCCATGTCGCACGTCGATACTGTCAATGGCCGAACGATAACGGCATTGTCATCAGGCAGCGAAGGGGCCGGTACATCGCGCCATTCTAGCTTGCGTGTATCGAGATAATTAAGCTGCTGCATACTCTGGGGCCCATCTCTGGCTTGATGATAGCATCAAGGTATATTGCTGGAGTGAAAAACCCAAATATGCGATAGTGCAAAACAAATGTGCAAAATCGCAAAACATGCTTGATCCACGCGATCTGGATGATCTGATTGCCATTTGGCAGTCGGGGTCATTAAGCGCGGCTGCCAAACGGCGCGGGGTGGCGATCTCGACGATTTCGCGGCGGATCGAGACGCTGGAAATCGCGTTGAAGCTGCGCCTTGTTGATCGCCAATCCAAGGGTAGCAGCCTGACCCGACAAGGTATTGAGATCGCCAGAGCAGCGGAGCCGATGTCGGAACAACTGGCCCGCGTGGCGCGGCTTGCCGATAGCCTGCGCAGCGAAAGCGGCACTTTGCCCGTGCGGTTGTCGGCAACCGAATTTGTCATTTCCGACGTGCTGGCTCCCGCGCTACCGAATTTATGGGCCAAGGGCGGAGATTTCCCGCTGCATCTGCATTCGCAAGCGGATATTGTCAGCCTTGCCGGGCGCGACGCCGATATGGCTGTGCGTATGTCGCGGCCCGAAGGCGCCAGCCTGATTATCCGCAAATTGCCGCTGCTGCATCTGGGGCTATTTGCTTCGGTCGAGTATTTGGCTGGACGGAACGCGGACACCCTCAGCCTCGCCCATGAAAAGCTGATGATTTATGATGATAGCTATGGCCGCTTGCCCGAACTCGACTGGCTTGATGGATTGGGGCTACGATCGGCTGCGGCACTGCGCACAGGCAGCACACGAGGACTGATGACAGCGGCCTTGGCGGGCGCAGGCATTGCGCTTTTGCCTAAAGCAATTGCGCAGCGTTCAGGGGCGCTTGTCGAAATCAACGCTGAAAGCAGCCCGCCGCCACGTTCGCCATGGCTGATTGTGCACCGCGACCTACGCAGTCAACCGTCCATCCGGCTTGTGCATGCTTGGGTGCTGGAAAGCTTTGCAGCTTTGGTGCGCGATTAAATCGTCAGGTCTGAAACGCCCACACGCGCGCCAATGCACTTTCGCCGCCGATCAGCCTTGCTTTGCGTCCCGCCAGTCCCTCTACGCCGTCAAGATTTAACGGCCGATCCGATCCATCAAGCACCAGCGCATAGACAGTCTTGCCCTTTACGGTAAACCGCACTTGCCGTCCGTCTTTGGTCTCCGCCTCGGCAATCGTCCAAGCCCGCGTTCCATAAATCGCCTCGCCATGTGCGCTCAACCAATTGCCGACATCGCGCAGCCGTGCGACTTGCATCGGACATAGGCTGCCATCACCGCGCGGGCCGACGTTCAGCAACAGGTTGCCGCCATTGGCAACGCAATTAATCAGCAAATGGATAATCGCCTCTGCGCTCATCAACTGGCTGTCAGTTTCCATTTGGTTATAGCCAAAGCTGAAACCGATGCCGCGCGTCGTCTCCCACTTCTTTTCCAGCAATTTGGTGTCGGGCGAATATTCAGGAGTGATCACATCATAATGCGGCGGCGGTGCAATGCGGTGCTGTTTGAAATAGGCTTGCAACCGCTTGAACCTCTCGCCTTGCTCCTCGGGCGTGCCAGAGAAAAATTCGCGCGCCGCCAGCCAGCGGTCGTTGACCAGGCTTTGCGGCACGGTGTTGTAATAATGCGCGATCACTTTCTGCATCGATACGGTGGTTGGATAGCCAATGTCGTTCCACAGATAATCGGGCCGATACCGATCAATCAGGTCGTGATAATGGTTCAGGCAATATTGGTCATAGGCATCGTCGCGCGGCATCGATGCAATCATCGCTTTGCCGTTGTCGACGCGCGTGGGGTTAAATGTCCAATCGAGCCCGCCTGAATAATATGTGCCAAACCGCATGCCCGCAGCGCGCGTTGCCTTTGCCATTTTTCCAACGATATCGGTTTTGCTCTGCCAATCAGCGCGGTGCGGGTTTTTATGTTTGCTGGGCCACAGCAAATAGCCATCATGATGTTTGGTGACGAGCGTCACATAACGCGCGCCGCTTTGGCGAAAAACCTTTGCCCATTCGTCGGCCGAAAACGCGGCAGCGCCAGCTTCAAAGCCGCCACGAAAATCAGCATAGGGCGCATCATTATAGGTTTTCTTATGATAGGCCGATGTTTCGGAATCGGGAAATTTCAGGGTATTTTCATACCATTCGGCATAGGGATTGGCGCGCATCATATCGGGCGCAGCGGGATTGGGATTGGGGCCAAAGGGCGCAAAGGCGGGAACCGAATACAGGCCCCAGTGAATAAAGATGCCAAACTTTGCATCATCAAACCAGCCGGGAAGGGTATGCTGGTTCAGGCTTTCAAAATTGGGTTCATATCGCTGCATAGCGTTGGATTTACGCGCAGGTGCTGCGTTTGCCAAGGCGGCGGTTCCGGCGCTTGCGAGCGCGAGGGACAATATTTCTCTGCGGGCGAAATTGGTCATGAAGCCTCAAGCGAAAAGTGGGTTGGCGGATGGTGGACCCGACCCTAACGATTACGCTGTCGATTTATACTCTTAAGTTCGCCCCGCATAATGGGGGCAATAAACTGTGTTTTCGTTAGCTAGCCGCGCGGTGGTTCAGCGTATGGCCGAGCGCCAGGACACCCACGCCAAGCACAGTGTAGAACACTTCAATCCCGCCATGCGGCAGCGTCAACGCACCGCTCATCATGCCAATGCCCAACGCACCGATGGCGGCGGGCAGGATGAAGCCATGCTGCAACACACCTTGGCCAAGCGCGAGGATGCCAAAGCCGATAGCAAAGACCAAACCGATTTCGTGGATCGCGGGATGCAGCAATGCCCCCCCTGCAGCAGCAAACAATGCGAGCAAAATCGAGGTTGCAAGGCAATGTACAAGGCACAGCCCGGCAACGCCTAGGCCAAGCCCGTCCCAGCGCCAATCCCGCCAATTTGCTCGCATCATCAATAGCATTGCTTTTTCCTGCGACTCATATGGCACGGATTGCACGACGATACAACATTACATTGGCGGCTCATTTCGTTAAAACGCATTAACCATGCCGTTTAGCCCGATGGTGTCAATTTTCTGACAGAGACGTTGTGATGCGGACCGGGATTTTGACTTTGTTGTTGCTGGCAACGCCGGTGCAGGCCTTGAACGAGGGGTTGCAATGCGTGCCCTATGCGCGCGCGCTGACCGGTGTCGAGATTCGCGGCGATGCGCACACATGGTGGGGACAGGCTGAAGGGCGCTATCAACGCGGCAGCACACCAAAAGTCGGCGCGGTCATGGCCTTTGCCCCGCACGGCAATATGCGGTTGGGCCATGTCGCGGCGGTGCGGCGGATCATCGATTCGCGGACATTGATTATCAGCCACGCGAATTGGTCCACAATAGATGGCGGACGCGGCCATATCGAAGATGACGTTCGCGTGGTTGACGCCTCGGAAGCTAACGACTGGAGCCGGGTGCGCGTGTGGTACACGCCGAATGCCGCGCTTGGCACAACCGAATGGCCGCTGAACGGGTTCATCTATCCGGCCAAGGCGCGGAGCTGGGGCGATGGGAAGAAGGCGGTGGTGAGTTTGCTGGGCTATGCGCCGACTGTGGCGGTGAAGCCTGTGGCGACGGTTGCGGTCGCGAAGTTGCCCGCGAAGGATGCGGGCAAGGTCGCAGTGGTTAACAAGCCCAAACCTACTTTCAGCCTCTCACCGAAATTATTGGCAGAAATCGAAAAAGGCGCAGCCAAGGATCGAACGTATCGACGACGCATAGGATAATTTATTTTGGCAGCGAGGCAGGTAAAACGCCCTCTTTCTGGAGTAACTCGATATCACCTGACCACAAAAAACCGTTGAAGAGGTGCGGGTTTTCCGGCGACAAAATGATTATCCCCTGTTCTCGGCGTTTTACGCCTCCGGCTCCGCACAAAGATGAGCCAATCGTAGTCAGCCTGATCACACCACCTTTGCGAAACTTACCTTTATAAATCTGCCGAACCTCGAACAGTGCATGCGATTCGTTTTCGCCCGAACTGGTGATCGCCTTGACGTCGAAAATAGCCCGCGCTGACTTTGCCGATGTAATAAATTCTTGTTTCGTCTTGGCGATTTCAACTGCCTTTTCAGCTTCAGTCATGGGTGGTGGAGGATTTATGGAGCAAGCCAGCGTCGATCCAGAAGCGAGCAAAGCCAAAAAGGCCATTCCTAAAGAAATTTGACGAACCATCACACCCCCAACACCCGCACCCGATCCCAAACGTCCTTTGCCTTCGCCGCAAATTTCGCGTCACAAGTCACCAGTTCGCAATCCAGCTCCATCGCCAGTGTGAGGTAGATACAGTCTTTCAATGGATGGCCAAGCTTGATGGCTAACTTAGCCGAGCGTTCGATTTGGCGCGGTGTGCTGCGCATCAATTGCACGTCGTTCGCCTCTATCATGTTTTGAAACCGTTGGATCGCGGACACGGCCTCCTGCCGGTTTGCCTTGACCATATTCGCACCACGAACGAGTGTCGCATGGACCTCTACCGCTAACATGTCGGGGCCAACGATTACTTTATCACCAAGCAAAACCAGTGCTGCGGCGTCAGCGCCCGCTTCTGGCAGGAACCATTTTACCGCGAGGCTAGCATCTACAACAATCACCAAGAATCGCGTTCTTCACGCAATAGGTCAAGTGACGTCACTCCATCTGGCAACGTCCAATTGCTCTTCTCCCGAAAAACTTTCAATTCGGCTACCAATTCCTTGCCCCTGCGCTTGCGTGCAAGCTCGGCGATCAGAGCGCGAAGCTCGTCAGATATCGAACTGCCATTCTCATTGGCAGTTGCGACTAATGCGGCATAGTCCTTGTCATCGACATTGCGTGCAGTTGCTGTTGCCATCGCGCTTCTCCTTTTACCAAATTGCTGCTAGCATAAATCCATTATTATGCAAGCATCACCGCCCAAACTTCCGCTGCGACTTGCCATATCGTGTTTTCCTAGTCCCCGGCCTGCCTTCCAACGACCGCCCCTTTGGTCCTGCAACCCTCTGCTCATGAGGCAAGCCAAGCTCATCCGCCTCTAACCCTCGGATTTCGTCGCGCAGGCGTCCGGCTTCTTCAAATTCAAGGTCCGCTGCGGCGGCGCGCATCTTTTTCTCCAGCTCCTCGATATACGCGCGCAGGTTGTGGCCGACGAGATTGTTGGCCCCCTCCGCATCTATCTCCACCAACACGCCGTCGCGGTTGGACGTGTCCGCGACAATGTTATGGATATCGCGCTTGATGCTTTCGGGCGTGATTCCGTGTTCGATATTATACGCATGCTGTTTTTCGCGGCGCCGGTCGGTTTCGCGCATCGCGCGTTCCATGCTGCCGGTGATGCGGTCGGCATAGAGGATCACGCGGCCATCGACGTTGCGCGCCGCGCGGCCGATGGTCTGGATCAAGGATGTTTCGGACCGCAGGAACCCTTCCTTGTCCGCATCCAATATCGCCACCAGCCCGCATTCGGGAATGTCGAGTCCCTCACGCAACAGGTTGATCCCGACCAGCACATCGTAAACACCTAGCCGCAAATCGCGGATCAGCTCAATCCGCTCCAGCGTCTCCACGTCGCTGTGCATATAGCGCACGCGCAAGCCCGCCTCGTGCATAAACTCGGTCAAATCCTCCGCCATCCGCTTGGTCAGCGTGGTGACCAAAGTGCGGTAGCCTGCCACCGCGGTCTTGCGGCATTCGTTTATACAATCCTGCACCTGATCCTCAACCGGTTTGATCTCAACCGGCGGGTCGATCAGGCCGGTGGGGCGGATAACCTGTTCGGCAAAAACGCCGCCGGTTTGCTCCATCTCCCATGCCCCAGGGGTGGCGGAGACGAACACCGTCTGCGGCCGCATCGCCTCCCATTCGTTGAACCGCAACGGCCGGTTGTCGATGCAGCTGGGCAGGCGAAAGCCATATTCTGCAAGCGTCATTTTGCGCCGGTGATCGCCGCGCGCCATTGCGTTGAGCTGTCCGACGGTTTGGTGACTTTCATCGACAAACAGCAAGGCATTATCGGGCAGATATTCAAACAATGTCGGCGGCGGTTCTCCCGGCAAACGGCCGGTTAGAAAGCGCGAGTAATTCTCAATCCCTGCACAACTTCCCGTTGCCGCGATCATCTCCAGATCAAAATGCGTGCGCTGTTCCAATCGCTGATGCTCCAGCAACTTGCCCTCGGCCTCCAACTCGGCCAACCGGTGTTCCAGCTCAAACTTAATCGCCTCCGCCGCTTGCTTCATCGTTGGGCCGGGGGTGACATAATGGCTGTTGGCATAGACGCGGACATTGCCCAGCTGCGCGCCGGTTTTGCCCGTTAGCGGGTCGAACTCGGCGATGGATTCTACCTCGTCACCAAAGAAACTGATCCGCCACGCGGTATCCTCAAGGTGGCTTGGGAACAGCTCAAGATTATCCCCGCGCACACGGAAGTTACCGCGCGCGAACGCCGCATCGTTGCGTTTATATTGCAGCGCGACCAGCTTGCGGATCAATTCGCGCTGGTCATGCGCTTGGCCGGGTTTCAGGTCGAATATCATCGCCGAATAGGTCTCGACCGAGCCGATGCCATAGATGCAGCTGACCGAGGCGACGATGATCACATCATCGCGCTCCAACAAAGACCGCGTCGCTGAGTGGCGCATCCGGTCGATGGCTTCGTTTACCGAGGACTCTTTTTCGATATAGGTGTCGCTGCGCGGGACATAGGCCTCGGGCTGGTAATAATCGTAATAGCTGACGAAATATTCGACCGCATTGTCAGGAAAAAAGCTTTTGAACTCACCATAAAGCTGCGCGGCGAGCGTTTTGTTGGGGGCAAGGATCAGCGCAGGGCGTTGCAACCCCTCGATCATCTTGGCCATCGTAAAGGTTTTGCCAGAGCCGGTGACGCCCAACAGCACCTGATTTTTCTCACCCGCAAGCGCGGTTTCAGTCAGCTCGCCTATTGCACGGGGTTGGTCGCCCGCGGGGGAGTATTCCGACCGCAAAACAAAAGGCCGCCCGCCCTCAATCTTTGCCGGGCGCTGCGGACGGTGCGGAACGAAGCTGCCGTCAGTCTCCGGCTCGGCGAGACCACGGCGAATGATGAGACCTTGTTGAGGAGAATCCGACATGTTCGCTATATGTGCTTGATTGTGGGCGGGGGCAAGGGGTGGTTTGTGGGTTGACTTTGTTGTCATATATGACTACAAGAATTTATGCAGCGCCCGACCCAACGGAATATCTCTTGGATAAAGGCGGCGCTAAAGGATTTTGGCAAGTTTCCTTTGGATGCCAAGCTCAAAGCCCAACGTGCGCTGACTTTGGTAGCCGAAGGCGATCTGCCCGACATAGCAAAGCCGCTCACTGGATTGGGCACAGGCGTCTGGGAATTGGCGATCAAGGAACGTGGCGACGCCTATCGCGTCGTTTATGGGTTACAGATCGCCGAAGAAATCTGGGTGGTTCACGCTTTCCAAAAGAAATCGGTCACCGGCATTGCGACACCAAAGCATGAAATAGATTTGGTCCGTGAACGGATCAAGCGATTGAAGGAGACAATGAAATGACGGTC
>JAYUOS010000077.1:0-2499 GCA_043760725.1 Sphingomonadales bacterium
CGGATTGCGCGACCGCTCAAAAACCTAACCAGCCAAGCTCGCTATATTGGCCTTACGCCGGATATCGTCGCTATCCCCAGCGAAGGTCCGGGCGACGTGCGTGAACTGATCGATGCATTTAATACGATGCAGGAGCGGGTGCAGGGGCTCCTCAGCGAAAAGGATGTCATGCTGGGTGCTATCGGCCACGATCTAAAAACGCCTTTGGCGTCGTTGCGCGTTAGGATTGAGAATGTCGAGGACGAGGCCGAGCGTGAAAAAATGGCAGCTACCGTGGATGAAATGGTCACCATATTGGATGATATTCTGACGCTTGCCCGACTTGGAAAGTCGGGCGAAGCGATGCAGCGAACAGATATGGGCGCACTGGTCGAGGCATTGCTCGAAGAATTTGAGGGGCAGGGGGTAAGCGTGCAGCTTCCCCAAAACAAAATTGTCGCCAATATCCGCCCGGTTCTGATCCGCCGGGCGCTGCGCAACCTGATCACCAATGCCGTCCAACATGGCAGCCGCGCAGATATCAGTTTGCGCACCAGTGGCGGGGAGGTCTGCTTCCGGATTGATGATCAAGGCCCGGGCATCAGCCAGGATGCCATGTCCGGCTTATTCGAACCCTTTACCCGCCAAGAAAACTCGCGCAGTCGCAAGACAGGAGGTTCTGGATTGGGACTGACGATCGCTCGCGCCATCGCTCGCGGGCATTGTGGCGATGTGCAACTGGCGAACCGACCAGAAGGCGGGCTGCGGGCCGAACTGGTATTACCCGCATAGACACCGATTTTTGTCTCCTTGTCGCGCTTCTTCACTGATTTCTGCGTTTCAAGATGATGACTTTTGTTCAGTCACCCCAGCCTCCGATACGCCTGCCGATTGATCCCGTGCCGCCGCATTTTTTCCATAAACGTCGTCCGCTTGATCCCGGCTAGTTCGGCTGCGGTCTTGATGATGCCGTCAGCTTTAAGCAGCGCGCTGCGCAAAAATCGCTCCTCTTCTTCATCCAAATAGACCTTCAGATCAAAGCCGGGTTGAAGGATAGACTTGCCGTCGGAACTAGATAAAGCGGGCAGGGTAACGCGTTGCGGATGGCCCATTGATAGCAACATCTGCATCTGCTCTGCCCCGATTTTTATGCCAGGATGCAGCAATGCGGCACGATCGATGACAACGCGTAGCTCCCGTAAATTGCCCTTCCATTCCTGAGCGCATAACAAGCGTATAGCGGCGACATCAAAACTGCAGCGTGCCTGTGGAGCGATAGCGAGCAGCATCTGTTCAACGATCATAGGAATGTCGGGACGCCGTTGTTTTAGCGTTGGCACGGGGAGCGTCATCAACGACAGGCGATAATAAAGATCGGGTAAGAATCCGCCTTCACCCGCCAAACTGATCAAGCATTGGTCGGTTGCCGCGATCAGCCTAATATTCAGCCGTTCCGCGTTGCTCACCAGGCTACGATCAACTAAATGCAATATCTTTATCTGCATCTTGTGTGGCAGCGCGTGGATGTCGTCCAGAAACAGCGTACCACCCTTACAAGCCGTTATCCGCTCCCAATAGGCGCCTTCCCCCGTAATTCCCATATCTGCACCATTGAGCACCTCGTAAGGATAAGCACTGCGCTTGGATGCGATATGAACCGCCAGTGCAACATCCTTTTTGCCGGTACCACTCTCGCCGGTAAGCAGTAACGGGCATGGCGCGGAGGCCGCTAGCCAAACCATTTGTTGAAGGGCTAATGCAGCCGGGCTCTTGCCGACGATTGCGTGCTGCGCAGAATGCACAGCCCCACGCAACGGATGAACGTTGGGTAGTTCAATAGATTGAGTCATGTTTGCCCCTTTGAAGCACACGGATTCCGGCATTGAAATCGAGCTGGCTTGCCAATCCGGTGGGGGAAATCAGGGTGTATTTAGAGGTTAGGCCAGATCGGTTAACGCCGGGTTTGGTCTTTGGCACCAAATGGTCCGAATTGGAGGAGGCGCTTTAAAGTTAGTAAGACAGATTTGGCAATTCCAAAGTCCCCGGTTTAACCATCAACCTTGTGGTTGGGTCTTCCAAGTGCCGCTGTTCTGATATTCCGGTTTGATATTGGTATCAGGCAGTTTTTCGCCGGCATAATTGGCTTCACCGCCACGACTGCGGGCTTCACGCGAATAATCGGGCGCAGCATAGGTTGGCGCTGCACGTTGCCGGGCTGGTGCAATGTCGGCATAAGGTGCCGGTGGTGCATAGCTCGCTGTTGTTGATTGTGCCGCGGTTTCAGCTTTGGCCCGCGCCGCTGCATATTCACGTTCATATTGTTTTTGCAGCTGCAGCGGATCGAGGATCGGTGTGATCGCCGGCGTCCACGCACGCGGCTTGGGCCCGGGGAATGGTTCGTTGCCGGCATAGCGACGGAAGAAGGCCGACGGACGGCCTGCCGCGCCATTCCAGCTATAGAAACGGTGCGCGCCGATCTGACCTATGAAGTGCAGGCTGGGTGCCCAATAAGGATAGATT
>JAYUOS010000078.1:0-2491 GCA_043760725.1 Sphingomonadales bacterium
CGAAGTCGGGCTGGATCTGGTTGAAGTCTCCCCCAATGCTGATCCGCCGGTATGCAAATATCTGGACGTCGGCAAATTCAAATTCGAGGCGCAGAAAAAGGCGAATCTCGCCCGTAAGAGCCAGAAGACGCAAGAGATCAAAGAGATCAAAATGCGTCCGAATATCGACGACCACGATTACAAAACGAAAATGAAAAAGATCACCGAATTCATCGGCGAAGGCGACAAGGTGAAAGTCACGTTGCGTTTTCGTGGACGCGAAATGTCGCACCAACAGCTAGGCATGATTTTGCTTCAACGTGTGGCAGAGGATATGAATGAAACTGCAAAGGTCGAAGCTTATCCCCGGCTTGAAGGCCGACAGATGCTGATGGTGCTTTCACCAAAATAGGGGCACACACTATGTCCACGACGCCAAAAACGATGACAATGCCGGTTTCGACGAGCCGCGCGAATCCGACGCCATCGCCGATGAAGCGGCTGACAGTGCCGCGCATCCGGCAACGCAAGGGCGGTGAGCCTTTGGTGATGCTGACCGCCTACACCGTCCGGATGGCGCAGATCATGGACCCGCATTGCGACATGTTGCTGGTCGGCGATTCGTTGGGGCAGGTGATTTACGGCCTGCCGCATACTGTGGCGGTAACGATGGAGATGATGGCGCTCCATGGTGCAGCGGTCGTGCGCGGCAGCTATCACGCCGCTGTCATCGTCGATATGCCCTTTGGATCCTATGAAGCCTCACCCGAGATAGCATTCCACAACGCAGCGCGCCTGTTGAAAGAAACCGGCGCTGCAGGTGTGAAGATGGAGGGCGGCAAAGTGATCGCTCCGATCATCGAATTTGTCTCCGCGCGCGGTATTCCGGTGATGGGCCATATCGGCTTAACACCGCAGGCTGTGAACATCCTGGGCGGTTACGGTGTGCGCGGTAAAAGCGCCGAAGAGGCAAAAAGTATCGTCGAAGATGCCGAGGCTGTGGCTAAGGCGGGGGCCTTTGCGATCGTGATCGAAGGTGTCATGGAGCCGATTGCGATTGAAATCACACAGAAAGTCCCTTGCCCCACCATCGGCATCGGCGCATCGGCCCTATGCGACGGGCAAGTGCTTGTGACCGAAGACATGCTCGGCTTGTTCGATCGCACACCAAAATTTGTGAAGCGCTATGGCGCGATGCAAGGTCAAGTCGAAGATGCGGTAAAGCAATATGCGCAGGATGTGCGGAGCCGCAGCTTCCCCGGCCCCGACCAGCTTTACCGTGCCGATTAAGGGCCAAAGCTAAACGGGGTGGAAACTCTTGGCCAGCATGGCTAAGGACGCCAGCAACATGTTTAACGGGGAGGCCGCATTGGCACTGACACCAACCGACACGCGCCAGGACAAAGACCGATCGTTAACTGACGAAGCATTTTTGCGCGAAGTCGACGATGCTGTGCGCGCGGGCGATCTGGAGAATTTCTGGAACCGCTATGGTCGCTGGCTGTTGGCCGCCATCGTCACCGGACTGATCGCCTTTGGCGGGTGGATTTATTGGCAGAACCAGAAACAAGCCGCAGCCGATGCCAATGGCGAAAAATTCATCACTGCGGTTGAAAAGCTCGATAACGGTGATGAAAAAGGCGCGATGGTCGATCTGGCCACGCTCGCCAAGGCGGACCAGCCTGGATACCGCGCGATGGCGCAGATCATGATCGCCAACGCCGCTGCCAAAAACGACAATGTCAAAAAAGCCGTTGCCGATTATGCCAAGGTCGCAGCGGACAGCAGCCTGCCGCAACCGTTTCGCGATATGGCTTTGATCAGGCAAACTGCTGCGGAATTCGACACGCTGGCCCCGCAAGCCATTGTTGACCGGCTAAAGCCATTATCCAAACCCGGCCATGCATGGTTCGGCAGCGCGGGCGAAATGACCGCTATGGCCTATGTGAAAATGGGAAAAGACAATTTGGCGGGCCCCATTTTTGCCCAGATTGCCAAGCAGGAAGATGTTCCAGAGACGCTGCGCAGCCGCGCCCAACAAATGGCTGGCAGTTTAGGAGTGGACGCGGTTCAGCTTAACGACAAGCCGACCGGTGCATCGACAACAGCAGATGCAGACAAAGGAAGCGCAAAGTGAAGCATAAAAATACGATCCTGATCGCGCTCAGCGCACTTACCCTTGCCAGTTGCGGCGTCATCGGCGGCGGCGGCAAAAAGAAAGAAACGCCCACGCTCGGCAACCGTATCGATATATTGGGGGCAGAGGCTGACACCAAAGCTGATCCCAATCTGGCAGGCATATCTGTGATCCTCCCGCCTGCAACCACCAATCCGAACTGGGCGCAACCCGGCGGCAACGCGGCGAAAGCCCCCGGCCATTTGACATTAGCCGACGCGCCAGCGCGCGCTTGGTCGGCACAAATCGCCGGTGCGAATGGCCGCGTCCGGTTGGCAGCGGCCCCTGTCGTCTATGGCGGTAAGCTATTCGTGATCGACACCGACGCGACGGTTT
>JAYUOS010000079.1:0-2489 GCA_043760725.1 Sphingomonadales bacterium
CTTGGCCGATGCGTTGAAGACTGCCGAACGCCCCGCGATTATCGTTGGCGGCGGCGCGTTGCGGTACGAAGGCGTCCACGGCGCGGCTTTGGCTTTTGCCAAAAAGTATGAGCTGGTGCGTGATGGCTGGAACGGCTTCAACGTCTTGCATTTTGCGGCCGCTCGCATGGGCGGGCTGATGCTCGGCTACGCGCATGATGGCGGCATCAAGGCACTCGCGGCAAAGGCACCTAAGGTCGCGTTCTTCCTCGGCGCGGACGAGTTTGACTACAACCTGTTCGCTAAAAGCTTCAAAGTCTATGTCGGCCACCACGGTGACAACGGCGCGCATCACGCCGACGTCATATTGCCGGGTGCTGCCTATTCCGAGAAATCGGGCACATACGTAAACCTGGAAGGTCGGGTCCAGCGCGGCGAGCGTGCGGTATTCCCACCGGGCGATGCGCGAGAGGATTGGTCGATTTTCCGCGCGTTGTCGGATGTGCTGGGGCAGCGTTTGCCGTTTGACACACTCGGTGCTTTGCGTGCCGAAATGTCGAAGGCTGTTCCGGCTTTGGGTGTTGAGGGCCTCGCCAATTATGGCTGGGTGGAACCGAAATTGCCCTCAACCGTTTCCGGCAAAATCGCCGATTATCCGATCAAAGATTTCTACCTAACTAACGCCATCTGCCGCGCTTCGCCGACGATGCAGCGCTGTTCGAGCGAGCTGGTGCATGGGGAATCTTGGCTGGAGGCTGCGGAATGATCGGCAGCGTTGAGCAAATAAGTAGGGACAGTCCCTACTTTAAAGAGCGCGTTTCGATGCCCATACATCACGTGTTCATTGGGCGGGGACTGTCCCTACTTATTTGCGGCGAGGCCAAAACATGACCGCATTCTTCCAATCGCTCGGCATGTCCTACAACGCCGCATGGCTCACCGCGACCATCGCGGGCATCTTGCTCATCGCCCTCCCGCTGATGTTGTCGGTCGCCATGATCATCTACGCCGACCGCAAAATCTGGGCGGCGATGGCGTTGCGGCGCGGGCCCAATGTCGTTGGACCGTTCGGTTTGCTGCAATCCTTCGCCGATGGCTTGAAGGTTTTCTTGCAAGAAACCATCATCCCCAGCGCGTCGAACCGCGGCCTGTTCCTGATCGCACCGATCATCACCTTTACCGTCGCGTTGATGGCATGGGCGGTGATCCCGTTTAATTCGGGCGCGGTGCTGGCCGATATCAATGTCGGTTTGCTGTATATTTTGGCGATCAGCAGCCTTGGCGTTTACGGTGTCGTGATTTCGGGCTGGGCGTCGAATTCCAAATACCCGTTCTTCTCCGCGATGCGCGCTGCCGCGCAGATGATTTCGTATGAAGTCTCCATCGGTTTCATCCTGATCTGCGTCGTACTTTGGGCCAAGACGTTCAATATGCTCGGCATTGTCGAGGCGCAGCGCGGGCATGTGTTGGGCTTTATCAACGCCTTTGGCCTGAACCCATTGTTGTTCCCCATCGCGGTTATGTTCCTGATCAGCGCGATGGCCGAAACCGCGCGCGCGCCGTTTGATTTGACCGAGGCGGAAAGCGAGTTGGTTGCGGGGTATCAGACCGAATATAGCTCGATGAGCTTCGCTTTGTTCTGGCTTGGCGAATATGCCAATGTGCTGTTGATGTGCACGCTGAACGCAGTGCTGTTTTGGGGTGGCTATCTGCCGCCGGTCGATTGGGCACCGTTGTATTACGTGCCGGGCATCATCTGGCTGTTCGCCAAAATCCTGTTTTTCTTCTTCATTTTTAGCTGGGTAAAGGCCACTGTGCCGCGCTACCGCTATGACCAATTGATGCGTTTGGGCTGGAAAGTGTTCCTGCCGATCTCGCTGTTCTGGGTGTGTTTGGTGAGCGGGTATTTGATGTGGATTGGGCATTTCGGATGATCCTTCGACATATTGCCTTTTTAATTGTTTGTTTGTCTAGCGTCGTTGGGTGCAGCAATGATCCCGCAGACGACAATGCTGTGCAGGCTGAAACACCTATCGCTTCGAGCGCCGAATTGACTGGTCACTACACATATGAGTGTGAGTTTTGGTCGAAGGGCAGGGAAGCAGCTGGACGTAGTTTCGTGAGAACAGCCTCAACGAAGCCGGTTTTGGAAGAGGAAGAGTGGCAGGTTGGAACTCCGCGTGGCTTAGCGAAAGCAAAAAAAACTGAGTGGGGAACCAGTGAGGGCGGTTCTTTTGCACTGACGTGGACAGAATCTGACGGTCGGTCGGCAACGGCCTATTTGTCCTTCGGGGACATTCCAGACAAAAACGGAGCGCAGCCTCTTTCCGCAGAAATTGAATTTGATGGACAGCGAAAAATGAAATTTAATCGATGCGGTGTGCCTCCCCTCGAACCGAGCGGAGTAGAAGGATGACCACCATCGCCCATCTCATCAAATCCTTCACTTTGTGGGAATTCGTCAAGGCGCATTGGTTGACCTTGCAATATTTCTTTAAGCCAAAGGCGAC
>JAYUOS010000080.1:0-88935 GCA_043760725.1 Sphingomonadales bacterium
CGGGGTCGATGATGCCCATCTGCACCATCTCGTTGCGCTTCTTCTCGCCGCCCGAAAAGCCGACATTCACCGGGCGCTTGAGCATCTCCATATCCATGCCAAGCGCACCCGCCTGCTCGCGCGCAACCTTGAGGAATTCACCGCCCGACAGCGGAGCCTCACCGCGATGCTTGCGCTGTGCATTCAAAGCCTCGCGCAGGAACTGCACGTTTGACACGCCGGGGATTTCGACGGGGTATTGGAAACCGAGGAACAGCCCAGCAGCGGCGCGTTCGTGCGGTTCGAGCGCGAGCAAGTCTAAGCCCCTCCCCTTCAGGGGAGGGGTTGGGGTGGGGGTTGTCGGCGAAGGCGGAGCTTGGCTGACAGCCCCCACCCCCGTCCCCTCCCCTGAAGAGGAGGGGGGAAAGAAAGTAACTGAACCCCCCGTCACCTCATACCCAGGCCGCCCCGACAGCACATAACCCAGCGTCGATTTCCCAGCGCCATTAGGCCCCATAATCGCATGGATCTCACCCGCATTGAGGGTGAGCGAAAGGCCCTTGAGGATCGGCTTGTCGCCGACCGTGGCGTGGAGGTTATGGATTTGGAGCATAGTCATTTTCTTACAAAGGTTGGATCGACAGGTTGTCCTTCAGCCTCCCAAACAAGCACATATTCATATGGTTGATTGTCGCCGCCGGCCCTAAATTCAGTTCTCAGTCTCCAACCAGACGCCACATAAGCGTCAGCGTGGGCTTGGGAATGAACCTTCCGCAGGGGACGTGGCTCGGCCGGATAACCCGTCACCCCACGCTCCCCTCAAGCGAAATCCCCAGCAGCTTCTGCGCCTCCACCGCAAATTCCATCGGCAGTTGCTGAAGCACTTCCTTGGCAAAACCGTTGACGATGAGCGCCACGGCTTCTTCCGCGTTTAACCCGCGTTGCATGGCGTAGAACATCTGGTCGTCGCTGATCTTGCTCGTCGTCGCCTCATGCTCGATCTGCGCGCTGGGGTTGCGGACTTCGATATAGGGGACGGTGTGCGCGCCGCTCAAAGAGCCGAGCAGCAGCGAATCGCACTGCGTAAAGTTGCGCACGCCCTCGGCATTCGGCGCGACGCGCACCAGCCCGCGATAGGTGTTGTTGCTATGCCCGGCGCTAATACCCTTGGATACGATGGTCGAGCGGCTGCCCTTGCCGTTGTGGATCATCTTGGTGCCGGTGTCGGCTTGTTGGTAATTGTTGGTCACCGCGACCGAGTAGAATTCGCCCACTGAATTCTCGCCGTTGAGCACGCAGCTTGGATATTTCCACGTCACAGCACTTCCAGTTTCGACCTGCGTCCAGCTCACCTTGCTGTTCCGCCCCTGACACAAAGCGCGCTTGGTGACGAAATTATAGATGCCGCCCTTGCCCTCGGCATCGCCGGGATACCAGTTTTGCACGGTCGAGTATTTGATCTCTGCATCGTCCAATGCGACCAGTTCGACGACGGCGGCATGAAGCTGGTTCTCGTCACGCATCGGCGCGGTGCAGCCTTCGAGGTAGCTCACGTAACTGCCCTTGTCGGCGACGATCAGCGTACGTTCAAACTGGCCGGTATTTTCCGCGTTGATCCGGAAATAGGTCGAAAGCTCCATCGGGCAACGCACGCCTTCGGGGATGTAGACGAACGTCCCATCGCTAAAGACCGCGCAGTTGAGCGTGGCGAAATAATTGTCGTGCATCGGCACAATTTTGCCGAGATATTTGCGGACAAGGTCGGGATATTCTTTGATCGCTTCGGAAATGCTGCGGAAGATAACGCCAGCGCGTTCAAGTTCTGCTCGGAAGGTTGTTGCCACCGAAACCGAGTCGAACACCGCGTCCACAGCGACGCGGCGTTGCGGCAATCCACCCTCTTCGCCGCCTTCGACTCCGGCGAGCAATTTCTGCTCGGCAATCGGAATGCCCAGCTTTTCATAAATGCGCAGGATTTCAGGATCGACTTCGTCGAGCGAACCTAGTTTCGGTTTCGCCTTGGGCGCGGCGTAATAATAGGCGTCTTGATAATCAATCGGTGGCACGTTCAGCTTGGCCCAATCGGGCGGCGTCATCGTCTGCCACATGCGGAATGCTTTTAACCGCCATTCGAGCATCCATTCGGGCTCATTCTTTTTGCCAGAAATAAAGCGGACGGTGTCCTCGGTCAGGCCCTTTTCGGCGAATTCGGTTTCAATGTCCGACGCCCAGCCATGTTCGTAATCCGCCACCTTATCGGCAGCATCCCATGCAGCTTGGTCTTTCAATGCGATATCGTCCATCATTTCGCGCACCGCTTGTAAACCAGCATCACTTCATCCTCACCCGTGGTCAGCTTTTGCCCATCAGAGGAAAGTGACATCATTTCCAGATTATCGAACACTTCGACCGAATTATAAGCCGCGTTGCCGCGGGTTATGCGACTTTTCACCCAAATGGTCTGCGGATCGACAACTGTAACATGCATGACTTTGCCAATCATTTCGAAAAGGATCACCTTTCGTGCTGTCATGCGCAAATTGCCGCTGTCCGTTGGACCAACCGCACATTCGCGTGTTTCCAACGCCCAGTCGCCATGAAACGCGACTGGTATGGCTTTGCGCTTCACGGGACTCGCCGCATAGGAATCAGCCGCGATCAGTAAAAAGAGGAATGGTAAAATCAGCCGCATCATCGTGCTAGGCTCGTCAGTTTAACATCAGCAAGCGCCCCACGCACCGCCTGATTAACCACAGCCCAATGCGGCTTGATCGCGCAATCTGGTTCAATCGCGCAATTGCAGGTATTCGCATTGATGCAGTTGGTGATCGCAATCGGCCCTTCAACCGCCTCGACAATATCGGCCAAATTGATTGCTGCGGCGGGCCGCGCCAGCTGGATACCGCCGCCTGCGCCGCGCACAGAACGCAGCAATCCGCCTTTGGACAAGATACTCACGAGTTTCTGCACTGTGGGCAATGCGATGCCGGTTTCTAACGCAAGCTCGGTCGCGGACGTGCGCAACCCGCCGCAATGGCGCGCTGCCGCGCCCATCACCACCACTGCATAATCTGCCATATTGGATAGCCGCATAAAGAGACTCGCATCCTAATCAGATAAAATCGTTCCGATTAGGTATGTGGGCCGATTGCGCGCGTAAATCAACCCTTGCGACTTAGGGTAATCGCCTAGTTCGGTTCGACAAGCTCGGGATCCGCCGCTTCGCCCTGGCCCTGCTTGCTGCGTCCCATGGCACGATCCACCCACTCATCGTCGACCGTCTCGGGTTCGATGGCTTGCTCTTGAATAGACGGTTCCTCGGCCGGGGCCTCCTGTTCGATCGGCTGGCCATTCTCGTCTAGCTGAACTTCTTCGCCGTCCGCACCCAAAGACATGCCTTCGCCGTCCAGCCGTTCGGGGAAGGTCACATCGGTGGCAAAGTTCTCCACCGGCCGTCCCGACACAGCAACCCGCATATACGCCCCCCATGCAGTTGCGGGCGCATTACCGCCCTGCAAATTGCCGACAGCGCGGGCATCATCGCGGCCCATCCAAACGCCTGTCGTCAAGCCAGAGGAAAAACCGAGAAACCAGCCATCCTTGTTGCTCGACGTCGTTCCTGTCTTGCCCGCAACGGGCCGACCAATCTGCGCAGCGTGGCCAGAACCTGCCGTAACCGCCGATTGCATCAGATCAGTCACGCCCGCCGCGACATAAGGCTGGACCAATTGCGTGCCGCTTGACGCTTTGTGCCGATAGATCACATCGCCGTCGATGGTGGTCACTTTGCTGATCGCATAGGGCGTAACGCTGCGCCCCTTAGCGGCGATCGAGGCAAAGGCCCGGGTCATTTCGATCACGCGCGTTTCCGATGAACCCAGCACCATCGCAGGACCAGTGCTGATCGGTGTCGAGATGCCAAAACGCCTCGCCATATTGGCAATCGCGCCGGTCCCAACCTCTCGCCCGATTTTGGCGGCAACGGTATTTTTCGAATAGGCAAAGGCTGTGCGCAACGTGATCTCACCCGCATAGCTGCCGCCGCTATTTTTCGGTGACCAACCGTCGATGGTCACAGGTTCATCCACGACTTTATCATCGGGGCGAAACCCTGCCTCTAATGCCGTCAGATAGACAAAAGCTTTCCACGATGATCCCGGCTGTCGCAATGCTGTGACAGCGCGGTTGTAATTGCTTTTGGCATAATCGGTCCCGCCGACCATTGCGCGCACCGCGCCGTCGCGGTCCAGCGTAACCACAGCGCCTTGCGACCCATTCGGCACATGCGCCGATAATGATGCCGAAGCAGCGCGCTGCATACTCAAGTCAATCGTTGTCCAGACGTCGATAGGCTTTTCGGTTTCATCGATCAGGCCGTCGAGTTGGGGTAAAGCCCAGTCGGTGAAATAGCGCACACTGTCTTGTGATTTTTGCGATGCCAGCTTGACCTTTGCAGGTTTGGTATTTGCGGCTTGCTCGGCGGTAATCATGCCGGCATCCTGCATGACTTCGATGACAACACCTGCCCGCCCGATGGCGGCCTGCGCATCGGCGGTGGGTGAATAATGCGACGGTGCCTTAACCAGTCCCGCAATAATTGCGGATTCGGCAAGCGTCAGCTCCTCTGCACCATGGTCGAAAAACTTGCGCGACGCGGCATCAACGCCGAACGCACCGCCGCCAAAATAGACTTTGTTGAGATAGAGTTCCAGGATCTGGTCCTTGGAAAACTTCGTTTCCATCGCCATCGACAAAATCACTTCGCGGATTTTGCGACCAAATTCGCGGCGATTGTTCAGATACACTGTTCGCGCCAATTGCTGCGTAATCGTCGAACCGCCCTGCGACCATTTGCCGCTGGTTACGCGCACGTAAAATGACCGGACAATGCCAATCGGGTCGACGCCGGGATGGTAATAAAATCGCCGGTCCTCGACCGCAACCATCGCGTCTTTCATATCCTTTGGCAGCTGCTTGA
The DNA here is from genome assembly GCA_043760725.1 of Sphingomonadales bacterium. Lineage (GTDB taxonomy): Bacteria > Pseudomonadota > Alphaproteobacteria > Sphingomonadales > Sphingomonadaceae > Sphingorhabdus_B. Next base: position 4,958 of record JAYUOS010000080.1, read on the forward strand.
CCGGAACCCAGCGGCCAAAGCTTGGTCCCAATGTCTGAATGACGGTGCCATCGGCTGCGCGCACGCGGATCATCTGACCGTTGGGGGAGGATTTCAAATCCTCAAAGCCTTTGATCTCGTTTCGGGCAATCGCCACGAAAATTCCGACGATCAGCAGCCCCATCAAAGCGACCGCGATACCCGTTTTCAACAAAAAGAACGACCACCATGCAAACCGTGATCGTTCCCCTGAGTTATGTGCTGCTTTTGCCATCGACTGCGTTGTTACCGTTTCGGCTGGAATCCGACAAGCAACAATAACGCGGCATTATTCTGGATCGAAATCCAAGGAAACGCTGTTGATGCAGTACCGCATCCCCGTTGGCCCCGGACCATCGGGAAAGACATGGCCCAAATGCCCGTCACAGCGGGTGCAGCGCACCTCGATCCTGTGCATGCCGTGGCTGTGGTCGTGAATTTCGGTCACAACATCGGGGGCTGCGGGTGTCGTAAAGCTAGGCCAGCCCGATCCACTTTCGAATTTGTCGGATGACTGAAACAACAACGTTCCGCAACCGCCGCAATGGAACGCACCGTCGCGTTTCTCGACATTCAATGCACCGCTAAACGCTCGTTCGGTGCCTGCTTCACGCAGCACATGATATTGCACGGGCGAAAGGCGCGCCCGCCATTCTTGTTCATTAAGGTCTAGTTTTTCCATACGCCCAATGTGCTGTCGCAGCCTTCGCGCGTCAAGACCGGCGTTCACCATTTATTTACCAGATTTCGCCAAGACCTCTGTCCATGAGTTTATGGCACAGCAGGGGTGTTGCTGTCGCGTTCTGCTGGCTGTGTCTGGCGGGCGCAACAGAACCGCCTCAAAGTGAGGCAGCGTTTAACGGAGCGGTCTTTGAAGACACGCCGCTGCGGGTGGAAATCCGCACCCAATTGGATTTCAGCCGCGCAACCACCGGCGGCAGCGGCAATGGCCAGATCAGCATTGACCCCAATAATGGAACGCGACGCGTCGCAGGGGACGTCGTTGATCTCGGCGGGTCGGCCTTGGCAGGATCGGCAGTCTTGACCGGGGAACCCGGACGCGCGGTCAAAATCGATATGCCGTTGTCGATCCGCATGACCAGTTCGGGTGGCGGGTCGATTAACATCACCAATTTGCGCACCAACCTGTCGCCGCAAACAAAACTCGACAATTTCGGTAGGCTGGAATTTTCGTTTGGCGGCGATCTGGAAATCAAGGGCAGTGTTGCCGGCACATTTCGCGGGCGGATACCGATCACTGCGGAATATGAGTGACGGCTAACGCGCTCTTGCTGCTGACCGCGCTATTCGCGCCAATTCTTCTTCAAGCAAAACCGAACCCAAATCTGCGCCCAGCGCCATGGCTTTCTGCTCAACCTCAATCAAATGCCCCATCAGACCGGCGAGGCGCGGCGAAGTCCAGCATTTCAGTTGCGCTTCGTGTTCGCCTTGTTCTTTCCAGAAAATCGACTTGGTTGCGCGGATCAGTGCGCCCGGCTGAGCGCCGCCATCGACCTTGGCTCGCAGACCAGCCAGCAAAGCCGCCCGCCTTTGCATCGCCCGCAATATCCGCACAGCATCGATTCCCACCGCCCGTGCCTCGGCCAGTTGCCGCCCCAGCGCGCGCACTTCGCCCGCCATCACGCGGTTGATCAACGCGTTGACATCTTCCTCGCTGGTTTCGGCGGCCAGCGCCGTAAACGCCGCAGCCTCAACCAACACAGGACGTTCAGGGCTGGCATCATGATACAGCGCCAGCTTTTCAACTTCGCTGGCCGCCAACCGCCGATCTTGCCCGGTGTAGCGCGCAATCTGTGCCGCCAATGCACGGTCGAGTTTCAGCCCCGCCATCCGCGCCAACCCCAACACATGGTCCGTCGCCTCGGCTTCGCTGGGTGGATAACAAATATACGCCATCGCGCGCGGCGATCCCTCGACCAGCCGCCGCAGCTTGCTGCCTTTGGTCAAATTGCCTGCGGTCGCGATAACCGGATTGGCTGCTTGCTGCGCCGAGAGCAAATTTTCGACTGCATCCAGCCCTTCATCGCGTGCAAAGTTCAATCGGATATAGCGGATATCGCCGAACAACGATGTCGATGCCGCCTCATCCGCCAGCAACGCCGGATCACCGCGCAGCTTTGCGCTGTCGATATCCACAGCCTCCGCCTCTGGCCCCATGTTCGCAGCCATCGTGGATGCTATTGCGGCAATCGCGGATTCGTCTTGCCCGAAAATCAGGAACAGGCGGATGTCGGGCCGACTGGAAATCGCTGCAACGAAATCGCCTTCGCGCAGCTTGGGCGCACTCATTTGGGTTCGCGGGCGTAAATCGAGATACGCGTGACAATCTGTTCTGCAACTTTTTGTGTCAGGTTTTCGAGCGCAGTGTTTTCGCCTGCAATCGTTGCGTATTCAGAACTGACCACGTCGATACCCGCATCGGAACCAGCGGTTGCATCAAGCACCGTTTTACCGCTCTCCAAATCGATCAGTTGATAGCGCGCGCGCAACGTGCGGCGTTCGCGGGTGACCGTATCATCGGCGCGAATACCAAAGCCCTCGATCTGGTCATCCAGCTTGATCGTCAGTTTATAGCGCGCCGTGGTCGCCCCGCCTGCAGTCAGCCGATCATTCAACGCATTGCGCATCAGCCAGCCGTTTTTGCCCTCGATAGGGTCAACGGTCACAGCGCCGAGCAATGTCGAAACCGCACCTTGCGATCCGCCGCTGTACAGCGGTTGCAGGCCACAAGCGGTGAGTGTGAGTGAGAGAAAAACCACAAATCCCAAAACACCGTTAGTCCTGAGCCTGTCGAAGGACGAGTTTGCTAACCGTACTTCGACAAGCTCAGCACTAACGGTGTTAGTTGTGGAAGCGTATTTGTTCATAATACGATATTCACCAGTCTGTCGGGAACCACGATCACCTTTTTGGGTGTGGCCGAATCCATCGCACGCTGCACCTTCTCGCTCGCCAGCGCAAGCGCTTCGAGCTTGTCTTTGGGCGTACCCTTTGCCACGGTCAGCGTGTCGCGCAACTTGCCCATCACTTGCACCGCAATCGTCACTTCGTCATCGACCAGCAAAGCCGGATCGTGCAACGGCCAAGCCTGCCCTGCAATCAGGCCATCATTGCCAAGCGCCGCCCACGCTTCCTCCGCCAAATGCGGCAGCATAGGCGCGATGAGTAAAGGCAGTGCGCGGATGGCGGCTGTTCGTGACGCCGAAGGGCTGGCCTTTTCGATATCGTTAACAAGGCCGTGAACCTTAGCCACCGCCTTATTAAAATGCAGCGCGTCAATGTCTGCGCCGATCCCGGCGATGGCGCGGTGGAGGGACTTGTCGAGCGCTTTGTCTTTAAGCCCCTCCCCTTCAGGGGAGGGGTTGGGGTGGGGCTTGTCTGCAGAGGCTGAGCTATCCGGACAGCCCCCACCCCCGTCCCCTCCCCTGAAGGGGAGGGGTGATAAGCCATCAACCAACCGCCAAATCCGGTTCACAAACCGCCACGTGCCCTCAATCCCGCTTTCGGACCATTCCAGATCGCGTTCGGGCGGACTGTCGCCGAGCATGAACCAGCGCACCGCATCGGCGCCATATTGGTCAAACATCGGATCGGGATCGACGACGTTCTTTTTGGACTTTGACATTTTCTCGATGCGGCCGACTTCTGCCGTAGATCCATCGCTCCGACGTATAGTCAGCTTTGCGTCACCAAAACTCTCCTTGAATTGCCCCCATTCCGGCATGATTCGATACTGAGTTTTGCCATTCTCATCGGCATACTGAAAATGGCCGCCCTCACTTAATGTAACGCGATCAACTTCTTCCGGAGACAACCAATTTCCGTCGATCGATTTGTAAGTCTCATGCGTCACCATCCCTTGCGTAAACAACGCATTAAAAGGCTCGGCAAAATCGATTTTGCCGATTTTCTTTAATGCCCGCGTCCAAAACCGCGCATAGAGCAAATGCAGAATCGCGTGCTCAATCCCGCCGATATATTGCGCCACCGGCAACCAAGCTTTCACCTCATCAGCATCAAACGGCTTGTCGGCCGGCTGCGAGGCAAAGCGGATGAAATACCAGCTGGAATCTGCGAAGGTATCGAGTGTATCGGTCTCACGCCGCGCCGGTTCCTGACAGTTCGGGCATTTCACATGCTTCCACGTCGGATGCCGGTCGAGCGGATTGCCGGGGACGTCGAAACTGACATCCTCTGGCAAGACAATCGGCAGTTGCGAACGCGGCACAGGCAACACGCCGCAGAACTCGCAATGGATAATCGGGATCGGCGTGCCCCAATAACGCTGACGGCTAACGCCCCAGTCGCGCAGCCGGTATTGCGTCTGCCCCTCGCCCCAGCCCTCGGCTTCGGATTTTGCGATGACGTCGGCTTTCGCCTCGTCCACCGTCATGCCGTTCATCCAGTGCGAGTTTACGATTTGGCCGGGGCCAGTGAAAGCGACATCGCCATCAAAATCGGAATCCGTCTGATCGCCATCAGCGACAACGCGGGTGACTGGCAGATCATATTTGCGGGCAAAATCCAGATCGCGCTGGTCATGCGCCGGACAGCCGAAAACTGCACCGCTGCCATAATCCATCAGCACAAAATTCGCGACATAGACCGGCAAATGCCAGCTGGGGTCAAGCGGATGTTCAACCGACAGATTGGTATTGAAGCCCATTTTCTCGGCGGTCTCAATCTCCGCAGCTGTCGTCCCGCCCTTTTTGCAATCGGCGATAAAATCCTGCAATCGCGGCGCGTTTTCGGCCAGCGATTGCGCCAATGGATGATCCGCTGCGATCGCGATAAAGCTTGCGCCAAACAACGTATCTGGCCGTGTGGTGAACACATCAATCCCGTCCTGCGTGCCGACAAGGTTAAACGTCAGCTTCAGCCCCTTGGACTTGCCAATCCAGTTTTCCTGCATCAGCCGGACCTTCTCGGGCCAATGCTCAAGCCCATCCAAGCCTTCGAGCAGCTCCTCGGCAAAGTCGGTAATTTTCAAAAACCACTGGTTCAGCTTTTTGCGCTCAACCAACGCCCCCGAACGCCAGCCGCGACCGTCGATCACCTGTTCATTGGCCAGAACGGTCATATCAACTGGGTCCCAATTGACCTCGCTTTCCTTGCGATAAACCAGACCTGCTTTGTAAAAATCGAGGAACAATGCCTGCTCATGGCCGTAATAATCGGGCTCGCAGGTCGATAATTCGCGCGACCAATCAATCGCCAGACCCAGCCGTTTCAGCTGCTTCTTCATCGCCTCGATATTTTGCCGCGTCCAATTGCCGGGATGGACCTTTTTTTCCATCGCAGCGTTTTCGGCAGGCATCCCAAAACTATCCCACCCCATCGGGTGCAACACTGCATGGCCGGTCATCGCCTTATACCGCGCCAGCACGTCGCCCATCGTGTAATTGCGGACATGCCCCATATGGATGCGCCCCGATGGATAGGGGAACATTTCCAAAATGTAAGATTTAGGGCGCGGATCGGTGGCAGGAGGCGCTTTGAACACCGCCTGCTCTTCCCAGATTTTTTGCCAATGCCCGTCCGCTTTGAACGGGTTAAAACGTGAGGCCATTTTCGGCTTCTTTCCTGAGTGTCTTCGCGCCTTCAACGCGAAGACGCAGGAATTGGAGTGCTAGTTGGCGATTGCGCTGCGGCGAAGGTCACGCGCCTTGGTCAGGATGATCGCTTCCAACTTTTGAACCGTGGCGGCCTTTGTCGCAGCTGACACCCATTGGCCGTTCTGGTTGACTTCACGGGCCGCAGCAACGCGCAAGGCATCGGCGCGCAAATCTTGATCGAGGATCGACACCGTCAGCTTCATCCGCTCACCGGGCGTGTTCGGGTTCACATACCAATCGGTCACAATCACCCCGCCTGCGCTATCGGTTTGCACCAAAGGCATGAACGACAGGGCATCAAGCGATGCGCGCCACAAATAGCTGTTCACGCCAATCGTTGTCACCTGGCTTGCGGCAATATCCGTTGCAGGACGTTCTTTGCCGCCGCTGCAACCCGCAAGTGCCAGCCCCGAAACCATCATCAGGGCAAACCCGTTCAAACGCATAAAATTTCCTCGCCAAATGTGGTGCGTTGCCGCACGAATATGAATTGTCTCTATGCGCCTTTGCTGGCGCGGGCAAGCTTTCGCAGCGCTGAACAGAAATTTGCGCAGCCAGCCGCTAAATTCCGCCAAAGTGCGATCCTTTGTCATGAAACTGTGATATCGCTGCTACAGGAGGTAAAATTGTTGGTTCGAAACATTTATTTTCTTTTGTCCACAGGCCTTGAGGCATAGAGTGAGTAAATTATAGGAGTCGTTTGAGAGTTAGCAATGAAACGGGGTATCAACAAAATCAGCGGAAAGCTTTTGCGATCCGCCGCTTACGGGGCGGTTGGAGCCCTTTTGTTGTCTCCTGTTTTGGTTCCTGCGTTCGCTGCTCAATTTCAGGGTTCTGACCAAATTGGCGGTCTTGCCAGCTGGGCGAGTCACTTCACTCCCGCAGGAATCGATAGTCGGTTGGCGGAACGGATGCGCAATAATGCTGCGCGCACCACAGCGTTTCCCTTTACACCTGCCGGCCTCAACAGCCGCACAAGTAACACATTGACAGTCGCTGCCCGCGCAGACGGCAGCAATGCAGTTACGGTCCGCAACGCAATGGCGCAATTGGATGCAGGCAGCGGCACTACACTGCGCCTAAACAACAGCAGCTATCAATTGACGACAGCGCGCGGATGGCAGGCGTTTACCCTGCCCTCGACCGCCGTCGATCAGCCTCGTCTTGGCGAAATGCTGGGCAAAGGCAATTTCCGCCTTGATGACAGCGCAAAGAAAAAGCCAAGCCGGTTTGGTACTGACCTTAAAGTTGCCAGCCCTCGCGGCGCAACACCTAGCCTTCGTGGCAGTGAAGCAGCGGCGGGCGACTATAGCGTCAATGTCGGCGGCAGCTTCCGCGTGGCTAAGGGTGTCGATGTAACCGCCGGCGTCCGTTATTCGCGTGACAGTGATCGCGTTGACCCTGCGACAGCGGCACAGGCCGATAACGAAGCGGTGTATGTCGGAACGAAGATCAAATTCTGATCTTTATGGCGCAAACGCGTCAATAGCAGCCCAGCCATAAGCAATTCGGTTACTGAACGTCTGTGCCCGGTTGCGGGTCATACCGCCTAAAGCGATCACTTTTGCTGGACCAGCTAACCGCTTTAATCGTGAAAACTGCGTCATACCCATGGCCCTTGCGCCGGGATGAGAGCGTGTCGAAAACACCGGCGACAGAAACATGATGTCGGCATGCAGCCGCTGTGCCTCCAAAATTTCCGGTATCGAATGAACCGGCAGACTAAGGAGTTGAGGCGCACGAATACGCGGTCGTCCATGAATACCATCCGCTAACCAATCGTCCTGACCAGCTAGCAACAAAATATGCCCGCGCCGGCGGCATATTCGCTGTATTTGCCGGAACAGCACAAGCCGCTCGTCAGTGGCCAGTTGGTAATGGCGAAAGACTACGCCTGACCGGACTGGAAGTTTTCGCACCGCAGCTAACAATCCCTCGCCCAATCGCGGATCGGTCATCAACCATATTTTAGGCAAGTGGCGCTTCGGGTATGGCTGGCGGTGCGGCATCGCTGTCGCTATAGCGCGCGATTATGACTGAAGCGACCTATGATCCACTCGATACCCTTCATGCCGAAATCGCAAGCTCTTGCAAAATTGCAGGGCGCAGAGCAGATTCAGTCACGCTGATCGCTGTATCCAAAACCCGTAGCACCGACGAAATTCGTCCGCTGCTCTGTTCAGGTCACCGCGTCTTTGGCGAAAATCGTGTGCAAGAAGCCGATGCAAAATGGCCAGGGTTGAAGGCCGAATTTCCCGATATCGAACTGCATTTGATCGGGCAGTTACAGTCCAACAAGGCAGATGAGGCTGTTGCGCTGTTCGATCGCATTCATTCGCTCGACCGGCTGTCTCTGGTCAAGGCGCTCGGCAAGGCGATGCGAGATCAGTCCAAAGCTGTCCCCTGCTTCCTGCAAGTCAACATCGGCGCAGAGGATCAAAAAGGCGGTTGTGCTATATCCGACATAGCTCCGCTGCTGGATGCCGCAAAGGCCGAAGGCGTGCCTGTCATCGGCCTGATGTGCCTTCCTCCCGCCACCATAGAGCCAGCTCCGTTTTTCGCTTTGCTTGCAGAGCTGGCCGCGCGGAACGGTCTCAGCCAGCTTAGCATGGGCATGTCAGACGATTTTGGCACCGCGATTATGCTAGGTGCGACACACATCCGCGTTGGCACCGCGCTATTTGGTTCGCGCAGCGCCTAAAGGAAAAGTGAGTACCCGCCCCGCTGCCGGGATAAGCGCTTCCAAATGAAGCCGACCACACGCCTTTGCAATCGCGTCATGATCCGCATCAAGTCCGCCGGTCAGTGCACCGAATGCGGGCAAAATCAGCTTACTGGTGGAACGCACAAAGCAACGCCGCGATACCATCCGCCCGCGCAATTGCTGGCGCAGCTTTGGGTGGAAATGCCCCGACATTTCGGGCTGACTATCTGTCGGATCGGCTTCGTGGCGCAGGACAATGCCGTCGACCACCATTTCGTCAAACACCCGCCCGCCCCAACTGGCCCCGATGCCGGGGTCATGATTGCCAACGACCCAGCGCCAATCGAGTGTAGCTGTCAGGGTTTCAAGCAGGGACGATGCCCCCTCCTCCAGACGCGCTTCTCCGCCGCCATCGTGGAAATTGTCTCCCAGACACCAAACAGCCCTTGCGCCAAAACGTGACGCCAGCCCAGAGAGTTCGGATAACGTTGCGCGGCTGTCATAAGGCGGCAACATCTGCCCGGTCGCGGCGTAGCTTGAAGCTTTTTCAAGATGCAGGTCCGCAACGAGCAACGCTTTATGCTTGGGCCAAAAAAGTCCAGCCTCCCCCGCTGCCACAAATTCGCTATCGGCAAAATGGAAACTGGCGGGCATCGCCGATGCTATGCGCATCAGACTGCTGGCTTACAAGAGCGCTGAGAGTTTGGACTCTAGTTCATCGCCAATTGAATACTCGTCCGCTTGCCCGCACCCTTTGGCAAATCAAAGCCCACGCGCCGGTTCGCAAAGTCGACCATCACGCGGTCAAACAATTTCAACGCATCCATGCCAAGCAAAATCGAAGGCTTCTTCTCCAGTTTCAGCGCCTTGAACGCAAAATTATCAGCGAAGGTAACGGGCAAATCTGTAATCGTCACGCCGCCAATCGTGATATCGCGAACCTGCGTATAATCGCCAGCCAACGTGTCGCCAGTCACACTGCGCATTAGGACCGGCACATAGTCAAACCGCAGATTGCGTTTCCGCAGGCGATCACGCAGAGCATAGTTCCCCATGCTCGATTGCGCGCCGGTATCCAGAATGATATCAACCTTGACGCCGCCAACCATGGCATCCGAAAGGATCATCCGCCCGGCACGCCGTTTCGCGGTGACGACAATCATCCCGCGCTCGATTTTGCCAAGACCGGATGTCTTTTTCGATGGTAGCACGTCCATTTTCGAGTTTTTGAAATCGAGCAAGACTTTGTGATCTTCAAGGCTGTCGATACCGAGCAAGCCATATGCGCCCAAATTGTTCCGCTCAAGTCCTGGCGCCTCAATCAATTCCACATTGATCGTGTTCATCGTCAGATTTTCGATCAAGTAGGAATCGGCATAGGACGTGCCGGTGATGGTCGCCAATTTCAGCTGTGGGCCCGGCTCCAGCTTTAACAATTTGGCCAGATCATTGGCGATCACTGTGCGCTCTGCGCCTGTATCGACGATAAAGGGATAGGTTGCACTGCCGTTGATGCTAACCGGAACCATCATCCGGTCGCCACGGTCGACTTTAAATTCCTGAATAAAGCCTGGGATGAGCTCGCCTTCGGGTGTGGCTTGGTCAATCGCACGCGTTTCGTCTTGCGCAACCACTGGGGAAAGCACCAGAAACGCCAGTGCAAACGCCGTAATTACTCTGTTTTGCCCGATCATCGCACTCTCCTCTTATCATAGTGTATGCCCTTTTGGTGACGCGGACAAGCGAGCCGTACGTTTATCCTTGACATTTTGTTCTATTTATGTTCTATGCGCGTTATGATTTTGTTGTTCGCCAGATTAAAGCAGTCCACAAAATTCGAGGCTTTCGAATATGAACAAAAAGCGCAAAAACGCGATTTCGTGTCAAAAGTGTCAAAAGTCAGCAACACGCTCAAGGCGTCATCGCGATCCCGGCAAGGCTCTCCGCCTCTATCAACAATGCATCATCGACTGAACCTTGCGCCACGCTTTCGCGCCCGATCATCACCATCAACGGCACCGCCATCGGGCTGACCCGGTCAAGCGTTACATGCAGCATCGTCCCTGCCGCTCGATCTAGCAAATCGCCTAGCCGCCCGACATCAGTCAATCGCGCGCGCGCATCGGCCCATGCCGCCTGCAGCAACAAATGGTCAGGTTCATATCTGCGCAAGACGTCGTAGATCAGATCCGTCGAAAACGTCACTTGCCGCCCGGATTTACGCTTGCCCGGATGGTTGCGTTCAACAAGGCCGGATATGATCGCCACTTCGCGGAATGCGCGTTTGAGGAGATAGCTATTCTCCACCCATTCGGTGAATTCATCCGCCAGAATATCGGCGGAAAACAGCGCCGCCGGATCAGTCACCGGCTCCAACGACCAGACGCCTAACGCATAATCATTGGCGACAAAGCCCATCGGTTTCAGACCGCGATTCTCCATGCGCTTGGTCACCAACATCCCCAAAGACTGGTGCGCGTTCCAGCCTTCGAATGGATAGACCACCAGATAATGCCGCCCTTCATGCGGAAAAGTTTCGGCGAGCAATTGCCCCGGTTCGGGCATCGCACTGCGGTGATCCTGCATTTCTAGCCATTCGCGGACATCATCGGGAAACCGCGCCCAGCCTGCCCTGTCAGTCAAAAAAGCGCGGACACGGTCGGATAAATGCGTCGTCAGCGGCATCCGCGCACCCATATAGCTTGGGATCGACGAAGCTTTTTTTGCGGCGCGGACATACAGCTCCAAGTCTTTGATGCTCTCCACTTCCAGTGCCATTCCGGCAAAGATAAAGCTGTCGCCCGGGCGCAACGAGGCGGCAAAACTTTCCTCAACGCGCCCCAGACTGCGGCCATTGCGAAACCGCACATCAAGCATCACCGCGTCGACAATGATGCCAGCGTTAAAACGGTGCTGCGCCGCAAACTTGGGGTGGGAAAGACGCCAATCTATAGCCCTCTCCCCTTTAGGGGGGAGGGTTGGGAGGGGGGGAGTGTCCACAACCCCCTCTCCGCTGCGACTAGGCAGCACAGCTACCAAGTCTCGCTGCCTCTCCCCTGAAGGGGAGAGGACAAACGGCACCAGCTTCCGAAACTTATCATAGGCTTTCAAGGCATAGCCGCCAGTGGCGACAAACTCGATCACGCGGCGGAAAGTCTCAGCGTCAATCCCGCTATACGGCAAAGCCGACTGCACCTCGTCCAGCAATACCACTTCGTTAAACGGCCCGGCACAGGCCACACCCATCACATGCTGCGCCAGTACATCGAGCCCACCCGGGCGGAAATCCTCGCCATCGCGTTGCCCCGCGACCACAGCGTCATAGGCCGCCTGTGCCTCAAGATATTCAAAGCGGTTGCCAGGGACCAGGATAGCTTTTGATGGTTCATCCATACGGTGATTGGACCGGCCAATGCGTTGCAACAGCCGCGACGATCCTTTGGGCGCGCCCATTTGGATAACACAGTCGACATTGCCCCAATCGACGCCAAGGTCGAGAGATGCGGTGCAGACCAAAGCCCGCAACTCGCCGCGCGCCATCGCGCCCTCCACCTTGCGCCGCGCCTCGACCGACAGCGAGCCGTGGTGTATGCCGATGCTGAATTTCGGGTCATTGGCGTCCCACAGTTTTTGAAAGATATACTCTGCCAGAAAGCGCGTGTTGCAAAAGATCAACGTGGTGCGGTTGCGCCCTATTTCCTCAATCAACTGCGGCACGGCATGTTGGCCGCTGTGCCCCGACCACGGGACACGACCCTCGGGCAGCAAGATTTCGAGATTTGGTTCCGCCGCCGCTTCGCCCTCGACCAGCCGGACAGCATTGATGTCGCCATAAGGGGCGAGCCACGCGCGGTATTCATCGGGATCGGATATTGTCGCGGACAGTCCAACGCGCTGCAAATTCGGCGATAGCTTTTGCAAACGCGCAATCGACAGCGCCAGTAAATCGCCGCGTTTGGAATTCGCAAAAGCGTGGATTTCATCGATGATAATCCGTTTCAGCCCCGCGAACATGTGCATACTGTCTTCATGGCTGAGCAGCAACGAAAGCGACTCCGGCGTGGTCAGCAAGATATGCGGCGGCTTTACCCGCTGCCGCGCTTTCTTTTCCGACGGTGTGTCGCCGGTGCGGGTTTCGATGCGGATGGGCAGGCCCATTTCTTCGACGGGCGTCAACAGATTGCGCTGAACATCAACGGCGAGGGCTTTGAGCGGGGAGATATAAAGGGTGTGAAGGGTGTTAAGCGCGGGGGCAGCTTTAATAAGCCCCTCCCCTTCAGGGGAGGGGTTGGGGTGGGGCTTGTCGGCAAAAGCTGGGCTATTCTGACAGCCCCCACCCCCTACCCCTCCCCTAAAGGGGAGGGTCTTAGGCTCCGCAATCAACTCAACCAAAGTCGGCAAAAACCCCGCCAGCGTCTTCCCCGCCCCAGTCGCCGCCACCAGCAAAGCATGTCGTCCCTCTGCCGCCGCAGCCACCATCTCCAACTGATGCCGCCTCGGGCCCCAGCCGCGCTTTGCGAACCAGTCGGTTATGATGGGAGGGAGAATGGGTGATGTCACAGCCTTTCCCTACCTCATTTCGTCATTCCCGCGAAGGCGGGAATCGCTTAACGGAACCGCTAAACCTTGCGCGCAAACCAGATAATATGGCGCGGCCCTTTATTATTGGTCCGTGCGCGCACGGCAACTTCGTCAACGGCAAAACCAGCCTCTTCCAGCCTTTGGCTAAACTTCTTGTCCGTCGCAGCGGACCAGATCGCCAATATACCGCCTGGCCGCAAAGCGCGCATCGCCGCGGCCAATCCAGTCGCGGAATAAAGCCCGTCATTGCCTTTGCGCGTCAGCCCATCTGGCCCATTGTCCACATCCAGCAATATGCCGTCAAAAGCCGCTGTATTTGACCGGATCACTTGACCCACATCGCCCATGTGCAAATGCACTCTGGGGTCGTCCAAACATCCGTCTGCCACCGCCGCCATCGGCCCACGCGCCCATGCAATAATTTCCGGCACAAGCTCGGCAACCGTTGCTTGCCCCTTTGGCCCCATCATCGCCAGCGCCGCGCGCAGCGTAAAGCCCATGCCATAGCCGCCAATCAACAGATGCGGCGCAGCGTTATCCGGCAACCGTTGCAGCGTCATTTCAGCAAGCGCGATTTCAGAGCCATTCATCCGCGTGCTCATCAATTCGTTGCGATCCAGCACGATCATGAAATCATCGCCGCGACTATAAAGCTCCAGCGTATCGCCCCCCGGGACAAGAGCCGTGCCAAGATGTGTGCGTGGGATCATATGAGGGTCGGTGGCGTAAGTGGGGGGCGTTGGCAAATGGAAAGCGTGGAGAAGAGGGGTTTCAGTCAAAGTCCGCGAAACGCCTACCTACCCCTCTTCGTCATTCCCGCGAAGGCGGGAATCCATCACCTGACGTATAAATTTACAGTGCCGGTGATGGACCCCCGCCTTCGCGGGGGTGACGAAGTGTAGATATAAGTGCAATGTCAAAGTCATCTTGTTGCATGTTGATTTTCTAGTTGCCAATATTTAGCCAAGTCGAGCAATGCAAAGGTATGGATATGAACGAAGAAATTGCATGTGAAATTTTCGGGTTTGGTAAATGGCAAGGTATCGACCTTAGCTATGCCCTAAGAATGCCAAAGGGTCGCGAAAAGCGCTGTCCAGAATGCTTTGGCCAAGTCAGAGCGCACTCTGCGGCTTCAAATGGAATGAAGGCTCATATGGAGCATAACAGTCGACATGCTGGATGCTCCAGAGGCGATTGTTTTGACGGAAATTCGAGGCCACATCCTAATGCTCTAACGTAGCACTCAATCAGCATTGCCAATCAACATCAATGCCCCGCCTGCTCCCCGCGTTCCAAACCACTTGCGGCCAATTGCAAATCGATCTGCTCCATCAACCGTTGCAGCCCCGCCTCACTCGAAGCCTCTGCCCGCGCGACCAGCACGTCTTGAGTGTTCGATGCCCTCAACAGCCACCATCCATCAGGCGTATTCACCCGCGCGCCATCGGTGTTGTTCACGTCCGCGCCGCTCGCCTTCAATCGCGCGAGCACTTCGTCGATCACGGCGAACTTGCGCGACTCATCGACTTGGAAACGCATTTCGGGAGTGTTGATCATTTCTGGCATTGCGGACCGCAGCTCGGTTACGCTTTTGCCAAGCTTTGCCGACGCAGCCATCAACCGCACAGCGGCATAGATCGCATCGTCGAAACCGTAATATTCATGCTTGAAAAAGATATGGCCGCTCATCTCGCCCGCCAGCGGAGACCCAGTTTCCTTCATTTTGGACTTAATCAGGCTGTGTCCAGTTTTCCACATCAGCGGCTTTCCGCCCAGCTGCGTCACGCGGTCGAACAACGCCTGTGATGCCTTTACATCGGCGATAATCGTCGCGCCCGGCACGTCGCCCAGCACATCCTCGGCAAAGATTTGCAGCAGTTGATCGCCCCAGATTACGCGGCCTTGGCCGTCAATGGCGCCGATGCGGTCACCGTCGCCGTCAAAAGCCACTCCGAAATCGAGGTTCTTCTCCGCGACAAGTCTTTGTAAATCGACCAAGTTTGCCGGGTCGGTGGGATCGGGATGATGATTTGGGAACTGGCCATCCACATCCACAAACAAAAGATGATGCTCACCCGGCAACATCTTGACCAGTTTTTCGATCACTGGTCCCGCCGCACCGTTCCCCGCATCCCATCCGATGCGGAATGCCAAGGGGGGTGCGGCTTGCACTATGCGTTCAACATACTGGTCGATGATGTCGTACGTGCTCGCCGCACCTACTCCCCCGGCGCCGTCGCCATCGGCCCAATCCCCTGCCGCCGCGATCCGGCCCAGTTCTTGAATGTCATCCCCGAAAAAAGGTCGTCCTTGGAAGACCATCTTGAAGCCGTTATAATTGGCGGGGTTGTGGCTGCCGGTTATCTCAATGCCGCCATCGACATCGTCCAGAACGGCTTCGGCATAATATAGCATCGGGGTTGGCCCCATGCCGATCGAGACAGCATCGAGCCCAGCCTCGGTAATCCCGCGCACAAGTGCCGCCTCCAGCATCGGCGAGCTTAACCGGCCGTCATAGCCGACGACGATTTTCTTGCCGCCTGCACGCCCCAGCAACGTGGCAAAGCTGCGGCCGATGGCATAGGCGTCGGCTTCGCCCAAAGTTTCGCCGATGATCCCGCGAATGTCATATTCGCGAAGGGTAGTGGAGTGAAAGATGTGAGACATGAATGCTCCGTCGGAGATTGAAAGGCGTCGGCTTAGCTCGATTTCTCTGCCAAATCATCCAGCAAAACGTCGCGCGCTTTGTTAAGTTCCATTGCGCGGTCTTCGCTGCCGCCGGTGTCGGGGTGGTTTTGCGCGATCAGATGGCGATAGCGGGCGCGGATACGTTCCGCATCATCCTGCGCCGATACGCCTAATAACCAGCGCGCTTTGCTGAGATCAAATTCTTCGGTTTGTTTCGAGTTCAGCCCAAACATCCGCCACGTCATCCCGCGATACCAAGTAATGCCCGCCAACACTGCTGGAATGCCGATCAACCAGCCGCCGCGCAGCGCGATCATCGCGCCGCCCAGTGTCAGCAATATCGGCGGCAATTGCGCGAGCCTGATTTTCCCGCTCCACAACGCATAGCCAAGCGCGGCGACGAGAAGAAGGGCCAGAAACGGCATTAGACCAGCCGAGGCTGCGTAAATTCAGGAAGCGCCAAAGCGGCCAACAGCTCACGCAATTCCTGACGCGCGATAACATGCGCGGTGGCGAGGTTTCCCAGATGTCCCTTATCCACCAAAGTCAGCCCCGATGGAAACAATTCGCGGTAAATCACCCGTTCGTTCAGGCCCGGAATAGCCCGGAAACCAGCACGCTTGGACAGGTCAGCAATCGCGTTCGTCATACGCTGCTGGTTGCGTGCCTCCATATTGTGCAGGCGGTTGCGCAGCACGACCCAGTCAATCGTTACGCCGTCCGACTTTGCCCTCGCCATCCGCGCTTCCCAGATCAGTTCGGCATAAAAGCTTAGCTTTTTGACTTTGAAATTCTCGGCATCAACCTGACCAATCAGGTCGAAATCGACAAAGCTGTCGTTGATCGGCGTCACCAACGTGTGCGCCTGCGTCGCAACAAAGCGCGCATATTTGTCGTCACGACCAGGCGTATCAAAGACGATGAAATCGGATTCAGCCGCAGCCTCGGCGATCTGTATCTCCAGCCTTGCCTGCGAATCATGTTCAAACACCGCAAAGGTCGGCATCGGCAGATTGATCTCACGCCGTTTCATAGTTTCGGCGCGATTTTCTAGATAGCGATGCAATGTCCGCTGCCGCGAATCGAGATCGATGCATGACACGCGTGCACCGCGCGCAGCCAGCGCAATGGCGACATGCACAGCGGTCGTCGATTTGCCTGTCCCGCCTTTTTCATTGGCAAATACAATATGATGCGCTTTCGCCATGCGAAACTTGAACCCCCGTTTGAGTATTTCGCCTTGCGCTGCCAGACCGGCCTCGCGCATAGCCAAGGCCCCGCCATAACCAAGGCAAAATGGTCGTGCAAACCATCAATACACTTTTACAGCTGCGAGCCGCGACGGGAGCGCTAAGAGCGGCGGGCAAGCGGATTGCTTTGGTCCCGACGATGGGCGCGCTGCATGCCGGGCACCTAAAGCTGGTCGAAGAAGCCAAAAAGCACGCCGACGTGGTTATCGTCTCGATCTTCGTCAATCCAACGCAATTTGGCCCCAACGAAGATTTGGATGCCTATCCGCGAACGTTGGATGCAGACCGTGAAAAACTTGCACCATTGGGCGTCGATATCGTCTGGGCTCCAGCCGCCAGCGAAGTTTACCCAACTGGTTTCTGCACCACTATTCACATCGGCGGACCAAGCGACGGCTATTGCGGAGCGAGTCGCGCGGGGCATTTTGATGGCGTTGTGTTGGTGGTAACAAAATTGTTCAACCAAACGGGCGCCGATGTTGCCTGTTTTGGCGAGAAGGATTTTCAGCAACTGGCTGTAATCCGCCGGTTCGTCCGCGACCTTGATATGGATATTGAGATTGTCGGCGTTCCCATCGTCCGCGATGCGGATGGGTTGGCGCTGTCGTCGCGAAATATCTATCTGTCAGAAGCAGAAAGGGCATCAGCGCTTGCCCTGCCCCGCGCACTCAATGCGGCGCGCGACGCTATCCTTGCCGGCATCCCTATCGCCGACGCATTGGCCGCAGGCAGAGCAACATTGCTGGCCGCAACCTTTTCGAATGTGGACTATTTCGAGCTTGCCGATGCCGAAACATTGCAGCCGGTGCGCGAATTGAACGGCGCGCCGTTGCGATTATTGGCGGCTGCAAAGATCGGCAAAACCCGTTTGCTCGATAATCTGGCGGTCTAAAACCTGTAAAATTGACCGTTTATTCCGGTTCGGGTCAGAAAGTCCTTTCGGCTTTAACCATTTGTTATCCATATTCGGGCGATCACTCCCTTCGACAAAAAAGGGGACAATTTCCTATGGCTAATAGTTTTAAAAGCGCGAACTTCCTGATGGAGAGCCGCATCGCTGATGCTGCGGGCGGAAATGCCAACGCATTGTTCGAATTAGGCGTTGCCTATTCAACCGGCAGCGGCGGCGTCGACATCAATATGGTAGAAGCGCACAAATGGTTCAATCTGGCAGCGGTCAACGGTCACGAAGAAGCGATGTATTGCCGAGCAGAAATCTCTGACGAAATGACAGCACGCGAGATTGCTGAAGCCCAACGCCAGGCCCGCGCATGGTTGCAAATGAGCGAACGCCGCGCGGCTTAACGCGCCTATTTGAGCTTAACTTCCGATAGATACTTGCCCACCGCCGAGGCGAGCATGCCAACATCATTCGGCTCCATAGCTTTATCCATCACGTCCACTGCGATTTCAGGATGCGCCGTTTCTTGGCCCCCGGTGCTTTGGATTACCGTTGCAGTTGCGGTCCCCGGCATTGAAAACCGAACTTCCAGCTTTATCCAGTCCGCAGCCAGAGCGCCTGATACATCGTCTGAAACCAAGGTTTTCTGATTCAACGCCTCGTCAATTTTCGCTTTAAAAAGCGAGCATACCTCGTCGCGGCTCATCTTTGGCGTTAGCATTTTGGTGCTGTCGACCGAGCATAAAAACCCAATATCGCTTTGCGCTACAGGAGTGTGCGCCGTGCAGGCCGAAGCGCTCGTCATAAATATAACCGATCCCAAAGCGGCTAGCCCCCGCACCGTCCATGGCGACAGTCGCCGATATACCAAAAATGTCGTCAAATGTCCCACATCGCTTACCCCATAGGCCTGTTTACATTCTAACTTGGCAGAGTTTTACTGAACGGCGGGTGAAGGCGCAAGTAACGCGTTTCAAGATGTAACGCTCACTCCGGGCAGATCGCTTGCCGTTAGCGCCGCCGCGCGCTAAACGCGCGATCAAGTGAAGCGCAATTTTCCGGTTTTGAGGCACGCATAAGGTGATGGCACAGAAAATCCTGCACGCTGCGGGCATTTTGGCGTTGTTCGCCGCTGTATTGCCATGTCCGGTTTTAGCGCAAGATTATCTTGATCCTGCCGCCGCACAATTGCCCGATCCCGATCCGTTACCTTTGTCTGTGAAGTCCAATCCCGATCCGATTCTGGCCATTGCCGATGCTATTGCCGACGAAACCGCATTTCATGACGTTATCGCCGAAGCGCTGAAAGCCAGCCCGACATTGACTGAAGGAAGAGCCGACGGAGCCGCAGCATGGGCAGCAAAGCGCGGCGCAACATCCGCAATTTTCCCGCGCATCGACCTGGCGCTTAGTGCCAACAGGGCCATAGCGCGGGAATTTTCCAACGATCCCGACAGTGTTTTGGAACGAGCGCGTGGGTCGGGCCGGTTTGATGCGACCGCCAGCTTGGAACAGATTTTATTCGATTTTGGCGCAAGCGAACGGCGGATTGACGCAGCGATCGAGCGTGTCGGCGCCGCAGAAGCGGAACTGGATCGTAAGTCCGAAACGATTGCGTTACGCGCCATTGGCGCATGGTATGATCTGTTTGCTTATGGCCATTTAACCGAATTGGCCGATCATTTTATCGCTCGAAATGAAAAGCTGCGCGGCGACGTCGAATTCCGGATCGCCCAAGGTGTTGCAGCCCCCGTCGAACGCGCACGAATCGATAGCGCTATCGCCTCGGCCCGTTTGCGGCTTGCCCAGTTTCAGCGCGAATATCAAAACGCGCGCGCGCGCTTCAAAGAATTGTTCGCTATCGACGCGCCCAGCCGGATAGTGCGCGCACCAGCGCCAGAGCTAGAACGGCTGAGCGACGATGCACTGGCAGCCCGGGCGGCAAGCTCTGCGCCCGTCCGTGTTTCCGAAGCATTGGCGCGCGCATTACGCAATGATTCCATTGCTGCCCGTGCCGACACAGGGCCAAACCTTAGTGCAGGCGTCGATGCCGGACGTTTTGGCCTGTTGGAGGCCGGACGCCGCGACTATGACGTGCGTGCGCGTGTCACGATGCGATGGCGGCTGCTAGGCCCCGGCGATGCCCGCGCCGATGAGGCCCGCGCAAGAGCCGAATCCGCAGATGCCCGCGCGCTAAGCGTAAAGCTCGAAGCCGAACGGGAGGCGCGCATATCCTGGGCCGATGTCGGCGCGCTGGACGATATGCTTACCGCATACCGCGACGACTATATTGCCAGCCGCGTGACCCGTGATGCGGTGACCGAAAGGTTCCGCGTCGCGCGCGGCACGCTGTTCGATGCGCTCGACGCGGACGACCGATTGTTTTCAGCTGCCGCAAATTATATTCGTGGGCTTTCTGAACGTGATGCCGCAACCTTTGTGGCGCTCGCGCGTTCTGGCGATCTATTGCGCGTGCTTGGCATTGCGCCTGCGGATCAAAGGATTTTCAGATGAGCGACGCTGACACAATCATCCACCCAAAGCCACGCTTTGCCGATTGGTTGATGGCGCCGATCCGCGCTAACCGCAGTGTCTACAGCAAAGTCGCGGTTGCGGCGGTGATGATCAACCTGTTCGCGCTGGTGACATCATTGTTCACAATGACGGTGTATGACCGCGTTTTGCCCAACAACGCGGTAGCTTCGTTGATCGGCCTGTCGATCGGCCTTGGCATTATATTGATCTTTGATTTCACGCTGAAAATCCTGCGCGCGTATTTCGTGGATGTTGCCGGTGCCGACATCGACCGCGAGATTGGCGAGAATATGTTCACGCGATTGCTGTCGATCCGGCTGGATCAACCGCGCGGTTCGACAGGCGGCTTGGCGCAAATGCTGCGCGAACTGGAAACGCTGCGCGATTTTTTTGCTTCTGCCACTTTGGTTGCTTTGGTTGATGTGCCGTTTATTCTGGTTACATTACTGGTAATGGCACTGATCGGCGGCTGGTTGGTGCTCGTCCCAATAATGCTGATCCCTGTGGTCGTTCTGGTAGGGTTGTTGACGCAACCCATGATGGATCGGCTTTCGGCCCAAAATATGGGGCAGTCGATGCTAAAACAATCGGTATTAATCGAAACCATCGGCGGTCTCGAAATGGTCAAAAGCGCCAATGCCGGACAGTTGCTGACCCGCAGATGGGACAGCGCCGTTGAAAACCATGCGTCGAGCTCGATGTCGCAGCGACTGATTTCAAACGTCAGTGTCACCGTTGCCGCCAGCGGGCAGCAAATCGCCTATGCTGGCGTCGTTATCGCCGGCGTCGGCATGATCGCCAGCCAGTCGCTGACGATGGGCGGGCTGATTGCTTGTTCAATCCTAAGCGGACGCGCGGTCGCGCCGCTGGCGCAGATTGCGACTTTGCTGTCGAGGCTGACGATGACTCGCACCGCCTATCGCCAGCTAGACAAGTTCATGGAAACGCCCAGCGAAGGTCAGGGTGCAGACAGTCTTGCGCTAGATAAAGTTGCCGGGAAAATCGAATTCCGCGCGGTCCATTTCACCTATCCCGGCGCGACCGAAGCAGCGCTAAACGGCGTCAGCTTTCAGATTACGCCGGGCGAGAAAGTCGCAATCTTAGGCCGGGTCGGATCGGGCAAATCGACCATCGCCCGGATTATTCTGGGGCTTTATCCCCCCGAAAGCGGGCTCGTTTTGGTCGATGGTACCGAAGTGCGCCAACTAAATGCCGACCGCCTGCGTCGCCATATCGGTTCTGTGCTGCAAGACACCGTTTTGTTGTCCGGCACTGTGCGCGATAACATCGCCCTTGATCGCGCGCATGTCGATGATGAAGAGTTGCTGCGCGCCGCCCGGCTTTCAGGGACGCATGATTTCATGGGACGGCTGGCGAATGGCTATGAGCTGCGGCTCGCCGACCGGGGCGACAGCCTTTCGGGTGGACAGCGCCAGTCGATTGCAGTTGCGCGAGCTTTGGCTGGAAAGCCATCGATTTTGTTGCTCGATGAGCCAACCAGCGCGATGGACACGCAAACCGAAATGGCGTTGATTGATCGTTTGCAACACGAGCTGGCAGATCGCACCGCTTTGATCATTACGCACCGCTTGCCGCTGTTGAAACTGGTCAGCCGGATCATCGTCATCGACCAAGGCAAAATCGTCGCCGACGGGCCGCGTGACGCTGTTCTTAAACAAATCTCCAAACCGCAGGTGAACCCATGAACTTGCCTGCCGAAAACCAAGCGCCAACCGACGACGCGCCGGTATCGACTGCACGTTTCGTCCCAAAATTTGGGCCAAGCGTTCTGCTGTGGTTGATCTTTGGCTTTTTCGTCGTCTTCGTGATTTGGGCGGCGCTTACCGATATCGACCGCACCGTGCGCGGCATGGGACGCGTTGTGCCGAGTTCAAAAATACAGGTCATTTCCAACCTAGAGGGTGGCATCGTTCAGGAAGTGTTAGTCCGCACGGGCCAACAGGTAAAAAGCGGCGACCCGTTGGTTCGGCTTGACCCGACGCAAAGCGGGGGCGAGTTTGGTAGCGGTGCAGCGACGGTTGCTGCCTTGGCCGCAAAGATCGAACGGTTACGCGCAGAAATCACCGGACGTGCACCCAATTTCAGCGGAGCGGATACCTCGGTTGAGATCGAGCGGGCCTTACACGGCGCGCGGATCGCCGAACTTTCAAGCCTGCGCAACGCGGGCCAAGCGCGCGTGGTTGCCGCCGAACGTTCGGTCAATGAGGCCCAATCCATCTATGCCGCCCGCCGCGCTGCCGCTGTATCGGCACAGGCCGAGCTTGATGCCGTCCGTCCGCTCGTGGAAAGCGGCATCGAACCGCGCATCGTTTTAACGCAAGCGATTGGTCGTGCTGGCTCTGCGTCAAGCGAAGCCGCCGCTGCATCCTCATCAATCGCGCGCGCCAGTGCAGGGATCGCCGAAGCACGCGCCGCGCTCAACCAGCAGATGCAGGACTGGCGCTCTCGTGCAGCAAACGAACTGACCACGGCGCAGGCCGAATATGCTGCGCGCAGTTCGACATTGCCGGCGCTTGAACGACGCGCCGAACGTGCGATTGTGATTGCCCCTGTAAATGGTACAATCAACCGCGTGATGGTGTCGACACGCGGCGGCACTGTTGCTCCGGGCGCACCGATCATGGAATTGGTGCCGAGCGAAGACGGTTTGCTGATCGAAGTGATGATCAGCCCAAAAGACATCGGCTCGATCCGCCTTGGTCAGAAAGCAAAAGTCAGTCTGACCGCCTATGACAGCGGCGTTTACGGTTCGCTAAAGGGTAAAGTCGTGTCTATCTCACCTGATGCTGTCATCAACGAAAAGACGGGCGAGTCGCATTATATCGTCGAGGTTCGCACTAGCAAAATAGCGTTGATCGGCAAAACCGGTCAAAGGCTACCGATAGGTATTGGCATGATCTCTGATGTGGCGTTGCTCGGCGATAAGCGTTCGGTTTTAAGCTATCTGCTGACGCCGTTCACCCGGTTGCGCGAAGAGGCATTCAGCGAGTAGCCGCTCTGCGGCCTAGTCGGCTTTAATCTGCGCTTCCCACGCAGCGAATGATTGCGCGAGCCTTTGCGCGGCGATTTCTCGGCCCGCACTGCGTTCTAGCCCCAATGACGACGACAGCGGTCCGCCCAGCAGCGAATCCCCCAACGCCAGCAGCACCAGCTCCATGGTCAGCGTGTGGAGATTGCTATCGGCATGGCCGCCCTCACCGACTTCATCGACAAGCTTGTGGATCGCCTCAACCACGGGGTTGAGCGCGTCTTCGTTTCCGCTGAGCAACATCCAAGCGGCTAGTGCGCCTGCCCCTGCCTTGTCAAAATGGTCAAAGATCATATCGACCAATTCGCGCGGCCCGATATCCCCACCCCTGAACCGTTGGATTTGCTCGCCGATATCGCAGCAAATGGTTTCGGCATGAAATGCGGCCAGTTCGCGTTGCAATCCCGACGCCGAGCCGAAATGATGGAGTAGATTGGCATGTGTCCGCCCGATCCGGCCTGCAACAGCCTTTAGCGTGACCGCCTGCGGGCCTGCCTCGATCAGCAAATCACGCGCCGCCTCAAGCGCGGCAAGGCGGCTCGCCTCTGGCGACAAACGACGACGGCCAACGGCTTCGGTGGGTTCGGGGAATTTCACAAGCGACATAGGCTATGCATGTGCGCCATCAGGCCATATTTCGCAACCGCAACGGCAAGCATTACCATCTGCGGCCAAATTTACGTATGTGTTAACGTCACAATCGGCAGAAACCCGTTAGTATACGGCAAAGCCCTTATCTGGCATTAACCTTTAACATTAAACGGAATTTATCGCCGCTGGCAGTAATCATCGGTGATGAAACAGGCTATTGAAAACCAACAACAAAATCAGCCGTCACAACCTTCGGCTAAGCACCGCCTCTTTCCACGCAAAATGCGGATACGCAATCTGGAGGCTGGCGGCAGGCATTGGCTGGGCGGCGACCCCTATGCGACAGCATTTTTCAACGCATTGTCGGCGGTGTTCCCGCGCGGTGAAGCTTTCATGATCGAAAGCTTGTGCGCTTGGCAAGACAAAGCGTCGGGGCAGTTGGCGGACGATGTCAAAAATTTTATCCAGCAAGAAGCCGCACACAGTCGCGAACATGCCAGCATGAACCGCGCGCTGATCCGGTCTGGCTATGACATCGCACCGCTGGATCATTCGATTCGCAAGTTTGTGGAGTTTTTCTCAGCCACGAGTGACCTGACCAAGCTAGGTGCGACGATGTGTATCGAACATCTGACAGCAATTGTTGCCGCAGAAATGATTGCTGATCCGCGGCACCTTGCAGGCTGTGACCCTGAAATGCGCAAATTATGGCTTTGGCACGGCATTGAGGAAATCGAACATAAGGCTGTGGCGTTCGACATGTGGATGTATGCGACCCGGAAATGGAGTCCGCTCCGCCGCTGGATCACGCGCACATCGATGATATGCGCTGTATCTTTCACCTTTTTTATCAACCGCACGCGCGGACAAGTTGAATTGATGCGGCAGGATGGCGTGGGCTGGCAAAAAGCTCTGCCCCGCATATTGCGTTACGGCTTTAGTAAGGGCGGGATCGGTCGCCGGGTATTAAAGTCATGGGCACAGTTTCTAAAGCCCGGCTTTCACCCTTGGGATATTGATGATCACGATCTGATCGCCACGGGCGAAGCTTTGCTTGCAGAGTTAACACCTGCACCGGATCCGGTTAGGATCGTTAAACAGGCTCCGGTCGCTTTGGCGAATGCGGCTTAAGCCGCCCTCGCTAGCGACACCCGAGGTTGCATTCGGTCAATCGCGGCAAACGCATTTGGATCACCGCCGGCTTTGCCGTCATTCGATAGCGGAAGCTCAAACAGCGCCGACGTGGCTTCACGGCCTCGACCTGCGCTGTACCGCTGCTCTACTCTGCCGAGCGGACGAAAACCGACCTTCCGCAACACGCGACCGGATGCGGGATTGTCGGTGAAGTGGCCCGCAACCAACTTGCGGTGACCAAGCGTTTTGGCGATGCCGACAACGGCTTTTGCGGCTTCGGCAGCAAAGCCGTGTCCCCAATAGGGCCGGGATATCCAATAGCCCAATTCCGCCGAACCTTGACGATCGCCTAGCCCGCATGATCCGATCAACTGCGGTGCGCCATCGGTGCGTAGCATCAGCATGAAGGACGGGAACATCGTTGAATGCTCCACTGCCGCAAAGCGGCTGGCTTCGGCGCGGGTATAGGGCCACGGCGCGCGCGCCAGGTTGCGGACGATGTCTTCGTCAGCAATCGCTTCATACAGTGCAGTCGCATCCTCAGGCCAGCTAGGCCGCAGCAAAAGTCTTTCGGTCCGTGCGAACATGTTCTCTCTCCTGTCCGATTGGCTGCCCCTTGAAACACATTAGTGACAGCCATGTGAAAACCACCCGTTTCGAGGTGGATTGCAGGGAGATTGAGGCAAAAAGAAAGGGAGCCGGATGATCCGTCTCCCTTGTATGGTGGGAGGTGTCGCCACACTCCCCGGATCATCCAGATGGACAATCCGTTATCGATTGTCCGTTATTATTCGGCGGCCATCACTGCCATATCGACCGACACATATTTGCGGCCGAGGCGACCTGCGTGGAATCGGACGCGGCCTTCGATAAGTGCAAAGAGGGTATGGTCTTTGCCCATGCCAACGCCTTTGCCCGCGTACACTTTCGTGCCGCGCTGACGGATAATGATATTGCCGCCGATCACTTCCTGACCGCCGAACTTTTTCACGCCAAGCCGACGACCTTCTGAATCGCGACCGTTACGGCTAGAACCACCTGCTTTTTTATGTGCCATGGTTGGAAATCCTTACTTAGCTTTGTCAGAGGCTTTTTCAGCCTGATCAATTTTTGCACGAGGAGCTTTTCCGGCCAACAATTCCTTAGCCTGCTCAACCCACTCTTCTTTGGTCGCGCGACCGCCAAGCTTTAGCTCTTCATCCCACTTTGCGATGGCAGCATCGTCCCACGCAGCTATGTCATTCCAGCTTGTGACGCCAGCAGCGAGAAGCTTTTTCTCTATCGCTGGACCAACACCAGAGATGAGTGACAGGTTCGATGCGTCTACCGCTGCAATTTCAGCCTTTGGCGCTGCTTTAGCCTCGGTTGCTTTGGCAGCAGCCTTGGGCGCAGCCTTTGAAGAACCTACAGCCATAATACGCAGCAGCGTCAACGATTGACGATGGCCTTGCTTACGGCGATAATTGTGGCGACGCCGTTTTTTGAAAACGATAATCTTTTCGCCGCGCTCTTGCGCAATAATTTCTGCCGAGACGACAAGACCCTTAGAGTCTTTGATCTCACCACCGTCGCCCGCGAGCAACACATCATCCAGCGACACAGTGTCACCGGCTTCTCCGGGCAGTTTTTCAACTGCAATCTTGTCTCCAGCGGCAACACGATACTGCTTGCCGCCAGTGCGCACGATAGCGAACATGGCTTTTCTCAATCTCTATATATCTGCTTTGCGCCCTTTTAAGGGGCTTTTCCAACGCGTAACAACAAAACCTGAGTCTGGCAGACCCGCATTGGAAGGCGCGCAGCTAGTGTATTGAGTCGCGGTTGTCAACGCACGTTTCGCGTTTTTGTGCCGCTTTTCGACGCCCTTGCTTGCCTGCCCGCCGCGCCGTAAAGCAGCATTTATGTATAGGATCAACCGAACATTTCCATCCCTTGCCGCGCTCGCTTCGCTGACTCTGGCAGGTTGCGCCAGTGTAGAGGGCGATTTTCCATCTCTTGCCAAGCGGCCGTTCGAAAAAGCGAACCCTGTCGAAGAGCCGGCGGCTATAGCAGAAACGCTTACGACAAAGCTCTCCGCTGAACTGCAACGTCAGATTGATGCGCTGTTATCCCGCAGCAACGCCGCTCATGCAGCGTTTGAAAACGCGTTGCCGGCGGTAGGTTCAACCATCCAATCGGCAGGCAACTCTGCTGCCGGCAGCGAATCATGGGCCAATGCGCATACGGCGCTTTCACGTACCGATAGCCTGCGGGCTGACGGCGTCGCGGCTTTGGGTGAAATTGACGGGCTGATCGCGCGCGAACACGAAAATGGTGCGGATCGAGGTCTGATTGCTTTGCTGACTGCGCCGCAGCAAATAATTGCTGAGCGCGTTACCGCTGAAAACGCCGAAATCGAGCGGCTAACCCAGTTGATCGGGCTTTAGGCTAAAGTGGTTTGAAGGTTACCTTCAGGCCATCCTTTGGTTTAGGGATTGGCCAAGGCTGCCATTCTGGAGCGTAGCCATCGGCAATCTCGACCTGCACCGAAGTCAGCAAATGGTGCATGAACAGCTTCGTCTGCATATAGGCAAAGTGCAACCCGATGCACATATGTGCGCCACCGCCGAACGGAACCCATGCATATTTATGACGGCCCTTCACTCTATCTGGCGTGAAGCGCATTGGATCAAAGGTTTCCGGATCGTCCCAATATTCATCCATCGTATGAACGAAACCCGGACTGATACTGACTGCGGTGCCTTTGGGGATGTGATATCCCATGAACTCAAAGTCTTTAAGAGCACGGCGCGGAATCGATGGCACCGGCGAAATCAACCGCAGCGATTCCTTAAACGCATATTCGGTGAGCTCGAACTTATCGAGATCGGCAAAAGCGATGTCCGATCCGGCGGGTGCAATGCTGAGGCACTCCTCGCGTAATTTTTCCTGCCATTCTGGGTGCTTTGCCAGATACCAGATCATTGATGTTACCGATGACGTGATCGTGTCATGCGCTGCCATCATCAGGAAGTTCATATGGTCTATCAGCTCGCCATCGGACATATATTCCCCGTCCTCGCGCCTTGAGCGGCAGAACTGGCTGAACATATCCTGCCGGTTTTCGTTGCGGCGGCGCTCGGCGATTTGTGGTGAGAAGTAATCGATCAGATATTTGCGCCCGGCTACGCCCCGCCCCATCGCGGTGAACGGAATGGGAGCACGGATCGGCGCAACCGAAGCCTGGACCATATCGACAAAAGCTTTGTTGATCTTGTCGGCCTCTGGTCCCAGCGGGATACCGAGAAAACTGCTTGCGGCGACATCCAAAGTCAGCTGTTTTATCGCAGGATAGAACAGCATGTCACCACGCCAGTTTTTCAGCTGATCGGCAAAAATACGATTCATATCGTGCGTGTAGGCGCGCATCGGTTCAGGCTTGAACGCGATACCAAGCGCGCGGCGGTCCATTCGATGATGATCAAAATCCATCAACATCAGCCCGCGCGGGAACAGCAGGTTGAGCACCGGCCCCCAGCCCTGCTCGTTAGAAAATAGCTTATCGCGATCAAACAGCATCAGCTCGTTCGCCTCGGCGCCAACGAGCGAAATCGTCGGGTTGCCAAAGGCGTTGGTGCGGAACACCTTGCCGTAAGTGTCGACCATATGCTTGCCATAGGCTGGCGGGTCGCGCAGGACGCGGAACGTCGTGCCAATAATCGGCGGACCGTTTTCCCCGGGAATATGTGACAGATCACCGATTTTGCGGCGCGGTGTCCAATGGGGATTTGCGGCTTCGCTGCTGGCAAGGGCCATGAATTGCTCCGGCTATGTTAATCGGTCAGTTAAATGCTTACTGCCATCAGTGTTAATAAAGCGCAAGCATCGCAATCATTCACCCCACCCGTTGCAAAGATGAACGACAGCTAACACCATCATTCAGATGCAATTCAACCAGAAACTTGCAATCCTGCAATCACGATAGAACGTGCCTATGATTCGACGAGATGATTCGGTCAATGACAGCGCGGTTCGCTCGAACGAATAGAGGGGTGAATGATGAAAATGATTTCCAAAAAGCTTAGCCTCCGGTTGGCAGCACTGACTGCTGCAACAGTTGGCTTGTCCGGTTGCGTTTATGATGTGGGCCTGGGCTATGCCAGTGATGGCTATGGCTATAATGATTATGACTGCGATCCATATTCCCAATTTGATAGCTATTACGCCTGCGACAACAGCTACGGCTTTTACAACATTGGCTTTGGGGGCGGCTGGTACAATAGCTTTTGGTATCCCGGCCACGGCTATTATGTCTTCGACAACTATGGTCGTCGTTTCAATATGCGCGACGATCATCGTCGTTATTGGGGCGACCAGCGGCAGCGTTGGTATCGCAACAATCGGGGTCATGATAATGGCCGCGGATATGATGGACGCGGTCGTGATGACCGAGGCCATGATGGACGCGGATATGATGGGCGCGGGCATGGTCGTGGCCACAACGCAACCGACAGAGGTGTAGATCAACCGATAGGCTGGCCCGAAAATCACGGAGGAAGGCGCGACGAGCGTCCGGGTCGCCCGAATAGTGGGAATCCCGGACCAGAGGTTGGCGGCAATGGCGGCTATGATGGCCGTCGCGGCGACCGCGATGACCGTCGTGGTGGTCGTGGAGAGGGTCGTCGTGGACGCGACAATGGCCAAGCCACTGGTGATGTTGTCGCTCAGCCCATTCCACAGCCAATGGCACGCCCCGGTCCGGACGGGCGTGCTGAACGGCCCGGTCGGGGCGACGGCGGCGGTCGTCGAGACGGCGGCCGCTATGATGCCGGTGGCCGAGTGCCGCAACAATCCAACGACGCTCCACAAGGGGCCATGCCGCAGGGTGCGGGCGCACCGCCACCACCGCGTCAACGCGACGAACCACCGCCGTCGCGTCAGCGTAATGATCAACCGCGCAGACAAGATTTACCAGAAAGGCTGCCAGAATAAGGCTCGACCGGTAAACGATTTCTTCTGGTAAATCCTGATCCCACCAGATGAATTGGGCCCGGAGCGTGAGAGCGTTTCCGGGCCCTTATTTTTTGGGCTTGAACGATTGTCGCCGCTGCGACACACTTCCCCCAAAGAAATTCCGGGAGAGACCAAATGATCCGCACTGCCCTGCTCGCAACCGCCGGCCTTTTGATCGCCAGTCCTGCATTGGCCGAAACGCAAATGATCTTTGCGCGCAACGTGATTCCCGACCCCGCAGCGGGGATGACCGGGCCAATGGTTATCACTGTGACCGACGGTATCATCGTTAAGGTTGAAAACGGTCCTGGCCCTCAGATTGTGAGCTCGGATACGATCCAGATCAATCTGGGTGACAAAGTGCTGCTCCCGGGCCTGATTGATCTGCACGTCCATTTGACGAGCGACCCCGGCGGCGATTTTCGCGATGAAGCCGTTGATAGCGACGAATGGGGCGTCGTGACGGGCGTGAAGAACGCCGCGCTTACCGTAAAGGCTGGCTTCACCACTGTCCGCGAAGCTGGCTCGGCGCAAAACACAGGCTTTGCCCTGCGGCGCGGAACCGCCGAGGGCAAGATTGACGGGCCGCGTATCGTTGCCGCTGGCCCTGCCCTCTCCATCGTTGGCGGGCATGGCGATGTCAGCGGCTTTCGCGAAGATGTGCTTATGGCGCTCGATACGGGCTACACCTGCACCGGGGCAGTCGAATGTGCCGAAAAAGTCCGCAAAGCGTCTAAAATGGGGGCGGATGTGATCAAGATTACCGCAACTGGCGGTGTATTGTCGCAGCAGGGTCGCGGGCTAGAGGCGCATTTCACCAGCGCCGAAATGACGTCGATTGCCGACACTGCACATTCGCTGGGGCTGAAAGTCATGGCGCATGCCCATGGCGCACGCGGCATGGAAGCAGCGGCCGCCGCCGGAATTGACACTATTGAGCACGCGACCTTTGCCGATGAAGCTGCGCTCAAAGTCATGAAAGCCAAGGGCACGGTATTGGTCCCAACGTTGATGGCGCTGGAAGGCGTGCGTGCGCGACTGGGCAAAGGCATTTATACACCGACTGTCGAGGTCAAAGCCAAGCAGGCCATCGAAGCGGCTGGGCGGCAAGTGACCCTGGCCAAAGCTATGGGGGTGACCATTGCGTTTGGAACCGACGCCGGTGTGTTTGAACATGGTGCAAATGGCGGCGAATTTGCTTTGCTGGTGAAGGCTGGCCTGACCAATCAAGAGGCCCTCGCCAGCGCCACAACGGTGGCAGCCAAAACACTGGGAATGGAGAATGAAATTGGGCGGATCGCGGTCGGCTATTCCGCTGATATGATCGCGGTTGATGCCAACCCATTAACCGACATCCGAACACTGGAAAAGGTCGAGTGGGTTATGGTAAGAGGCCGGGTAATCAAGTAAACGGAGAGCCAGACCGTGGACGCCGACGTACAGCCGAAACGCAAATTTGATCCCAATAACGATCCCGCCAAGCTGGCGAAGATCGGCAATGCCGTCACACGCCGGTTAGAGGCAAACCCGCTGGTGCAGCGCGTTCCGGCTGACGGCATCCAGCTTTATGTGTTCATCGACTTTTTAGGACAGCGCGATTGCCAGATACTGATCGACAAAATCGATGCTCATGCCGTGCCGTCAACGTTATATAAAGGCACCGAGCAACAGGGGTTTCGGACCTCATCCAGCTGCCACCTCAATCGCTGGGACCCCGACATCACCCGCATCGAAACCAAAATGACGCAGGTGATCGGCATCGACAATAATTACGCCGAAACAATGCAGGGTCAGCGCTACACGCAGGGCCAAGAATTCAAAGCCCATCACGATTTCTTTCACCCCAGCGAGGATTACTGGCTGCGCGAATCCCCCACTGGCGGACAACGATCATGGACCGCGATGATCTTTCTCAACACGGTTCCAGACGGCGGTGCGACCGAATTCCCCCACCTAAAAATCGGCATCCGCCCGCAGGCAGGAACGATGCTTATCTGGAACAACATGCAGCCCGACGGCGGCATGAACTATAAATCGCTACATACCGGCACGCCGGTAAAGGCGGGCGTCAAACACATCATCACCAAATGGTACCGGCAGAACAACTGGCTGGCGCTTAACTCGCACTAGGCGCAGCGTTGGGTAATCAGCTTTTGCTGGCAACCAACCCCGAAACTGGGTTCTTCAATGACGCATTGGACGCATTACCCTTTGCGGCTTTTTCAGCCTTGGGTTTGCGGACTTCTTTGTTCGTTTTCTTTTGACCCTTGGCCATAACATGTCTCCTTATTGCGCAGCGATACAGGAACTTTCCGCGCGATGATAGGCGGAGGCAGATAAACTATGACGATATTCATCCCGCCACAAAGTCGTTAATCGAAATTTCGTTGAAACGAACCGCGAAGACTCGCCACGAAAGCAACAATGTTGCGCGGCGTTGATGCGCTGTTTTGCCCTGGAGACTAAACTATGAAAATCCGTTTTTTGCTTGCGACCGCGATGCTTGTTTCGATCACCGCCGCCAACCCCGCATTCGCGGTTGATGATGCCGTCAAAACAGAAGCGAAGGAGTTGGCGGAAGGCGAAAAGCTTAAAGCACTATTCGCCAACGATGATGAGGCCAGCCTGAAGCGCAATCCAATAAGCGCGCTGTTTCGCGGCGATATGCGCTATGCCGACCATCTCGGCGATTTCGTTAGCGATGCCTATTATGATGGCGAACGCGCAGCTGCCGAAGATAACGTCAAAAATCTGAAAGCGCTCAATCGAACAAAGCTGAGTGCGACTGACCAGATCGCCTATGACGTATT
Organism: Sphingomonadales bacterium; assembly: GCA_043760725.1. Lineage (GTDB taxonomy): Bacteria > Pseudomonadota > Alphaproteobacteria > Sphingomonadales > Sphingomonadaceae > Sphingorhabdus_B. Next base: position 37,847 of record JAYUOS010000080.1, read on the forward strand.
CCTGCGGAATCAGGATGATACGCTGAAAGGGCTTTCAAAGCCGTATCTAGAACTGACCGCTGTCCGCCCACTCAACCATTTCTTTGGTTTCCACACATTCTATCCAGGCTTTGCCAGCGGCCAAGGCGCCGCACCGTTTAAGACGATGGAAGATTATGAAAACGACCTAAAGCGCCACAAAGAGTTCGTGACTCTGATTGACGCATCGATTGGCCGGTTCCGCGAAGGCATGGATTCGGGTGTCGTTGAAACTAAAATGACGATCACCAACGTCATCGATCAGCTGGATACCCAGTTGAAACAGACCGTCGAGGAATCGCCCTATTTTGGCCCGACCAAGATGTTCCCCGAAAGCTTTTCCGATGCAGACAAGGCGCGCCTGACGAGCGAATATCGAGCCGCAATCACCGAAGGCATCTATCCAGCGTATACCCGCCTGCATAACTTTCTAAAGGTCGACTATTTGCCGGTGGCACGCGAAGGCGTTGGCCTGATGTATATGAAGGGTGGCGCAAAGCTCTATGACTATCTGATCGAATCGACCACCACGCTGCCGATGAAAGCCGACGAAATCCACAATTTGGGTCTTAGCGAAGTGACGCGGATCAAAACCGGCATGGAGGCAATCCGCAAAGAGGTCGGCTTTAAGGGAACGCTCGCTGAATTTTTCGACCATTTACGCAACGACCCCAAATTCAAAATGCAAAGCCGCGAGGCGTTGACCCAAGGTTATTACGACATCGGCAAAAAGGTCGACGCGATCATCGGTAGCCAGTTCAAATATCTACCCAAAGCGCCGCTGGAAATTCGCCCTTACGAGGAGTTCCGTGAGAAGTATGAAGCAGGCGGCAGCTATCAGGGCGGTACGCCCGACGGCGCGCGTCCTGGCATATTCTATTTCAACGCCTATGATCTGCCCAGCCGGACCATACCGGGCATGACGACATTGTATCTGCATGAAGGCGCGCCTGGGCACCATTTCCAGATCAGCATCGCGCAAGAAAATGAAGCCCTGCCCGCCTTTATGCGCTTTGGCGGCAACACAGCCTATGTAGAGGGCTGGGCACTGTATTCGGAAACATTGGGCTATGACATGGGGATGTACAAAGACCCGTATCAGCGCTTTGGGACATTATCCGACGAAATGCTGCGCGCGATGCGACTGGTGGTCGATACCGGCATCCACAGCAAAGGTTGGACCCGCGAGGCCGCCATCGAATACATGCTCGCCAACAGCGACATGGGCAAAACCGATGCGACTGCCGAGGTCGAGCGCTACATCGCGATCCCGTCACAGGCGTTGGCGTATAAAATCGGCGCACTGACGATTCAGCGGCTGAAAGCCAAAGCGCAGACCGCGCTCGGCAAGAAATTCGACGTCCGCGAATTCCACAACCAGATTTTGAACACCGGCGCTTTACCGCTAACCGTGCTTGAAAAGAAAATCGACGACTGGATTGCAGCGGCTAAAAAATCCTAATAGCATCTCCTCGAAAGCGGGTTCGACGCTTAAGGGGCGGTCATGGTTTTGCGGATATTTGCGTTTGTTCTTGTTTTACTGGCTGGCGCCCTGCCCGCACACGCCGAATGGCATGAAGCGAGCAGTGATCATTTTCTGGTCATCGCCGATCAGGATGAAAAGGACGTTCAGGAATTTACCGAGCGGCTGGAACGTTTTCACAGCGCCGTGCTCTATGTTCTCGGACGGGAGAATGTGTCACCTAGCCCGTCTAACCGGGTAACCATCTATGTTGTGCGCAGCGCCAATCAGGTCCAGAAACTGGCGGGTGATAAAACCGGCTATCTTCAGGGTTTTTATCAAGCCCGCGCGGGTGGCTCACTCGCGTTTACCTCACGGGTCGAAAGCGAAGGACGCGATGTTTCGCAAAGCGAGCAGATATTGTTCCATGAATATACGCATCATATCATGCACGGCGTTAGCGAATGGGCAACGCCGCGCTGGTTGAGCGAAGGATTTGCCGAATTTTTCTCCACCGCGCGTTTTGAAAAGGACGGTGGCGTCGGTATCGGCCTTCCCGCGCAGCACCGCGCCGCCGAATTATTCCTCGCCAAAAATGTTCCGATAGAAGCGTTGCTTGATGCAGCGACTTACGCCAAACTTAAGACGAAAACCTATGACGAATTTTACGGTCGTAGTTGGCTTTTGTATCATTATTTGGCGCTGTCGGACAAAAGGTCCGGCCAGCTTACCGTGTATCGAACTGCCTTGGCCAATGGTGCTACAGAACTGGACGCTGCAAAAGCCGCTTTTGGTGATTTGAAGCTACTTGAAAAGGAACTGGCCGCTTATCTTAAAAAATCCAAGATGAGCTACCTACCGATCCCGGGCAGCAAACTGAAAACAGGTCCCATCGTTGTCCGCAAAATGCGCGCAGCAGAGGCCGCAATCATGCCGGTGGTTCTTGAATCAAAACGCGGCGTAGATGAGGAAATGGCAAAGGATTTACTGCCGCGTGCGCAGGCGATTGCGGCCAAATACCCGAACGACCCTGCGGTATTGTCCGCTATGGCCGAAGCCGAACATGATGCCGGAAACTTCGCGCCCGCGCTAGCTGCAGCGGACAGGGCCATTGCCGCCGAACCAGCCCTAGTCAATGCCCATGTGCAGAAAATCTATGCGCTGTCTCGCATCGCTGACGATGCTGAAGACGCTGATGCGGCTTGGAAAAAGGTGCGGAAGGCCGTCACTGCCTTGAACAAAATCGAGAACGACCATCCGATCCCGCTCATTTATTATTATCTAAGCCTACAAGCGCAGGGAAAAGATATACCGGAGGTTGCAGCGCACGGGCTGGAACGCGCGTTGCAGTTGGCGCCCTATGACCAAAATGTGCGTTGGCAATTGGTGCAACTTTTTATGAAGGAAAACAGCAACGGGCTGGCTTATCGCACACTGATGCCACTCGCCAACGACCCGCATAATCGCAGCGAAGACAATCCGGCGATCGCATTGCTGGCAGAAATCAAACAAAAGATTGAAGATCAGGTCGCCGAAAAGAAGGCCGAAGACGAAGCGCCGAACGTGAAGGCAGAAAAAGCAAAATAGACGATTGGATTGCAGCGAGCCGGTAACGCACCGGCCCGCCGCAGAGCTTAAGTCAGATTTTTAAGGCCGCTGATGCTGGGGGCGAAGAAATATTCGCCGCCCCGCATTGTCACAAACTGCTGAAAATCGCCTTTGTGGCGGCCTGCATTTCCATGGGCGACAGGACAATTTTCATAAGACGGCCTGCGTGTTGCACTCTGCCCGATAATCGGATCGACGCCGTGGTTTTGCCCGGTAAAGGGAAAGTTGGGATTGTTCGCCCATGATTGCTGAATAAATTCAAACTGAGCTGCAATACTCCGATTATAGGCCATGAATAAAAGGCCAACGTCGTTCCCCGATCCTTCTTGCCCACCAAATGGAATCCCGCGGCGCGGCATGATCGAGTTAACCTCTGACCCGTCGCGCGGATTGGTTTTGCGGATATGGGCATGCAAAGGACATTTGCTACCGCCTGGATCACTCGCATAGTTGAAATTATTGGGTGGGGGCCCCCCAGCGGCTGTGGCACTTTCGATAACTGGAGTGCCATCTTCAAAACGGCCAATCATCATAGTGCCTGCGAGCTCCCCGTCAGGCAGCGGCGAAACACCTAAAAGTTTGGCAGCACGTATCTGCGCTTTTGACAATGCAAGCTCGCCCTCTTTGAAGCCTGCAACATCCTGGCCCAATTTTCGATAAACTAGATAGCTGCCATAGCTTTCACTGGTCGCTCCGGCAGGGTCCGGGATCAACGCAAGCTTTGCCGGACCAAGAAATGCCGACCATTTCATTGACGTCGGATTCCCGGCTGCCTCCTTTTCCTTTTGCACCTGTTGGGTCAGCATCAGGGGCTGACTGCGACCATCGACATAGCCAAAATGTTCGATGCCTTCGCCCGCATCATCATGAATGGCTTGGCCCTCTTCGATATGCAAAACGCTCCACGCCGCGCCCAATTTCGTCAGTATTTTTGCTTGTTCCATTTTGCAAAGGTGCTGGCTGGAATCGGCGATAAGGATCATAGCGTGGGCAGCTTTACGATAGCCCTGATCCCATGCACCGCGAGCCGGATCCGCAAGGGTGGCCGAAGCGGCAGCCATGCCGCTTCCAAAACTGGCGTCGTTCGGGGTCTTCGCTGCTTTCGCCCCAAGTGCCTTATATCCGGCGCGCGACAAGAAGGCGAGAATGACCGTGCCGCCACCTTCGCCTGACTGTTGAAACTTTATGGTGTCCTCCAATTGAGTTAAAGCGTCCGTAACCAACGGCGCTACTTTGGCGAGACCAGCTCGGGCAGCGACAGCCTGCCCCGTCTTAACCGTTAAAAATACGTTCCGCGTCGCAGGCCGACCATGGCCTTTAAGGATGTTGGCCTGCAAATCTTTCAGCATCGCCTTGAATTCAGGCTTCTGCCAGTCAATCGGGTCATTGAGTTGAGCGAGTGTAATGGGCATCGGGCTCCCTTTCCTGCTGGTGTGACACCAAAGTGGATAGTATTTGTGTCCGATGCGACCCGTGACTTCGGTCACAGATAAACGATTTTAGAATCGCTTGATCTCATTTTGATATTCGCATTTGATAAAATTTACAGAGCATCGTTGCTGAATTGCGTTGTTCAGTGCTGGTTCAAAGGCGAAATGCGAAAGCCCACGCGTCAGGAGTGCACAGAATGCCATCAAATCTCAAATTCTTCTTTGCCCTAGCCGTTGGATTATCGGTCCCGCTATCGGCGCAACAGGCGGGCAGCCCGCTGATCGACTTTGCCGGATTCAGCGCTTTGACCGCCGAGGTTCAAGAATATCGCACTCCGCGGCTGATCGCATTGAACGATTTTATGGCGCGAGCTGCAAAATCAGAGGTTCTCGTCTTGGACGCACGATCTTCGTCTGCATTTGCCGCAGGGCATATCAAGGGGGCCGTGAACCTGCCGCTGCCAGACTTTAACGACCAAAGCCTTGCGGAGTTGATCGGCGATAATCCTGATCGACAGATCCTGATTTACTGCAACAATAATTTCACTAACAATCTGTGGCCGATACCGACCAAAAGGGTGCAATTGGCGCTGAACATCCAGACTTTCATCAACCTTTATGGCTATGGCTATAAAAATGTCTACGAACTGGGCGAGGCGGTGGACCGCAATTTACCCGAGGTCGAATGGGTCGGTGATAAAGACGCCAAGTTGGCGGTATTGCGTTAGGGGCGCGCGACGTAACGGATTTGGCAGTCGCCGCCGATAGGTATATGCAGTTGCCATGCCAGCCGTAAAAGCCGCTAATCCACGAACATTGTTTGCCCCCGATGAATGGGCAGCGATTACCTCTGTGTCCGATTGGCGCGGGATCGGGTTGATCGTTCATGCTTGGCTGGTGGTGGCATTTGCCGCCTTTGGCGCGGCTTGGGCATGGAGTTTTCATCCGCTTGCGGGCGTGGTGGCTACACCCTTTGCGCTGGCGATAATCGGCGGGCGACAATTGGGGCTGTCGATCATCATGCATGATGGCGCACACGGATTGCTGCATCCCAATCGAAAGTGGAACAATTGGCTGGGCCAATGGCCAAGCGGAGCTGCGACGGGCAGCGATTTGTTTGCGTATAGGACCTATCATCTGACGCACCATAAATTCACGCAGCAGCCCGAAGACCCCGATTTGTCGTTGTCCAAACCCTTCCCCACCAGCAAGGCGAGTTTGCGGCGTAAGGCAGTACGCGATTTGACGGGGCAAACTTTTTTCAAGCAGCGTAAGTCGCAATTTGCGACGGCTTGGCGCGGTGTTCAGGCGATGTTGCGGAATGAAACCGGAGACGGCAACCGCGATACCAGCGCCGGTCGTGCGCTCAACCTACAAAGACGCAGCGGCATTGACGCGCCTGTCACCAATATCGACGGCGCAAAGACCACCGCGCGCACGGTCGGGCGGTTTTTGTTGATCCAGCTGATCATTCTGGCCGTATCGTTGAGCTTCTGGGGATGGACTCCATTCCTGTTGTGGATCGCATCGCTGGCAACGACCTTCCAGTTGTTCCTGCGCATCCGCAACATCGCCGAACACGCCTGCACCACCACCGGCAGCCAAGATCCGTTCACGCACGCGCGAACAACTTATGCAAATTGGGCCGAACGCACCACCGTCGCGCCCTATTGGGTGAATTATCACAGCGAGCATCATCTTTTTATGGGCGTACCCTGCTACCACTTGCAGCGTGCCCATGCGCTACTTGGCACAGGCGGGCATCATGGCCGGATGACGATTGAGCCAGATTACTGGGCAGTGTTGCAGAGGGTTACAGCCGCTTAGGTATTTGTTTGCCAATATCCTACACGATTTGTTACTTTGACTTTTAAATTACTCGGAGATATCTGTTGCCGCTGATCGAAGTGGGGGCGACGATGGAAAATAATAGCGAATTGGTAATCCAAAATTCTCGAAGTTTGCGAGTAATTTAAAAAATTGTTAATGTTCTGAATTACAGCAATTGGACGCTCCGGGCAGAAAATTCCTATCTCGCAATCCTTCGCTATGCGGCACTTGCCGGGGCAACTATTTTTGTTATCATTGCTATGATGCTCTTTTTGTGGGGGTCGCTGATGCAATTTGGTTCCTCAACATCGGCGCCTGAGCCTGTTACCATCACTGGCGCTGATCTGGCATCTGCAATCGCTATTACTAAAGTCACCAGCTCCGCCGATTCAGAGGTAAAGCTTTCAGAGCCAGATTGGCGTCAGGCCTTTCCCGCTGCTTTCCAAACGGCCTATTTCAATCTCTATCGGAAGCAATTTGAACCCCATATCCGGCAAGGGGATGTGAAGTTTGCAAAGACACAGTTTCTGGATGCGGTTTTTCCAAAAGAGTTTCTCAAAGAATATGGAGCGCTGACTTCAATAAACGTTGACCCCGAAAGCATTCCTGACGGACTGAATCAGCGCATTGGCACGAATGACCAGCATGACCTTGCATTCTTCAACGCGATGACTGCCGCTGGAAGAAACTCGGCGGTCGAGCGTGAGCTTGGGACGTATAAATCTGCCAAGAAAACTGAGGTTTGCCGAAATATTATCGAGAACCGAAAGCGGGCTGTCGACGGCTGGGACAGTTTCAGCACATCGTGCGGACTTTGGTATGAATATCCCTATGGCTGTCCAGCGACACGACAAGTCAGCGAAGCTGTCACGAAACGGCAATGTTCGATGCAATTTTCTGAAAACATCCAGAATCCCATTGGTATTATGAAAGAGCTGCAGTCGCAATTCGTTATGCAGCTAACCGCCAAGGAAACACAGTCGATCGAAGCTGCACGAGCCAGATCAGACAAAGCGGTTTTCAGGAAAGCACAAGGATTGGATGCAATAGGGAAAGCTGGTTGGGCCTTTATCGGTTTCTTGGCGATTATGTTTCTATATTTGGCAATCGCGTTGGAACGGCATCATCGCCTGCTGGTTGCGAAACTCACCTAGGATTACCAGCGCTAAAGCCAGCCAACTCGTTTGAACCGCATATAAAGAGCGCCACAGATAGTGAACATTACGCCTAAGATGATGAAATAGCCGTAGCGCCAGTCTTTTTCCGGCAGATATTCAAAGTTCATCCCGTAAATTCCCGCAATCGCGGTCGGCACCGCAAGGATCGCAGCCCATGCGGCAAGCTGGCGGGTGATGATCCCTTGCCGTTGTTGTTCGAGCAATCCGCTGGTTTCAATCACTGATGTCAGCGTTTCACGCAGGCCCTCGACGCGGTAGATCAGGCGGCGGATATGATCGAGCAAGTCACGGAAATAGGGGTGAATTTCGGCATCGACTTGCGGTAGGCTCAGGTTCAGGAACTGGCTGGCTAGGTCCTCCATCGGCCCCAAAATCCGCTGTAGTTTGAACAACTCCCGCCGCACCTTGAACAGCCGCGCCGTCTCTGCTCGGTTCAGGAACATGTCGATGGCGTGATCCTCCATCGCCAGAACTTTTTCCTCCAGCGCGTCGATCACGGGAAAATAGCCGTCGACCAAAAAGTCCAATATGGCGTGAAGGACATAATCTGGTCCATGTTTCAGCAACCACGGCGTTGCCTCCAAACGCGTCCGCAATGGGCTGTGTGCGCGGTCCGACCCGTGGCGGACGGTGATGATAAACTGCCGCCCGACAAAGATTGCGGTGTTGCCGTAATTGATTGTGTCGCCGTTCAAATGCGCGGTCCGGGCGACGAGAAACAGATGGTCCCCATAAGGCTCCATCTTTGGCAGATGTTTGGGGTCCAGCGCATCTTCGACCGCCAACGGGTGCAGCCCGAAATGATCCTGTATCCGTTGCAACGCTCCGCCATCGGGTTCGTGCAATCCGATCCAAATGAAATCATTTGGCTTTTCCACATGCGGAATCGGTTTGGTCAGATCAAGGTCGGCGAGAACTTTTCCGTCTCGATAAATTTTGGCCGCAATAACGCTCATTTTTTATCCAATAAAGCAATCATATGATTGACCTTTTCATGCAGCCGTAAAATCTCCAGCTCGGCGCGCAGATTGACTTCATAATCATGCGACGCAGCGATCCGGTCTTTGTTTGCTTGCCGGTTCTGGCTCATCATGATGATAGGTGCTTGGATTGCCGCGAGAGTGGACAGCAACAGGTTGAGGAAAATGAACGGATAGGGGTCAAAGGAAAACCCGAAACGCCCAAGGATTTGCGAGTTCAAAATCATCCAGCCGAGCAGCACCACACCAAAGGCGATGATAAAGCCCCAGCTGCCGCCGACTGACGCGACATGATCCGATAGCCGCTCACCAAAGGTTGCGTCCTCTTCGTGGACGACGCCCAAATCCTGGCTGATCGTTTCGCGTTTGTGAATGCGTTCCAGCACGCGGCGTTCGGTTGGCGACAGCGCGTCGATGGTTTTGCCAAGCAGGTCCATCGCCAGATCATCAACCGAACGCGGCGAGGTCATGCGCATTCATCCAGTTGCCGGATAGCGGGTGTGCCATCAGGTGCGGCGAAGGTTTCGCGGAAGGTAAAGGCATCGGCGCTTGGCCCGTTTGCGCGCAACAAGGCGACACGCTCCATACCCTCGGTAACGCTCGGGATGTGTCCCGCTGGCACCCACCACAACGCCATGAAAATCTCGATTTTCTCGAACCATTCCTTACGGCGCCGCATGAACACCAGATGGTCACTGTTGCGATAGACATAATCGGCAAGCGCCTGGACATCGGTCCATACTGACATGTTGACGAGCAGCTGCGGGTCGCTCTCGTCAGGCACCAGATCGGTTGCATCATTACCGTCGCCGACCAGCCGCCAGACGAAGCCTGGAGCGGTATCGGCCTGAGCATTGACCGGATCGAGCGCGTTCATGAAGTCGGCATTGGCTGGATCATCGCGCAAATGCAGAAAGCGCCCGACGTTGATTTGCGCTAGTTGATATACGCTCATCTTAATGCCTCCGCAATTAACTTGCGCGTGTTATCGATACCATAGAGCGCGATGAAACTGCCCATGCGTGGTCCGGCGCTCGATCCTAACAATGTTTCGTACAATGCCTTGAACCAGTCGCGTAAGGACTCAAAGCCGCCTTCGTTGCCGATGGTGTAGACAAGGGTTTGGATATCCTCAGCCGAGATATCCGCAGGCAAGCCGCTCAATTCGTTGCCCAGCCTAGTCAGCGCCGCGACCTCCAACCCCTCAGGTTTGCGCCGCTGCAACGTCGGTGCAACAAAGTCGCGGTTATAGGCGAGCGCCAATGGTACCAGCTTAGCCAGATCAGGCTGCGCCTCTGGCCGCGCGTCCTCAACATAGTTACCTAGATAGGCCCACACCTGCTCCTCGGTTGCGTCGGCGCCCATCACGCCGACAAGGTTCAGCATCAGGCCAAAAGTGACTGGCGGCTGCCCCATTGGCACAGGCGTCGGCTTTGCGCGGTGGACATGGTGCACCGGATTGCCCAGTTGTTTATCAACCTCTTGCCCTGCATAGTTTCCACGGAATTGGAAATACTCATCCACCGCACGCGGGATCACACCCATGTGCAGCGCCTTGGCCTTTTTCGGCTCGCGGAAGATATAGAACGCAAGGCTTTCGTCGGTACCATAGGTCAGCCATTGCTCAAGGCTTAAGCCGTTGCCCTTGGACTTTGAAATCTTCTCGCCCTTTTCGTCGAGGAACATTTCATAGTTGAAACCCTCGGGCGGACGCGCGCCCAATGCACGAGTGATTTTGGAGCTTTGCGTTACGCTATCGATCAGGTCCTTGCCCGACATTTCATAATCGACACCAAGCGCGACCCAGCGCATCGCCCAATCGACTTTCCATTGCAGCTTTGCCTGTCCGCCAAGGATCGATTGCGTGATCGTTTCGCCTTCATCCTCAAACGATACCAAACCCGCCTCTGCATCGACCACAGTAACGGGCACTTGCAGCACAATCCCGCTTTTCGCGCTGATCGGAAGCACGGGCGAATAGGTCAATTGCCGTTCCTTGCCCAAGGTTGGCAGCATGATGTCGAGGATATCCTGATAATGCCGCAACACTTTTTTCAGCGTCTCGTCAAACCGGCCGCTGGCGTATTCAACGGTCGAGGACATGAAGTCGTAATCGAACCCGAACCGGTCGAGGAATTCGCACAACAACGCGTTGTTGTGATGCGCAAAGCTTTCATGGCAACCAAATGGATCGGGAATTTTTGTCAGCGGCTTGCCCAAATACTCCGCCAACATATCCTTGTTCGGCACATTGTCGGGCACTTTACGCAGGCCGTCCATGTCATCCGAAAACGCGATCAGCCGGGTTGGCAGATCGCTCATTTCTTCAAAGGCGCGGCGGACCATCGTAGTGCGCAACACTTCGTTGAACGTCCCGATATGCGGCAGTCCGGATGGACCATAGCCGGTTTCAAAAAGGATCGGGCTACCGTCGGGCTTCCCTTGCGGATAGCGTTTGAGCAAACGGCGTGCCTCTTCATAGGGCCAAGCTTTGCTCACCAGAGCAGCTTCACGAAGGGCTGCATCCACGCTCATTCACTGTTTCCTTTTCGTTCCAAACTTGCCACATAGGGGGCAATGGCCAATCCCCTAGCCTTTCCTGCGCTGCATGCAAGCCATGCCGGTATCTGGATCGCCATGTCCGATGGCGAAACCCGGCGCGTGGGTAAAGCCGAAGCCGTCGCGCGTGCGGCAGATACACCGATGATCTTGCTAAACGCGCCGTTGATTGCGCAGCGGCTGGGCTATGCGGAATTGGCGGGGCTGGATGTGTTGGAGTTGTTTGCATTTGTGTTTCCGGCAAGATTTGTGGTGCCGACGCCTAAGGGGTTGGCGGATGTTTTAACTCTGAAACCACGTCGCCCCAGCGAAGGCTGGGGCCCATCACGCCTAGCCACCGAGACCGACGCTGAACGGATAGACGACATAGGCCCTAGCCTTCGCTGGGGCGACGGTAGTTTCACCGATGAGGAAATCCCCAACCTCCTGCAAACAGCCACACAACACCTCCTCGCCACCTTTACCGACCCCAATTGGCCCGAACGCGAAGGTGCTTGGGATTCGGCCCAAGCCCTCACCCGTCTGCGCTGGCCATGGGCGCGGGCGGTGAGCGAGCAATTGCCAAAGCCTAGCGAAAAAGAACGCTGGCTGTTTTCCAAATTGCCGGAATGGGAGGAAGCCCCGCCGCGCACCGCGCCGCGCTCGGTGGTTCTCGACCGAGCCGCCGTTGATACGCAACTCGCTCGCTTAACCGGCAGCGGCGCCGAGATCCGCGAAGGGCAGCGCAGCTTTGCCGAGGCGACATCGCACATCTTTGACCCGCGCGACCGCAAAGGCGAACCAAACATGGTGTTGGCGGAGGCGGGCACGGGCATCGGCAAAACACTCGGCTATCTCGCGCCCGCGTCGTTATGGGCGCAACAGGCGGACGGAGCCGTGTGGATATCAACCTATACCAAAGCCTTGCAACGCCAATTGGTCAGCGAAGCACGGCGGGTTTATCCCGATGCGACCACGTTCAAAGAAAAGGTCGTCGTCCGAAAGGGCCGCGAAAATTACCTTTGCTTGCTGAACTTGGAGGACGCCCTGCAAGGCGGCTTTGCTGGACGCGCCGCGACGCTGGCGCATCTGGTCGCGCGCTGGGCGGCGTATTCGGCGGACGGCGATATGGTCGGCGGCGATTTGCCCGGATGGCTCGCCACATTGTTCCGCCGCAACGGATCGACCGCGCTGACCGACCGGCGCGGCGAGTGCATTTATGCGGGCTGCCCGCATTACCGCAAATGCTTCATCGAACGCGCATCCCGCGCCTCGGCCAAAGCCGACATCGTCATCGCCAACCACGCGCTGATGATGGTCAACGCCGCGCGCGGACGCGAAGAGGCCAACCGACCGACAAGGATCATCTTTGACGAAGGCCATCACCTGTTCGACGCCGCCGATTCGACCTTTGCCTCTGCCTTGACCGGCGCAGAAATGATCGAAATCCGCCGCTGGGTGATTGGCCCGGAGGGCAAAGCGCGCGGGCGGCGGCGCGGGCTGTCAGCACGGCTGGCCGATGTTGCAAGCTATGACGAACAAGGCGGGCTGGCGATCGAAAACGCGCGGATCGCAGCAGAAGCGCTTCCCGGCGACGGCTGGTTGAGCCGCATTGCCGAGGGAACTCCCTCGGGCCCAGCTGAGCGACTGCTCGCCGCTGTTCGTGCCACTGTCTATGCCCGCGACGAAGGCCAAGCCGAAAGCGGCTATGGGCTGGAAACCGAATATGCCAATTTGGATGCACATCTGATTGAGGCGATTGCCGATATGATGGTGGCGCTTGATGCGCTGGCAAAGCCGTTGACAGTGTTGGGCCAACGGCTTGAAATCATGATCGAGGAAGCGCCTGACTGGCTGGACGGCGCGGCACGGGCGCGGATCGAGGGTGCGATGGCAAGCCTGGGCTGGCGCATCGATACGCTGCGCGGCTGGATTGCGTTGTTGGGGCGCGGCGGCGGCCCCGCCGATCCCGATTTTGTCGATTGGCTGACCGTAGAGCGCGGTGAAGGTCGCGAATTTGATATGGGGCTGCACCGCCACTGGCTCGACCCGACCCGCCCGGTTTCAGCCGCCGTCCTGAAACCCGCGCACGGCGTGCTGACGACATCGGCAACTCTGCGCAGCGGCGGCGATTGGGACACGGCGGAGGCGCGCACAGGAGCTGCACATCTCGATCATAAGCCTGCGCATTTTGCCGCCAACAGCCCGTTTGATTATGCCGCGCAGTCAGAGGTGCTGATCGTCACTGATGTGCAGCGTGGTGACTTGCCTGCGCTTGCTGGCGCATACTCGGCGCTGATTTCGGCATCGCAGGGCGGCACTCTGGGGCTGTTCACCGCGATCAAGCGACTGCGCAGTGTTCACGCACGCATCGCGGACCGTTTGGCGCGGGATGGCTTGCCGCTTTACGCGCAGCATGTCGATCCGATGGATACCGGCACGCTCGTCGATATCTTCCGCGATGATCCGCGCGCGTCCTTGCTTGGCACCGATGCGTTGCGCGACGGCATGGACGTGCCCGGCCATTCGCTGCGGCTGGTGGTGATGGAACAAGTTCCTTGGCCACGCCCCGATATCCTGCACAAAGCGCGGCGTTTGTTGGGAGGAGGCATAGAGTATGACGACCGTATCATCCGCTCCCGCCTCGCCCAAGCCTTTGGCCGGTTGATCCGCACAGCGGACGATAAGGGGCAGTTTGTGCTGTTGTCTGCGGCAACGCCCTCGCGGCTGTTGACGGCCTTTCCACCCGGCACGCCGGTTCACCGCGTGACGTTGGACGAGGCGGTGAAACGGATCAAATCGGGTCTTTCACCTTCCCCCAAAATCGTGCAGGACTTAAGCGAAGACATATTGGATGAGGACATCCCTTTTTGATCAGGCCGTGAACTCATAAATATCACCTTCGAGGTTTGAGGCCATTTTGTTCAGTGCGAGACGGCAAGCGAGGGGAATATGTCGATATTTCGGAGCTTGCCAACGAAGCAATGGACAAAATGGGTCAAATCCATAGGACGCCAAAATGGCTTCGATCTCGAAACAAAATACCCTTGCAAGCAGAATAACTGCCTGCTGCGGACATTTTGCTCCGATATCTTTGCCATTTTGACGCCTCGAAGGTGATATTTATGAGTTCACGGCCTAAAACGCTTTATTTGCTGCGCCACGCCAAGTCTGGCTGGGACGACCCTGTCGCGCGCGATTTCGACCGACCGTTGAACAAACGCGGCGAAAAGGCGGCGCGGGTTATCGGTGAATGGATGGCGTCGAACGGCCTGAATTTTGAACACGTCATTGCAAGTCCAGCGGTGCGCGTGATCGAAACTTTGGATGGGGTTTGGGCGGGCTTTGGGCGCAAGATTGAGCCAACATGGGAACGTCGCATCTATCTGGCATCCGGCGCGACAGTGCTGGACGTGTTGCGCGAAGTCGATGATGCGCACGATGTTGTCTTGGTGGTCGGCCATTGCCCTGCGGTTGAGGATATCGTGTTCGATCTGGTTCCTGACGATGGCAGTTCGCCACTACGCGACGAGGTGGAGGTCAAGTATCCGACCGCCGCGCTTGCCGAATTGGTGCTCGATATCGACCATTGGGCCGAGATCGGGAAGCCAACAGCGCATCTCAAACGATTTGTCCGGCCACGCGATCTGGACGTGAAGCTGGGGCCAGAAGACGAATGACACCGATCCATTGGCGCACAGCAAAGCCGGGCGATGAACACGCCTTGTCTTTGCTTGGACAAGCCACCTTCCTCTCGACCTTCGCCTTTGACCATCCCGGTGGGCCTTTGATCCAGTTTTTGCTGGATTTACACAGCGTGGATTTTTACGCGGGCAAATTGGCCGATCCCGATATCGACATCATCATCGGCGAAACGCCGCTTGGTGCGCCGGTCGCTTATGCGATGCTTTGCCCTCCCGAACATCCCGATGTGCAGCAACTGGGCGATTGGGAGCTAAAGCGCATTTACTTACTTCCGGGCTGGCAAGGCGGTGGTAATGGCGCAGCCCTGATGCAACACGCGCTAAATGTTGCGCACAAAAGACAGGCGGTCCGATTGCTCCTGGCAGTGTATGAAGTCAACGAACGCGCAATCGGCTTTTACAAACATCAAGGATTTGCGCATATAGGCGAAGCTGTTTTCATGGTCGGCGACGTGGCGTTCCGCGACATGGTTTATGCTCGCAAATTGGACAATTAAAAGCTGACTGCGCAAAATTTATGCATGTGCGAAAAGCACTTGTGCGCTGCCTAAAATTTTGACAGCTTGACGACCGATGGAAAAGCCGCCCCCCGCCTTTGACGAGATGTTGCACACCGATGGCAGCGCGCATGGGGCATATGGCGATTACGCCAAATGGTTTGAGGGGCAAGAACTGAGCAGGTTACGACGCAAAGCTGATGAAGCCGATGCTTTTTTCAGGCGAACCGGCATTACCTTCAACGTCTATGGTGCCGCCGAGGCCGAAGAACGGCTGATCCCGTTTGACATCGTGCCGCGCATTATCGGCGGGCAGGAATGGAGCAAACTGTCGCGCGGCATCGAACAGCGTGTGCGCGCGATCAACGCGTTTCTCCACGACATTTACCACCGCCAAGAAATCGTCCGCGCCGGGCGCTTGCCAGAGGCATTGATCGCAAAGAATAGCGCGTTTCTGGCGGCGATGATCGGTTTTACCCCGCCGGGCCGCGTCTATACCCATATCGTCGGCATCGATCTGGTCCGCACGGGGCCGGATGAATTTTATGTGCTGGAGGATAACGCCCGCACCCCGTCTGGCGTATCGTACATGTTGGAAAACCGCGAAACGATGATGAACATGTTCCCAGAACTGTTCAGCGCCATCCGTGTCCGCGAAGTCGGCAGCTATCCCAAAAACCTGCGCCGATCATTGGAGGCCTGTGCGCCAGAGGGTTGCAATGGCAAGCCGGTGATTGCTGTGCTGACCCCAGGTATTTTCAATAGCGCCTATTTTGAGCACGCGTTTCTTGCCGATCAAATGGGCGCAGAACTGGTCGAGGGGCATGACCTGCGCATCGTCGATGGCCGCGTCGCGATGCGGACCACCGAGGGTTTCAAACAAATCGACGTCCTCTATCGCCGCGTCGATGATGATTATCTTGATCCGATGAGTTTTCGTTCGGAATCAAAGCTTGGCGTTCCCGGCATCATGGACCTGTATCGCGCAGGAAAAATCACGATTGCGAATGCACCGGGCACGGGCATTTGCGACGACAAAGCGATTTATAGCTACATGCCCGATATCGTCGAATTCTACACCGGCGAGAAACCGCTGCTGGCAAACGTGCCGACATGGCGCTGTGCCGAAGCGGATTCGCTCAAATATGTCCTCGACAATCTAAAAGAGCTGGTGGTTAAAGAAGTTCACGGCTCCGGGGGCTACGGCATGCTGGTAGGTCCAGCCGCGAGTAAAGCCGAGCTTGAAGCTTTTACCAAAAAGCTAAAGGCGCGGCCATCCAACTACATCGCCCAGCCGACGTTGGCGCTATCCACTGTGCCGATCTTGACCAAAGCTGGCCTTGCGCCGCGCCATGTCGATCTGCGTCCCTTTGTCCTTGTTGCCCCTGACAAGATCGACATCACCCCCGGCGGCCTGACGCGCGTTGCGCTCAAAAAAGGTTCACTCGTAGTGAATTCGAGCCAAGGTGGCGGCACCAAGGACAGCTGGGTCTTGGAGGATTGATGCTGACCGTGCAGCCTATTTCGGGGACTGTTCCCTTAGGAACTGTCCCTATTGGGACACTCCTTGCGCTCGCCGCCAGTAAGGGACAGTCACCAAGGGGACAATCCCGGTCTAAACCGGAAGCTCGGCTATGTTAGGGCGCACAGCAGGCGGCGTGTTCTGGATGTTCCGTTATCTTGAACGATCCGAAAACATGGCTCGATTGGTCGAGGCGGGCCATCGCATGGCTTTGACTCGCGGGCTTGGCTCGGATGAGGAATGGCGCTCGGTTGTGACAACGGCTGGCTTGCGTGCCGCCTATGAGGCGCGCTTTGACGATTATGCGCCACAGCATGTCGTCAACTTTTTGCTGCGCGACAAGTCCAACCCGGCCTCAGTCTATTCGATGCTTGAGGCAGCACGGCAAAGCGCGCGCATGACCCGCACTGCGCTGACCCGCGAAGTGTGGGAGGCGACCAACATTTTCTGGATGCGCGTTCAAGAGGCAATGGCCCGCCCAGTCCGCGAAACAGATTTGCCGAGTTTGATCGCGTTGATCCGGCAGCAGTCGGCACAGGTGCGGGGCGCGCTACACGGCTCTATGCTGCGGATTGATGTTTATAATTTCGCGCGCCTTGGGACGTTCCTCGAACGGGCGGACAACACCGCGCGCATCCTCGATGTGAAATACTATGTTTTGCTGCCGTCATTGTCGTTTGTCGGTGAGGCGCTTGATAACGTGCAATGGGAGACGATCCTGCGTTCGGTTTCAGCGGAACATGCCTTTCGCTGGCTCAACGCTGGTGGCGCACGGCCGGTGGGAGTTGCAGAATTCCTGATCTGTGACCGCCGGTTCCCGCGTTCATTGGCGTTTTGTTATGAGAAACTGCACGGCAATTTGCGCTATCTAGAACAGGATTATGGCGTTCGCGTTGCCGCGCATGATCTGGCCGACCAAATCCACACAGGGATGTCGTCACGCCCAATCGAGGCGATATTCGAATCTGGCCTGCATGAATTTTTAAGCGATTTTATGACGCAGAACGGAAAACTCGCCGCTGAAATTGAACGCAATTACCGGTTCTACGGCTGATCCATGCGGTTGAAAATCCACCACCGCACCCAATACCGATTTGAACATCCGGTTCCTTACGGGCTGCAAAGACTCCGGCTGATCCCCAAGGAAAACGCGTCGCAAAAAATCCTGCACTGGAACACAGTCATCGAAGGCGGACAGGTCGAGGCGGATTATACCGATTACCACAACAACCATATCCTGCTGGTCCGCATCAACGAAGGCGCGCAAGAAATCAGCATTGCCAGCGACGGCGAAGTTGAAACTACAGACAATCACGGCATCATCGGGCGGCACGGGGGGCATGTGCCCCTGTGGTATTTCCTGCGTTCGACACCATTGACCGAACCAACACGCGAATTGCAGGCCTTTGCCAAATCACTGGAGGCCGACCGGTTAAACCCGTTGGAAATGCTGCACGCGTTGTCGGCCAAAATCGTCGCGGCGGTGCATTACGACATTGGCTACACCGATTCCAAAACAACCGCTGATGCGGCATTGGCAGCGGGGCACGGCGTCTGTCAGGACCATGCCCATATTTTTATCACTGCCGCCCGCATCCTTGGCATCCCGGCACGTTATGTCAGCGGATATCTCATGCTGACTGACCGGATCGATCAAGAGGCAGGACACGCTTGGGCAGAGGCCCATGTTGACGGGCTAGGCTGGGTTGGCTTTGACGTATCAAATGGCATCAGCCCCGATCCGCATTATGTCCGCGTTGCAACCGGTGCCGATTATGCTGAGGCTGCACCGATATCCGGCATGTCTTACGGTGGCGGCGATCAAAGCATGGTTGTCAGCCTTGCCGTCGAACAGTAAGCGGGCAGAATAATAGCTTAAAGGGCGGGCGAAAATGACGTATTGTGTAGGCATGAAGCTCGAACAAGGGCTGGTTTTCATGTCGGATACACGCACCAATTCGGGCGTGGACAACATCTCGACCTTTCGCAAAATGCACAGTTTCCACAAGCCGGGTGATCGCTTTATCACGATCATGACCGCAGGCAATCTGGCGACCACACAGTCGATCATCAGCCTGCTGGCCGAGCGCACAAAAGCGCCCGAGGATCGCAATCCCTCGATATTGTCCGCACCATCAATGTTCCAGGTTGCACAGATTATCGGCGATTTGCTGCGCGATACCATCCGTGGTCGCATCGAGTCGGGGTTCGAAGCGGAGAAGACTTTCAATGCGACACTGATCGTCGGCGGCCAGATTAAAGGCATGCCGCCGCGGCTTTTCATGATCTATCCCGAAGGTAATTTTATCGAAGCATCCGACGACACGCCGTTCTTTCAAATCGGAGAGACCAAATATGGCCGCCCGATCCTGGTGCGCGGTTTCCAGCCGGATATGAATTTTGAACGCGCGGTCAAATTGTTGATGGTGTCATTCGATTCGACGATGGCAGCCAATCTGTCGGTGGCATTGCCGCTCGACATGATGATCCTGCCAAAGGACAAATTCGAGCCATTGGAACAGCGACGCATTGCCGACAATGATCCTTATTTCAAAGCCATTTCCAGCGGCTGGTCAGACGCGCTACGCAACGCGTTTTACGACCTCCCCGATTATGTGATCGAGTATTTAAGCGTCGGCCAACGCTGCCGAAAGCCGGGCACGGATACGTTTTAGCTCATCATGAATGAACGCCAATTCAGGACCATTTGACGTCGCTGAATAGCCCGGAGCTGACATTGGGACTGGCGATAACTCGACACCGCTACCGTTCTGCAAAAACTGTCGCGCACCTTTGATCGTATAGCCTTGCCCGTGAAGCAAATCATTGATCTGTTGCAGCAACGCGACGTCGGAAGGCCTGTACAGCCGCCGTCCGCCCGCGCGCGTCAGCGGCTTCAGCATCGGGAACTGTTCTTCCCAATAGCGCAAGATATGGGTTTTAACGCCCAGCCGCTGCGCCATTTCACCAATTGTCAAAAAAGCATCCGGAGCTTTGTCCACGATCGCGCCCTATTTGACTTTGTGGCGCACGCCTTGGCTGGCGCGGAAAGTGAGGACGCGCCGGGGCGTGATCGGAACCTCGATACCGGTCTTCGGATTGCGGCCCACCCGCTGCCCTTTGTCGCGCAGCACAAAAGTTCCAAAGCCGGAAATCTTTACATTTTCGCCGTCAACGACCGCGTCAATCATGTGGTTCAGGATCGAATCGATAACCGCTGCCGCGTCGGCGCGAGAAAGCCCGACCTGCCGATTAATGGTCTCTGCAATGTCTGCCCGCGTCAAAGTGCCCGCATCTGCCATGATAATTCCTCCAATACGCGACCCAGTATGTTGAATAGTCGCATATTTCAGATTTTTCGCAATGCAAATTTGACAAACGCTGTTTCACATGCGGACAAGCGAGGCACCCCAGGTGAAACCGCCGCCCATTGCCTCCAAAACAACGAGGTCGCCCGCCTTAATCCGCCCATCGCGCATAGCCACATCGAGCGCCAGGGGAACAGAGGCAGCAGAGGTGTTCGCGTGCTGATCCACTGTCACGATAACGCGCTCTGCTGGAAGTCCGAGTTTCTTTACAGTAGCGTCGATAATGCGCTTATTGGCTTGGTGCGGGACGACCCAGTCGATTGAATGCGCTGTCATCCCTGCGTCGTCCAACACTTCGTGCATCACACTCGATAGGTTGGTCACCGCATGGCGGAACACTTCGCGCCCCTGCATCCGTAGCTTGCCCACAGTGCCCGTAGTCGACGGGCCACCATCGACATAGAGCAGCTGGTTATGCTGCCCATCCGCGTGCAGCTTTGTCGCCAAAACTCCGCGTTCGCCAACTTCACCGGACAAAACAACCGCTCCTGCCCCGTCGCCAAACAGCACACAGGTGCCGCGATCTTCCCAGTCAAGCAACCGCGTCATCGTTTCTGACCCGATCACCAAAGCATTTTTGGCTGACCCTGCGCGGATCATGCTTTCTGCGACGGAAAACGCATACAAAAACCCGGAGCAAACGGCGGCAACATCAAAGGCCACCCCGCCGTTACACCCCAAGGCATGTTGCACCGTCGTGGCTGTTGCCGGAAACGTCTGATCCGGCGTGCAGGTTGCCACAATAATTAAATCTATGTCGCCCGCCGTCATACCCGCCGCATCCAACGCCCGGCGCGCCGCATCAGTCGCCAACGACCCTGTAGTCTCATCAGGCCCCGCCACATGGCGCGCCTTAATCCCGGTGCGTTCGGTGATCCATTCGTCCGAAGTATCGACTTGCGCCGCTAGCTCGGCATTGGTGACAATCCGCTTTGGCAGCGCAGAGCCTGTGCCTTTAATCACGGCCCGAAGTGCCAATTCGGTCATTCCGCGACGACGTCCTTGTCGGCAATCTGTTTCAGGTCTTGCGCAATCCGCGCGGTGATATCTTCCTCAACCAGCCGCGCTGCAACCTCCACCGCGTTCGCCACGCCTTTAACGCTGGCGCTGCCATGGCTTTTGACGATCACTCCGTTCAGGCCGAGAAAAACCGCGCCATTATGGTTGTTGGGATCAAGATGGTGTTTCAACAATTCAGTGGCGGGACGCGAAACCAGAAAACCGAATTTTGACCGGATAGAGCTGGTAAAGGCACGTCGCAAAAGGTCAGTTACAAAACGCGCGGCGCCTTCAATGGATTTCAGCGCAATGTTGCCGGTAAAGCCGTCGCAGACCACGACATCGCATTCGCCGCGGTTAATCTTGTCCGCCTCGATAAAGCCCTGAAAATCCATGTGGAGCGCAGAATAATCGCGCAGATGTTGCGCGGCGGCGCGGACACTATCAGTGCCCTTCATCTCCTCGGTGCCGATATTCAACAAACGCACCCGCGGCTTTTCAAAGCCAAAGATGATCCGCGAGTAAGCCGCACCCATGATCGAAAACTGCACCAGATTGCGTGTGTCGCATTCGGTATTGGCGCCCAGATCAAGCACGACGACATCAGTGTCGATTAAAGTCGGCAGCAACGCGGCAAGCGCGGGCCGGTCAATTCCTGGCATTGTGCGCAGTGCCAGTTTCGACATTGCCATTAACGCGCCGGTGTTGCCTGCGCTGACGGCCGCTGCCGCCTCGCCGGTTTTTACGGCGTTGATCGCAAGGCCCATAGAGCTGCCCCGCGATTTGCGGATGGCTTGGCTGGGCTTATCCTCGCCCGAGACAACTTCATCGGTGTGGAGAATTTCGGACGCAGCGCGCAGATTGGGGTGATCTTCCAATGCAGCTTTAATCTGTACCTCGTCACCCACGAGCAAGAATTTGAACCGGTCATGACGGTGGCGCGCCAAGGCGGCGCCTGCGATCATCACGCGAACACCTTCATCTCCGCCCATCGCATCAATGGCGATACGCGGTGATGTGGTGGTCACGACAATGTCTCCCGGTTGGTCAGCGAAGGACCGATTTATGCGACAGCGAGGATCTCGCGGCCGTTATAATGGCCACACGCGTTGCAAATATGATGGGGGCGTTTCAGCTCACCACAATTGGAGCATTCCTGATACGCCTCGACAGGAAGCGAATCATGGCTGCGACGCATGCCGCGTTTGGATGGCGATGTTTTTCTTTTGGGGACAGCCATTTCGGCACCTGTTCCATTTCAAATTAGATAGCTTGCCCTACGCTTTACGGCAGATACGCGGCGCTGGCAAGCAAAGCCAGAATCGGCATCAAATTCGCAAAGCTGCGGATGAAGGGGCGCTAATAGCTATTTTTCCCCGCTTTGCAAGCCTTTGGATGACTGTTAGTCAGGCATTTCTAACAGGAGTGAATTTGAATGTTAAGCTTACCCATTACACTGACCATCGCTGCGGGAGCGGCATTGGTTAACATCTGGCTGATGATCCGTTGCGGCCAAGCGCGGACCAAGGGCAAAGTTTCCATCGGCGACGGCGGCGACGACTTCCTGATCCGCCGCATGCGCGCCCATGCCAACTTCATCGAAAGCACACCGTTTGTGCTGATCCTGATCGCGGCGCTGGAGCTGACCGGACATGGCAGTAACTGGCTTTGGTATGTGGGCATCGTCTTTATCTTTGGACGCCTCGCACACGGCCTAGGCATGGATGGCGGACCGCTGGAAAAGGGCCGGATGGTCGGGACGTTGATCAGTATGCTGACGCTGCTTGGGCTGGCGGGATATGCGCTGTTTAGCGTGTATTCGACGTTGGGTTGATTTAACTCAATAGAGCATCATCAAAAACACACTGTCGCACCAGCGAAGGCTGGTGCCTATCTCGCCTGTCGGTTTAGACTGAGCGACGTGATGGGTACCAGCCTCCGCTGGTGCGACGAGGTTTTAGCGGGCAGCGGTCGAGTTGCTCTCTGGGTCGAGCCGCGTAATGTGGCCATCGCAACGCGAAAGGTCACACTAAAGACTCACCTTAATCGGGTGGCAGATGGAGCTATAACTCCCCCGAAGTTTACCATGAAGCGCCCAAATGTGTAAACTTAACGGCCTGGGACACAGTAGTCTGGCCACAGAATTTCTGTATATAAATGGCACGAACAATGTCAAAGAGCATGAGAACAATACAGGAACATTTAGAAGGTGTCAAGGCGCTATTGATTTGGATCGAAGCTTAGCAGTGTCACGTGTCACCCGACACTTGACAAACCGATCATTGCGCCTAAAATATACAAGTGGAAATCGAAAGCATCAGGCACAAAGGACTGCGTCGCTTTTTTGAGACTGGCAATGCGAAAGGCTTGGTAGGCGACGTCGGGCGGCTGCGCAAAATGCTTGCCTTTATCGATGCGGCAGAAAGCTTTGACGAGCTGATGCTGCCACCAAATTTAGGTTTGCACGAGTTGGTCGGTGATCGCAAAGGCCAATGGTCTATGACGGTGACACGGAATTGGCGCATGGTTTTTTCGGTGAACGGCGAAGGCGCGTTGGTCGATTTGGATTTGGAGGATTATCATGGCACTTAAAATGCACCCGTCGCTTGCCGTGCATGTCGGCGACTGGTTGAAGACGGAAATCGTTCAGCCTGCGGGCGTCAATGTAACCGCATTGGCCGCGCATTTTGGCGTGTCGCGTCAGGCGCTCAGTACGTTGCTCAACGGCAATGCCAGCCTATCCGCCGATATGGCGATCCGGTTTGAAAAGGCATTTGGCGTGAAAGCCGACACGCTGCTGCGCATGCAAACGACGTATGAGTTGGCGCAAGCCCGCACGCATGAAGCCGAGATTAGGGTTGGAAAGCTGGCACTGGCGGCGTGATGAATAGTTTACGACGTTCGGGCCGCGGAATACCCAACATTAGCCTATAGTATATTTTAACAGACTCTACTCCCTCCACGTCGCCCCGACTTTGACACGGGGCGACGGGGTTTTCCATCAAGGGAAAATTTAGACACTCAACTCACCGCAAAGCCTATTGACCTTTTGACGTCCAGACGTCAAAAAAGGAGAACGAAGTAAGAATCATGAGGGCACTATGGCACACGCTCCAGGAGCAATACGCGACGGCATAGTCGGATACTTACAAGCACTTGGTCGTGATGCGAGCTTGAGCGAGATAGGTGATGCGCTGGCCCTAAAACTGGGCAACGTCCCGGCTTCAAGCGTCCGATCTTACCTCAATCTCAATGCACAAAGATTGTTTGAACGTACTGGTATAGGCCGATATCGTCTCGTCACCGACCAAAGCAGCAACGTTCATCATATTGGCCTCGATCCCGCAGTTGAGGTTGGGAAGGCCAAGCTCTATCATGCAGATTGTTTTGAATGGCTTGCTGGACAAAAGCCCAATAGCATCCATGCGGTAGTTACCGATCCGCCATATGGTGTGGTGGAATACACCCAAAAGGAAGTTGCCAAACTTCGGGCTGGCAAAGGCGGAGTTTGGCGCATCCCTCCGTCGTTTGATGGACATCAACGTGCCCCGTTGCCGCGATTCACGACATTGACCGATGCCGATCACGTCACCATTGCAGCGTTTTTCCGTCGCCTCGGCGTGCTCCTCGCGAGGGTGACTGTGCCTGGTGCTAATATCGTCGTCGCGACAAATCCTCTGCTGAGCCATCTGGTCGCCAGCGCAATGGCAGAGTCGGGACTTGAGTTACGCGGTTATCTAGCGCGCCTAACTATGACAATGCGTGGCGGCGATCGACCTAAAAACGCACATCTCGAATTTGATGGCGTGTCGGTGATGCCAAGAAGCCAATGGGAACCTTGGGTTGTTCTGCGAAAGCCTCTTGAAGGCCGGGTGCAGGACAATCTGAGAAAATGGAAAACGGGCGGCTTTCGACGCCCGAACGCAGATCAGCCCTTTGGCGATGTCATCAAGTCGCGGCCAACTAGTAAGGCCGAGAAGGAGATCGCGCCGCACCCTTCACTAAAGCCTCAAGACTTTCTCCGTCAGGTTGTGCGCGCATCACTGCCCCTTGGCGAGGGCATAGTCCTTGATCCGTTCGCAGGGTCAGCTTCTACACTAGCGGCTGCGAACGCCGTTGGTTATTCTAGTGCTGGCGTGGAAAGTGATGCCAAGTTCGTCCGATTGGCGGGTGATGCAATCGAGCGTCTCAGTATGCTAGGCCTTGTAGACCCAGTTGTTTCTTAATTTCAGAAGGCCATCTTTGTGCAATGTGGCTGTTCTGGTTCCCAACTGCCCACGGTCGTTGTCGCGAAAATCTGCGGGAACGACGTGGCCAAGATAAACTTCGGTGAACCTGAGCGCCCGGCGATTCTGTGCCGGTTGCGTGACCTTATCGACCTCATAGACAAAGACGCACATGTGCTGCTCGCGTGCGCCATGCGTGTCCACAGCTCCGCCCGGCTTTTGCGTTGTCTTAATCTCCACACCGTCTAACCCGCCGGACTTAACAGAATCATTTGCGAAGCGCCCCTTTACGATCAAATCAGGATGGCCGTTGTGGTAATGATTGGGCGTTAGTGCCCGTGAGTGTTTGGCCAGACTTGCAGTCAGCATATCGCTCAACATTCCTGACATGATCGCTGGCCGCAATTCGTCGTCAAATCTCGGAAGGCCTTTTTTCTGAAACAACAAATTCACGTCATAAAAAAAGTCGTAAACATCCTGCATTGCTGTTTCGAAATCGATTGGGCGAAGTTGGTGCGGTAGCACAGCTTTTTTGTTCAGCTTTGTGCGATCAACCTGTTCTTTAACTGGCATGTTTAATTCCAATTCTACGATTAAGGTCGACGATGCTAATAGGTGCTTCAAGCTGAAATGCTAACGCAATTTGGCGGAATGTTTCTTTGCTCAATCCCACCTTTAACTCAAAGCATAATCCGACACATACGCATTCGTCTTCCGCTCATGCCCGAAATTGCTCGTCGGGCCGTGCCCCGGAATAAACGTCACATCATTGCCCAAAGGCCATAGCTTTTGCGTAATCGAATCAATCAGATCCTGATGATTGCCGCGCGGGAAATCGGTGCGGCCGATGCTTCCTTGGAAAATCACGTCGCCGACAATCGCCAGCTTCGACGGCGCGTGGTGGAATACGACATGGCCGGGGGTGTGGCCGGGGCAGTGGATGACGTCGAGCGTCAGGTTGCCGACCGTCACCGTATCGCCACCTGTCAACCAGCGGTCAGGCTCAAAGCTTTCGGCGTGCATGCCCCAACGCGGGCCGTCTTCATCCAGCTGTTCAATCCAGAACCGGTCGTCCTCGTGCGGGCCTTCAATCTTTAGCCCCAATTCCTTCGCCAGCATCCCCGCCTGCCCGCAATGATCCAGATGCCCATGCGTGACGAGCAGCTTTTCGAGCGTAACGCCGGTCTTTGCCACCGCATCTTTCAGCTTATCCAGATCGCCACCGGGATCAACCAACGTGCCGACCATCGTTTGCGTGCACCAAAACAACGTGCAGTTCTGCGACAGCGGGGTGACGGGGATGATGACGGCCTTTAACGGCGGCTCGGCTGGCTTTTGCGTGTTCAGGTTTGAAGTGATGTTCGACATGCTGGCTATGTGGCGATTAACGTGGCGAGAGGCAAGCCCGTCACAGCTTGCGCCCCACCCACACGACTCGCCCGATGATGGTCACGTCGCCTGCGGCCACATCCTCAATCGCGGGATAGGCCGGATTGTCGGACAGGATCGACAGCGTGCCGCCTTTGCCGGGCAACAGGCGCTTGACCATCAAGCTACCATCGAGCCGAAGGACGTGGATGCCCTTTTTGGGGGCGCGTAGAGCGGCGGCGGTATCGACCATGATGTCGTCGCCGTCGTTCAATGTCAGCTGCATCGAATCGCCCACCACGCGGATTAGCGATAGTCCTGCGGGGTCCAGCCCCATTTGGCGCAGCCAGCTTTCGTCAAAGCCGACTTTGCCCGCCAGCGCCTCGACATCCGTCAGCGCACCGCCGCCCGCCGAGGCCCCGACTGCCAGCTTTGGCACCAGCCGCAGACCCGCACCGCGCGGCACCTCGGGCGCGCCGAGCACCCGCTCGTCCACGCCGAAATAGCGCGCAAGGATGTGCCGCTCACGTTCGGGCAGCCGCTTGGGCGACCCGCGTTTGATATATTGCTGCACATAGGCCGCGTTGCGACCGATCAGCCGCGACAGCGTGACATAGTCGTCCCCGTTGTCGCGGATCAGGCGATCGAGCGCGGCCCTATGTTCTGGGCAAGATTCTGCACGAGATTCAATTTCATCCATATTCTTTCTATAGCAATAGGATTTTTCCTAGACAAGTAGGATTTATCCTATCATCTATGTTCTTGTTACGTTCCATTCGATTCGCGAGATTGGCTATAGGGCCAGTTTGCAGATCAAGTCTTCGGGTGTGGGGGCAATGGGGCGGACGCGAAAGACAGCAACACGAGGAGACCCCCATGCACATTAATAGAAAAATAGAACGCTTTTTAATACAATACGACATGCCCGCGACAAAATTTGGGCGGCTGGTGGCGCGTGACCCAAGGCTGGTGCTTGATATGCGGAACGGCCGCGAATTGCGCTCACCGATGATCGCGCGGGTCGAAGCCTTTATAGCGGGCTATGCCGCGATGATCGCGCATGACATGGCACAAGCCGCATGAAGCGATGTGCTTTGTCGAGGGCTTTGTGTGCGCTAGCACCGGGTGCAATCGTCACACGGCGGGTGGAGCGCGATTGGCACAGCGCGACATTTGCGGGAAAGCGGGTGACGCTGGACTTATTGTGGGCTGCGGCGGTAGCGGACGTGGAGGCCTTTGCCGCGATGCTGGGGGAGCATGAGTTTGCATTCGCTGATGTGTTAGTGGCGGATATCGTCGTTGCGCGGCAAACCAGTGCAGTGGATGGAGCCACGGTGTTAAGTATCGAAGCGCTATTGCTCGACGATGAGGCCTAACGTGTCCGCGCGTTCATGCGGTGGAGCGTTTCCAGCGCGGATCGCAACGCGGCGTCCATGTCATCCTCTGCCAAATCTTTGGCAGGCTGTGACGGCACAGCTTCTAATATCGTCTGGCGAGGAGGTTCGACGACAATGACAGGTTCAGAGGCGGCTGCGGCAGTTGGCACAAGCACTTCTGGCTTAGCAATCTCCGCAATGGCCAGTGCTTCTAGCTTGGCGATTTGACCCTGACGTTCTTCAACGGCCAGTTCCAGCCGGTCAACCATGCTGGAAACGCTGGCGGGATCGGACGCGGTTTCCGCCAACACAGGATCGGCAATGGGGTGTTCAACGTCATTCGCGTCCAGAGTTGCGGTTTCTTGTTCGGCTAAGACGACGGCAACTGTCATCGCCGACACATCCAGGTCTGGCAGATCTGGCAGATCGGGAGTTTCAGAGACAACTTCACCGAAATCACGGTACGCAGAAATCGGGCGGCGGGGTGGCGCATCGGGGTGCGCATCGCCTGCCCGCAACTTAGGTAAATCAGACAGTTCTGTCACAGCGTCGGCATTGCGGCGGCTTTCGACATAGTCACCGATTTTGGTACGCATCCGGTCAATGAATGAGGGCGCATCGCCGAAATCGGACGCGACTGGCTCAGCTGTCGCCACCGGTGCCTTAGCCGCTTTTGGCGCCGCCGGTTTCCGTAGCAAATAGGCGGCGAGCACGGCAAACGCGAGCGCTCCAAAACCAAAGGCAATCATCGCGCGGGCAGTATCGCCCAAAGGCGCACCGGTGGCGGGGACGAGTTCGGAGAACCCGGTGGCTCCGGTGATCGATTCAAACACCGATACCGGAATGAACATTGCTATCACCGACGTGACGATCGCTCCGCCCAACGCGATCGCCATCGCGCGCATCTGTCCGTCGATTTTCAAACCTTTTTGCATGTGCATCCCTGCAAATATCGCAGCTGTTTATAGCCTATTTATCACGACCTAACAGCAAATGGTAAACAGGATCGTAACGCACTATGTTCTTGCGCCAATTACGTTCTTTCGCAACGAAGTCGCGTGCCGTCTCTATGCGCTTTGGCCAGCTTGCCGTGTCAGCCAGCAACGCATCCAGCGCTTTTGCAATAGCAGCAGGATCATCCGGCGCAAACAGCGTTCCAGTGATGCCATCCTCGATCAGCTCGCGGTGACCGCCAACGCTCGATGCAGCGACAAGCCGCCCTTGCGCCATCGCCTCCAACGGCTTCAGCGGCGTGACCAGATCGGTCAAGCGCATCTTTTTGCGCGGATAAGCCAGAACATCGACAAGGCTGTAGTAACGCTCAACCTCTTCGTGGGGAACCCGGCCAACGAAGTGGATGCGGCCTGCTGCGGGCGAACTGAGCGCCTGCGCCCGCAACGCCGACTCCACGGGCCCGCCGCCAACGAGCAACAGATGCGCGTCGCTTTCCATCAACGGCATCGCCGCGATCAGATCATCGATACCCTCATAATCATAAAAGCTGCCGATATAGCCGACGACTTTTTTGCCGGTAAGGCCTAGCTCGGTTGCCAATGCCGTATCGGGCGGCGGCGGGTTGCCGAACAATTCCATATCGACGCCGTTGGGCGAGACGAAAATCTTTTCAGCTGCGAAACCGCGTGCGACCAGATCGTTGCGCAAACCTTCGCAAATCACCGCAACCCGGTCCGCGCGTTTTACCACATGGTTTTCTAACGCACGGGTCAGTCGATAGCGCACAGAACCCTCGCTGCCTGTGCCATTGCCGACAGAGGCATCTTCCCAAAAGGCACGAATTTCATAGACGAACGGAAGGCCTAGCTTTTTGGCTGCACGTGCGCCGGCCAACCCGTTGAGGGCTGGCGAATGCGCGTGGATCAAATCAAACGGCCACTCACGGTCGAGAGCCACGATCCGATCCGACAGCGCCTTTACCTCACCCCATTCGCGCAGCAATGGCGGGCCGGATGGCAAACTCTGAGTGCGAAAAAAGCGCAGGCCTTCGACCGTCTCCTCAGCGGCATCTGGCAACACGCCATGTTGGTAATGCCGCTCTCCCGTCAAGCCCGCAACATCCCACCCTGCCCCAGCCTGCGCCTTCATAATTGCGCGCGTACGAAAGGTGTAGCCGCTGTGCAGCGGCAGGCTGTGGTCGAGAACGTGTAATATGCGAGGCATAGTGTCCCCATAGGCGCAGAATATTTAACGACGCGTCAACCCTAAGCAGTTATTAGGGCAAAGATTTTTCAATTCACGCGCATCCACGCGCAAGCAACGGTTCGGGATTCAGGTCAGGATGATCGACAATTTATCGATATTGCTAAGCCACGTTCTGCTGGCATTGGCGTTCTGGTATCTTTCATCGCGCGACGATTTGAACCACGAAGACCCACCAGCGCCCGATGCCGAGCCGGAAGGTTTTGGCCACGCGGCTCTTAACCGGAAACGACCAAAAACCTCTGCCAAAGGCACGCCCGATGCGTGATCTGTTCTTTGTCGGCTATCTGGGGCTGTTGTTGCTGTTCGCATTTAAGCGACCGTTTTTGTTTACACTTGTCTATGCCTATGTCGATATCATCGCCCCGCAACGGTTAAGCTATTTTCTGCTCAATTCGATTCCTTTGTCGCTGATCCTGTTTGGCTTTGCCTTTGCAGGGTTTATGTTGAGCGACGACAAAAAGGATGTACGGATATCGCCGCGCTGGGTCTTGCTCGTCGTTTTGCTGGCCTATTGCGGCTATACGACTTTCGAAGCTGTCGAGCCGTTGGCTGCGCAGGAAAAATGGGCTTGGGTGTGGAAGGCGCTGGTGTTTGCGGCCTTCCTGCCGTTGACGCTCAGAACCAGACTGCGGATTGAGGCGCTGGCGCTAACGCTCGTGCTGTGCGCATCGGCATTGATCGTGACCGGCGGGTTGAAAACAATTGCAGGCGGCGGCGGTTACGGTGTGATGGTGTTGCTCGTCGATATCGACAGCGGGCTGTACGAAAGCAGCATTATATCGTGCGTCGCGATCGCGATCATTCCGATCATCTTATGGCTTGCCAATCACGGCACCATTTTCAAACCCGATTGGCGGGTGAAGCTATATGCGGCGGCTTTGATCTTTGCCTGTTTGTTGATCCCTATTGGGGTGCAGGCGCGGACCGGTTTAATCTGTGTTGTCGTGCTTGCGATACTGTTCCTGCGCACTGCAAAGCGGCGGATGCTCTATATTCTGGGTGCAGTCGTGTTGGGGCTTGTCACCGTTCCTTTCCTGCCATCGGCCTTTTCCGAACGCATGGGGACGATCAAAAATTACAAAACGGACGAAAGCGCATCGACCCGTATTGCGGTGTGGAAATGGACATGGGAGTTCGTTCAGGAACGGCCAATGGGTGGCGGCTTCAACGCCTATATCCAAAACAAGATCCGCTACACGATGCCAGTGATCGACGACAATGGCTTGGACACCGGCGAAATCGATACTGGCGAAGTCGTCGATCAGGGCCGCGCCTATCACAGCAGCTATTTTGAAATGCTCGGCGAGCAAGGCTTTCCCGGCCTGATCATGTGGCTGATCATCCATGTCGGCGGTGTGTGGCGGATGGAGGCGATCATGCGCATCTACAAAAAGCGCAACCGCGAGGATGAGGAATGGGTGATCCCGCTCGCCCGTGCATTGCAGAGTTCTCAGATCGTCTATCTGGTCGGGTCGGTATTTGTCGGCATCGCATTCCAGCCGTTCGTCTATATGATGATCGCGATGCAGATCGGCCTCGATACCTATCTGACACGGCGGCGCCAGGAATCGGCATGGCGACCGATCAAGGATTTGCGGTTGAAGACGCAGGAAGTGGTCTAAGGTGTAATCTTGCCAGTCCGTTCATGCGCGGATAGAAACGGCGCATGCGCACACCACCGGCTATTGCTGAACCCAAGATATTGAACCCCGATATGTGGTCCGCGATGACGGCGCGGTTAAACGGCTATTACGAGCTGCTCGCCGAATGGATCCGCGACAATGCACTCGAACTCCTGATCGCTATTGTGATCGGCTTTGCACTCTATGTCGTGCTCAGCTGGATTAAGCGCAAAGCCGCCACTAATGCAGCGCGACGCGGTGACGATGGTCAAATTGCGACGGTGGCTTGGCGGGCCGTGTCGCGCACCAAACGTTTCTTTCGCATCATCTTGGCGACCGAACTGGTCAACAGTGTTGGAAATACACCGCCGCCGCTGTCGCGCTTGATTTTCCTCCTTTTCACAGTCGCGGCTGTCATTCAGGTCGCCATCTGGCTGCGCGAAATCATCATGGCGCTGATCGAACGCCGCGCATTCCAAAGCGGCACAGAGCATGACACGCTGCAAAGCGCGATGACGCTGATCAAGCTGGGCGTCAGCTTTGCGGTCTTTGCGATTGCGACCATCGTTATCCTTGACAATCTGGGGGTCAATGTCACCGGCCTGATCGCTGGCCTTGGGGTTGGCGGCATCGCCATTGGTTTGGCCGCGCAGGGGATATTCTCCGATCTGTTTGCCGCTATTTCGATAATCTTTGACCGGCCGTTTAAGCGCGGGGATACGATCACTTATGGCACCACGACCGCGCGTGTTGAAAAGATCGGGATGAAAAGCACAAGGCTGCGAGCGTTATCGGGTGAAGAAAAAATCATCTCCAACAGCAAACTTCTGGATTTGGAAATCACGAACAACACGCAGACGATTTACCGCCGGATCACGTTTGTTTTCAACCTTGTACAACATACTGCGCCGTCGCTTTCGGCAAAAATCCCAACTATATTGAAAGATATCGTCGAGGCCCATAAGGGCGAATTCATCCGCGCAGGCTTCACCACTTTCGCGCCCAGCTCGCTCGATTTCCAACTGGTGTTCGATGTGCCAAGCGAGGATATCGATGTGATGTTCGATAGCCGCCATGCGGTCGGCATCGCTATCGCCCAGCGCTTTGCAAAAGAAGGCATTGAATTCGCTTACCCGACGCAGACGACTTATACAGCGGCGCCCGATGGCACGTTGGTTATGCCTTATGCCGCAGCTGTCTCGGCACCCGCGAAACCCGCCACAAAGACGTGATTCGCATCGAGGCGCAGCACCTGACGTAGGGTCAGCGCGGCTCTTGGGACTAGGCTTGTCAACCGCATCAAATGGGCGCAAAACCGCCGCCAAATACACAATTAAGGAGCAGGATATGAGCGGAATATCACCGGCTGAACTCGCAACGCGCGTTGGCCAATCCATCGGCACATCGGAATGGATTTTGGTTGATCAGGACATGATCAACAAATTTGCCGACGCAACCGGCGACCATCAGTTTATCCATGTGAACGAAGAAATGGCCAAGATGACGCCGTTTGGCGGCACGATTGCACACGGCTTTTTGACGCTGTCGCTGTTCCCGGTGATGAGCGCAAAGTCCGATTGTCCCAAAGTCGAAGGCGTCAAAATGGGCGTCAACTACGGCGGCAACAAAACGCGGTTCCTATCCCCCGTGCGCTCGGGCAAGCGCGTTCGCGGTCACTTCAAACTGCTCGAACTCGTTGAAAAACGCCCCGGCCAGTGGCAGCAGACATTGGAATTTTCGGTCGAGATCGAAGGCGAAGAAAAGCCTGCGTTGACCGCCGAATGGATCAGCCAGTTTTTCGTTTGAAATTCTAAGCCCCTCCCCTTCAGGGGAGGGGCTGGGGTGGGGCTTGTGAACATATCGCAAGGCCTCAAAACCCCACCCCACTGCGACTAAGCACCTTCGCCAAAGCTAAGGCGCTAAGTCTCGTTGCCCCTCCCCTAAAGAGGAGGGGCTTAGAAACACAAAAAAGGAACCACACATCATGCGTGACGCAGTAATCGTTTCCACCGCCCGTACCGCCATCGGCAAAGCCTATCGCGGCGGGTTTAACGCCACATCTGGACCCACTTTGGGCAGCTACTCACTCGCCGCCGCTGTTGCGCGCGCGGGCATAGAGGGCGGCGAAGTCGACGACGTCCTTTGGGGCAGCGCGCTGCAACAGGGCACACAGGCGGGCAACCTAGCGCGCCAAGTCGCGTTGCGCGCCGGCCTTCCCATCACCACATCGGGCATGACGATGGACCGTCAATGCTCATCGGGCCTGATGACCATCGCCACTGCCGCCAAAACGATCATCGTCGATAACGTCGACATCATGGCAGCTGGCGGTCAAGAATCGATCAGCCTTGTGCAAACCCCCGAAATGCGCGTCGCACCCGACCGCGCGTTGATGGAAATGCATGCCAACATCTATATGCCGATGCTGCAAACCGCAGAAGTTGTGGCCAAGCGTTACAACATTAGCCGCGATGCGATGGACGAATATGCTCTGCAATCGCAACAGCGCACAGCGGCGGCCCAAGCTGCTGGTCTGTTCGACGACGAAATCGTTCCCGTGACCACGATCATGAACGTGGTGAACAAGGAAACCAAAGAAGTCAGCCAACAGGAAGTCACCATCGCCAAGGATGAAGGCAACCGTGCCGACACGCAATTGGCGGGCTTGCAAGGCCTGAATTCAGTGCTGCCCGACGGCACAATCACGGCAGGCAATGCCAGCCAGCTGTCCGACGGTTCATCCGCCAGCATCCTTATGGAAGCGAAAGTCGCCGAGAAAAAAGGCTTGTCCCCGCTTGGCCGTTATGTAGGCATGGCAGTTGCAGGCACAGAGCCAGACGAAATGGGCATCGGCCCTGTATTCGCCATCCCCAAGCTGCTGGAGCGCAACGGCCTGAAAATGAGCGACATTGGTCTGTGGGAACTGAACGAGGCGTTCGCCGTGCAGGTGCTATATTGCCGCGACAATCTGGGCATCCCCAATGAATTGCTCAACGTAAACGGCGGCGCAATCTCCATCGGCCATCCTTATGGTATGACCGGCGCACGCTGCGTCGGCCACGCCTTGCTCGAAGGCAAACGCCGCGGCGCAAAATATGTAGTCGTCACCATGTGCGTCGGCGGCGGCATGGGCGCTGCCGGATTGTTTGAGGTGTTTTAAGACAGGCTGCAATTACTGAATAGTTTTGCAACCCTCCAGCCAAACATCATTAAGGCTGGAGGGTTTGCATTGTCCGGCCACCAGCTTTTTGATCCGGGCAACACGCTCCAGCAATTTAGCGTTCGGCGCATCGGGCGATAGCTCAGCTGGGGCAGTGCCCGTGGCTATCAGCAATGCAAAACGGTGAGCATCCAGCATATCGAGCGGAGTTCCAAAAAAGCGGCGGCTGGCAGTGTCGAAGCCTTTTTCCCATTTGCCGTCCGCCCGGCGAAAGCTCGATTCCGCCAAAAATAATGTGAGCACTTCTTCTTTGCGTAACGATCGAGCCAAGCCAATCGCGTAGCCCGTTTGTCTTATTTTTCCGAGGCCGGGTTTGAATTTGGTGAAAGCCAACCTCTTGGCGAGCGATTGTGTAATCGTTGTCATCCCTGCGCCGGGTGATGCAAAGTCCGTCCCGTTGTTCGAGGCAAAGCTCGGATCTTCAACGGTGAGCAACATATATCTGTTGGCTTTGCTAAGGCGTTCACTTCCAAAGCCATCGGCGACAAGCTGTTTCGCACGCTCGCGTAACAGTGGAGCGTCAGCGCGAGCATCATAATAGCCTTTTGCACCGTGCACGAAAAAACCAGCCAATATCAGGCCAAGAACTAACAAGCCGCGCAAAAGCCACTTTTTCATTCCGCTATCATCCCACCCTCAAACCGAAACCCATCGTCCCGATCATGCGCCAATAATATCGGCCCATCGAGATCGACCCAATCCGCGCCTTGCGCTGCCAAAAAGGCGGGGGCTATGCCGAGGCTGGTGGAGAGCATGCAGCCGACCATGACTTTCAACCCGCGCGCCTCGGCTTCGCGCCGCATCGCCAAAGCCTCGGTCAAGCCGCCTGCTTTGTCGAGTTTGATGTTGATACCGTCATAGTATTGCGCGCACATTTCGATGTCGGCGGCGGATTGGCAGCTTTCGTCGGCGAGGAAGGGCACCGGCGATGTTACGCCCTCCAACAGCGCATCCTGCCCGACCGGCACCGGTTGCTCAATCATCTCTACGCCCAGCACCGCAAGGGCAGCAGCCTCTGCCTCAATATCCAACCCGCCCCAGCTTTCATTCGCATCGACTATAAGCCGCGCATCGGGCGCGCCTTTGCGGACAGCGGCCACACGCTCCCGATCGTCCTCTCCGGTCAATTTCAGTTTCAGCAAACCAAAGCCCCGCGCCGCCGCCCTTGCCGCATCGGCCTCCATTGTTGCGGGCTCACCCAGCGAAATGGTGAAGGCAGTTTGCAACGGCTTGGGAGCGACCGCCAGCCC
Organism: Sphingomonadales bacterium; assembly: GCA_043760725.1. GTDB lineage: Bacteria > Pseudomonadota > Alphaproteobacteria > Sphingomonadales > Sphingomonadaceae > Sphingorhabdus_B. The sequence continues at coordinate 74,263 of JAYUOS010000080.1, forward strand.
CGCCAATTGCCACAATGGCAGCCCCGCCACTTTCGCCTCTAAATCCCACAAAGCGCAATCCAATGCGTTGCGCGCGGCACCTGGCGGCAACGCCGTTTGCGCGGTCTCTCTTGCGGCGCGCACATCAAGATTTGCCAACGCATCGATCACGCCTTCAACCTGCGCCAAGCAGCTCTCGGCACTCTCACCGTGATAATAGATCGCTGTGCCTTCACCCATACCAACATGTGCGCCGTCGCTGACAGCAACCACCAGCACATCGACATAGGTCTTCGCACCGCGCGCGATAATAAACTGGCCCGCGACAGGCCAGCGTTCGACTATAGCTGTGATCCCCAATCCCATGTATGTGACATGCCATGAAATTTCTGCGCGCAATAGTGCATAATATCAAAGTCCAAGCCCATGCGATCTGGCTGTGCGCGCGTGACCCGTCGCTAGGCTGGGGGCCGCGACTGTTGGCGATGGCGATTGCGGGCTATGCGCTGTCGCCGATTGACCTCATCCCGGATTTCATTCCGGTGCTCGGGCTTCTGGACGATGCAATCTTGATCCCGCTGGGTATCTGGCTGTTTATCAAGATCGCCCCGCCCGAAATCTTCGCGCGCAACATAGCCATCGCACAGGCTGCAAGCAGCCGCCCGATCAGCAAAAAAGGCGCCGTTATGGTCGTCTGTATCTGGTTAGCTTTAGCGATCGGCGCTGCATATTTGTTCGGCGCGCAACGCTGGCTTTAACCGTTGTGCGCCAGGATCCAGTCCTCAACCACCGGCGCAATCCTGTCGCGCCATTTGCTGCCGTTGAAGATGCCGTAATGACCGACTTCTTCGGCGAGAAGATATTGCTTCATCGTATCGGGTAGCCCCGTTGAAATCGTCAGCGCAGCTTTGGTCTGGCCAATGCCGCTGATATCATCGCGCTCGCCCTCGATGGCAAGGATCGCGATGTCCTTAATCGCGCCAGGATCGACCAGCTTTCCGCGATAGTTGAATTCACCCTTGGGCAACAAGTGCCGCTGGAACACAACGTCCACGGTTTGCAGATAGAATTCCGCCGTCATGTCGCATACCGCGCGATATTCGTCGTAAAACTCTTTGTGCCGATCCGCGCTTTCGCCGTCGCCTTTGACCAGATCTGTAAACATCGACCAATGGCTGACCATGTGGTTGCCAAGGTTCATCGACATAAAGCCCGAAAGTTGCAGAAAGCCAGGATATACCCGCCGGCCAGCGCCTTTGTAATAGCGAGGCACGGTGGCGATCACGTTTTGGATATACCATTCATGCGGGCGGGTCGTTGCACTGTCGTTAACCGCGGTGGGTGCTTCACGCGTATCGATGGGGCCGCCCATCATCGTCAAAGTGCGCGGACGCAGCGGATGGTCCTTTGCACTCATTACCGCTGCTGCTGCATAGGCCGGGACCGATGGCTGACACACCGCCAGAATATGTGCGCCGCGTCCTCCGGCGTCGGGACCGATAAATTCCAGCCATTCGATGATGTAATCCATGTAGGATTCAAGGTCAAAGCCGCCGCCTGTTAACGGCACATTGCGGGCGTCTTTCCAATCGGTGATATAGACATCGTGTGTCGGCAACATCCGCTCCACTGTCCCGCGCAGCAAGGTCGCATAATGGCCCGACATCGGGGCGACGATCAGCAAACGTGGCTTAGTTTCGCTGCCTTGATAGGTGAAATGCTTCAGCTGACCGAAAGGCTTGCGCGCGACATTATGTTCGGTAACGGGCAGATTTTTGCCCTTAACCTCGACGAATTTCAGCCCGAATTCCGGCTTTCCTCGCGGTTCAACCGAATGCGCGAACACATCAAGCGCCGAACCCGCAATCGAGCTAAGGCCACCCATGCTGAAAGGTCCAGAGAAGTTCTTCAGCCAATCGGCCTGAAACTGGGCGACTTTGCCCATGCCCGCCAACATATTCCGCTGGATATCATAACCGGTATACAGCATGTGCGATCCTTATCTGCCGTTCTTGGTCAGAGGCATAAGCGTTTATTGTGCATTGCACCATAGGAAATGCGTTAGGGCGACCCGTGGTGCATTGTTACCGCTTTGGCGCACTGCTAAGCGAACGTCATGAGCAACGACATCCTAGAAATCACGCCACCCCCGATAGCTGACATCCCAGAATCCGCTGAGACAAAACCAAAGGCCAATTTCGGCAGCCTGCGGATGATCGGCCATTTCACAATCAAATATCCGCGCCAGATTGCCTTTGCCTTGTTGGCGTTGATTGCGGCGGCCTTGTCTACGCTTGCAATCACATATGGCATGCGCCTGATTATCGATGAAGGCTTTGTCAAAAATAACGGTGATCCAGCCCCCTATTTCTATCTTCTACTTGGCATCGTTGCCATCATCGGCATTTCGACAGCGTTCCGGTTTTATTTCGTCAGCTGGCTGGGCGAACGCGTGGTCGGCGATATCCGTGTAGCGGTGCAAAGCAATTTGTTGCGGCTGGCTCCACGCTTTTTTGAAGAAAACCGGCCTGCAGAAATCGCGAGCCGGATGACAGCGGACACGGCGATTATCGAACAGATTGTCGGCACAACGGTGTCGGTGGCGCTGCGGAATGTCCTTATTGGGATAGGCGGTTTGATATTGCTTTTCTGGCTAGCACCCGGCCTGACGATATGGCTGCTCGCGGGCATACCTGTTATCGTTCTGCCAATCGTCTTTCTAGGACGGCGGCTGGAAAAGGCGTCGCGGACTAGCCAGGATAATGTCGCTGGAGTTGGCACGATTATTTCTGAAGCACTTGGCGCGATCAAGATTGTTCAGGCCTTTGGTCAGGAAACCCGCGAAGGCGTGCGCTTCGCCGATGCTGTTGAAGGCACATTTGCGGCAGCCAAAAAGCGTATCAGGATCAGAGCTTTTCTAACCGCTCTCGTCATGACTTTGATCTTTGGCGGAGTAACGATGTTGCTGTGGGAGGGGTCGGATCAAGTTAAAGACGGCTTACTTTCCCCCGGCACATTCTTGCAAGTCGTTATGCTCGGTATTCTCGTCGCTGGATCGTTCGGCGCGTTGACTGAGGTATATGGCGATCTGGTGCGGGCATCGGGTGCTGCGTCACGCTTGGCGGAATTGCTGGATGAAGTTCCGGAAATCGCTCCGCCTGCAAACGCTGTCGCGATGCCCCCTGCGCGCGGGCAGCTGGAGTTTCAAAACGTCCACTTCCGCTACCCCACCCGCCCCGAAGTCGCGGCGCTGGAGGATTTCAGCTTGAAAGTATCGCCCGGCGAAACGGTCGCGGTTGTTGGGCCATCGGGCGCAGGCAAATCGACCTTGTTCCAACTGGCCGAGCGGTTTTACGATCCCGAAAGCGGCACTGTTCGCATCGACGGCGTGGCGTTGACCAGTGCTGACCCGGCGGAGTTCCGGCAACGGATTGCGCTTGTGCCGCAAGACACCGTGCTGTTTGCCGCCTCTGCGCGCGACAATCTGCGCTATGGCCATTGGCTGGCGGACGATGCCGCGATCTGGGCGGCAGCGGAGCAAGCCAACGCAGCCGACTTTTTGCAAGCTTTGCCGCAAGGGCTGGACACGTTTTTGGGCGAGAGCGGCGCGCGACTTTCGGGCGGTCAACGGCAACGCATCGCCATCGCTCGCGCCCTGTTGCGCGATGCGCCGATCTTGTTGCTCGATGAAGCGACCAGCGCGCTGGACGCCGAAAGCGAGCGGCTGGTGCAAGATGCGCTGGAACATCTGATGGAAGGCCGCACTACCGTCGTCATCGCGCACCGCCTCGCCACAGTGCGCAAGGCCGACCGGATCATTGTGATGGATCAGGGACGCATCGTCGAACAGGGCAATCATGACAGCCTGTCGAAAGCAGGCGGCCTGTATGCGCGGCTGGCAAGTTTGCAGTTTGATGTTTGAATGGGGCGGCGAAGTAAGTCGAAACGCGGTCTAGAAAGATAAATCGTAGCTGCACGTCGGGATACACTACCGACGTGTGATGTTTAAGGGTAGATTCTATTATACACCGCAGCCCTGAGCTTGTCGAAGGGCGCTTTCAGGTTTAGACTAAGATTTATGACAGCCGATTGGATGTTTCATTGTTATATGCTGAGGTGCATGGATGGAACATATTATGTGGGGCATACGGACAATCTTGATCTGAGATTTTCTCAGCATCAATCAGGATATTTTACAGGCCATACTTACAAACGTCGCCCTGTCATTTTGGTTTGGAACGAAACCTTTCAGACGCGCGAGGATGCCAAAGCTGTAGAAAAGCAAATCAAAGGTTGGAGCAGAGCAAAAAAGGAAGCACTCATAGCAGGCGATTGGTTGCTCATTTCTAAGCTCGCCAAGTGCCGTAGTGCGACACTGTAGACGCCCTTCGACAGGCTCAGGGCTACGGTACTTCTAACTATCCGTTCCCCTTTTCAAACTATGGCTAGCATCCCACCAAACCCCAAAACAAAAAAGGCGGCCCCGCAGGACCGCCTTTTCAATGTCGATTGCAACTGTGTTTAGCGACCGGAACCGGAAACTGCCGATTTACCAAACACACTATAGTTTTCGTTACCCACGAAACCGAACTTGTTGATCTTACTGCGTTTTACCACGGCAAGGACTTCGTCCACGATTACGTAAGGCGCATTCGGCGTTGGCTGAAACTGAAGCTCTGGCTCAGTTGCCATTGCCTTTGTTTGCTTCAGATATTCCGCAATTTGCTGCTGCGAAACGGCGGTGCCGTTCCACGTAATTGCGCCTTGATCATCGATATTGATCTTGTTGACCACAGGGTCAAACAGCGGCGCATCCGTTGGGGGTTGCGCGATCGGTAGATCGATATCGACCATATGCGTTACAGGGGGGATGGTGATCATCAGCATGATGAGGAGAACAAGCATAACGTCGATCAACGGCGTTGTGTTCATTTCCATCATCGGCGACCCATCATCGCTACCGCCACTCATTGCCATGATTTATTCTCCTAAACTTGAGTGTCGGATCAGCGAGCCGAGCTCAACAATTCCATGGGTGACGAAACAAAACCAATCCGCAAGAAACCGGCCCTCTGCATAGTGAAAATCGCTCCACCAATACAGCGATAGGGCGTGTTCACGTCTCCGCGAATATGTGCCTCCGGTAAATCTTCCGGTTTCACATCGCCCGATAACAACGCGTCCATGCCGCCCAACAACTCAATCTGATCTTCCATGTGCTTTTTTGCAAAAGTCTGAAGTTCATCAGAGGAGATCGGCGTAGTTCCTGCATAGATACGGCATTCACCGCCCGGGTTTGCACCTTCAAATCCGTCGGTGCCTGGCTCACGCCCAGCAGCGTCGGTTGTGGTGACGGACAACAGAATATTTTCCCGCTTCGCTTTCACCGGCTCATATTTCACCACTGGCAGATCCATTTTCACGGACTGGAGGGTGACTGGAATAGCGATAAGAAACACGATCAGGAGCACCAACATAACGTCCACAAGCGGCGTTGTGTTAATGTCTGACATTGGCTTCTCTTCGACGCCTCCGCCTGTACTCATTGCCATTGGCTATACCTCTCTAAATCGCAGGACGTGCTGCACGGGAACCTAATGGCGCCGGTGCGTTTGGTCAGGGACATTACGCCCCCGACCAATTCGTCCTTATTTCTTTACAGCGGCAGCCGCAGGAGCAGCAGCTTTTGGAGCAGGTGCAGCAGGCGATGCAGGCTTCAAGCGACCGCCCGAAGAGATGTAACCAAGCACATCATTCGAGAAGCCAGCAAGATTGCGAGCGATAGACTTGTTACGGGCCTGAAGCCAGTTGTACGCAAGCACAGCAGGAACCGCGACCATAAGACCAATTGCGGTCATGATAAGGGCTTCACCAACAGGTCCAGCGATCTTGCCGATGTCAGCTTGGCCAGCAATGCCGATTTCGATCAGCGCGCGGTAAATCCCGATAACCGTACCGAGCAGGCCGATAAAGGGAGCAGTTGCACCCACGGTTGCAAGGAACGAGAGACCGCCGGTCAGCTTGTTGTTAATCGCGCCTTCTGAACGCATCATCGCGCCGTGCAGCCAATCATGCGCCTCAACCGGATCGGTTAACAGGCTGTGCTGCTTCGATGCCGAAACACCATCGTCAACCAGCTGACGATAGGCGTTGTTCTTATCAAGCTTTGCAGCGCCTTCTTCCAGCGTATTGGCGCGCCAGAAACCGGCACGAACGGCATCATACTGCTTCATGACCTTGTTCTGGTCGATAAGCTTTGTGAACAGAATGTAGAACGAAAAGATCGACATAACGACCATGATGACAAAGATAGTCCAGCTAAGTGCGCCACCGTGGTTAAGTGCCTGCCACAGACCGAAATTGACCGGGGCTGCCGCGCCTTTTGCGGCGCCTGCTGCAGTGAGAATTGCAATCGACATTTTTACTTCCTCTCAAATAATCTAAATATATGCGTTGGATATGCCCGGAACCGAAGTCCCCTGAACCGAGCGGTTATTCTTTGGGTATGCGCCACGTCACGCGGTTCGAATAGGAACCCGAGATCGGGCTACCATCATTGCCAAGCGCCGGATCGAACCGGGCACGACGTTTCACGTTTGCGCAGGTCGCCGCATCAAGGTCGGCATGGCCGCTAGAGCCGGTCACTGAACAATCCGTCACCTTACCATCAGGACCCACGCTAACGCGGAAGCTGGTGGTGCCTTCGCGTTCTTGCGAAAGCGCGCGTGCCGGATAATCATTGGTGGTCGCCCAGCTGCCTGGATTGTTCTTTGGTTTAAGCGGGCGTGCCTTATTCTGCACTGGAGGACAGGATGAACGCTGCGATGCTTTCACAACCGTTTTACCGTCTGGGCAGGTTATGTCCTGATCAACCTGCGCGCAGGTTGCAGATTCCAGAACGCGATTACCATCTGGGCACGATTTATATGCCTCTGGGGTCACTTCTTTTTTCTGCTCGTCTGGCTTTGCGATTTCCGACTGGTTGTTCGACTTAATCGGAATATCGATCGCAAAGCTTGGCGGAGGGGTGATAATTACTTCATCAGGCGGAGGCGGCTCCTCTTCAGGAGGCTTCTCTTCCTTAACGTCGATGACTTCCATCTTTTCCTGAACCTTTTTGATGGCATTATATGCCAGGCCGGAAACGAGTGCGAAGCCAAGACCCGCGTGTAGCAGCACAACAAAGACAATCGCGATTATCCTGTTTGTGCTCATCGGTTGTTGGTCAGCATATGCCATGCGGAAACGACTCTCCTAACTTCCCCATAAAGGCGCGGTTCGTCGGTGATTGGCAAAAACCATTTACATGCCACCCCAACAAGCCCGCGCAGTCCTAAACTGTCTATTGGCTGATTCATCCCTTTCTTAGCGACGCGAAAATATACAGGCAATCCGATTCTGCCCGATTCAGCAAATCAATTGCCGATTCATCTGGTTGTCAGGTTGTTTGCTGCATATGACATAGCAGTTCCCGGCTGATATTCGGCCCAAGCGAAAGATAAAAAAGCGATGTTAACGTTCAAAATTCCGCTAATAATCGCTGCAATTGCGTTGGTTGCGCCCGCATCCGTAACTTGGGGCCAAGCTCCGTTATCCCCAGCTAGCTTTGCAGTCTCTGCCACCAACAGCAGCTACGCCGATATTGCCGATCTTGTTGTGATTTCACCTTTGATTGTTGATGCAACGATCAGAAAGGCGACAAAAATTCCTGCTGAACAAGCAATCGGTGTCCCTGCGAATCTGCAACGGATGCTGATCGAGGCCGATATTTCAGCGCTCGTGCGAGGGAATGAAGGGATCGCAGGACAGGTTCGTTTTCTGCTCGATGTGCCAAAAGACGCCAAAGGCAAAATCCCCAAGCTAAAAAAGCAACGCTATTTCCTGTTGGGTAACAAAGCCGCCGGATTACCGGGAACGATTCGCTTGTCGCGCCCCGATGCGGTGGTCGAATATAGCGCCAGCAACGACGCGATGCTGCGCGCGATCACCAAAGAGGCTGTGATAATCGACGCGCCACAGCCGATCATTGGCCTGACCAGCGCCTTTCACAGCCCCGGCACCATCATTGGCGAGGGCGAAACCCAGATATTTGTCGAGGCAAAAGGCAATCAGATTTATTCGCTGTCGGTATTCAGCCAGCCGGGTTCGCCCAAACGCTGGGCTGTGTCGACCGGCGAAGTCATCGACGAATCGGCGACCGCGCCGATCAAGAACAGCTTGCTGTGGTATCGCCTCGCTTGCGGTCTGCCGCAAACACTGGACGCAAAGCTGGTTGAAACGCCCGAAGCCGACAGTACGGCGAAAGCGCAGGCGGATTACCGGTTTATCCTTGCATCACTGGGCCCCTGTGATCGCACGCGGCGCAAAACCTAACGCGAAGCCCCAGGCACCCATAATATGTCGCCGCCCTGCCCCTTGTTCACCAAACGGGTGAGCACAAACAAATAGTCGGACAGCCGATTGATATAGGCCAAGGCCAGCGGGTTCAGGCTTTCTGCTTCGCTTGCCGCCACCATCTCGCGTTCGGCGCGCCGTGTGATTGCTCTTGCCAGATGCAGCGCAGCCGCCGATTCGTGACCACCTGGAAGAATGAAGCTGGTCAGCGGATCAAGCTGTTCATTGGCCGCATCAATCGCCGATTCGAGCCAATCGACCTGTGACGCGACGATTCGCAACGCCATGGGCGAAGGGGCAAAATCCTGACCGGGCGTGGCGATGTCCGCCCCTAGATCGAACAGATCGTTTTGAACACGGCGTAAACCGGCAACTAACGCTGCGTCGAAATCTGCGCGTTCCAATGCAGAGATCGCGATGCCCAGCGCGCTATTGGCTTCATCGACATCGCCAATCGCGCACATCCGCGCGTCTGCCTTTGACCGCCGAGTGCCATCGACAAGGCCGGTGGCGCCGTTGTCCCCGGTGCGTGTATAGATTTTGTTGAGCTTGACCATGATGGCCGGGCTATCAGGTCGTTGCGCCGCGGCCCAGCATTATGATGACGACCAGCAAAATCGCAATCGCCTGCCACTTCACGCGCGAGAACATCATCTTGTTCTGGATCACCAAAGATTTGGGCACGCCATTCTCGTCAACCTCATTAGGCTGCATATTGGCGAAGGCCCGCAACCCGCGCACGACAGCCACAACGACGAAACCCATCGCAACGAGCAGAAAAAGAATGAGAAATGTGTCCATGAGCAGTCCATTACGCCCCCAACCGCCTTATCGCGATACGGGTGTGCGCCCTATCTAGGCCTCGCTTGCTGATATTCCAAGCGGGAGTTCGCCCCTGCGAAGTTGTTCCACCAATAGCGCCCCGTCGATGCCTTGAGCGCGATAGTCAGCCAGCGGTAGAGACAAGCGGCTTTTGGAAAGCTTGTCACCCTTTGCGTCGAGCAGCAATCCGTGATGCCAATAAACAGGCTGTGGCAAATCCAGCAATTTGTGAAGCACGCGGTGGATCGCGGTGTAGGCAAACAGGTCTTTACCGCGCACCACGTGGCTGATCCCGTCCGCCGCATCGTCCAATGTCGCCGCCAGATGATAGCTTGCGGGTGCATCTTTGCGCCACAGCACCACATCGCCGAACTGTAACGGATTGGCGCTTTGCGGTCCGGCCTGCAGGTCGCTCCACGTCAAAGGCCCAACCTGCTCCATCGCCGCCGCCATATCAAGGCGCCAGCTATGCGGGCCATCGCGCTCCACCCCGCGACATGTGCCGGGATAGACCGGGCCATCGGGTCCATGGCGCACCGGACGCAGTTTCAGCGCTTCCGCGATTTCGCTGCGGGTACACCAGCACCGATAAACCAGCCGCATCGCGCGCAACTTATCTAGCGCGGCGGCATATTGTTCGACCCGTTGCGACTGAAAGACTACGTCGCCGTCATGCCGCAAGCCCAGCCAATCCATGTCCTCCAAAATCGCCTCGATATACTCAGGCCTGCTCCGCGTTCCATCGATATCCTCAATCCGCAGTTGGAACGCCCCTTCAAAGCTGCGCGCAAAATCATGCGCACACAAAGCCGCATACGCATGGCCAATATGCAGCCGCCCATTCGGGCTTGGCGCAAAGCGGGTCGCCTTTACCAACTGTGGCGCAAAATCCACGCCCATAAGTTTAACCACAGGAATACCACATATGGTGTCTTTTGCCCCCTTGACGTCGCGATAACCACAAATAAGTTGGGCGTTGTCAAAATGCTGTAACGCAAATCGGTAAAAGCGGATAAAGGTTGAGACACTTGGAGTATCAGACAGCGTGTATCACGAAGGAACTCTATTAGCGGCCGGAAGGTCAAGGCACCCGGACAATTGTCCGGCGTTGGTGCTGAACGCCGATTATACCCCGCTTAGCTATTATCCCTTGAGCCTATGGCCGTGGCAGACCGCGATCAAATCGGTGTTCCTCGATAAGGTCGACATCGTCGCCAACTATGATCAGCATGTCCACAGCCCCAGCCTGGATATGCAAATCCCGTCAGTCATCGCGCTGCGCCAATATGTGAAGCCTTCGGAATATCCCGCATTCACGCGGTTCAACCTGTTCCTACGCGACAAGTTTGAATGCCAATATTGCGGGTCGGGGCATAATTTGACCTTTGACCACATCGTCCCGCGCCGCCTAGATGGCCGGACAAGCTGGGAAAATGTGACCACCGCGTGCTTGCCCTGCAATTTGAAAAAAGGCGGACGCACGCCAAAGCAGGCGCATATGCAATTGCGCATGGCCGCGATCCGCCCGACCAACTGGCAATTGCAAGACCGTGGCCGCGGCTTTCCGCCGAATCACCTGCACGATACGTGGCGCGACTGGCTGTATTGGGATATTGAGCTCGAAGAGTAGGGACATTGCCCGACTTGCGATGATAGCCCGTGTGGTTAAATCCGCGAAATGCTCTCCAGTTTTCCAGAACCGATAACTGCATGTGTCTTTGGCGCATCGGGGGGCATTGGTGCGGCGTTTGTTGAGCAGCTGGCGGCTGATCCAGCTGTGAAAACTGTTCATGCAGGTGCGCGCAAACCGATCGCTGCAACCAACAAAATTCAGTCATTCGCCTTCGATCTAACCGATGAAGCCAGCATTGCCGATGCCGCTGCGGCAATCGGCAAAGTCGACCTCATTATTATCGCCACCGGCATGCTGCACGACGAAGCATTCCAACCCGAAAAGTCATTCCGCGCGCAAAGTGCCGAAGCCTATGCCCGCGCCTTTGCGATCAACGCCATTGGTCCGGCGCTGATCGGCAAGCATTTCCTGCCATTGTTGCCACGCGACCGGCGCGGCGTGTTTGCGGCGCTATCAGCAAGGGTCAGCTCAATCAGCGATAACCGGCTCGGTGGCTGGCACGCTTACCGCGCGGCAAAGGCGGCGCTGAATATGATCCTGCGCAACTTTGCCGTTGAATTGGGGCGGACGCATAAGGATGCGGTTATTGTGGGCCTGCATCCCGGCACGGTCGCCACGCCCTTGTCGCAGCCGTTTCAGCGCAATGTCGAACCCGGCAAGCTATTCACGCCACAATTTTCGGCAACACAGATGCTCTCGGTTCTCGACGCCTTAACCCCGGCCGACAGCGGCAACCTGTTCGCATGGGATGGCCAAAGGATTGACTTCTAACCGATGCCAAAAATGCGCAAAAAATCGGACCTGCCCACCAAAGACTGCGCCGCGTGCGGACTTCCGTTCACTTGGCGCAAGAAATGGGAGCGTGATTGGGACAATGTCCGTTTCTGCTCCGACCGCTGCCGATCAGGAAAGGCTGGCCAGAAAGCGGGTTGAATCGTCGGCGATCTCGGCTTTGCGTTCATCGGTAAACCGGTCGTAGTTGCGCACCATTTGCGCCATTCTCGGGTTGCTGGCGACGCGTTCGCGGTGGCGGACGATGAAATCCCAATAGAGGTAATTGAACGGGCATGCTTTTGCTCCCGCCTTTGTCTTCACATCATAGGCGCAGCCTTTGCAATAATCCGACATCCGGTCGATATAGGCGCCGCTGGAGATATAGGGTTTGGACGCCAGCAAGCCGCCATCGGCAAACTGGCTCATGCCGACCACGTTGGGGGCCTCCACCCATTCATAGGCGTCGGCATAGACCGCCAAATACCATAGATGCAGTTCGTGCGGATCGACGCCAGCCAGCAGCGCAAAATTGCCGGTGACCATCAACCGTTGGATATGATGCGCATAGGCTTCGTCGCGCGTTTGTTCGACGCATGACCGGACGCAGGCCATGTCGGTTTTAGCATCCCAATAAAACGACGGCACGGGTCGCGTCGCACCCATAGCATTGCGGTGGACATAGTCCGGCCCCTCGCGCCAATAAATACCGCGCACATATTCGCGCCAGCCAATGATCTGCCGGATAAAGCCCTCAACCGCATTCAGCGGAGCACGGCCCGCATCATATTCTGCCTCGGCGGCGCGGCACACCGCCAGCGGATTAAGCAGCCCACAGTTGAGGTAAAGCCCGACAACGGCGTGATACAGGAACTTCTCCCCAGCCAGCATCGCGTCTTGATAATCGCCAAACTGCGGCAGCGCGGTTTTCAGGAAATGCGCGAACGCAGCCTCTGCATCGCCGCGCGTAACACCGAACCAAAACGGGTACAGCGTGCCAAAATTATTGCCAAAGCGCGCCTCGACCAGATCGAGCACTCTTTGCGTGATTGCGTCTGGGGCAAAGCGCAACGGTTGCGGCATCATCAGGTCGCGGGCGGCGGGCTTGCGGTTATCATGGTCGAAATTCCACTGCCCGCCAGTCGGTTTATCGCCGTCCATCAAGATGTCAGTTTTGCGCCGCATATCGCGGTAGAAAAACTCCATCCGCAAAGCTTTGCGGCCCTCGGCCCAATCCTCAAACTCTTTATGGCTGGCGATGAAGCGATCATCGGGCAATATCTCGACAGCAAAGGCAGTATCGAGGCCCTGCAATTCATCGAGCAACCGCCATTCGCCGGGCTCGGTTACGCGCACCGATGTTGCATCGTTTCGGGCCGCAATGCGAAACACTTCGCCAACCAATGACCCGCTGTTGTCGGGATCATCCAATTGCGTATATTCAACTGCCCAACCCGCAGCGCGCAGTTCCTCGGCAAAATGCCGCATTGCTGAAAAGAGAAATGCGATCTTTTTCTTGTGATGCCGAACGTACGTCGCCTCGGCCATCACTTCTGCGATCAGCACGATAGCGTTCGCAGGGTCGGCACCTTGCAGCGACGAAATATCGGGCGTCAATTGATCCCCCAGGATCAGGATAAGCTGCTTGGACATTGATATCGCTTAGGCCCCAAGCGGCGTTGGCACACTACAGCGGTTTGCTTGTGTTGGGTGGCTCACTGCCCCCGCCTAAGGCGACATTATGTCACAAGCCCTTCGTCCGCTCTCCTCAACCGCCCTGCAACTTGGCTATGCCGGATTGTTGCCACAGGCTTTTGCCGTGTTTCTGTTGCTCGACGGCAGCGATATGCGTTGGATCGCCAGCGCGGGCGGTTTTGGTTATGCTGCAGTGATTTTTAGCTTTCTAGGTGGCCTGTGGTGGGCAATGGCGATGCTGAACCCGTCGGTGCCCAGCTGGATTTACGCCGCCGCGATTGCGCCCAGCCTGATCGCGCTTTTGACGTTCCTGCCATGGACGTGGGGATGGGATTGGCCGGGGCCGTCGCTGATGATCCTTGCCATCGGGCTCATAGTTTCGCCGCTCATCGACCAACAGATTGCGCAGCATATCGACTTGCCCGATGGCTGGATGCGGCTGCGCTGGCATTTGCCTCTGGGACTTGGAAGTATGACAGCTTTACTGGCCATCGCGGCCTTTGAAACGCCTTAGTCGCCTTTGCGAACTTTGATCGCCGGAACCGCCGCTGCCGCATCCGCTGGTGTAATCCCAGGGGGCGGGACAGCGGCCAAAGTCGATTCGCGGCGCATCACCCTTGCCGCCCGTTGCACCGCATCACGGACACGCGGATAAACTCCGCAGCGGCAGATATTGGCAATCGCTTCGTCGATATCGGCATCGGTCGGATTGGCATTGCGCTTTAACAATGCTGACGCCGCCATAATCATGCCCGGTGTGCAAAATCCGCATTGCACGGCTCCTGCCGCAACGAAGGCTTGTTGCAATGGATGGCTGCGATCAACCGACAGTTTCTCGATGGTCGTAACAAAGCGTCCCTCAGCCTCTGCCAGTGTCACCATACAGGATTTCAGCGCTTCTCCGTCGATATCAACGATGCACGCACCGCAATCACCCTGCCCGCAACCAAATTTGGTGCCGGTCAGGTTAGACGCATCGCGCAACGCCCATAATAAGGGCGTGGCCGAGTCCATCTTATACTCGACGGGACGATCATTTACGGTCAGTTTGGTCATATTCGCTACTCGCTATGCCCAGCGCGCATAACAGATGCAACAACCGGTCGCAAAGTCGCCAGATTCAGGGTTGAATTTACCGATAAAGCGCTTTAGTGGCCCCAATCGTTGACGCTGCATCTTTTGCGGCGCTTTTTATTTTTACCAAACATGGGCGTTAGGGTGTCGGTTGATGCCAAGCCGGCAAGAATGCGGAGTGTGAGTTTTTATGCAAATTATGGTTCGCGATAACAATGTTGATCAGGCGCTGCGGGCCCTGAAAAAGAAATTGCAGCGCGAAGGCGTCTATCGCGAAATGAAATTGCGTCGGCATTTTGAAAAGC
>JAYUOS010000081.1:0-2407 GCA_043760725.1 Sphingomonadales bacterium
TATTTTCAGGATCATTGCGCGACAACCTGTTCTACGGCTTGAAACACGCGCCATTGAAACCGGCTGTTTATGAAGACGGCGGTGCAGCTAGGAAATGGCAAGAAAAAGAAGCGCATCTTTCGGGAAACCCAAGTTTCGACATCAACGGTGATTGGATCGATTATGCTGCTGCGGGCGCAAATGGGCAGCATGACCTTTTGAATTCTGTGGCCCCGGTTCTTGACGCGGTTCTGTTTTCGCGGGACATTCTGGATCTTGCGCTCCGCTCAACTGTCGACCTGTCGCGCCATCCGAGTATCGCTCCCAGCATATTGAAGATGCGTCACGCGTTGCGCGCCGAGCTTGAAGAAGCCGACCTGACGACGTTGATCGAATACTTTGAACCCGGTGTCTACAATACGGAATCGACCGTGGGTGAGAATCTTCTTTTCGGTAACGCAACCGGACCGGCGATGATGCCGCGCGAAATCGCCAAGAATGACTATTTTCGGTCGATCATTGAAAAAAATGACCTGGACCGGGTGCTCTATGACATGGGTTACGAGATTGCCGAAAATGCCATTGAGCTTTTCGGTGACCTGCCTGCCGATCACCCGTTTTTCCAGCAGTTGACCTTCATGACTGCGGATGACATCCCGACATACCAACGCCTGGTGCAGAAACTCAAGGGATTGGACTACGGGGAGGTGTCGCAGGCAGACAGGCCGGTTATAATTGGCCTGAGCTTTGCCTATGTGGAACCACGGCATCGATTTGGCCTTTTGACAGAAGACCGGATGGAACGGATCGTTGAAGCCCGACGTCAATTCCATGATGGAATGCCAGACGATTTGCGAGATCAGATTGAAATTTACGACCCAGAAGAATTCACCTCATCCGCCAACCTGATGGACAATGTGATTTTTGGGCGCGTCAACGGCAAGCACGCCGACGGCCCAGACCGCATACAGGAGATTGTACGCAAGCTATTGAATAAATTAAATCTTTACGTTGATTTTTTATCGATTGGCCTGGATTTTGAGGTGGGAACGGGTGGCAAAAGGCTCACTTTGACACAGCGCCAAAAGCTTAACGTTGCACGGGCATTGTTGCGGCGGTCAGATTATCTGGTCTTTAACCGGCCCCTCACCGCAGTTGACCCCCGCACGCGGGAGCAGATTGTGCGGAATGTTCTTGGGCTTGATCCACGGGTGGGTAACCACCCGGCGATCGTCTGGGTTTTGGTTGATGCAACGCTTTCAAACCTTTTTGACCGCGTCCTGGTATTTGACGGTACAACCTTGGCCGCCGATGGACCCTATGCGACGCTTGCCGAGAAGGATGGCATATTCAAAGAACTGGTGTCACGATAGGAAAATGATCCCCGGTGTCGGGAAAATGTGAGGGTAAACAGGACCATGCTTCTTAAGGATGAAGTTCGGATGTTGCGGCTCGTGCCGTTGTTCGCGGGGTTGGAGCCTGCCAAACTGAAGCTCCTCGCATTTACATCTGACAGGGTGACCTACCGCGCCGACGAAATCCTGTTTCGCCAAGGTGAAGTGGGTGATGCAGCCTACGTTATCCTGGCTGGAAAGGCAGAAATTCTGGTTGATTCACCTAACGGGCAAATTCGGATTGCAGAGGTGGGGCAAAATTCCATTATTGGCGAGATTGCGATCCTGTGCGACGCGGCCCGCACGGCGACCGTCCGGGCAGTCACGCCGATCGATGCCCTCCGAATTAGAAAAGAACAGTTTCTCAAGTTGCTGACCGACTTTCCGGAAGTAACGATCGAAGTTATGCGCGTTCTTGCAGAACGCCTCAGCCAGACCACGATGGCGCTGACAGAAGAACGAAGCCGGGCGCTGAAAAAGTAAGCTGAGACACGATGCCGCCCCGCAGACGTAAGGGGCCGGGTCACAATCGACTTTGGCGAATGTCCCCGGTCGCAAGGTCTATGCTGAAGTTGCGTGCGGGCAATCCCGACACGTATTTGGTGAACATGCCGAACAAAATGGTAAAGCGCCCCTGAATTTCAGTGGAACTGCCGGGTATCCGGTGAGCGTAGAGCCTTGCCACAGCCTGGTAGGCAGCAAGGCGTGCGGCCGGTATACCGTCCAAAGCGATGTTACTGCCCATTTTCAGCCGATACCAGTCTTCAAGAAATGACAGCGCCGGCACTTTCGCCAAGGCGCCTTCGGTCAGCCCGGCGGACATTTCGATTGGGAAAAGCCCGCCCGCGTTGGCCGGCTCACGCAGGGTATCCAGCCTCGCCAGCACATCGTGCGCGGTCTTGAAAGGGCCGACGCGTGCCAGTGTTGCGAGATCAGCAAGCGTCACGCTGTGGATGAGCGACGCAAGATCATTCGGCCATTCTCTGCGAAGGTGACGCCGCGATACCAGATGCCCAATATGTTCGTAAAGAAAT
>JAYUOS010000082.1:0-23419 GCA_043760725.1 Sphingomonadales bacterium
CCCTTATCGCCGATCACCGACACATCGACGGGCACCTGACGCCAGCCATAGATGGTATAGCCCGCCTCGATAATCTCGGCCTCAACCAGCGTCCGGCAATTTTCCTGTGCGCCAAGATCGGTGCGCGGCAAAAACACCATGCCCACGGCCAGGCGGTTGGGCAGAACCTTGTGCCCGCCCGCCGCAATCGCATCGTCGAAAAAGCGCGCCGGCAGATCAACATGCACGCCAGCACCGTCGCCGGTTTTGCCATCGGCATCAACGGCCCCTCGATGCCACACCGCCTTCAACGCCTCAATCGCCGACGCCACCACCCGCCGCGAAGGCTTTCCATCGGTCGCGGCGATCAAGCCAACGCCGCAGGCATCACCCTCGGATTCAGGATGATACATGCCTTCACGGGCAAGCCGTTCATGTTCGGGGGTGGGGTAGTAATGGGTCATTTTGATGCCTGTTCCTTGCGCCGCGTAATGGTTGCTAAAGCAGCCTCTTCAAGTTCTTTGTCTTCGCCCGGTGCACTTTCGTTCATCCAGTCAAGGGCAATCTGTTGGGTTTGGGGACCGATTGTTTGCATGCGAAAGGGTAGGCCGGTTTCCATCAGCGCTTGGATTACCTTGACGTCAACGTCGTTCATGGTGTCCATAATTGAGGGAACAGTCCGGCTTATATCTTTCAATGCCGACCCCGCTGAAATCCGAAAGTCCTCGGAATCCTTTGCTTCTTCAATCATTGCGTCCGGCTTGATATTTTCCAACATCGCAATGATCATCTTCTGTCCCGTCGGAGACGAATAGAACTCTATCAGGACATCAAGCTCTGACTCCGAGAAATTTGCACGATACAATGCACTTTGCCGTGCGTGTAGATCGGGCAAGCGCTGGCGCGAATATTTGCTGGTGATGGGGAGACTAGCTTTCGCCATCTCCCTAACAACGCCTGGATAATCTTGTTCCAACTCGGTCAGATCGGGATCGGAAGCCAACAGTTCGAGCATCAAGGCTTCTGCTTTTACATCGGATTTGTCGTCGCCGATGATAATCCATTCACTATTTAGAATGCCTGCAAGCATGATGGATTTGGCTTGATGCAAATCCGTTGAGATAGAATCTGCTTGTGTTGCCTCTGTTTCAGCAAACACAGGCTGCACCCCAACGGTCATGCTGCAGATCGCGAATAATGACCCAATAATCAATCTGCGCATGTCTCACTCCTATAATTCAGGCGGCCAGACGGGCCCCTGGTCATTGGGCTACGTCCAGTGGTGCACATTATCTATCACGCCACAAAGGCTTTCCATCGGTCGCTGCGATCAAGCCAACGCCGCAGGCATCGCCCTCGGATTCGGGATGATACATGCCTTCACGGGCGAGGCGTTCGTGTTCTGGGGTTGGGTAGTGGTGGGTCATTATCCTGATCCGTTATCTTGGCAGCGCCGTTGGAGGTACAGCGTCAGCGGGAATATCCTCGGAGGCCATCACGTCGTCGGTCCATTGCCCTGCGTTACGCATGGCTTTTTCAACTGCAGCGCTTACCTTGATTTCCGCAGCGCTTGATTTTTCGTAGGCCGCATCGAGTTCGGCTTCAGCCTTTTCGACGGCCTTCAGGTCTGCTTTGCTCCATTCGGCCCGTTGTCGCACAACTTCAGCTGCTGTGATCGCTCCCTCCGCAGCCGCATCCGCCGCAGCGACTGCTGCACTTGCGGCCCAGTCGGCCTCGGTGCAGTCGCTGGTGTCACCGTCAACCGCGCAGGCAGGCAATGCCCCGTCGGTCATTGCCATTTCGCTTTTCGGAGGCGGCGGAAGATGTGCTGTCGCTGCCTCAACCTTTTTCATAATTTCTGGCATTGCCTCCAGCACTTTGGGCATCTGGCCCATCATCGCTGTCATCATTTCCTTGTCGGTAAAGGTTGACATGAAATCAGCGGCGAAGGTCGATCCGCTGGGTGTCGAAAAAAAGCCGTTCATATCGGTAAGCTGTTTCGTTGTGTATTTGCGCGCATAGACATTGGCGAGCGCTCCGCGGGCCGCAGGCTCCATCGCCGACATCAACTTGCCCATTTCCTCAAACGTCACGCGCATCATAATATCCATGCGCTCTTTGAAGTTCGGGTCAGCTTCAGCGGCAAGTTCACCCAGCGTTTTACCTTCGACCGCAGAAGCTTCACCTTCTTTAGTCATCGCAAATGTCGACGCGTCCATGCCGAGTGTTTGGGCGATGATGGTATCGGCCAGTTGAACCGACATATCCTTCATCATCTTTTCATAGCTACCCGCCGGAATGATTTTTCCGGCCATTGTTTCGGCAAGTCTCTGCTTTGCCGGATCAGCTACGACAGCCTCGGTTTCTGCAAACACGGGCTGCGCCGCGGCGGTCATGCTGCTCGTCGCCAGCAAAGCACTCAGGATCAATGTACGCATGTTTCTCTCCCTAAAATTCAAGCTGCCAGACGCGCCTTATCCTTGGCCTGCATCCAGCGGTGCATATGCTCTATCACGTCGCGGCCATCTTTAATCGCCCAAACGACAAGGCTCGCGCCGCGCACAATGTCACCCACAGCAAACACTCCGTCTAGGTTGGTCATGCCGGTAATATGGTCAGCGCGGATCGTGCCCCAACGGGTGACGTTCAGGTCGGGGCTGCCAAACAATATGGGCAAATCCTCGGGCTCAAAGCCAAGCGCGGTGATGACCATATCGGCATCGAGCGTAAAGTCGCCATCGGGATCGGATTCGGGTGCGCGGCGTCCGCTGGCATCAGGCGCGCCAAGCCGCATTTTGGAGACATGGACTCGTTCAACACTATCGGTTCCGTCAAAGGATTTTGGCCCCGATAACCAGACATATTCGACGCCCTCTTCCTCGGCATTGGCGACTTCGCGTTGCGACCCGGGCATATTGTCGCGGTCGCGGCGGTATAGGCATTTGACTGACTTTGCGCCTTGGCGAACGGCGGTGCGGACACAATCCATCGCGGTATCGCCCCCGCCGATGACGACGACATTTTTGCCCTTTGCATCTAGCGTTCCTTCGTCGAACGCGGGGACAGCATCGCCGAAACCTTTGCGGTTCGACGCGGTCAGAAAATCGAGCGCGGCGTGGATACCGTTTAGGCCGACGCCGGGCGTTTTGATGTCGCGGGCTTTATAGACGCCAGTGGCGATCAGCACGCTGTCATGCTTGGCGCGCAGTTCGTCGAGGCTGGCATCGCGGCCAACTTCAAAATTGGCGTGGAAGACAACGCCGCCCTCGGCCAGCCGGTCGATGCGCCGCATGACGACGTCTTTTTCCAGCTTAAAGCCGGGGATGCCGTATGTCAGCAATCCGCCCATGCGGTCGTACCGGTCATAGACTTCAACATCGTAACCCGCGACGCGCAAATACTCGGCAGCGGTCAATCCGCCGGGACCTGCGCCGATGATGCCGACCGACATGCCGCGTGGTACGCCGACCGCAATGGGCTCGACCCAGCCCTCGGCCCAGGCGGTATCGGTGATGTATTTCTCCACGCTTCCGATGGTGACGGCGCCATGGCCGGCAAATTCGATAACACAATTGCCTTCGCAGAGGCGATCTTGCGGGCAGATGCGGCCGCAGATTTCGGGCATGGTGCTGGTCAGGTTCGATAGCTCATAGGCTTCGCGCAGGCGGCCCTCTGCCGTCAGCCGCAGCCAATCAGGGATGTGGTTGCCTAATGGACAGTGCACCGAACAATACGGCACGCCGCATTGTGAGCAGCGCGAGGATTGCTCGACCGCTTTATCGGGCGCGTATTTGTTGGCGATTTCTTGGAAATCTTCGGCGCGCAATTCAGCCTCCCTTTTTTTGGGGAAAGCTTGGTTGGTGTCGACGAATTGGAGCATGCGTTCTTTTGCCATACTGCTTCATAGACGAAGTTGGCGAATGTCGCACTAACAAAATGCAATTTAGGACAGCATTGCTGTCTTATATATCAGGTTTTGCAGCTTCGTTAGCGGTCTGCGCAACTTTATTTCACGATAAAAGATCCGTTTCGGACCTATCTAACTCCAAGCCATACTAAAGCCGCGATCCCCGCGATGATTCGGTACCAAGCAAATGGCCCAAAGCCGTAACGCATGACCACGGCCAGAAACGCCTTCACCACCGCCCATGCGACAAAGAACGAGACGACAAAGCCGACGCCGATCAAGCCAAAATCATCCGAGGTCAGCGACCCACCATGTTTATACAATTGATACGCCGTCGCCCCGGTCAGCGTTGGCACCGCGAGGAAAAAGCTGAACTCCGCCGCGGTCTTGCGGTCAACACCCAGGCTCATCGCGCCCAAGATCGTTGCGCCGGATCGCGATACGCCGGGGACCATCGCAAGGCATTGCACAAGCCCGATGGCAACCGAGGTTTTCAACGATACCGCCGCAATCCCGCCTGCCTCGACAGGCCTAGCAAAGCGTTCGACCACCAAAATCGCCACCCCGCCGAGTATCAGCGTCCACGCCACCAGCCGCGCATTGCCCAGCATCGTTTCGATCAAATCGCCAAACGCCAGCCCCAATATCACCGCCGGAAAAAATGCCACCAGCAAGTTGCGCACGAAATGCAGCGCGCCGCGATCAAGCCCGAACAACCCCTTGGCCACATCCCAAAATGTCCGCCAATACAACAGCACAATCGCCAAAATCGCGCCGGGTTGAATAGCGATGTTGAACACCTCCCATTGGGACTGGTCGAACCCCATCAGTTCGGTCGCCAGGATCAAATGCCCGGTGGAGGATACCGGCAGAAACTCGGTTATGCCCTCAACAATGCCGAGGATCACGGCGGTCCAAAATTCAGTCATTGGGCGTCTTCGCCTCCCCTTAGTTCGTCATTCCCGCGAAGGCGGGAATCCATCACCCGCTGCTGAAATTTATAGTGCCGGTGATGGCCCCCGCCTTCGCGGGGGTGACGAAGATGTTGTAAATAGAAAGCGGCCATTTAAGCAGCGGAAACCCCATCAAACCGGCCATGCTTGCGATAAATATCAAGCCAACCCTCTGCCACGGCATCAAGCGGCGTCGGCGTAATGCCATACGCAGCCAGCCCGTCCACGCCAGAGACCACATTATCACGCCCCAGCATTTTGAACTGGTCGCTGGTAATCGGCGCACCGGGCAGCCAGCCTGTGCCAACCGCCATAGCCTTTGCCGCAAAGTCGGGCACCGGCACGAACAGCTTATCCGCCCGACCGATAGCGCGCGCGATCCATTCGTTCAGCTGCAGCATCGACAGGATCTGCGGCCCGCCTAGCTCCAAAGTCTCCGCGTTCCCCTTGCGCAAAGCCGCAACTACAGCCTTGGCGACATCCCCCACAAACACCGGCTGAAACTTGGTCGTCGAACCAATCACCGGCACGACCGGTAACATGCGGATTAGGCCTGCAAAGCGGTTGATAAACGCATCCTCGCGGCCAAACACAATCGAGGGGCGCAGGATAACAGCGCCGGGAAACGCCGCGCGAACCGCCGCTTCGCCAGCGCCTTTACTGCGGCCATAAACCGCGTCGCTATCGACATCCGCACCAATTGCGGAGATATGGACGAGCGCCGCCAGCCCGGCAACCGCCGCCGCCTGCGCGACATTGCCCGCACCTGCGCGCTGCACCGCGTCCATGTTGTCAAAGCTGCCGACAAGGTTCACCGCCATATCCGCGCCGACCAAAGCGTTGCCGATGCTGGCAGGCTTAGTCACATCACACGCCGCCAGCGAAACCTGACCCAGATTGCCAAGCGTTTTCAACCCGCCCGCAACGCGCGTATTGCGCACCGCCACGCGCACCCGCGCCCCTGTGCTGCACAAAGCCTGCACCACATAGCGCCCAACAAACCCGCCGCCGCCGAATACTGTGACCAATTTGCCGTTCAGATCGTTCATATGTGGGGCCTGTGAGATGGGTGATTTAATACTTCGTGCTTTGCACCAGAGCCCGATGGGTTTCAAGTGGGGAGGGTGCGGTATACGGAAATGTTAGGCCAGCGGGTTTCACGCAAAGAACGCAAAGATTTTTAAAGGGGTGGTTGGTGATTTCGGATGTCGATTTCTCAGCCACGCCCATTACCCCACCCCGTCGCCCCGTGCCTGACACGGGGCCCCGCTTTCTGCCGCCGATTAAAGCCTAACCCCGTGTCAAGCACGGGGCGACGATGTTGTATGTATTGACCTTCATAGTGCCAGCAAACCAACCCTCACAAAACCACCTCTTAAAAATCTTCGTATCCTTAGTGTGAAACCAAAAACAAGAGCGGACCCACAGGCAAAAACTGCCCGGGCAACGACAAGGGATTGATTGGCCACGCGCATAAGGGCAGAGACGCATTATGGAGATCGGGGCATTCATCGACAAATGGCGCGGCGTAACGGGCGGGCAAGAGCGTGCCAATTACGGCCAGTTCATTAACGATTTTTGTCAGGCGCTTCATCTGCCTTTGCCGCAACCTGCCTCTGCTGGCGTGCTTGGCGACTATCAGTTTGAAGGCCCGGTTCAGGGCGGCGGCGCAGGCGGGAATACCGGCGCAATCGATTTGTATAAAAAAGGCCATTTCATTCTTGAGGCCAAGCAGTCAAAGCTGACAGACGCGCAAAAACAACAGGCCGAATTGTTCGATGCGGCGGAGGACGCGCCGGTTTCGCCATCCGGCGCGCGCTATGACCGGCTGATGCGCGACGCGCTGGCGCAGGCAAAACGCTATGCCGTCAACCTGCCGCCCAGCCATCCTTGGCCGCCGTTTCTAATCGTCTGCGATGTTGGCCGCGCGTTTGAGCTTTACTTTGACTATTCGGGCAATGGCCGTGGCTATGGCTATTTTCCGGATCAGCACAGCTACCGGTTTGAAATTACCCGTTTTACCGACGACGATGTCCAGGCGATTTTTCGCAGTATATGGACAGACCCGGCCAGCATCGATCCGCGCGCAAAATCGGCACTGGTGTCGCGCGGCATCGCCAGCCGTCTAGCCGCTGTGTCAAAATGGCTTGAGGAAACGCAGCGGCAGAAAACAACCGACGCCCCCGATTTCGCCCGCAGCATGGCGATTGAAGAAACCGCTCTGTTCCTGATGCGCATTGTATTCTGCATGTTTGCAGAGGATGTCAGCTTAATCCCCAAAGGCAGCTTCACCGCGTTTCTGGAAAAGGCAAAGGACAACGACGCCGCATTCGAACCAGAGTTGCGGCAGTTGTGGCAAGTCATGGCCCGCGATGGCGGCGAACGCTATACCTTTGCCCTTGGCGCTGACGTGCGTTTTTTCAACGGCGGCTTGTTCGCATCGGCGCAAACCTATCGCCTTTCCAATGCCGATATTGGCGAATTGTACGAAGCGGCAAAGGCCGACTGGACCAAAGTCGAACCCGCCATTTTCGGCACCCTATTGGAACAAGCGCTGACCGCCAGTGAACGGTCAAAACTCGGCGCGCACTACACGCCGCGCCCCTATGTTGAGCGGCTGGTGCAAGCGACGATTATGGATGTGTTGGAGGCTGAGTGGGAAGCGATCCTCAAATCCTCCCCATCGACTTGCGATGGGGAGGGGGACCATCCGCCGAAGCCTTTGCGAAGGCGGATGGTGGAGGGGACTGCGACGTCGAAAGCCCCTCCGTCATCCAAAGCTAACGCTTCGGCTGCCACCTCCCCATCGCAAGTCGATGGGGAGGAACTGGTCGAAAGCCTAAGCGCCTTCCACCACCGCCTTTCCACTCTGCGCATTCTCGACCCCGCCTGCGGCACCGGCAACTTCCTGTATGTTGCGATGGAAAACGTGATGCGGTTGGAGGGGGACGTTATCGAAACCATCCGCCAATTGGGCGGCACCGCCGATCCTTTGGTGGGGCCGCAGCAATTTTTGGGGCTGGAACTGAACCCGCGCGCCGCCGTGATTGCCGAACTGGTGCTGTGGATCGGCTGGCTGCGCTGGCGGATGAAGAATGATCCCGATGCCGCCCCCGACCCCGTGTTGAAACAATATGGCAATATCAATTTCGGCGGCCATGCGGGCTATGATGCGGTGCTGTGCCACACACCAACGGGCGAGGCCGATACCGAAACCCCGATGATGCCCGATTGGCCAGAGGCGGATTTCATTATCGGCAACCCGCCGTTTATTGGCGGCAAAGACATCAGGCGACAATTGGGCGGTGATTATGCCGAGGCATTGTGGAAAGCCAATACCCGCGTCCCCAAATCCGCCGATTTCGTGATGCAATGGTGGGACAGGGCGGCACATATCTTGGTTGCTGAAAACACACCGCTGATCCGGTTTGGCTTTGTGACCACGAATAGCATTACCCAGACATTCAGCAGGCGGGTGATAGAGGGCTATCTCCACAAAAAACCCTCTCCCCCTGCGGGAGAGGGAGGAGCCGCGATAGCGGCGGGGGGAGAGGGGGTGAAGCCACAAGCCCCGCGAGAGACCACCCCCTCTCCAACTGCGCCTAGCGAGCAAGCTCGCAAGGCTTCGTATCCTCTCCCGCAAGGGGAGAGGGGTTTAAGCCTCATCCTCGCCATCCCCGACCACCCCTGGACCAAAGCAACCAAAGATGCCGCCGCCGTCCGCATCGCCATGACCGTTGCCGAGCGCGGCCAGCATGACGGACGATTGGTCGAAATTGTGCGTGAGGCAGAACTAGCAAGCGACAGTCCAAAGCTTGTGACAAGCGAGACCGAAGGTTCAATCAATGCCGATTTGTCTTTGGGTGCTGACGTCACTCAGACCGAAAAGCTGCTCGCTAATACAGGCATTTGTCATGATGGTGTTAAATTGCATGGACAGGGGTTTTCAATATCCCGAAGTGAAGCCGAGGTGCTGGGATTAGGGAGACGCGAGAACATTGAGTCGTTTATCCGCTCGTATCGCAATGGCAAGGATTTGACAGGGCGAGCGCCCAACGACGTTCGTAATAAGATGGTTATTGACCTTTTTGGACTGGATGAAAAAACAGTCATGCGTCGGTATCCGGAAGTTGCACAACACCTGCTATCAACAGTAAAGGCAACACGCGAAACTCAAGTGAAAAAATCGGCGACTAGCGATGCCAAAGCGTATCTTGCGACTTGGTGGCTAATGGGAAAGCCTCGTCCAGAGCTGCGTACTGCACTCGCTGGACTAAATCGCTACATAGCAACGGTCGACACCTCGAAGCACCGCATTTTCCAGTTTTTAGAATCCGAAGTTATATGTGATGATAAGGTTGTCATCGTCGCAGCCGACGGCCATTTCGAATTAGGAGTGTTGTCTTCATGGGTTCACGTTGCGTGGTCGTTGCAATTGGGCGGTTGGATGGGCGTCGGTAACGATAGCGTTTACGTAAAAACTCGGGTCTTCGATCCCTTCCCATTCCCCGACGCCTCGCCCGAACAACGTGCCACTATCGCCGAACTTGCCGAAGAACTCGACGAAACCCGCAAGGCTGCGCTGGCCGAAGTCCCCGGCCTGACCATGACCGAAATCTATAATCTGCGTGCAAAGCTAAGCGCTGGTGCGGCGATGGATTTCGCGGAACAGGACCGCGCGACAAAGGCCCGTGCGGGTATCGTCAACCGCCTGCACGAACAAATCGATGCCGCCGTCGCCGATGCTTATGGCTGGGCAGACGATTATCATCGCGGCGACCTAACCCCATCCGAAATCGTCACGCGGCTCGTTGCCCTAAACGCACAGCGCGCACAGGAAGAGGCACAGGGCAAAATCCGCTGGCTTCGCCCCGATTACCAAATCCCCCGTTTCGCTGCAAAGAAACCCGCCCCCAAATAATTCTTCCCCCGTTGACATCCCGCCAGCACAAACTAAAGACACGCGCCTACCCGATGCCTTGCACTCTTGCGCGCGCATCATGTGCCCGGATGGCGGAATTGGTAGACGCACCAGCTTCAGGTGCTGGCGCTGGTAACGGCGTGGAGGTTCGAGTCCTCTTCCGGGCACCATTTTGGGTATTTGATTAGCCCTCAAGCGCCGGGCGGCGGCATCCGCCGCCTTGGCTCCTCGCATAAGCTCGGGCGGGCGGTCGCCCTTGCGAACCCTTTGGGTTCGATGCGTTGCGTTCGTCGTTGCTTGCCTTTATCGCTCATGTTGAGAGCGAGGGGCCAACATGGATATTGCTGTAGACCTGCGTGCTTGGTTGCGCGAACCGCTCGTGCACTTCCTCCTCGCGGGCCTCGCCGTGTTTGCCTTTTCCGCTTGGCGGGGGGAGGCGGTTGATCCGGCTAGTCGCGCTATCGAAATTGATGCGGCGCAAGTCAGCGCATTGGCGGAGCGGTTTGTACAGACTTGGCAGCGTGCGCCGTCGGCAGCGGAACTGGATGGCTTGATCCGCGATCATATCAAAGAAGAGGTGTATTACCGCGAGGCTTTGCGGCTGGGACTAGAGGCCAATGATGCGATTATCCGGCGGCGGCTGCGGTCAAAGATGGAGTATCTGGCGACGGCAGAGGCAGAGAATGTTGCGGCGGATGATGCGGTGTTGCAGCGGTATTTGGAGGCCAATGCGGCGCGCTATGCGGTGGGTGCTCGGTTCAGTTTTGACCAGATATATTTGGGCGACGGCGGCGATGCTGCGGCGGTGAAAGCCAGGCTTGCGCGTGGTGGGGATTGGCAAACGATGAGTGCGCCGATCTCGCTGCCGCGTTCGGTCGAGGATGCTGACGGAGCACAGATTGCGCGGGATTTTGGGGAAGGCTTCGCCGCTGCGTTGGCTGGCGTGAAGGTTGGAGGCGAATGGGTTGGTCCGGTTGCCTCCGGCTTTGGCCAGCACCTTGTTCGCGCGCGCTCGGTCTCGGCAGGGCATAAGCCACAATTGTCGCAGGTCCGCCAGCGTGTCGAGAATGACTGGCGCGCTGAGACCACCAAGGCGCGTGAGGCAAAGGCGTATCAGGCGTTGCTCGACGGCTACACTATCAAGATCGCCAAGCCATGATCCGCCTATTTGTGGCGTTGTGCCTGCTATGTCTGTCCGTGGCTGCAAGGGCGGACGAGCTGCGGCCCGGCTATATCGAGTTTAGCCAATCCGGCGCGCAACACTGGCGGCTGGTGTGGAAAGCGCCGATGCGCAGCGGAGTGACGCCTGCGACGCAACCGGTGCTGCCCGCTGGCTGCGCATTTGTCGGCGAGCCGGTGCGCGCGATGGCGGCGCTGGCGGTGGTCACGACGTTTGATGTGCGGTGCGCCTATGACGTTGCGGGTAAGTCCATCGGCCTGTCGTCGTTTAGTGCGAGCCAAACCGATGTTCTCGTCCGTGTTGCCCCGCTGGGCCGTCCGGTGCAGGCGATGCGGCTGACCGCCGATACGCCGATGGTGATGATCGAGGCAAAGCCTGATCGCTTGCAGGTGGCGAAAACCTATTTCATCACCGGCATCGACCATATCATGTTCGGCTATGACCATCTGTTGTTTGTTGTGGCATTAGTTCTGTTGCTGTCGGGGCTGTGGACGGTGGCCAAGGCGGTGACCGCGTTTACCGTTGCCCATTCACTGACGCTAATCGGCACGACGTTGGGCTTTTTGGGATTGCCGCAGCGGCCGGTGGAAAGCGTGATTGCGCTTTCAATCCTGTTTCTGGCGGTGGAGATCGTGAAGAAAAACCCGGATCAGCCGCGTCTGTCTGAGCGTATTCCCTGGGTGGTGGCGTTCGGCTTTGGACTGTTGCATGGCTTTGGCTTTGCAGGCGCGCTGAACGAGATTGGCTTGCCCGAAAGCGATGTGCCGACGGCATTGCTGACGTTTAACCTGGGGGTTGAGGCGGGGCAGTTAGCGATCGTGCTGGCGACGGCGGGCGCGCTGGCGCTGTTGCGGCGCTTTGCTGCTGCTGCGGCTCCTGTCGCAATCCGCGCAGCTACCTATGGCATTGGCATCATTTCTGCGTATTGGTTTATCGAACGCACTTTTGCCTAAAGCTTAGAAAGCCCAACGATGAAATTCTTCTCCGACAATGCAGCGCCGGTCCATCCGGAGATTTGGGCAGCGATGCACGCGGCGGATGTTGCCGATACGGCCTATGCAGGCGATGCGTATTCAGCGCGGCTGGACGCAGCGTTTAGCGAGTTGTTTGGAACAGACGTTGCCGTGATCTGGGCGGCGACGGGGACGGCAGCGAACGGGCTGGCGCTGAGTGCTTTGGTCGATCCGTTTGGTGCAATTGTCTGCCACCGTGAGGCGCATTTGGAGGTTGATGAATGCGGCGGGCCGGCTTGGTTTACGCATGGCGCAAAGCTGTTGCTGGCCGAGGGCGAGGGGGCGAAGCTTACGCCCGAAGCCATCGAAACTGTGCTGGGCAATCTGCGCGGCGATGTGCATCAGGCTGTACCGCAAGCGATTTCTATCACGCAGGCCACCGAATATGGACGCGTGTATTCGCCCGCCGAAGTGACCGCTGTTGGCGAAGTGGCGAAGGCGAGGAAGCTGAAACTCCACATGGACGGCGCGCGGTTTGCCAATGCGGTGGCGTCTTTGGGCTGTCATCCCGGCGATGTGACGTGGCGGGCAGGGGTCGATGTGCTGTCATTCGGGTTCATTAAGAACGGCGCGATGAGTGCGGAGGCGATTGTCTTTTTTGATCCGGAATTGGCGGCGCGGACACGGTTTGCGCATAAAAGCGTCGGGCAGCTGCAATCCAAGGGGCGCTATCTGGCGGCGCAATTGCTGGCGATGATTGAACCGGTGCGCGCGGCGGGGCCGTTGTGGCTGGAGAACGCGCGCGCGGCGAATGGGTCGGCGCAGATTGTGGCGGAGGCCGCTGGCGCGCGCTTGCTGCATCCGGTGGAGGCGAACGAGGTGTTTCTGGCACTGACTGCCGATGAAGCGGCGGCGTTGCGCGCGCAAGGGTTTGATTTCTACGACTGGGGAGTGGGGGCGGCGCGCTTGGTCACCAGCTGGGCTTCGCCAGCGGACGAGGTGGCGAAGCTGGCGGAGGCGTTAAAGGCGCTTTGATTGCTGCATGAGGCTTGGGGACTGTCCCAAGCGCGAAGCGCGCTGTGGACTGTTCCTAGGCGTTGGTGTCCAACCTATTGGGGGCAGTCCACGGCGCTACGCTTCGGGCAGTCCCCTGCCGCCTGCTCAAACTCAGATCGCCAAGTCACAAAAAAGGCCGGGAAGATTGCTCTTCCCGGCCTTATTTTTGTCTTAAGTCTAGACCTTAGAACTTAAACTTGGCTGACGCGCCATATGTGCGCGGCTGGTTTGGATAACCCGAAACCGACCCTGCCTGCACAACGCTTGGGAAGATCGTTGCGAGATATTTCGCATTGGTCAGGTTGCGGCCCCACAATGAAAATTGCAGACCATTTCCTAAACGCAAAGTTGCCGATGCGCCCAAATCGCTGACTTCACGCTTGTAAATCCGGAAAGCCGGATTGTCGTTGATCGTCGTGTTGGCTTCATAGTGATAGTCAGAGCTGAGGATCAAAGCCGTGTCACCGCCCAATTCGGCGGTGTAGGTTGCGCCCCATGTAGCGGACAATTTGGGAATGCCAGCAGGTGTCTGTCCGCTGATATCGCCAAAGGCCGAACCAACATAGCTGTCATACTTCGGAGCAAGATAGGTGAAGCTTGCGCGAAGCTGCAATGGATCGATGGGGTTCACCGAACCGTCAAATTCAATCCCGAACGTTGACTGTTTACCGGCGTTGGTCAGAACAAAGCCTGTGCCGATGAACGAGTTGCCCTGGAAGTTTTTGATCGATTGCTTGAACACGGTCAGGTTAAAGGCAACGCGGTCGAATTTGGCTTTTAGGCCCACTTCCATAACTGTCGCATTTTCAGGAAGCGCATAGCGTGTGCCGCTGGTCAGGTTTGCCGAGGCAAGACCCGCGGTGCGGATGGGCGATGCCGTCAGTGGAGCGCCTTGTGCAGGCGATCCAGCAACAAAGTCTGCCAAGAACGGACGCGAGTCGAACGAGATGTTCCACGACGTCGCCTTGAATCCTGTGCCGTAGCTTGCATAAAGGTTGAGGTTGTCGGTCGCTTCCCAAGCCAAACGGGCCGAGTAGGTGAGCTTGCCATCACGGGTCCGACCGCTTTCCACCGAGTTGGGGAAGTTGAGGAACGGCGGTTGGAATTGCAATGCGCGAAGCCCCAAGAACGGGTTGCAGACAGCTGCAGCACCGTTTGTGTTCGGGCAAGGGGTAATCCGGGGGTAGAGAATTGTTGTGTTCCCCACGCCACCGACAGGAACAACTGCGGGTACGCCAGCAGCGCCACCAACGGCAATCAAGTCAATGCTAGAGAAGACGTCCGTCGAGCGAGTGTTGCTCGCGACGTTCTTCTTATCCTTGGTGTAGTTCAAGCCACCCGTCAGCGTAACTCCTTCGATGATTTCGAAATCGGCGGTGCCGAAGATAGAAAAGGCTTTGTTCTTATAGCCCCAATCTTCAAAACGCCCCTGACCAGCAGCACCAAATTGAGTGGTGGGGGTGGCTGCGGGCAAGCCAGCAAGCGCGCGTATGAGAGCTTCGTTGCCGGAATAGCCTCCGCCAGACAACAGGTTTGCATACGCGCGGAAATCGCGTCCGAGTAACAGTTGCTGCTTATTACCGATTTTTTCATCGAAATAATAGCCACCAACCAAGAAGTTCAACGGTCCGTCGAAATCAGACGTCAAACGCAATTCCTGCGTCTTAGTTTTGATATCGATGTTACCACGGTTTTCGCCGATTACATCTGCGCTGGTGAAATCGCTGTCGGCGTTTGTTTTCGCACGCGACTCGCGATAGGCGGTGATCGAGGTCAGCTTCAAAGCACCGATGTCAAAATCAGCCTGCATCGAAACGCCGCCATTGGTGATTTTGTTTTCCGATGAGAAGTTCTGAAACTCACTAAAGCTGAAAATGCCGTTGCGGTTAATTCTGCCGCCTGCACCAACAATTGCTGCTGCAGTTGGCCCAGCAAACACGTTGCCGACATAGCAGCAATTTTCATCGATCTTGTCATAGTCACCGATGATGCGGAACTTGATGCTGTCCGATGGTTCGATCAACAGCTGCGCACGGCCAAACCAGCGGTTACGCTCGCTTGTTTTCGATCCGTCCGTCAGGTTGGTTCCGTAACCATCGCGCTTGTTGATACCGCCAGCAAGGCTGAATGCGATGCTGTCAGTAATCGGGCCGGTGATATCCGCCTTGGCGACAATCGCGTTATAATTGCCATAGCTGATTTCAGCGGAGCCGCCGAATTCATATTTCGGTTCTGCGGTTACAATCGAGATAACGCCTGCCGACGCGTTTTTACCAAACAGAGTCGATTGCGGGCCACGCAGCACTTCGACGCGCTGCAAATTGGGAAGATCGCTGATCGCCGATGCCGAACGTGAACGGTACACGCCGTCGATGAAGACGCCAACTGAGCCTTCGATGCCGACATTGTTCGAACCGTTGCCGAAACCGCGAATGATGAAGTCAGTCGAGGCAGAGCTTTGCAGCTGGCTGACACGAAGCGAAGGGACGAGCGTTTGAAGATCTTTCAAATCGCGAACCTGCGCGCGCTCAATTGCGGCGGCGGTGGTTACCGAAACGGCAACAGGCACATCCTGCAATGTTTGCTCACGCTTGGTCGCGGTAACAATGATTTCTTCTTCGTACGGGTTGTCGGTTTCGTCAGCAGCAGCTTCGTCCTGTGCATAGGCGACGGTGCTTATGCCAAGCGAAGCGATGCTGATGGTCGACAACATAGCCGAACGGATTACGATTTTAGCGATCTTCATAAGTGCCTCTCAAACTGGAACTTCGGGCCCGTTTCGAACCTCGAATAATTAGGTATCTCCACGGCCAAGAACTATCCTGACACTGGAGTTGTGACACCGATAGCCATGCCAGCCAAGAGCAGCAAATTATTGCTTTGATTTCGGGAACTTTAGGCAAATTAAATTGGCATATGATGCAATTTTGCCACAACCAGTGCTTTGTCAGGAGCTAAAGCCCCAAAACATCGGGCATTGCGTAGCGTCCGGGCTTTTGCGCAGCCAGCCAAATGGCGGCTTTCACCGCGCCGCGCGCGAAAATGGCGCGGTTCTCGGCGCGGTGCGATATCGTGATGCTTTCCTCATCGCTGGCGAAAATGACACTGTGATCGCCTGCAACAGTGCCTCCGCGTAACGAAGCAAAGCCGATGGCGCCCGCCTTGCGCACACCGGTTATGCCGTCGCGGCCTCGTTCGCTATTGGCGGTAAGGTCGATGTGACGGCCCTTAGCCGCTGCTTCACCCAGCAGCATTGCTGTGCCAGACGGTGCGTCGACTTTCATCCGGTGGTGCATTTCCACGATTTCGATATCCCAGTCAGGCCCCAACCGTGCCGCCACTTCATGCACCAACGCCGCCAACATAGTCACGCCCAGCGAGGTGTTGCCGGTTTGCAATATGGCGATGTCGGCGGCGGCATCGTCGATTAGGTAATGATGGCGTTCCTCCAAGCCGGTCGTGCCAATGACGATGGGCTTTTTGGCAGCGATGCAAGCGTCGAGCGTTGCCTCCAGCGCATGGGGCGAGGAGAAATCGACCAGCACATCGGATGCAGCGATCAGCGCGCTGACGTCATCGCCCTTGTCCACGCCGCCCGTCAGTTCATGGCCTGCCGCCGAAATGGCGTCGACAAGTGCTTGGCCCATGCGCCCCTTGCTGCCGATGATACCGATCTTTGTCATACTTGCCGCCTATGAATTTTGCTGCTTCATGGGCGAGATGACTATCATTCGCAACATTGTAATCCTAACCGGTGCGGGGATCAGCGCGGAAAGCGGCATCGACACTTTTCGCTCCGCTGGCGGATTGTGGGAACAGCATAAGGTGGAGGATGTGGCGACGCCAGAGGCCTTTGCCCGCGATCCTGATTTAGTGCTGCGGTTTTACGACATGCGGCGCGAACGTATTCAGCAGGTCGAACCGAACGCTGCGCATCATGCACTGGCAGAGTTGGACCGCGAATGGCGGGGGCAGGGGCGGAACCTGTTGATCGTGACGCAAAATGTCGATGACTTGCATGAACGCGCGGGGGCAGAACGGCTGATCCATATGCATGGCGAGCATCTAAAGGCCTTATGTCAGGCGTGCGAGATCCGCAGCGACTGGCGCGGGACGATGGCAGAGCGTCCGCCTTGCCCGATATGCGGCGCGCCCGAACTGCGTCCCCATGTCGTCTGGTTCGGGGAAATCCCCTATCACATGCCAGAGATTTATGCCGCGATCCGGACGGCGGATTTGTTCGTCAGCATCGGCACGTCAGGCGCGGTCTATCCGGCGGCTGGCTTTGTACGCGATGCGCGGCAGCAGGGGGTGAAGACGCTGGAGCTTAACCTAGAGCCATCACAAGGCACACGCTGGTTCGATGAAGCGCGGCATGGGGTTGCGACTGAGGTCGTGCCTGATTGGGTGGATGAGATTTTGGAGGGTTAGGTGCGCCACAGGCTATAACGAGCTCGCACGAAGACACGAAGTCACAAAGGAGGAACTTGCGTGCACTTGTCTTTGTGTCTTCGTGGCTTTGTGCGAGCTAATTCTTAAGGCGCTGCGCGCGCTCCGCCGCAACTGGAACACTCCGCATCCTTTGGCAACGTAATCGTCCGCATTGCCGGTTTCAGCCCGTCGAATATGTGCAGCTTACCCTTCACGTCTTCTCCAAACTTCGTGAGATAGCGGATCGCCTCCATGGCCGCAAAGCTGCCCATTAGGCCGCACATCGCACCAAGCACGCCTTGGGTCGCGCATTCGTCGCAATCATCGGGGTCATGCGCGTCGCCGACAAAACAGCGATAGCAGGGGGCGTCGGGCAGCCAGCCGGTGAAGGTTCCGATCTGTCCGTGAAACTGACCGATGGCGGAACTGACCAAAGGAACGCGCGCAGCTAGACACAGGTCATTAACGATCAACCGTGTGTGAAAATTGTCGCTGCCGTCGATGACCACGTCGACGTTATTCAATGTATCAGGCGGAGTGTGCGCAGTAATACGCTGTTTCAAAGCATGAAACTGAATATCAGGGTTAAGTTTGGCAACAGCCTCAGCCGCAGCATCGACTTTGGCCATCCCAATCTGTGTGTCGCTATACAACACCTGCCTTTGCAGGTTGGACAGGCTGACCACATCATCATCGACAACGCTGATCGTGCCAACGCCAGCTGCCGCCAGATATTGGATCGCAGGGCAACCAATGCCGCCCGCACCGATCAGCAACACATGGCTGTCGAGCAACTTCGCTTGGCCAGAACCGC
This sequence comes from Sphingomonadales bacterium, assembly GCA_043760725.1. GTDB lineage: Bacteria > Pseudomonadota > Alphaproteobacteria > Sphingomonadales > Sphingomonadaceae > Sphingorhabdus_B. The sequence goes on from JAYUOS010000082.1 coordinate 18,195, forward strand.
CAATGTCGCGCAACACGATGTGCCGCGCGTAACGGTCTAGTTGCGCGTCAGTAAGCGTCATACTCCCGTTGAACCAAATCCGCCCGTGCCGCGCGCAGTGTCATCCAGCGTCTCCACCTCAACCATCGCGGCGTGCGTAACCGCTGCAACCACCAATTGCGCAATCCGGTCGCCGCGTTGGATGACGAAATCCTCGTCGCCCAGATTGGCAAGGATGACTTTCACTTCGCCGCGATAGTCGCTGTCGATGGTGCCGGGGGTGTTCAAACAGGTGATGCCATGTTTCAGCGCAAGGCCAGACCGTGGGCGGACTTGCACTTCAAAGCCGCGCGGGATGGCGAACGCCAATCCTGTGGCGACCGCGTGCCGATTGCCGACTTTCAGAGTCAGGCTTTCCGCCGCGCAAATGTCCATCCCGGCAGCGCCGTCGCTGGCATAAACCGGCATTGGCAACCCTGCGCCATTGTTCAGGCGTTTGACCTGCACCGAAACGGATTCAGACGGCATCGGAAATTTTCTCCATCAATTTGCGCGCGATCACGTCTTTGGGACTATCTGGCCAGCTTTCAACGCCGTCTTTGGTGACGATATGAAACGCGTTGTTCGCGCCGCCCATGACGTCTCCGGACACATCATTGGCGACAATCCAGTCGCAGCCTTTTTTGGCTAGCTTTGCCTGGGCATGTTCAATCAACTTCTCGGTCTCCGCTGCAAAGCCGATGAGCAATTTGGGACGCTGTGGATGCTTGGCAAGCGTTGCGAGAATGTCCTTATTCTCGGCGAGCATCAGCGGCGGAATGGCCGCGCCGTCCTTTTTAATCTTTTGCTCCGGCACATCGGCAGCGCGCCAATCGGCGACGGCAGCGACCATGATCGCGACATCGGCGGGCAGAGCTCTCTCCACCTCGGCCAGCATTTCTGCAGCGCTTTCGACGTCGATGCGGATTACACCGGGCGGTGTTACCAAATGCACGGGGCCAGCAATCAACGTAACATCCGCGCCCATCTCGGCTGCCGCTTGCGCAATGGCAAAGCCTTGCCGCCCCGACGACCGGTTGGCGATATAACGCACAGGGTCGATGGCTTCATAAGTCGGCCCTGCCGTCACCAATACACGCTTGCCATAAAGCGGTCGGTGCGTGGGTTCAGAAAAATCGGGTTGGGCGACAAGGGGGGGAGCAGCTTTGGTGGATGGCGCACGACCGCTCGTCAACGCCGCATCAAGCGGGTGATCGAGCATCGCACAAATCCGCGCGGCAACATCGGGCGGCTCGGGCAGGCGGCCGGGACCGAACTCGCCGCACGCCATCGCGCCCTCATCGGGGTCCATCACGGTCACACCATCTGCGCGCAGTTGAGCCAGATTGCGCTGCGTCGCTGGATGGTTCCACATCCGCACATTCATCGCAGGCACAGCGAGCACGGGCTTATCGGTCGCCAGCAGGATTGTCGTCGCCAAATCGTCCGAAATCCCCGCCGCCATTTTCGCCAGGATGTTGGCGGTCGCGGGGCAAATAACAACCAAATCGGCCTGACGGCTTAACTGAATATGCCCGATCTCGCGCTCTTCTTTCAGATCGAACATATCGCCATAAACCTGATCCTCGGTCATCACGCCGAGTGACAAAGGCGTAACAAATTCCGCTGCACTTTTGGTCATAACCACGCGGACGGCAATGCCTTGGCGTTTGATAAGGCGCACGAGTTCGAGCGATTTATAGGCAGCAATGCCACCGCTGACGATGAGGAGGATGCGTTTTTCGGTCATTAATTCATCCTAACCAATTCATCCCCGCAGCACCAGCCGCGGCCGCAACCACCGCAACGCCTGCATATTTCCACCAGCCACTGCCAGCCCGCTTATCCCAAATCAGCGGTATTTCCGGCAAAGGCGGGGCTGGCGGGGCGCCGCCTTTGCGGGGCAGGCTTTCGTCTAGGCGTTTGATGAGATCGGGGATGAGGCCCAAAATTTTCGCGCGGTCGCGCAGGCCGTCAGCAAGAGCCGCCTCTGGTCCCAATTCGGTGCGCATCCATTCTTTCACGAAAGGGCCGGATGTTTCCCACATGTTAATGCTGGGGTCGAGCTGCGTTGCGACGCCCTCCACCATCACCATTGTTTTTTGCAGCAGCAACAGATGCGGCTGGGTTTGCATGTCGAAATCGCGGGTGATCGCGAACAGGCCGTCGAGCATTTGGCCGACGGACAATTCGCTAACGGGCTTGCCGCGCATCGGTTCGCCAACGGCACGCAGCGCCGTCGCGAATTCAGCAACGTTATGATAATCAGGCACATATTGGGCCTCAAAATGGATCTCGGCGACGCGTTGGTAGTTGCCGGTGAGCAGGCCGTAGAGGATTTCCGCTAGCCAGAATCGAGCCTGCCGGTCGATCCGCCCCATGATGCCAAAATCGATCGCAGCGATGGTGCCATCAGCTTTCACGAACAAGTTGCCCTGATGCATGTCGGCGTGAAAAAAGCCTTCTGATATCGCTTGGCGCAAGAATGCGTTGACCAGATGTCCGGCGATTTGAGTCAGGTCATGCCCTGCTGCTTTCAGCTCCTCAACCTTGGAAATCTTTATTCCGTCGATCCAGTCGAGCGTCATCACTTTGCCCGATGTGCGGTCCCAATCGATGGCGGGCACTTCGTAATGCGCGACACCTTTCATGGCCTCGGCGAGTTCGGACGCAGATGCCGCTTCACGGCGCAGATCAAGCTCTCGCAATGTCCAGCGTTTGAAATTGGCGATGGTTAGGCGCGGGCGTAATCGGGCGATTTCGCCGCCCAATGCCTCCAAATGCGCGGCGGCCCATTCATAGGTTTCGATGTCGCGCATAAAGCTTTTGTCGATGCCGGGGCGCTGGACTTTGATCGCGACTTGGCGGCCTTCGGTGGTCACGGCGCGGTGGACCTGCGCGATGGAGGCGGAGCCGACCGCGACCGGATCAATTTCGCTGAAGAATTTCTCGACCGGCCCGCCAAGCCCCGTTTCGATTTGCAGCTTGATCGCGTCAAACGGTTCGGGCGGCAGTGCGTCTTGCAAAAACAACAGGTTTTGTGCCGCCTCCTCGCCGATTAAATCGGGGCGTGTGGCTAGCGTCTGGCCGAGTTTGATTGCGGCTGGGCCAATCGCGGTAAAGGCGGCGGCATAATCCGGAACGCGTGGTTGCATCGTGCCAAAGCGTGCGATGCGGCACAGGCGTTTCACCTGTGGCGGCGTGTTCGGATCGCTTTCAATTCCGCGCAGCGCGCCATGCTTGGCGAGGATGCGGCCCCATTTTAACAGGCGGTAGATATGCGTTGCGGGACGGGTCATGCTGTAGGTACTTCAATATCCCAAACTTCGTCACCCCCGCGAAGGCGGGGGGCCATCACCGGTACTCTAAATTTCAGCAGCGGGTGATGGATTCCCGCCTTCGCGGGGGTGACGAAATAACTTAACGAAATTTGGAACGAAATACTCATGCTTTCCAACCGCTGTGGATCGCGACCAGCCCGCCCAAGATCGGTTCGACTTTGGTCTGGCTAAACCCGGCTTCCGCGATCATCGATTGGAACACCGGCATCGGCGGGAATTTGCGGATCGATTCGGCAAGGTAACGATAGCTGTCTTCATCGCCCGCGATTATCTTGCCGAGCTTTGGCAGCAGCTTGTGCGAATAGACGTCGTAAACCTCCGATAGCCCCGGCCATTCGACAGTCGAAAATTCCAGGCAGAAAAACCTCCCACCATAGCGCAAAACGCGATGCGCCTCGCGCAGGGCCTTTGGAATATCGGTCACATTCCTGATCCCAAAGGCGATGGTATAGGCGTCAAAATGGCTGTCGGGGAAGCTAAGCGTTTCCGCATTCTGTTCGCTCCACACCATCGTATCGATACCGCGATCAACCGCGCGGTCCATGCCAACGGCCAGCATATCAGCGTTGATATCGGCAACGGTGATATTCGCGCCCGATTTTTCCATGCGAAAGGCAATGTCGCCTGTGCCGCCTGCCATATCGAGAATATCCTCGCCTTCGCGCGGTTTGACGCGGCGGACGAACTGGTCTTTCCACAATCGGTGCATCCCGCCCGACATTGCGTCGTTCATAACGTCATATTTGCGGGCAACGCTGGAAAACACATCGCCGACGCGGCGGGTTTTTTCGTCTGGGCTAACCTGTTCATAGCCGAAGGATACTGTTTCGCTCATGGAGTCCTTGATGGGGTTCTGCACCGGCCCTCTCCCCCACCCGACCACCCATAGGATATGATCATGGGGTGGTCGGGTGGGGGAGAGGGCAGGTGCCGCCTTTTAACAGAACACGCCCTAGCGGATAGTTGGCGGTGGAGCAAAGGGTGATCGGTGCAAAATGCGGTGTGCATGTTGCGCAAAATTGGGTGGTCGCGCGGTGTGATATCCGCTTGTCTTTGCGCGCAAAATGACGGACATCTTTACGCAGGAGAGATGCTTATGAAACATTCCCATTTTCTGTTGGCTGCAACGCTCGCTGCCCTTTCTGTTCCCGCCCACGCCCAAACCACCAAAGGCCCAGCGTTGGGCGAAGTCATCGTCACCGGCAACCGGCTGAACGCAGGCTATGCGCAAGAAAATCGGCCGGTGATTGGCTTGCGCCGACAGGCGGATTCCGCGGTGCAGACGATATCTTTTTCGTCGGATTCGCGCGAAGAGGCGACGCGGAAAAAGGAAATCCACACGATGCTGGCCGCAGCAATGGATAAAGCGGCGGCGGCTGGGGTCGAACTGGTCATCGGTAACTTTGAATTGACGCCCGTGACAAAGGCCAGTTATCTAGAATTGCCACTCAATTGGGCCGGACGTGTCGACACCAGCAAAGTTGACGTCATGGTCAAAGTGAAGCTCGGCGGGTCAACAGTTTCTGCGGAACAGCGGATCGATGCTTTCGTCAAATCACTGGCGCGCACTGGGCGCGGGGCCATCGACAAAAGCGGCGGATTGACGCTGACGATCATTAACCCCGATCAATATCGCGATGATATTGTGAAGCTGGTCGCTGAAGACGCGCGGTCGCGTGCCGGTATTTTCGGGCCGGATTACGCCGTTCAAGTCAGCGGAATTGATGGGCAGATTTTCTGGTCGCAGGTCAGTGGGACTGAAGTGTTCCTCTATATCCCCTATCGCTACACCGTTGTTCCAAAGTGATTTTGGTCGGAGAGATTTTATGAAAGCTATTGCAAAAGCCGCCCTGTGCGGCGTCGCCC